>JBKBJT010000051.1:0-18738 GCA_046294345.1 Ferrovibrio sp.
GCTCAAGGTCAACACGATCAATTACGAAGACCCCGAGCAGAGCCGCCACAAGGTGCATTTCGACAACCTGACGCCGCTCTATCCGACCGAGCGCCTGCGCATGGAAATGCCGGATGCCGCCGAGGAACCGGCCGCTGCCGCGCCGGCCGCCGCCGCCGCCAAGACGCCGACCATCAAGAGCCGCGGCGGCGAGGGCAAGCGCGAGAAGCTGATCTCGGCCGCGCCGAAGAAGGATGTCTCGGCCCGCGTGATCGACCTGATCTCGCCGCAGGGCAAGGGCCAGCGTTCGCTGATCGTGGCGCCGCCGCGCACCGGCAAGACGATGCTGCTGCAGAACATCGCCCATGCCATCAGCCACAACCATCCGGAAGTCTACCTGATCGTCCTGCTGATCGACGAGCGCCCGGAAGAAGTGACCGACATGCAGCGCACGGTGAAGGGCGAGGTGATTTCCTCCACCTTCGACGAGCCGGCCAGCCGCCACGTGCAGGTCACCGAGATGGTGCTGGAAAAGGCCAAGCGCCTGGTCGAACACAAGCGCGACGTGGTGATCCTGCTCGACTCGATCACCCGCCTGGCCCGCGCCTACAACACCGTGGTGCCCTCCTCGGGCAAGGTGCTGACCGGCGGTGTGGATGCCAACGCCCTGCAGCGGCCGAAACGCTTCTTCGGCGCCGCGCGTAATATCGAAGAGGGCGGCTCGCTCACCATCATCGCCACCGCGCTGATCGATACCGGCTCGCGCATGGATGAAGTGATCTTCGAAGAGTTCAAGGGCACCGGCAATTCGGAAATCATCCTCGACCGCAAGCTCTCCGACAAGCGCACCTTCCCGGCCATCGACATCACCAAGTCGGGCACCCGCAAGGAAGAGCTGCTGGTCGACAAGGGCGTGCTGGCCAAGATGTGGGTGCTGCGTCGTATCCTCATGCCGATGGGCGGCCAGGACGCGATGGAATTCCTGCTCGACAAGATCAAGCACAGCCGCACCAACGCGGATTTCTTCGACTCGATGAACACCTGATCGCCGGCTTTGGCTGGCCGACCGGACGGGCGGGGGCAACCCCGCCCGTCTTTTTTTGCCCCTTTCCTCCGCTTGCCGGACCTTTCCCGCCGCATATCTGTTGGAAAGGGCAATCCGCCCGAGGAGGAAACGACATGCAGCGCGTTCTGATCCTGCCCCTGACTCTCGCCGCAGCCCTCACCGGTGCCGCCGCCCTGTCGGCCGGTCCGGCGCGGGCCGCCGAGAAGACCATCGACATCCATGCCATCACGGCCGGCGGCGTGGGCGCCAAGATCGGCACCATCGCGGCCAAGGACACGCCCCAGGGCCTGATGCTCAGCCCGGCGCTGGCCGACCTGCAGCCGCCGGGGCCGCATGGGTTCCACCTGCATGAAAAACCCGATTGCGGGCCGGGGCCCGGGCCGAACGGGCAGATGGCGGCCGGCATGGCCGCCGGCGGGCATTACGATCCGCGCCGTACCGGCCGGCATCACGGGCCGCATAACCGCATGGGGCATCTGGGCGACCTGCCGCCGCTGGTGGTCAATGGGGACGGCACAGCGACGCTGCCGGTGATTGCACCGCGGCTGAAGGTGAGCGACCTGTCCGGCCATGCGCTGATGATCCATGCCGGCGGCGACAATTACAGCGACCAGCCCGCACCGCTGGGCGGCGGCGGCGGCCGCATCGCCTGCGGCGTGATCAAGTAGCCGGGCGGCATTGCGGCGGCTAGACTGCCGCCGCATGACCGGCGCAGATCCCAGGGACTGGTTCCGCTTCGCCCGCGACAGCGTCAGCGGCACGGAAGCGGTGCGCGCCGCCTTCCACAGCCATGCCTACGATCCGCATTTCCATGACCAGGTGCTGGTCGGTGTCACCGAGCGGGGGCTGCAGCAATTCCGGTGCCGCCGCCGGCTGGTGCGCAGCACACCCGGCCGCGTGATCCTGATGGAACCGGGCGAGACCCATGATGGCGAAGCCGGCGCCAGCGGCGGCTTCGTCTATGCGATGCTGTATTTCGATCCCGCCTGACTGCGCGATGCGGCGGCTTTGCATGCCGATGTTGCCGATGGCGCGGCGGTTCTCGGTTTTCCCGCCACGCTGACGGATGACCCGGCCCTGGCGCGTGCCATCCTCGCCGCCTGGCGCCAGGTTGCCGCGCCCGACACCCGCATGGCCCGCGAGGCGGCGCTGGATCATGTGGTCGCCCTGTTGTGGCGACAGCGTGGCGAAGGCCGCATCGCACCGGCGCAGGCGCCGCGCCTGGCAAAGCGGGCACGGGCCATGATGGATGATGCCTTCGGTACCGATCTTGGCCTGCAGACCATGGCCGATGAATTGGGCGCCGACCGGTTCCGGATCAGCCGCAGTTTCAAGGCCGCCTATGGTTTGGCCCCGCATGCCTATCTGGTGCAGCGGCGGCTCAGTCATGCCCGCCGGATGCTGGCCGGCGGCGCCATGCCAGCAGCGGTGGCGGCCGCCACCGGTTTCGCCGACCAGAGCCATCTGGGCCGCTGGTTCCGGCGCGCCTATGGCATGACGCCGGCGGCCTATCGCCGCCTCTGCACAAATCTTCCAGACAACATTCCGGCCTGACGCCATCTTCCCTCCGGCAACAGCAGGAGGAAAATGTGTCGGAAACGAAGATGGCGTTCGAGACCAAGATCGCGATTGCAGTGCGCGCGGACCTGGCCGTCTGGCAGAAGCTGAACGTGACGGCTTTCCTGGCCAGCGGACTCGCCGCCGCCATTCCCGGCTGCATCGGTCAGGCTTATCTGGATGCTGCCGGCCGCCGCTATACTGCCCTGTGCGGCCAGCCGATCCTGGTTTTCACCGGCGGACTGGATGACCTGCGGCGGGTGCATGACCGCGCGCTGGCCCAGGGCCTGACCATCGCGCCCTATGTGGAAGCGATGTTCACCACCGGTCATGACGCGGCCAACCGCGCCGTCTTCGCCGAGGGCGATCCGGTGGCGCAGGACTGGGTCGGGCTGGGGCTGCATGGCGAGCGCAAGGGCGTCGACAAGGCCGTGAAGGGCCTGCGGCTGCATCCCTGATCAGATATCGGAATCGAAGAAATCGGCGGCCAGCAGCAGCATGTCGGGGTGTATGCCGTCATTCGCCAGCGGCAGGCGCAGCACTTCGTAATTGTAGACCCGGCCATCGATCATCATGTCCGGCCGTTCCACCATCGGGCGGGCCAGACGCACCACCTCGTCGAACATCGCGGTGATATGCGCGGCATAGTCCGGCTCGGGCAACTCATCCAGCCAGAGTCCGCTGGCTTCGTAGCCGAAGCGCGCGGTGGTGTCGGTGCCCACGAGGCGAACGCGATAGCGGCGGAGGCCGTTGTCGCCCTCATGCACCTCGACCAGCGAGACGCTGCCGAGCATCCAGGGAAAATCCAGCGGATCGATATCGGCGCGGGCGGGCAGGGCGCCGTGGCGGCGCAGGCCTTCCCAGTAATCCAGCATCCGCCGCAGGCGCGGCTGCGATACGGTTTCCCGGGTTGCCGGAAGCTGGTTCGTCACGATGTGTCCGCCGCTGCCTGTTCTGGAGGAATCATGCCATGGCCGCCGGTTACGCGGGGCGCAAAAAATCTTTCGCCGGCCTGCCGATGAGTCTTGTAATTGAAAATCATTCGCATATACTCAGGCCCATCGCGCCACTGCTTCCCTGCAGCCGGGGCGGTTTCTTAGGTCGGTCCCGACACTCTGCTGGTCGTGTCGGGATTTGTGGTCGGTCCGGTACAATGGGGCATTGCCGGGCCGACCCCGCCCGAAATCTCCTGAAAATTGATGCAAATCATCGGCTTGGCAGCCAGCCATGCTGATTCCACGCATGAGCCATGCGCTATCATCATAAAACCATGTGAATTAAACTTGACCTGTGCTTTTCACTGTGGAATATAGGGGCGTCGGCTTTGGCCGCACCGCGGGATTTGAGGGGCAGCTTGCACCGCGACACCAATGCTAAAGCGCCACGGCGGAAGTCGTGGGCCCGAATGAAAAGTCCGGAGTGACCCATGATCCGCACCTGCATCCGCAAAACCCGTCTCTGTTGTTGTCGCTGACCACGCGCCGATCCAACCGCGTTTCTTAAGTCCAGCGATTGAAAGCCACGCCCCTTAAGCAGGGCCGGCCAACGGAGATGTTCCCATGAGTGAAGCCTATCTGATCGAGGCGGCCGGCGAGGCCGCCGGTGTGGTGATCCGCGAACGCGGCGGTTTCCGCTTTTTCGCATCCGCGCCGCAATTCGCCGCCCTGGAGCAGCAGCTGTTCCGCCGCAGCACCGATGCCGAACGCGCCGCCCGCGACCTGCTGGCCGCCAACGACAACGCGGCACGCCGCCGCGGTTTTTCCCACCCGTCTCAGTCCTGGAGGTAAGCCATGACCGAGTTCCTGCTTCTGGCGCCGGCCAACGAAGTGCCTACCCACATCACCCGCCATGGGCGCAGCCGGCGCCGGCCCGGTTTTGCCCATCGCCTGCAGGCCGCTTTCGGCGCCTTCCTCGCGCCCGAACGGCTGCAGCTCGCCGCCAACGACAATCCTGGCGACGCCGCTCCGGCTTCGCTCACCGATCCGCTGGCCCTGCCGCCGGAATGGCATGGGCGTGAATGGAACCAGGGCGGCGACCTGATCGGGCTGAGTTTCCTGCCCTTCGACCGCTGAAGGATCGTTGTCCATGATCGAATTGCGTCACCTCACCAAGCGCTTTGCCGGCGCGTCGGGCAGCGTCGAGGCCCTGCGCGATGTCAGCCTGGAGATCGCGGCGGGCGAAATCTTCGGCGTGATCGGCCGTAGCGGCGCCGGCAAGTCCACGCTGATCCGCTGCATCAACCTGCTGGAACGGCCCACCGAGGGCAGCGTGATCGTCGCCGGCCGCGACCTCACCCAGCTGAAAGCATCCGAGCTGCGCGCCGCCCGGCGCGACATCGGCATGATCTTCCAGCATTTCAACCTGCTGTCGGCGCGCAGCGTGTTCGACAACGTGGCCCTGCCGCTGGAACTGCGTGGCGAAAACCGCGCCACGATCAAGGCCAAAGTCGGGCCTTTGCTGGACCTGGTCGGCCTGACTGATAAGGCCGACCGTTATCCGGCGCAGCTCTCCGGCGGCCAGAAACAGCGCGTCGGTATTGCCCGTGCGCTGGCCACCGATCCGAAAGTACTGCTCTGCGACGAGGCCACCTCGGCGCTCGATCCCGAAACCACAGAGCAGATCCTGGCGCTGATCAAGGATATCCGCGACCGGCTGAAGCTGACCGTGGTGCTGATCACCCACGAGATGGCGGTGGTGAAGGAAATCGCCGACCGCGTCGCCGTGATGGAGCAGGGCCGCGTGATCGAGCAGGGAGAGACCTTCGATGTCTTCACCCGGCCGCAGCATGCCACCACGCGCAGCTTCGTGGCCGATCTGATCGGCTTCGCCCTGCCGCCGGCGCTGGAAAAGCGCATCGCCGCCGACCCCCGGCATGCCGATGCCGGCCTGTGGCGGATTCTCTTTACCGGCCCGCATGCCGACGAGCCGGTGATTGCCGAACTGTCCCGCAACCTGAATATCGACCTCAATATCCTGCATGGCCGGATCGACGAGATCCAGGGCCGCCCCTTCGGCGTCATGGTCGTGCAGGCCCGCGGCAACGAGGCCCAGCTTGCCGCCGCCCGCAGTTTTCTGGCAACCCGCCAGCTTCATGTCGAGGATCTGAACCATGTCGTCCGCCCTGATCGAATTGCTGTTTGACGGTCTGCTCGAGACGCTGGTGATGGTCGGCGTCTCGGGCGGCATCGGCGCCGCCTTCGGCATCCCGCTCGGCGTGGTGCTGATCCTCACCGACCGCGGCGGCATCCTGCAGAATGTGCCGCTCAACCGCGCGCTCGGGCTGATCGTGAATGCGGCGCGCTCCACGCCCTTCATCATCCTGATGGTGGCGGTGATCCCCTTCACGCGGCTGGTGGTGGGCACCTCGATCGGCACGCTGGCAGCGGTCGTGCCGCTCACCATCGCCGCCATCCCCTTCATCGCCCGCCTGGTGGAAACCGCCCTTCGTGAGGTGCCGGCCGGCCTGATCGAGGCGGCCGAGGCCATGGGCGCGACGCCGTTGCAGATCGTCATCAAGGTGCTGCTGCCCGAAGCCCTGCCGGGCATTGTCGCCGGCCTCACCATCACGCTGGTCAGCCTGATCGGCTATTCCGCCATGGCGGGTGCGGTGGGCGGCGGCGGCTTAGGCGATATCGGCATCCGCTATGGCTACCAGCGTTTCCTGCCCGAGGTGATGCTGGCCGTCGTCGCTGTCCTGATTGTCTTCGTGCAGGGCGTGCAGTCAGCCGGCGACCGCCTGGTGCGCCGCCTCAGCCATCGTTGAGTTTTTTGTTCAGCCTCCCCACACAGAAAAGGAAAAACACCATGTTGAACCGTCGCAGTTTCGCCGCCCTTGCCGTCGCGGCCTTCATCGCCACGCCAGCTCTGGCGCAGGACAAGCCGATCAAGGTCGGTGTCACCGCCGGCCCCCATGCGGAAATCTTCGAGGTGGTGAAAAAGGTGGCCGAGAAGGACGGCCTGAAAATCCAGATCGTGGAATTCAGCGATTACGTGCAGCCCAATGCCGCATTGAATGCCGGCGACCTGGATGTGAATTCCTACCAGCATCTCCCGTATCTGGAGGCGCAGATCAAGGATCGCGGCTACAAGCTCAGCAATATCGGCTACACGGTCAATTTCCCGATGGGCGCCTATTCCAAGAAGGTGAAGGCCATCGGCGATCTGGCCAGCGGCGCGCGCATCGGCATCCCCAACGATCCCACCAATGGCGGCCGCGCCCTGCTGGTGCTGGAATCGGCCGGCCTGATCAAGCTGCGGCCCGATGCCGGCCTGAAGGCGACCCCGCTGGATATCGCCGAGAACCCGAAGAAGCTGAAGATCGTGGAGCTCGATGCCGCCCAGCTGCCACGTGCACTCGACGAGCTGGATGCCGCCGTGATCAACACCAACTACGCGATCCCCGCCGGCCTCAACCCCAAGCGCGATTCGATCGCCATCGAGACGCCGAAATCGCCCTATGTGAACATCATCGCCGTGCGCAGCCAGGACAAGGACAGGCCCGAATACGCCAAACTGGTGCAGGCCTATCGTTCGCCCGAGGTGAAAGCCTTTGTGGAAGAGAAGTTCAAGGGCGCCGTCGTCACCAGCTGGTAAGCCGTCCGCTTAAGTCCTCCCCGGATACCGGACGCGAAAGCCCGTCAGCCGTTAGGCTGGCGGGCTTTTTTTGGTTCTTAACGAGAAAACTTGCTATAAGAGCGGAATAACTAATGAGGTCATTCGGACAATATGAGCGGATACAGCGTATATTGTGATGAAAGCTGCCATCTGCAGAACGATAAGCAGCGCGCGATGGTTATCGGTAGCGTTTGGTGTCCAACGGCAAAAGTTCAGGAGATTTCTGCGCGCATCAAAGAGATTAAAGTTAAGCACGGGCTAAGCCCTTACTTCGAGATTAAGTGGACAAAGGTATCTCCCTCAAAGGCTCAATTTTTTACTGATTTAGTGGATTACTTTTTTGATGATGATGATCTTTATTTTAGATCAGTTGTTGTGCCTGAGAAGGCTAGTTTGAATCATGAGAAATTCAATCAGACGCATGATGATTGGTATTACAAAATGTTTTTTGTGCTGTTGGAGCGCATAATTAATCCAAAAGACAATTATCAAATATACCTCGACATAAAGGATAGCCGAAGCGCACGTAAGCTTGATAAGCTGCGCGAGGTCCTAGCCAACGCAAATTATGATTTTAATAGGTCTATTGTTGATCGGATGCAGTTTGTTCGATCTCACGAAGTGCAGCTTCAACAGCTTTCAGACCTATTAATTGGCGCAATATCTTACGCCTCGCGTGGCATTGAAAGTAGCGCAACAAAATTGGCTCTTATTGAGCGTATTAGGAAGCGCTCCGGCTATAATTTGAAAAAGTCGACCTTACCTACTGAAAAGAAATTCAACGTATTCTTATGGCGAGCGAATACATAAATCTATGCATACGCGCTGGCTTCCAAGAGAAGAGAAAACAGATGGAGATTGGCTAAACGAAGTTGAGCCAAGGCTTTATAGTGTCTTTGAACAAGATTTTAAAAGAGAGCCGGTCTTTTTGGGTGAAATGATCGTCCACTATGACCGTCGAATTCTGTCAGACTATAAATATGAAGAAGGTTTCTATCATATAATTTCCCGAAAGAATTCGATTTCGGGAGAGCGAGAACCGGAATTTTCTAGGGCCCGTAAAATTAGATGGTGCCGATCCCTGATTGATAATTCCACTTCGGACGAAGTGCTGTGCTGGAATTATCGTGATGATAGGGGACGGCTTCGCAGATACCTTTGGCTTAGGGAGTGCGATTACGTAGCAATTTTCGAATTGCGCCCTGGTAGGAAAACTACCATTGCAAACTTAGTGACGGCGTACTGCGTCGATGGCCCGCGCACTCGTACTCAGTTAGAACAACGATATAACCAGCGAGAAAAAGAGTAGTGCAGTCGCCGCCGTAACGGCGACCGATCTCCTTCCACATCATGGTGGATGAGGCTACCTTTAATATAAGCACTAACCCCGGGTTGTCAACTAGTTCTCATATAATAGGATTAATTACCTATATTAAGGCACTTAAAGAGTCTTTAGCTGGAATATCGCGCCTGCTTCACCAGGCGCACCAGTTCCACCCGCGCGCCTTCGGCATCGCTCACCGGTTTGGCGAAGGGCAGGCGGAGCAGTTCGCCCTCATGGCCTTCGTCCGTGCGGATCAGGTCGGCGCCTTCCGGGTCCACGCCACACATTGTCCATCTGCCCTCCGTGCGGCCCAGCAGTTTCGAGGCGTAAAGCTGAACGGCGTCAGTGTGGTCGGTGTTCATGTGTTCGATGATATCGGCTTCGGCTCCGGCCAGCGCCTGCCAGTCGCCGGCGTAGGTATAGTCGTCGAACCAGTGGATCCTGCCGAAGCCGGCCACGATATGGGCGCGCGTGATGGTCACGCGGTAGAAGGCGAAGTCCCTGAAGCCGGCATACATCTCGGCCGATGGATGCCTGCTAAGGAAGCGGGTCCGGTGGCGCGGCAGTTCGGTTTTTTCGGCAAGGCCCAGCAGGGTGACGCGCGGGCCGGTCAGCGGTTCGGGCAAACCCGCCGTGCCATCGCAGAGCAGCGACACGCGGTTATCATTCAGGATGTTCTTCGTGTGGTCGGCCAGGGTGGAGATCAGCAGCAGGGGTGTCGCGTCGACATCGCAGGCGAGCAGCACCAGCGAAGCATAGGGCTGTCCGCTGCCATCTGCCATCGCAGTGCCCAGCGTGGCCGTGCGGCAGGTCCGCGCCAGCGCGCGGCCCTGCTGTGCGGGAGATGACGGGGCCGGCGTATCGCTTGTCATGTCAGAACCTGTAGGGGCGAGCCACTTCCACGTCGGAAATATACACGATGGCGACGGCATTGGCGAAGCGCTGGTGGAAACCGTCCAGCACCTGGCGCGCCACCGGCTCGGTCGTCACGGCCACGATCATCACGTTGTCAAAGGCGCGCGTGACGTCGTCGCCGCTGCGTTCGCCATGCTGGCCGCCGCCGATCACACGCGGCAACACACTCCAGCCCTTCACGCCCTGCTGGGACAGCCATTCGAGAACCGACCTTTGCAGCGGCGCCTCGACGATGATCTCGATCTTCTTGCGCGGATGGCCCGGCATGGTCTTTAGCCTCCGAACAGGTATTGCGCGGCCAGCAGATAAAGCGGCAGGCCGATGGCGACATTGAACGGGAAAGTGATGGCCAGCGCCAGCGTCACCGACAGCGAGGGATTGGCCGCCGGCAGAGCCAGGCGCATGGCGGCCGGCACGGCGATGTAGGAGGCCGAGGCCGACAGCACCGCCAGCAGCATGGCGCCGCCGGTGCTCAGACCCAGCGCCCAGGCGGTGGCGAGGCCCAGAGCCGCGCCCAGCGGCGGCATCACCAGGCCGAAGAGGATCAGCGGCTTGGGGAAATGTTTCGCCGCCCGGCCCTGGCGCACGGCCACCAGGCCCATATCGAGCAGGAAGATGCAGAGCGCGCCGTTGAACAGGTCGACCACGAAGGGTTTGATCTTGGTCAGGCCGGCATCGCCGGTGATCCAGCCGATCACGAAGCCGCCGACCAGCAGCATCACCGAACCGTTCACCAGCACCTCGCGCACCAGTTCGCCGCGTTCGCTGCTGCCCTGCTGCATGCCGGCCTGCACCTGGCGTCCGGCCAGCAGCAGGCCGATCAGGATGGCGGGCGTCTCCATCACCGCCGTCATCGCCACCAGATATCCTTCATAGGGGATGTCGCGGCTGCGCAGGAATTCGGCGGCCGTGACGAAGGTGACGATGCTGATCGAGCCGTAATGGGCGGCGATGGCGGCGGCATTGGTGCGGTCCTGCCGCCACACGCCGCGCAGCAGCCCGAAGGCCAGCAGCGGCAGGATGGTGCTTAAGACAAGGGCCGCGACGATGGCCCAGAGCAGGGCCAGCCCGCTGGCCGAATGCATGGCGACGCCGCCCTTGAAGCCGATGGCGAACATCAGGTAGATCGCCAGCGCCTTGGCGGCGCCTTCGGGGATTTCGAGGTCGGAACGCAGGAAGGCCGCCAGCGCGCCGAGCGCGAAGGCGAGGATCATCGGCGACAGCAGGTTGCCGGCCGCGAGGCTGAGGAGGTCGGTCATGGCGGCGGCACCATGGCAAAAGCGCCGCCGGCCGGGAAGGGGTAAAAGGCTACCGCATGGCTGGCATGCGGGCGCCCTAACCCATCAACCGTCACCCCGGGTCAAGCCCGGGGTGGCGATTAGGACGGCCCTTATTCTTACGGCAGCAGCAGCGTCGAGCCGGTGGTCTTGCGCGCCTCCAGGTCGGCATGGGCCTTCGCCGCATCCTTCAGCGCGTAGGTCTGCGGCGTCTCGATCTTCACCTTGCCGGCCTTCACCACGTCGAACAGCGCATTGGCCGAAGCGACCAGGTCGGCGCGCTTGGCCGTGTAGGTGACCAGCGTGGGGCGGGTAACGTAGAGCGAGCCCTTGGCGGCCAGCGTGCCAATGGCAAAGGGCGGCACCGCGCCCGAGGCATTGCCGAAACTGACCATCAGGCCGAAGGGCCGCAGGCAGTCGAGCGAACCGTCCCAGGTATCCTTGCCGACGCCGTCATAGACAACCGGCACGCCTTCGCCCTTGGTCAGTTCCTTCACGCGCTCGACGAAATTCTCGGTGCGGTAGTTGATCACATGATCATAGCCATGCGCCTTGGCGAGCTTTGCCTTGTCCTCGCTGCCCACCGTGCCGATCACCGTGGCGCCCAGCGCCTTGGCCCATTGCCCGAAGATCAGGCCGACGCCGCCGGCTGCGGCATGAAACAGGATGGTCTCGCCCGCCTGCACCTTGTAGGTCCGGCGCAGCAGGTATTCCGTCGTCATGCCCTTCAGCATCATGCCGGCAGCCTGCTGGTCGGTGATGCCATCGGGCAGCACAACGCAGCGGTCGGCCTGCATCAGGCGCTCCTCGGAATACGACCCCAGCGGCGAGGAGGCATAGGCGACGCGGTCGCCAACCTTGATGTCGCTCACGCCGGCGCCTACCGCCGTCACGCTGCCGGCGCCTTCCTGGCCGAGGATGAGCGGCAGCGGCAGCTTGTACAGGCCGGAACGGTGATAGGTGTCTATGTAGTTCAGGCCGGCGGCCGAGGTCTTGATGCGGATCTGGCCCGGGCCGGGATCGCCGACCTCGACCTCTTCCCATTTCATCACTTCGGGGCCGCCGTTGGCGTGGATACGGATGGCATGCGCCATGAGTTGTGTTCCTCGGATTATGGTTGGCGTTGACGGTCCTGAGCTAGGGCGCTGCCCGTGTTCAGGCCAGATGCTTCTTGAAAAACTCGGCCGTGCGGCTGTTGGCCAGATCGGCGGCGGCCTTGTCGTAATGCTCGCCGCCCACACGGGCGAAGGCATGGTCGTTGCCCTGGTAATCCAGTCGCGTGACCAGCGGATAGTTCTTCAGTTCGGCGGCGATTTTCGCCTGCGCATCCTTGGGCACGAATTTGTCTTCCGTCGCGCAATGCAGCAGCAGCGGCTTTTTGATGTTTTTCGCTTCGGCCAGATGATCCTGCAGCATCACGCCGTAATAGCCCACGGCGGCATCCACGTCGCTGCGGCAGGCCATCAGATAGGCGAGCCGGCCGCCCAGGCAGTAGCCCACGGTGCCGACCTTGCCGCTGCAGCCCGGCAGCTTGCGCAAAACGGCCAACGAGGATTTCAGGTCTTCGATACCCTTGTCGAGGTTGAAGCCGCCGAACAGCGCGAAGGCCTTGTCCCATTCCGCCTTGGTCTTGTCGGTGATGTCGACGCCGGGCTCCTGGCGCCAGAACAGGTCGGGGCAGAGCGCGATGTAGCCCTGCTGCGCGAGGCCGTCGCAGATGTCGCGCATCACCTTGTTGACGCCGAAGATTTCTTGGATCACCAGGATGCCCGGACCTTTGCCGCCTGCGGGCTCTGCCAGATATCCGGTGAAACGGCCGCCGTCATGGGCCTGGATCTCGATGCTGCGGGCCATGGGTTCCTCCTGTTCGGCTTTTTGGTGACGGGGGACTCTAGCGGCAGCGCGCCGCAGCAATCAACCGGCTTCGGAAATCAACCAGCTTCAGACAGGGGCGGCGTCGCCGCCATCAGCAGTTGATCCACCGTCTGGCCGTCGGAGGAAAGCGGCAGGATCACCGTCTCGTAGCGATAGCGCCGCTGCGCCGTGGTCAGTTCGCGATAGATGCGCAATGGTCTGCGATTGGTCACGACCCAGCGCAGGTTGGTCATGATGGCCTGGCGCAGCTCGGGATCCTGTATCGCCGCGCTGGTGCGGCCGCTCAGTTCCTGGCCGGCCAGTATCGCCATGGCGCCGCCGAAGACCCGGGCCTGGAATTCCGCACCATCCTCCAGCACATCCACCAGCGTGACCCAGCCGATGGCATAGGGAAAATCCACCGGGTCGATGTCGCCACGGGCAGGCGCCATGCGGCCGGCGGCCTTGTCGAACCAGTATTGGAACAGCCGCCGCAGCAGGGGGTGTCGTGTCGCCGCCGCGACATCCTCGCTGCGCTCCACCACGGCGTCGGGCGGGGCTCCGGGCGGGTCGGCGCAGTCGTCGGATACGGTCATGATGCCAGTCCGGCCAGCAGGTCGGTCTGCAGCGGCGGCACATAGGCGCCTTCATGCCGCAGCAGCCAGCGCTTGGTATTCAGCCCGCCCTTGCCGGAATAACCGCCGGCCTCGCCGCCGGCCGCCAGGATGCGGTGGCAGGGGATGATCACCGGGATCGGGTTGGCACCGCAGGCGCCGCCCACCGCGCGCGCCACGGCGCCGGTGGCCTCCGCCGCCTGACCATAGGTGCGGGTCTCGCCGGCCGGGATCGCCAGCATGAAATCCCAGACCGCGCGCTGGAAATCGCTGCCGGCGGGCTGCAGCGGCAGGTCGAAGCGGAAGCTGCCGTCGCTGAAATAGGCGGCGAGCTGGCGTGCCGCCTCGGCCAGCAGGGCGGCGATCTCCGGCGGCTGGTCCACCGCCAGGGCACGCGCGCCGCGGCCGCCCCAGTCCAGTTCGACGATGGCGCCATCCCGCGCGGCCACGCTGAGCGAGCCGAGCGGGCTCGGCACGGTGATCCAGTAGGTGGCGGTTCGGTCTGACATGGGACTGGAAAGGCTTGGTTTTTTCAGGCTCGGACCCGCCCGGGCCGGGACTGGACTCCGGCGGGCAGGCCACTATGGTTACGCCCAACTCATAGCACAGCCGATCCCCCCGGAGTAAGCCCATGTCGCAAACGCCCGTCACCGTCCTGACCGGCTATCTCGGCGCCGGCAAGACCACCTTGCTGAACCGCATCCTGACCGAACCGCACGGCAAGAAATACGCCGTGATCATCAATGAGTTCGGCGAGGTCGGCATCGACAACGAACTGGTGGTGGATGCCGACGAGGAAGTCTTCGAGATGAATAACGGCTGCATCTGCTGCACCGTGCGCGGCGACCTGATCCGCATCATCGAGGGCCTGTTCAAGCGCCGGGACCGCTTCGACGCCATCATCGTGGAAACCACCGGCCTCGCCGATCCGGGCCCGGTGGCGCAGACTTTCTTCGTCGACGAGGATGTGTCGCGCCGCGCCAAGCTCGATTCCATCGTCACCGTGGTGGATGCACGCCACCTGCCGGCGCGCCTGAAGGACAGCCGCGAAGCGGAAGAGCAGATCGCCTTCGCCGACGTGATCATCCTGAACAAGACCGACCTGGTGACGCCGGCCGAACTGGCCGAGGTGGAAGCCCGCATCCGCGCGATCAACGCCTTTGCCAAGATCCATCATGCCACCAAATGCGACGTACCGCTGGATCAGGTACTGGATCGCGGCGCTTTCGATCTCGACCGCATTCTCGACCTGGAACCGGAATTCCTGAAGCAGAACCCGGCCCATGGCGAACCGGGCCATGTGCATGACGAGCATTGCGGCCACGATCATCATCATGGCCATGATCACGATCATCACCACGATCACGGCCACAACCCGGCCCATGGCGAGCCCGGCCATGTGCATGACGAGCATTGCGGGCATGATCACGTACACGATGTTTCGGTACAGAGCGTCTCCTTCACCGTGGATGCACCGCTGGATGCCCGCAAGTTCGACACCTGGATCAGCGAGCTGCTGGCCACCAAGGGGCAGGATATCTTGCGGACCAAGGGCATCCTCGATCTGAAAGGCAGCGACAAGCGCTTCGTGTTCCAGGCCGTGCACATGATCAAGGACGGCGACTTCCAGCGCCCCTGGCGCGCCGACGAGAAGCGCCAGTCCAAGCTGGTTTTCATTGGCCGCGAGTTGGACGCCGCCGCCCTGCAGCAGGGTTTCGATGCCTGCCGCGCGTGATGCCGGCCAAGCGGGGGCTGGAACCCAGATCGGCTTCCGCGCCTATCTCTGGCAGTTCAAGGCCGGGGTGATCGCGGTGGCCGCCGCCGAAGCCGCCGGCACGGCCGGCTTCGGCCTGGGCGACGGTTCGATCGCCTTGCGGCCCTTCGACGATCCCGAGGCGGCCAATACCCGCCGCCTGATCGTCCATGCCGATGCCGCCCTGCTGTGCATGGTCGCGGCACCGGGCGGCGAGGGGTTCGTGTCGGGCAGCGACGACGGCCGGCTGATGCGCACCACCGTGGCCGGCGAAGGCCATGAGCTGGCCAGCGTGCCGCGCAAATGGATCGAGCATGTCGCCGTGGCCGACAATGGCAGCGCCGTCGCATATGCGGCCGGCAAGAAAGTCGGCCTGCTCGACGGCGGCGGCAGGCCGGTCGCCACTTTCGAGGATCATCCCAGCACGGTCAGCGGCATTGCCTTCAATCCGAAGGGCAAACGACTGGTGGCGGCGCATTATGGCGGTGTCAGCCTGTGGTGGGCCAAGGCGGAGGCGCAGCAGCCGAAGCGGCTGGCCTGGAAGGGCTCGCATGTCGCGGTGACCTGGTCGCCGGATGGCAAATTCGTCATGACCGGCACGCAGGAAAACGAACTGCATGGCTGGCGGCTGGCCGATTCCGCCGACATGCGCATGAGCGGCTATCCGGCCAAACCAAAAAGCTTTAGCTGGTCGCGCGACGGCCGCTGGCTGGCGACCAGCGGCGCCGAGGTGGTGGTGGTGTGGGACTGCAAGGGTAAGGGGCCGATGGGCTCGGCGCCGGTGGAACTCAGCCGCGGCGCGCCGGTCACGGTGGTGGCCTTTCATCCGCGCCACGGCCTTGTCGCCTCCGGCCATGATGACGGCCGGCTCAAGCTCGGCCGGATTTCCGACGGCTCCAGCATCGACCTCGAACGCCTGGGCGATGCGCCGGTCACCGCGCTGGGCTGGACATCCGATGGCCGCTACCTTATGGCCGGCGCCGAGGATGGCGCCGCAGCGATCCTGGATTTCGGCAAATAGCCATCACGCAACGCGCGCGGTTCATCTTTACCGCGCTACGCGCGCGGCCTAGTCTTATCGCGCTACGCGCGCGGCCTAGTCTTATCGCGCTACGCGCGCGGCCCAGTCTTATCGCGCTACGCGCGCGGCTCTGGCGATGCGCAGCAGCGCGTCGCCGCAGGCGCTGGCCGCCGGCATGCCGGTGCTTTTTGCCGTCAGTTCGGCATCGGTGAGGATTTCCAGCGCCCGCATCAGCCGGTCACTGGACCACATCTTGCTCTGTCGTTCGAAGCCGTCGCGCCGCGTCCAGTGCACCCCTAAGCGCTGCGGGTCCATGCGGGTGCCGACTTCGCGCTGGCCGGCGGCCAGATGCAGCTTCTGGCCATGCTTCTGCGCCACACGCAGGATCGCCACGGGAGATTCGCCGGCACTTTCGCAGCGGGTCAGCGCATCGGTCAGGCCGTTGAAATCGCCGCCGAAGGCAGCGAAGGCGACATCATCGAGGAACAGCGACGAACTGTCGCCGATCACCGCCTCGCAATCCTCCAGGCCGATCGGCGTGGCATCGTCGCCCTTGTACAGCAGCAGTTTGGCGATCTCGCCGCGGGTCACCATGCGGTCGGTGCCGAGGTTGTCGAGCAGGTAGCCCATGGCGTCCGGCGCGATCTTTTTGCCGGCTTCGCGCGCCATATCCTCGACCAGGCCCTGCAGGGTGCGCTGGTCGTCGGCATAACAGCCGATGGCGACGGCTAAGTCGCATTCCTCGAAGGCCGTTCGCAGCGACGAGCGCGCCGACAACTCGCCGGCCTCGACCACGACCAGCGTGTCGCCGACCATGGCATCCAGAAAGGATTCGAACAGCTTGGCGTTGCGGTCGCCGGCGCCCGAGACCATCACGACGCGGCGGCCGCCGGTGAGCGCGATGGCGGCCGCTTCATCGGCCAGGCGGGCGGGATCGTCCTGCAATTGCGCGCCGGTGAGGCTGGTGACGAGGAACGGATCGCTCAGGTCTTTCACCACGCTCTGGGCAATGGCCTTGGCGCGTTCGCGGATCATGCCGGCATCGCTGCCGAACAGCAGCACGGCACGGATTTCGGGGCGCGGGCGCCTAACGAAACCCTCGACCTCTCGCGTCGCCAGCTTCATGGCACGCGCGGCGGCGATGGTTGCCTGAACTGGTCGCGGCCGAAATAATTGGCCAGACGGATGCGGATCTGTTCGGCCGCATCGCGCAAGGCGCGTTCGCGTGCATTCTTCTCGCTGATCAGGTTTGCGTAATCGGCCATGGTCAGGTTGTAGGAGGCCTGACTGGTGACGGAGAATGACGCGACCGGTAAGCCAGTCTGGTAATTCCGGAGATAAGCTGAAACCGAGATCTGCAGGTTGTTGCGTGTGATCTCGTCGCTGCGGGTAACAAAGACGGACCCGACCGATTCGGTAATACGGTAGTCCATGATATAGGCCGGCCGTTCCGGGCTGCCCTTGGGTGTGATCATGTCGAGCAGGTGGTTGCGCAGCTGCTGACTGATACGGTCTTCCGGCTGCGCAATGCTGATCTGGCTGAATTGGGGTGCAGTCGCCCCCGCGCCATCCTGCTGGTAAAGCGGCCGGAAGCCGCAGGCGGCGAGGCTTGCCGCCACCAGCAGCAGGCAGAGGGGCTTAGACCACGACATTGACGATCCGGTTCGGCACGATCACGACCTTGCGCACGGGTTTGCCGTCGATGGCACGCTGCACATTGTCGTTGGCCAGCGCCAGTTTTTCCAGTGCCGTCTTGTCCATATCGCGTTCCACCTCGATGGTGGCGCGCAGCTTGCCGGCCACCTGAACCGCCACGGTCACGGTGTCATCGCGCACCAGGTCGGCATCGGCGACGGGCCAGGGCTGTTCCAGCAGCAGGCCGTCATGGCCCAGCGCCTGCCAGATTTCCTCGGCCAGATGCGGCACCATCGGGCCGATCAGCTTGGCCAGGGTTTCCAGAGCTTCGCGCCGGGCCCAGGCGGTGGCGGCATCGTCGCCCTTGGTGGCTTCCAGCAGGTTGGCGAATTCATGCACCCGCGCCACGGCCTTGTTGAAATGGAACTGCTCCAGGTCGCCGGTCATGGCCGCGATGCTCTTGTGCAGGGCGCGGCGAAGTTCCAGCGCGGCGCCAGTGAATTCGGCGGGCCTGGCGGCGGCCTTGTCGGCGATGGGGCCTTTTGGTTCGGACACCAGGCGCCACAGACGCTGGGTGAAACGCCAGGCGCCCTCGACGCCGGATTCGCTCCATTCCAGGTCGCGTTCCGGCGGAGAGTCAGACAGCATGAACCAGCGCGCGGTATCGGCGCCGTAGGTGTCGATGATCAGCCCCGGGTCGATGACGTTCTTTTTCGACTTCGACATCTTTTCGGTGCGGCCCACCGTGACGGGCTCGTTGGTGCGGATATGCACCACCGCGCCGCCATCCTTCTTCACATCGGTCGGCATCAGCCAGGCGCCGGAGGCATCCTTGTAGGTCTCGTGGCAGACCATGCCCTGGGTGAACAGGCCGGCGAAGGGCTCGCCGCTGGGCAACGATACATGGCCGGTATCGCGCAGGGCGCGGGTGAAGAAACGCGAATAGAGCAGGTGCAGGATGGCATGCTCGATGCCGCCGATATACTGGTCCACCGGCAGCCACGCATTTACGGCGTCCTGCGTCACCGGCTCCGCTGCCTGCGGCGAGCAGAAACGCGCAAAATACCAGGAGCTGTCGACGAAGGTGTCGCAGGTATCCGTCTCTCGCCGCGCCCGGGCGCCGCAGGAC
>JBKBJT010000052.1:0-17381 GCA_046294345.1 Ferrovibrio sp.
GGTGCCGTGATTCTCGTCAGCCATGATCGCCACATGGCCGAGGCCTGCGCCGACCGCTTCTGGCTGGTGGCCGATGGCGGCGTGAAGGATTTCGACGGCGATCTCGACGATTACGCCAAATACCTGGCCGACAAGCGCCGGGCGGCAGCCACGGTGAAGCTGAAAGGCGGCGGAGCGGCGAGCACCGATGCCTCGTCCGTCGACCGCAAGGCCGACCGCAAGGCCGCGGCCGCCGCGCGCCAGGCGCTCGCGCCCCTGCGCATCGCCGTGCAGAACGCGGAAAAGGCGATGGCCAAGCTCAACGCCGAAAAGATGCGGCTCGACGCCACGCTGGCCGACCCCGACACCTACACCAAGATGCCGCCGGCCAAGCAGGCCGAGCTGCAGAAGCAGCACGGCGAGGTGGTGAAGAAGCTGGAAGAGGCCGAGGAAGCCTGGCTCGACGCCCAGTCCAAACTCGAAGAGGCCCAGGGCGAAGCGGCTTAACTCCCTCACCCTCCCGCGCTTCGCTGCGGGTCCCTCCCTCTCCCGCCTGCGGGAGAGGGTCGGGGTGAGGGTCTTGCCTAGCCCTCGGCCTTCTTGACCCAGCCGCCGGTCTCGCTCTGCTGCCAGTAGGTCAGGGTGTGGCCGGCATCCTTGGCGCGTTTCCATCTTGCGCGCGCGGCCTGCACGGCATCCTCGTCGTTGCCGTCGAACAGGTCGCAAACGCGGGCATAGACCGAGACGTTTTCGGCATCGGCGCCGTCGACCAGGAACAGCACGTCGGCGTTGTTGGGGCGCTCGTCCTCGGTGGTCAGATAGACCGGCTGTCTGTCGGCAAAGCCGTCGGCCTTCAGGCCATGGGGCAGGAAGCTGGCCCGGCCATAGGTCCACAGATCGCCGTTGAGCTGCTGGATGCGCTCCTCCGAGCCGCCCTTCACCACGGCGCGCCAGCCGCGCTGCAGCGTTTTCTCCAGCAGCTCCGGCAGCACCTGTTCCAGGCGCCGCCGGGTCAGATGGTAGAACAGCAGCTCGGCCATCTGGCTTGGATTACTTGTCTTCGTAGTAATCCGCCACCAGGCGGTTCAGCACGCGCACGCCGAAACCGGTCGCGCCCTTGGGCACGGTCGGCTTATCCTTCTTGCTCCAGGCGGTGCCGGCGATGTCGAGATGCGCCCAGGGGGTCTTGTCGACCACGAATCGCTGCAGGAACTGCGCGGCCACGATCGAACCGGCGCCGAAGCCGGGGCCGGCGATATTCTGCATGTCGGCAATCGGCGAGTTCAGCCCCGAGTCATACGCCTCGGCCAGCGGCATGCGCCACAGCAGCTCGTCCTCGGCCTTGCCGGCATTGGTGAGCTGTTCGGAAAGCTTGTCGTTGTTCGAGAACAGGCCGGCATGCTCGTGGCCGAGCGAGATGATGATCGCGCCGGTGAGCGTGGCGAGATCGACCATCAGCTGCGGCTTGAAGCGCTGCTGGGTGTACCACATGGCGTCGCACAGGATCAGGCGGCCCTCGGCGTCGGTATTCTGCACTTCAATCGTCTGCCCCGACATCGACGTGACGATGTCGCCCGGCCGCTGGGCCTTGCCCGAGGGCATGTTTTCCACCAGCGCCACCACGCCGACCACGTTGGCCTTGGCCTTGCGGCCGGCGATAGCGGCCATGGCGCCGATCACCGCACCGGCGCCGCCCATGTCCCATTTCATCTCTTCCATGCCCAGCGCCGGCTTGAGCGAGATGCCGCCGGTGTCGAAGCACACGCCCTTGCCCACGAAGGAGACCGGCTTGGCGCCCTTCTTGCCGCCATTCCACTGCATGACGACCAGCTGGGATTCGCGGTCCGAGCCCTGGCCCACGCCGAGCAGCGCGCCCATGCCCAGCTTCTTCATCTCGCGCTCGCCCAGCACTTCGACCTTGACGCCAAGGCGGGCCAGCTTGCGGCATTCGGCGGCCAGGCTGGCCGGGTAGATCACGTTGGCCGGCTCGGTCACCAGGTTGCGGGTCAGCGTCACGCCGTCGGCCAGCTTGTCGAGCGGCAGATAGAGCTTCTTGGCTGCCGGAACGGCGCTGCTGAGTACCGATACAACCTTGAGGGAGGGCTTCTCCCGGTCCTTCATCTTGGTGCGGTATTTGTCGAAGCGGTAGCCGCCCAGCCTGGCGCCCAGGGCGGCCCGCGCCGCGGCCTCGGCGGCCGGCAGGACCGTGGCCTTCAGGACTTCCGCCGCAATGGCCAGCTCGGCCTCGCCCGTGGTGGCCAGCCGGCGCACGGCCTCGCCGCCGATGGCCTCATAGGCGGCGGCCTTCACGTCCGGCGCCTTGCCCAGACCGGCCAGCAGCACCCGCGACAATCCGGCGCCGGGGCTCACGACCTCCAGCCACTGGCCCTTGCCGCCGGTAAACCGCGGCGCCGCCTTCATCGCCCGGGCGAGCGCCCCGCCCAGCTGCTTGTCGAGGCCCAGGCCGAACGTGCCCAGATGGCCGCCCTCGCCCACCACGATGACCAGGCTGCCGCGCTTGGGGGATTTGGCTTCGACAATCTCGATTTTCATGATGCTCCGATCCGACTGAAAGGCGGGAAATTCCAAGCCCGCACTATAACGGCCGGGATGGCGCCCGATCAATTGGCGCCGGCACGGCGAATCGCCGATTCTTCGTTATGGACCAAGTCCTTCTTTTCGTTTCGCAGTGGTGGCGACCGGGGGCGGAATGGGTATACTGCCGGCCATGCGCGGGGTCACCCTTTACATCATGCGCCAGATCGCCTGGCCGCTGGTTTTCGCCACCCTCACCCTGACCGGGGTGATCTGGCTGACCCAGGCCCTGCGCTTCATCGATCGGATCGTCAACAACAACCTGGCTTTCCTGGATTTCCTCTACCTGACCATGCTGGTGCTGCCCAGCATCACGGCCATCATCCTGCCGATCGCCGCCTTCTGCGCCACGCTCTACGCCTTCCACCGCATGGCCGGCGATTCCGAGGTGGTGGTGCTGTCGTCCACCGGCTTCAGCCGGATCGCGCTGGCCAAGCCGGCGATCTACATCTCGATCGCGATCATCGCGATCATGTATGCCATCACGCTCTACCTGATGCCGCTGGGATCGCGCACCCTGCGCGCCACGCAATATGAATTCCGCAACGACCTCGCCGGCATGGCTCTGCTGGAAGGCGTTTTCAATACGCCAACCGACAAGCTGACGGTCTACATCCGTGAACGCGATGCCAGCGGCGACATGCTGGGTGTCCTGGTGCACGATGTCCGCGACGGCACGCAGCCGATCACCATGATGGCCGAGAAGGCTACCCTGCTCCGCACCCCGCAGGGGCCGCGTCTCTATATGGTGAACGGCAACCGCCAGCAGATCGACCCGGAGCGCAAATCGCTGTCGCTGCTGTATTTCGACAATTACAGCCTGGATCTCAATGCCTACTCGAAGCAAGAGGGGCAGGGCTGGCGCGAACCATCGGAACGTTATCTGCATGAATTGTTCTGGCCGAACATGCGGGATGCCGATGACGTCAACAACTATAACAAGCTGATCGTCGAGGGGCATCGTCGCCTGGTGGCCCCCCTTTATGCGCCGGCGCTGATCCTGATCGCCATCGCAGGCGTGATCGGCGGGGAGTTCAACCGTCGGGGCCAGGGGCAACGGCTGATCGCGGCCGGGGCCGTCGCCATCGCGCTGCAGATCCTCAGCCTGGGCGTTTCCCATCTGGCCACCAAGTCCATCATCCTTATTCCGCTGCTGTACATCACCCCGATCATATTCATGGCTGCTGCCGTATTCATGCTGCGGGAACCGGGCATGCGCCCCAGGCTGCGTGAGGCCTGATGCGGTCTTCGTTCACGCTATCGCTCTATTTCGGCCGTCAGTTCCTGTTTGGAATACTGACCGTACTGATCGTGCTCGCCGTGCTTGCCTACAGCTTCGATACCGTCGAACTGCTGCGCCGCGCGAGCGGCAGGGCCGATGCCACCTTCGATCTGGTATTGCAGCTCTCGCTGCTCAAACTGCCCACCCTGATGACGAAACTGTTTCCCTTCGCCGTGCTGTTCGGAAGCATGCTGGCCCTCAGTCGCCTGACCCGCTCTCAGGAGCTCACCGTCAGCCGCGCAGCCGGCGTGTCCGTCTGGCAATTCCTGTTCCCGGGCATCGCCCTCGCATTGCTGCTCGGCGTTTTCCTGGTCACGGTCTACAACCCGCTCAGCGCCGCCATGCTCGCGCGCTATGAATCAATCGAAGCCAAGGTGCTGCGCGGCCGCAGCAGCATGCTGGCCGTATCGTCCGGCGGCCTGTGGCTCCGCGAGGCCGACGCGACGGGACAGATTGTCGTGCATGCCCTGCGCGTCGCGCAGCAGGGCATCGAACTGCGCGATGCGATCCTGTTTTATTATGAAGGCAAAGACGTCTTCGTGAAGCGGATCGATGCATCCACGGCCTTGCTGCAGGACGGCAACTGGCTGCTGGAGAATGCGATCACCAGTTACCCGGACAAACCGGCGGAGCGCCATGCTCAGCTCCGCGTTCCGACCACCCTGACATTCGACCGCATCCAGGAGAGCTTCGCCTCTCCCAACACAGTTTCATTCTGGGAATTGCCCGGCTTTATCGCCACCCTTGAGGATGCTGGATTTTCGGCCGTGAAGCATCGCCTGTATTACTACAGCCTGCTTGCCTCTCCCGTCCTGCTTTGCGCGATGTTGCTGATCGCCGCCAGTTTCAGTCTGCGTCTGACGCGGCGCGGCGGCATTGGCATGATGCTGGCCGGCGGCGTGGGTGCGGGTTTCCTGCTGTATCTGAGCGTGGAACTGATGCAACCATTCGGCCTCAACGGTACGCTGCCGGTTCTGCTTGCCGCCTGGGCACCAACTGCGGTGTTCGTCATGCTGGGCATTTCACTGCTTTTCCATTTGGAGGATGGATGACCGCGAGGTACGGCCGCCTGTCCCGTGTAATTCTGATTGGATTGTTTCTCGTCGCGACGACCTCGGCCCGCGCGCAGAGCGATCCGCCTGTGCTGATCACGGCCGACACCCTAAATTATGACCAGTCCCTGGGCCTCGTCACCGCCGAAGGCAAGGTTGAACTCGTGCAGGGTGGCCGGACCTTGCTCGCCGATACCGTCAGCTACAGCGAAAAAGACGACAAGGTAATCGCTAGCGGAAATGTGTCGTTGCTGGAAAACAATGGCACGGTTCTGTTCGCCGACTACATGGAATTGTTCGCCGGCATGAAGAATGGCTTCATCCGCGACGCCGCCATGCTGCTGTCGGACAATTCACGCGGTGCGGCGGCTTCGGCGGAACGCCGGGATGGCAACCGCACGATTCTGCGTAAAGCCGTGTACACGACCTGCAGCCTTTGCGAACAGGATCGCAGCCGCGCACCCCTCTGGCAACTGAAGGGGGCCCGGGTCGAGCATAACGAAGCCGCCCAGGAAATCGTATATCGCGATGCCGTCTTCGAGATGTTCGGCGTGCCGATCCTCTACACGCCCTACTTCAGCCACCCCGATCCGACCGTGAACCGCCGCAGCGGCATCCTGCCGCCAAGCTACACCAACAACACCTTTTTCGGTCATCGGGCACGGCTGCCCTATTACTACGTCATCGACGATCAGAGCGACCTGACACTGACCCCCCAATACTCGACCAAACAGGGCGCGCATCTGACTGGCGAATACCGTCGCCGCATGGCCACCGGCGAGATGGAGTTTGATGGCAGCATCACCGAAGAAGATGACTCCGGCGATGTGCGCGGGCATTTCCGAAGCAACATGGCGTTTCGCGCCAACGATGACGTCACCTTCGGCGCCAATATCATGCGTGCATCAGACGATACTTATCTGAACCGATACAGCGTTCAAAACCGTCCTTACAGCAACACCCTGACCAGCCGCGTCTATGCCGAGGGGATCAACAACCGCCATTTCGCATCGGTGAATGCATTCTCGTTCCAGAACCTGCGCTCGGACGTCCGCAACGGCAACGTTCCCATCGTGGCGCCGATTATGGATTATTCGGCTGTGTTCGAACCAGGCGACTACGGCGGCCGCTGGGCTTTCGACGCGAATATGGCATCCCTTTATCGCAGCAGCGGGACCGATACACGACGTCTCTCGTCCACGATTTCCTGGGCACAGCCCTATTACGCTCCCAGCGGCGAGGTATTCACGGCAACGGCCATGCTGCGCGCCGATGGCTACTGGGCGGATAGTGTCGATCAATCCCTTGCCACCACCACCAACAGCGACGGAACGGAAGTGACCGGTCGCGTCATACCGGCCGTGGCGCTTGACTGGCGATATCCGCTGGTGCGTGACAGCCGGTATATGCGGCAGTTGGTGGAGCCGATCGTCATGGCCGTGGTGACTCCCTATGGCGGCAACCCGGATACCATCCCGAACGAGGACTCGCTCAGTTTTGAATTCGACGAAACCAACCTTTTCGCCATTAACCGCTTCCCCGGTTATGATCGCTGGGACGGCGGACCGAAGCTGAACTATGGTTTCCGCAGCGCCGTCTACGGCAATAACGGTGGCTATGCCGAACTGCTGGCCGGCCAATCCATCCGCGCCAGATCCGATGACACCTTTGCCGCCGGTTCGGGGTTGTCCGACAGCATGTCGGACTATGTGGCCCGGCTCACCTTTTCGCCCGGACGCTACATCACCTTTGTGGATCGTGTCCGCCTTGCCCAGAATAGCCAGTTGACCGTCCAGCGCCATGAAATCGGCACCACCCTGGGAACCAGCACCAATTTTCTTTCCCTATCTTACGCGAAACTGGCCGATAGCGATTTTGTGGAAGATACCGGCGATCGCGAAGCGATTTCCGGCACTTTGCGGGCCCAACTCACCAAATTCTGGTCCGCGGAGCTCCGCCATACACGCGATTTGGGCGATAATGGCGGCGCTTTGCTCAACTTCGGCGGCTTGCGCTATACTGACGAGTGTTTCGACATCGTTCTGTTCGCCGAACGGACCTTTACCATAAACCGGGATATCCAGCCGACAACCACCATCGGCGTCCGTTTCCGGATCGCGACCTTCAATTGAGCTGCCCATGCTTCGCCTGATCGCACTTCTCATCATCATGACCGGACTCGGCGGCACAATCGCTCAGGCCCAGGATCTGCAGCGCATCGTGGCCCTGGTCAACGATGAAGTGATCTCGTTACGTGATATCAACGAACGCGCTCGCATTATCATGGCTACTACGCGACTGCCGGACACGGCGGATATCCGGCGTGCCGTGCGCGATCAGGCCCTACGCTCCCTGGTCGACGAACGCCTGCAGATGCAGGAAGCCAAGCGTCGCGGTATTTCCGTTAGCCAGCAGGATGTCGATGCCGCGATCGCGATGGTGGAACGGCAGATGAATATCCCGGCCGGACGCTTCGAGGAATTCGCACAGCGCTCCGGCATCGACCCGGCCGCCATCATCAACCAGATCAGAACCGAACTGATCTGGTCCCGGATGGTTCGCGCTCGACTGACGGCGACCTCCACCGTTACCGACCAGGAGATAGACGAAGCCATCGTCAAACTCAAAAACAATGCCGGCCAGACCGAAGATCTGATCTCGGAAATCCTGATACCGGTCGATAACCCCGATCAGGAAGAGCCCCAGCGCCAGACCGCCCAGCGGATCATCGAGCAGATCCGCAACGGCGCACCCTTCCCCGCCCTGGCCCGACAGTTCAGCCGCGGCACCACGGCCGCCAATGGTGGCGATGTTGGCTGGGTGCAGCGCGGCACTCTGCCCGAGGAAGTGGAAAGCGTGGTCGCCAAGATGAACAAGGGCGACATCTCGGCGCCGATCCGCACCGTGGGTGGCTACCAGATCATCCTTCTGCGCGACCGCCGCCTCATCAGCCTGCCCGGCGCGGGAGATGCCAAAGTTACGCTGAAACAGGTTCTCATCTCCCTGCCGCAGAACCCAAGCAATGCCGACGTCCAGGCCGCCGTTGCCAAGGCGCAGCAGGCCCGTAGCGCCATTCGGGGCTGCGACGATGTGGAAACCGCCGCCGAGCAGATCCAGGTACAAGGCTCGGGTAGCCTGGGCACCCTGCGCCTGGCCGACATGCCGGAAGCCTTCCGCCGCGCCGTCGAGCCGCTGAAGGTGAATGAGAGTTCGCAGCCGGTGACATCGTCGCGGGCTGTCCATGTCTTCACGCTCTGTGCCAAGGAAGAGGCCAGCGGCATCGACCGCAATCAGGTGCGCCAGAACATCCTGGTGCGACGCGCCGAATTGATGGCGCAGCGCTATATCCGCGAATTGCGGCGCGATGCCACGATCGAATTCCGCTGAGCCGGGCAGCCGCATTCTCCCTCTTGCCCTGACCATGGGAGAACCCGCCGGCATCGGCGGGGAAATCACCCTGCAGGCCTGGCTGCGGCGCCGCGACCAGACTCTGCCACCTTTCCTGGTAATCGACGATCCGACGCGACTGCAGGCCATCAGCACGCGCCATGGCTGGGATATCCCCCTGCTAGCCATCGACGATCCGACCATGGCACCGGAGGTTTTCCGCGATGCCCTGCCGGTGCTGTCGGCCCCCCTGCCCGCACCGGTCCAGCCCGGCATCCCGGATCGTCGCAATGCACCGGCCGTCCTGCATGCCATCGAACTGGCCACGGCGCTCTGTCGTAAAGGCGAAGTCGGCGCCGTGGTGACCAACCCGATCCACAAGGCGGCGCTCTACGATGCCGGCTTCACCCATCCGGGGCATACTGAGTTCCTGGCGGCATTATGCGAGGCACCGCGGCCGGTCATGATGCTGGCTTCCGAGCGGCTGCGCGTCGTGCCCGTCACCATTCATGTCTCGCTGCGGCAGGCCATCGACCAGCTGACATCCGACCTGATCGTCGAAACCGCCCGCATCACCGCCGCCGACCTGCGCGACAAGTTCGGCATTGCCCGGCCCCGTTTGGCCATTGCCGGCCTCAACCCCCATGCGGGCGAAGCCGGCAGCATGGGCGATGAGGACGCCCTGATCGTCGCCCCCGCCGTGGAACGGCTGCGCGCGGAAGGCATCGACGCGCGTGGACCACTGCCGCCCGATACGATGTTCCACGCCGAGGCCCGCGCCGGCTACGATGCCGCGATCTGCATGTATCACGACCAAGCGCTGATCCCGATCAAGACGCTGGATTTCGACCGCGGCGTGAATGTCACCCTGGGCCTGCCGATCATCCGCACCTCACCCGATCATGGCACCGCCTTCGATATCGCCGGCAAGGGCATCGCCAAACCCGACAGCCTGATCGCCGCCCTGCGGCTGGCCGGCAGCATGGCCGCCCATCGCCGCCATGTCTGATCCGATCGAGGCGTTGCCGCCGCTGCGCGAAGTGATCGCGCAGCACGATCTGGCCGCGCGCAAGGCGCTGGGGCAGAATTTCCTGCTCGACCTCAATCTCACCCGCAAGATCGCCCGCGCCGCCATGCCGTGGACGGCCGGCACGGTGATCGAGATCGGTCCGGGCCCCGGCGGCCTGACACGCGCGCTGCTGCTGGAAGGTGCGCCGGGCGTGATCGCGGTCGAACGCGACGAGCGCTGCATCGCCGCGCTGCAGCCGCTGGCAGAAGCGGCCGGCGGACGATTGACCGTGCATCCGGGCGACGCGCTGGAAACCGATTTCGCCGATCTCGCGCCGCCGCCCTGGCAGGTGGTGGCCAACCTGCCCTACAACATCGCCACGCCGCTGATCCTGCACTGGGTGGCGCGCGCCGAGCACTTCACCCGCATCACGGTTCTGGTGCAGAAGGAAGTGGCGGAACGGTTGGCGGCGAAACCGGGCAGCAAGACCTACGGCCGGCTCAGCGTGGCAGCGCAATGGCGTTGCGAGGTGCGGATGCTGTTCGATATCGGCCCCAAGGCCTTCGTGCCGCCGCCCAAGGTGACATCGACGCTGGTGGAACTGCAGCCGCGCGAACGACCGCTGGCCGACGCCAATCCGCGGAAACTGGAACGCGTGACGGCGGCGGCCTTCAACCAGCGCCGCAAGATGCTGCGGGCGGCGCTGAAACCGCTATGGGCCGATGCGGATGCAAAACTGCAGAAGGCCGGCATCGATCCGACCCGCCGGGCCGAAACACTCTCGATCAAGGAATTCTGCGCACTCGCCAGACTGCTGTAGCCGGCCGGTCAGCGCCCCTCGCGGAGCTGCTTGACGAAATCCACCAGGCCGACGCCGCGATGGCGCTTCAGTCGCTCGGCGCGCAGGATCGCATGCACCTGCGCGAGGCAGCGTTCGACGTCATCGTTGATCACGACATAGTCGTATTCGGCCCAGTGGCTGATTTCATCTGCCGCCTTGGACATGCGCTTGGCAACCACCTCGGCCGAATCCTGCGCCCGGGTCTTCAGGCGCTTTTCCAGGTCGTGGGTCGAGGGCGGCAAGATGAACACGCTGACCAGGTCGTCGCGGGCGCGCTGGCGCAGCTGCTGCGTGCCCTGCCAGTCGATATCGAACAGGATGTCCTGTCCCGAGGACAACCGCTTCTCGACCTGTTCCTTCGGCGTGCCGTAGTAATAGTCGAACACCTTGGCATGTTCGAGCAGTTCCTGGCGGTTGACCATCAGGCCAAATGTCTCGGTGTCGATGAAATGGTAATGCACGCCATCCACCTCGCCGGGCCGCCGCGTGCGGGTGGTGACGGATACCGAAAGATGCAGCTCGGCATCGGCTTCCAGCAGGCGGCGCGAGATCGTGGTCTTGCCCGCGCCTGAAGGGGACGACAGCACCAGCATCAGGCCGCGCCGGGCAATGGTGGTGGATGAAGATGCGTCACTCATCTCGGGTCACTCGACATTCTGGGCCTGCTCGCGCAGCCGGTCGATCACCAGCTTGAGATCGAGGCCGATGGCGGTCAGGCCGGCATCGAAGGCCTTGGAGCAGAGCGTATTGGCTTCACGGTTGAATTCCTGCGCCAGAAAATCGAGCTTACGCCCGACCCCACGCCCGTCGCCGGATTTGATCAGGCCGCGCGTCGTGTCGATATGGGCCTTCAACCGATCCAGTTCCTCGCGGATATCCAGCCGGGTGATCTGCAGCGCCAGTTCCTGGGCCAGCCGGTCCTCGCTCACCGGCGGCTGCTGGGCCAGCAGGTCGTCCAGCTGCTGGCGCAGACGGCGGCGCAGGGCCTCGGGTCGCACGGCCTCCACCTCGGCGGCACGGCCGGTCAGGCCGGCGATCTCGTCCAGCAATCCGCCCAGCACCGCGGCAAGTTTGCCGCCCTCGACCGTCCGGCTCTGCACCAGGCGGTCCAGCGCGACGGAAAAGCTCTCGCGGATCGCCTTCTCCTGTTCCGTCCGGCCCTCTTCGGTCTCGGCGCTGCCAACCGGCTCGACCACGCCACGCACGGCCAGCAGGCCATCCAGCCGCGGCGCGCCGATGCCGCGCGATTCCAGCTTCGTACCCAGCGCCAGCAACTGCTCCAGCAGCGACTCGTTCAGGCGATAGGCCGGCGGCGGCGCATCGGCGGTTTCGGTGAATTGCAGATTGAGCGTGACATTGCCGCGCACCAGCTTGCCCTGGGCCATGCCGCGCAGTTCCGCCTCCAGCCCGTCGAAACCCGGCGGCAGGCGGAAGCGCAGCTCGAGGCCACGGCCGTTCACCGATTTCAGTTCCCAGATCCAGCTTTTGCCCGCTGCGCGTCCATCGACGCGCGCGAAGCCGGTCATGCTGATGAGCGACACGATTCCCCCGGAGGTGTTACGCTGCGCGGCACTATAGTGGGAAACCGCCAAAGGGTCGAGGCTAAGCCATGGATCAAACACCGCTTTCCGGGATCGTCATCACCGGCGCTTCCAGCGGAATCGGCGCTGCCCTGGCCGAGCTGTATGCCGGCCCGGGCATCCTGCTGGCCCTGACCGGCCGCGATACCGGTCGGCTGGAAGAGATTGCCGAACGCTGCCGGGCGCGCGGCGCCACGGTGATCGCCGAGACGGTGCCGGTGACCGATGCGGCCGACATGCACAGGTTCATCACTGGCGTGGCCACCACCGCGCGGCTGGACCTGGTGATCGCCAATGCCGGCGTGTCGGGCGGATTCAAAAACTGGGATGAGTTCGACGCCTATGTACGCGACATCACCAGCGTGAACATCGATGGCGTGCTGAACACGGTGAACCCCGCCGTGCCCATCATGGTACGCCAGCGCTCGGGCCAGATCGCCATCGTCGCCTCAATGGCAGGCTTCCTCGCCATGCCCGGCGCGGTGCCCTATTCCTCGTCCAAGCATTTCGCCCGCGCCTATGCCGAGGAACTGCGCGGCCGGCTGGCGCCCGAGGGCATCCGCGTCTCCGCGATATGCCCCGGTTTCGTGGTGTCGCGCATGACGGCACGCAACAGGTTCCCGATGCCCTTCCTGATGGACACGGAAAAGGCCGCCCGCATCATCCGCGACGGGCTGGCGCGCAATCGCGGCCGCATCGCCTTTCCCTGGCCGATGGTAGCGATCATGCGGCTGCTGGGGCTGCTGCCCTATCCGCTGCTCGACTGGCTGCTGCGCCGCGCACCTGGCAAGGACTAAACCCGTCGCTCGTACCAGTCCTTGCTGGCATTCACGATATGCACGACCGACAGCATGACCGGCACTTCGATCAGCACGCCGACCACCGTGGCCAGCGCCGCGCCGGACTGGAAGCCGAACAGGCTGATGGCGGCGGCCACAGCCAGTTCGAAGAAATTGCTGGCGCCGATCAGGGCCGAGGGCCCTGCCACGCAATGGGCCACGCCGAAATGGCGGTTCAGCAGGTAGGCAAGGCCGGAATTGAAATAGACCTGGATCAGGATCGGCACGGCCAGCAGCGCGATCACCAGCGGCTGGGCCAGGATCTGCCCACCTTGGAAGGCGAACAGCAATACCAGCGTGGTCAGCAGCGCGATCAGCGACAGCGGCCCCAGGCGGCGCAGCACGGCCTGCAATGCCGCCTCCCCGCCCCTGGCCATGATCATGCCGCGCCAGATTTGCGCCAGCACCACGGGCACGACGATATAGAGCACCACCGACAGCAGCAGGGTCTGCCACGGCACCACGATGGACGACAGGCCAAGCAGCAGCCCGACGATGGGCGCGAAAGCCACCACCATGATGGCATCGTTCAGTGCCACCTGACTTAAGGTGAAATGCGGCTCGCCGCGCGTGAGGTTGCTCCACACGAACACCATCGCGGTGCAGGGCGCGGCCGCCAGCAGGATCAGGCCGGCGATGTAGGATTCAATCTGGTCGACCGGCAGCCAGGGCCGGAACAGCCAGCCGATGAACAGCCAGCCCAGCAGGGCCATGGAAAACGGCTTCACCGCCCAGTTGATGAACAGCGTGACGCCGATGCCGCGCCAATGCTGCTTCACCTCGCCAAGCGCTGCGAAATCGATCTTCAGCAGCATCGGAATGATCATCAGCCAGATCAGCACGGCCACCGGCAGGTTGACCTGCGCGACCTCCATGGCGCCGATGGCCTGCACCGGGCCGGGCAGCCAATGGCCGATGGCGATGCCGACGACGATGCACAGGACCACCCAGAGCGTCAGATAACGCTCAAATGTAGTCATGGCGGGCTTAGTCGCAGACGCCGCCGTTTCCGAAACCACTGACATGACGCGGTTACGACGCTTCGGCCATCGAACGGCCGATATCGTCGATCCGTTTCTGCAACGCCATTTCGTCCAGCGCCTTGATCGGCAGGCTGGCGAAGATGCCGATGCGGTTGCGCAGCATGCGATAGGTATCGGCGAAGGCCAGACGCTGTTCGGTTTCGCTGCTCTCGACGGCGGCCGGATCGGGCAGGCCCCAATGGGCCGTCATCGGCTGGCCGGGCCAGATCGGGCAGACTTCGTTTGCCGCGTTGTCGCAGACGGTGAAGACAAAATCCATTTTCGGCGCATCGGCTTCAGCGAATTCGTCCCAGGATTTCGAGCGCAGGCCTTCCACGGGATGGCCGGAACGCTTGAGCAGATCCAGCGCCGCCGGATGCACCTGGCCTTTCGGCATGCTGCCGGCGCTGTAGGCGCGGAAGCGGCCGGCGCCCATCTCGTTCATGATGGCTTCGGCCAGGATGCTGCGCGCCGAATTGCCGGTGCACAGGAACAGCACGTTATAAACACGGTCGGACATGGGCATCTCCTTCAGGCGCAGCAGGCGGCCACGGTTTTGACGGCGGGTTTGGCTGGCCGCGCGGCGCAGCAGACGCCTTCGGCTTTTTCAGCTACGGTCGCGCCGCCATAGACCGTACTCTCGCCATGCGTCAGGAATGTTTCCCAGGCGATGCCCTGGGGATCGCTGATCCAGCTTTTTTCGGATTCCGCGTAACAGCAGGTGACGCGCCCCTGCTCCAGCACCGGCGCATCGGCCTGTTTCAGGCGGGCATAGACCTCCTGCAATTCGGCTTCGTCCTCCACCTGGATTCCCAGGTGATCGATGCCGACCTTGGTGCCGCGCGCCGCGATGGCGAAATTCACCCGCGGATCTTCCAGCATCCACTTGGCGTAATCGGGTTTGCGCACCGTGGGTTCGGCGGCGAACAGGGCCGAATAGAACCGGATCGACTCATCGAGATTCTCAACCGCGACGTTGACGTGCAGGCGCTTCATTGGAAGGCTCCTTGGCAGGGGAAACGGATGGCTGGCAGACCGGCGCGCAGACCGTGCTGCCGCCGCAGCAATTTTCGGTGAGGAAGGCGACGAGGTCGTTCATCGCCGTGAAATCGGCGGCATAGAATAACTGTCGCCCGACCCGGCGCTGGGTGATCAGGCCGGCATGGAGCAATTGCTGCAGATGGAAGGTGAGCGACGAGGGCACGATGCCGAGCCGTTCGGCCAGCATCCCCGCCGGCAGGCCGTCCGGCCCCTGCCGCACCAGCAGGCGATAAGCCGCCAGCCGGTTTTCATGGGCCAGCGCGCCGAGGGCGGCAATGGCGGGTTTGGTTTCCATGCTCAACGCTCCGATATTACGAATAATATCGAAATACAGAACGCGCCCCTCGAAGTCAACGATATTTTGAATAAAATCGTACTATCAGAAAGGCGGCTCAGCGCCGCTGGCTGGCGCGATAGGCGGCCACGTTGCGCAGATGCTGCTCGTAAGTCTGGGCAAAGAGATGCCCGCCCTTCCCATCGGCCACGAAGAACAGGAAATCGTGGCTTTCCGGCTGTAGCGCGGCTGCCAGACTGGCCCGGCCGGGATGGTTGATCGGGGTGGGCGGCAGGCCATCGCTGGTATAGGTGTTCCAGGGGCTGGGCCGGGCCAGGTCGTCGCGGCTGAGCGGCCGATCCAATTCCTTCTCGCCCCGGGTAATGCCATAGACCACCGTTGGGTCGGCCTGCAGCCGCATGCCGCGTTTGAGGCGGTTCAGATAGACGCCGGCCACCCGGGGTCGCTCGGCCGCCAGGGGCGTCTCCGCCTCGACGATGGAGGCCAGGATCACCGCCTGGGCGGGATCGGCCAGCGGCAGGCCCGACGCCCGCCTGCCCCACAGCTCGGCCAGCAGGTCGTCCCGCGCCTTGCGCATCCGCGCCACCAGTTCAGGGCGGCTGTCGCCGTACACATAGTGATAGGTCTCGGGCAGCAGGCTGCCCTCCGGGATCAGCTCGGCCGGCCAGGCGCCGGTCATGGCCTCGGCCGCTTCGATCAGCCGCCGGATCTCGGCGCTGCTCTGGCCTTCGGGGATGGTCAGGCGGCGCACCAGCACCCGGCCGGCCGCGATCCGCTCCAGCACCGCGCGCGGGCTCTCAGCCGGGGCGAACTGATATTCGCCGGCCTTCAGCGCGGCGGACAGGCCGCCCTGCCAGACGGCCAGTTCGAGCAGCCGGGCATGATCCACCACGCCGGCCTCGGCCAGGCGCTGGGCAATGCCCGAGACGCCGGTGCCGCGGGGAACAAGGACGACGGTGTCGCGCTGCCCCGGTCCGGGCGAGTCAAGCCAGGACAGGAACCAGACATAGCCGCCGGCGCAGGCCAGCGCCGCCGCCAGCAGAACCGCCAGCAGCGCGCGCGTGAGCGGCTTCATCGTTTGGATTTAACCTTCGTAGCGCTTCAGCACGAGCGAAGCGTTGGTGCCGCCGAACCCGAAGGAATTCGACAGCGCCGCGCGCACCTCGCGCTGCTTGGCCTTGTGCGGCACCAGGTCGAGGCCGACGGCCACATCGCTGGGATCGTCCAGATTCAGCGTCGGCGGCACAATGCCGGTCTTGATCGCCAGGGTGGAGAAGATCGCCTCCACCGCGCCGGCAGCGCCGAGCAGATGACCGATCGACGACTTGGTGGACGACATCGACAGGCTGCCCATGGCATTGCCGAACAGCCGCTTCACCGCACCCAGCTCGATCTCGTCGCCCAGCGGCGTGGATGTGCCATGGGCGTTGACGTAATCGATATCGGACGGCTGCATGCCCGCACGCTTCAGAGCCATCTGCATGCAGCGGAAGGCGCCGTCGCCGCTCTCATGCGGGGCGGTGATGTGATAGGCATCGCCCGACAGGCCATAGCCCACCACTTCAGCGTAAATCTTGGCACCGCGGCGCTTGGCATGCTCGAGTTCCTCAAGCATGACGACGCCGGCACCCTCGCCCATCACGAAGCCGTCGCGACCCTTGTCCCACGGACGCGAGCCGGCAGTCGGATTGTCGTTGAAACCGGTGGACAGCGCGCGGGCAGCGCAGAAGCCGGCCACGCCAAGCGGACCGATGGTCGCCTCGGCGCCACCGGCCACCATCACGTCGGCGTCGTCCCACATGATCAGGCGGGCCGCGTCGCCGATGGCATGGGCACCGGTCGAGCAGGCCGTCACCACCGCATGGTTCGGGCCCTTGAAGCCGTATTCGATGGAGACGTGACCGGACACCAGATTGATCAGGCGGCCGGGCACGAAGAACGGGCTGATGCGGCGATGACCCTTTTCCTTGAGCGTGATCGCCGCCTCTTCGATGCCGTTGAGGCCACCGATGCCGGAACCGATCAACACGCCGGTCCGGCAGCGCTGTTCCTCATTGGCCGGCACCCAGCCGGAATCCTTCACCGCCTGTTTCGCCGCCGCCAAGCCGAAGACGATAAAATCGTCAACGCGCTTGCGCTCCTTGGCTTCCATCCATTCGTCGGGATCGAAGGCATCGGCACGATCAGGAAAATCCGCTTTCAACGGCACCTGGCCGGCAATACGCGCCGGCATTTCGGAGGCGTCGAAACGGGTGATCTTGCCGAGGCCGGATTCACCGTTGATCAACCGGGTCCAAGTCGCTTCCACGCCGCAAGCGAGCGGCGTGACCAGGCCGAGGCCGGTGACGACGACACGACGCATGGCTGAACCTTTCGAGACGAATAAAAGGAAATAAAGAGCGCGGCGGCGGCGTCAGCCGGGCTTACGACGCCGAACGCTCCTTGATGAAGTCGATCGC
>JBKBJT010000053.1:0-16977 GCA_046294345.1 Ferrovibrio sp.
CCACCTTCAGCACCTGGTGGATCGGCATGGTGGCCTTGCCCAGGACGACCGAGATTTCGACCGAGACGTCGTTGACAGCGGTATTGATGGCCATGCCGCACCTTCCTTCGGGGCTCTGCAGACGCTAAGTAACCCGGGTAAGGTTAGCACAGCGTTAAGGTTCGCGTTACCCCGCATGCCCCTCCTTCCCCCGTCTTCCGACCTGATCGACACCCCCGCCGGTCCGGTGGAATGGATCGTCAGCGACCGCCCGGTCGCCTATGAAGACGCCCTGGCTGCCATGGAAGCCCGGGTGGCTGCCATCCGCGCCGGCGAGGCCCATGAGGCCGTCTGGCTGCTGGAACACCCGGCGCTCTATACCGCCGGCACTTCGGCCAGACCAGCCGACCTGCTGAACCCGCGTTTCCCGGTCTACACCGCCGGCCGCGGCGGCCAGTACACCTATCACGGGCCGGGCCAGCGGGTGGTTTACCTGATGCTTGACCTCAACCGGCGCGGGAAGGACGTGCGTGCCTTCGTCTGCCGGATGGAGGACTGGGTGATCGCCACCCTGGCCCGTTTCAACATCAAGGGCGAAATCCGCGATGGCCGTGTTGGCGTCTGGGTCGCCCGCCCGGACCAGGGGCCAAACCGGGAGGACAAGATCGCCGCCATCGGGGTCCGGGTCCGCCACTGGGTCACGTTCCATGGCCTCAGCCTGAATGTCGATCCGGACCTCGACCATTACGACGGCATCGTCGCCTGTGGCATCCAGAACACCGAGGCCGAGCCTTTCGGCGTCACCTCGCTGACGGATTTGGGCCATACCGCCAGCCTGCCGGAAGTGGATCTGATCCTGCGCGACACGCTCCGCACCGCGCTGCTGGGGCGGCTTGGGTCAGAATGTAAAGTTTAAAATCATATTTTTCTTTTAATATATTGAAGTAATTAAATTTTACTTTTTCTCTTAAGCGCCCGCTTTTGCTGACGCGACAACCCCTCGGCGGAAATCTGCCTAGGCTGCTTCGTCGCCTGGCCCGCAAGATAGAACACGTAAGCCGCCGTGAAGGCGACCAGCACACCACCGCCGATCCATGGATTGCCGGTTGCCCACCATGTCAGGCCGCCGAACCCGATCGAACCCGCGTAGCAGATCAGCCATTGCCGCCATGTCAGTTTAAATTTCTTGTTATTTTCCATTATTTTAAATCTACTTTATTAAGATAGACATTAGATGAGAGACCTGCAGCCCGATCACAAGGTGGGCGTCTGCTCGAAGGCGGTCGCGCCGGCGGCCAGCTCGGCTTCCTCTGGGGTTACCGGACCCGGCTCGACGCCCTGGACCAGCGCGGCGGGAGGGCCGTCCGCGAGCTCCCGCTCCAGATTACTCAGGGCTTCCGTTTCGCCATAGGCAAGGATTTCAACCCGGCCGTCCCGACGGTTCCGCACCCAGCCGACCAGGCCGTAATGCTTCGCCCGTCCGGCCGCCCAGTACCGGAAGCCGACGCCCTGTACCCGCCCGGTCACGAAATAGCGGCGCGCCATTTTGCTCATGGCGCGAGTTTAAACCGGCGGCGCCCGGCCCTGCCAGAGGGTCGGACGCCAGCCCGGCCTATGCCTTGGTATTAGCCTGAGCCTTGGTCTTAGCCGGGTCTTACTCGGCCGATTTCATCGGGCAGGTGTTCATGCCCAGCAGGCTGTAGGCCGGGCAGAAGCGGAACAGGCCGGTCGCCAGGGGCACCAGTCCGATCAGCCCGAACCAGCGCGCCTCGCCCGGGTACCAGACCAGCAGGGAGAGCAGGCCCAGCCCGACTAGGATACGGAGGACGCGGTCGATGCCGCCGACATTGCTTTTCATGGGAGGCTTCCTTCTCTGTTTTCAGGATTGCGGGGCAATGCGGGGGCTGCCCGAAGGCATGGAGCGGTCGGCGTCGCCATCGACATTGCGGCCAAGCTCGCTGCGCCAGGGGCGCCAGCGTTCCATGATCACCAGCAGCACAACCAGCAGGGCCGCCAGGACCAGCGCGACCAGCCAGAACGGCAGGCCCATCGTCTGGTCCAGGGTCAGCTTGCCCGGCCCGCCGGAGATCCATGGCTTCAGGGTCGGCTCCAGATAGCCGAAGGCCATGGCGCCACAGATGCCGCCGGCCAGGGTGGCCCAGGCATCGCGGTAGCCGGCCCCCACCTGGGCCAACACCGTGCCCGGGCAGGCGCCGGCCAGGGTGATGCCCGCCCCCAGGATCAGGCCGCCGACGATATCGGCGGTATACAGCGTGGCCTTGGGGGCCAGCTTGATGATGCCGAAGCCATTCATGACCGCCAGCACCACGAGGCCGGTGGCGACGGCAGTGAGGAACACCTTCAGCATGGTGAAATTGCGCAGCTGCATCTGGCCGACGATCACGCCGGGCTCGAAAACGCGGGATTTCTCCAGAGCCAGACCAAAGATCAGGCCCATGGCCAGACCAACTAGGATGGCGGATAGCACGCTCATGATCCCCTCCTCCTCTTACACGCGCCGCAGGAACAGGGCGGTGGCGATACCGCCGGCGAACATGGCCGCCACGGCGATGAACGAGCCGATGGAAAGCTGGGCGATGCCGGACAGGCCATGGCCGCTGGTGCAGCCATCGGCGATGCGGGCGCCGAACAGCATGATGAAGCCGGCCACGAAGGCGAGCGGCAGGCGGCCCGACAGGCTGGAAATCCCCAGGCCCCGCGACCAGACATAGGACATGGGCGGGCGTTGCGCGCCGGACAGCCGGGCGGACAGAGCCGCCCCCAACGCCACGCCGATCACCAGCGCGACCTGCCACCAGTTCTTGGCGCCGGTCAGGTGTTTGGCGAAGTAGTCGATCCTGGCCACGGCGGGATCAAAGACTCCGGCGAGATGGCCGGCGACCGTGACGTAGGACGATGAGGCGCCGAGCGCCGTGTTGATCAGCAGGAATGCCGGAATTTGCAGCAGGCCGATCAGGATGCCGGCCGCATAAGGCGACCAGGCTTTTTCGCGTAGCGAATACATGTCCACCTCCCCGGCCGAATCATGAGGATCGGCCGACGAGGCTATTTATACACTAATTTTGTGTTTTAGGTTGACCTGAATCAAGCACACGATCCATTTCCTCATGAAACCAGATACAGCCCTGCTCGAAACGGCCGAAGGTGACATGGCTGTTGGCGCCGGAACGGAAGCCGGGCTGGATCGCCTGGGCCATCTGGAAATCCTCGTCCAGGGCATCCCAGAAGATCTTCACGTTCTTGTCCCAATGCAGGCGGGCCTTGTCGTTTTGCGGCGGTTCGGGGATCAGCGCGCCGCCCTGCACAATGCTGGCATCGGTGCCCTGCGGGAACACCGCCATCACGGTGGCATGATCGGGTTGCACCAGGATCACCAGGTTGGGGAAGATGTAATACAGCGGATTGCCATAGTCGCGCACCGACTTGCCTTCCAGCGGCTGGCCCTGCAACTCCGTGGCATTGCGCTTGGTGAAATAAAGCCGCGCATGGCGGCCGAGCCGGTCGGCCACCGCAACATTGTCGGCGAACATCGGCGCGATGGTGGCGCGATGGGCCTGGCGGACGTGATAGGTCTCCAGCCCGCCTTCCACCACCAGCTTCCAGTTGCCGGCAATGCCGATCTCGCGCTCGTCGTAGAGCACATGGTTGCCCAGCCCGAAACCGTCGAGATCAGCCCGCAGCGTGGCGAAGAATCCGTCGAAGTCGTAATCCTCACCCGGTTGCGGCACCACAAAGACGATGCCGAATGCCTCGGTCACCGGCAGACGCGCCAGACCATGCGTCGCCTTGTCGAGCTGGGCGAAGCCTTCCTCGTGCGGGATGCCACGCAGCTTTCCGGCCAGATCGTAAGTCCAGGCATGATAGGGACAGACCAGCGACCGCTGGCCGCATTGGTCGCGCTGCCAGACCAGCTTGGCGCCGCGATGGCGGCAGACATTGAGGAAGGCGTTCAGCCGCCCCTCGCGGTCGCGCGTCAGCAGGATGGGAATCCCGAGCAGATCGTGGGTCACCACATCGCCCGGCCGCGCCAGCTTGGATGAAAAACTCACCGCGATGGGATGGCGACGGAACAGCAGTTCCTGTTCGCGCGCCAGCCGCGCCGGATCGATATAGCGGGCCACGTCGATGCGGGCGATGGCGTCCACCATGTCGGTGGCGCCGGCCGCCATGTTGCGGCGGGTCCGCTCCAGCCAGTCGATCTGCTGTGCCGCCTGCATGGCCTGCTCCCTATCGCGGTTTCTTTTTGGCCGGCGGCGGGCTGAACCGGGCCGTGCCGGCGATGAACTGCCAGAGCTGTTCGGTCACTTTCACCTGCGCCGGCGGCTTCGTTGCGGCCAGCGCCTGGCCGATGGCCTGCCGCAGGCCACCCAGGATCATGGCGCCAAGAAGGCTGGCATCGAGGTCGGCCGGAATTTCACCACGCTCCTGCGCGATCTCGATATTGCGTGCGGCCAGGTCGATATGCCGGGCCAGACGCGTGGCCTCCACCGCCGCCACATCCGGCGTGCGGCTGAGCCGCGTGAGGATCAGCGGTGCCAGCGGTTCGGCATAGTGAAACGCCACCATGCGCTCCAGCCGCAGCCTTTCGCGCTCGCCCCAGGTCGCGCCGGGCTTGGGATTCACATCCATCACCGCGGCTTCGAACCGGTCGTAGAAGGCTTCGACCACGGCCGCGATAAGCCCGGCCTTGGAGGTGAAGTAGTGATAGCTCAATCCCGCCGAAACGCCAGCCGCACGGGCCACATCGGCGATCTCGCATTGCCCGTCGCCGGCGACCAGCACCCTGGCCGCCGCCTTCAGGATGCGCTCGCGCGTTTCGCCGCCGCGCGCCGAAGCGGGCAGTTCGGGCGGCAGGAGCTGGGCGGCGGAGGCGCGGAGACGTGGGGGCATGGCGATACCTTAATTGAATTCAATTCAATGTCGAGGGCAAAGATGCGCTCCCCCGCCGCAGCTGTCGGTTCAGAATTCGACCGGATAACTCAGATAGCCCCTGAACCGCGCCCTGCCCCCACGCACCGGTTCGCCGCTGCGGCGATAGTTCGGGAAGCGCGCCAGCAGGCGACCGATGGCAATCTGTCCCTCGATGCGCGCCAGCGACATGCCGGCGCAGGCATGGATGCCGGCACCGAAGGCCAGGTGCCGGTTCGGCTGGCGGCCGACATCCAGGCGGTCGGGATCGGGGAACTGCGCCGGGTCGCGGTTGGCAGCCCCGATGCACAGCGTGACCAGCGTGCCGGGCTCAAACCTCACGCCGCCGATCTCGACGTCCTCCACCACACGGCGGTTGCCGAGCTGGTTGGAGGATTCAAAGCGCAGGAATTCCTCCACCGCCGTTTTCATCAAACCGGGATCGTCGATCAGACGCTGTTTCTGGTCGGGCCAGTCCAGCAGGGCTGCGGCGCCGTTGCCGATCAGGTTGGCGGTGGTCTCATGGCCGGCATTGAGCAGGAAGATGCAGTTCTGCACCAGTTCGTCGGCGGTCAGGCGCTCGCCATTCTCGCCACGGATCAGGCCGGCCAGCACGTCGCCGAAACCGTCGCTGCCCGCATCGGCATCCTGCTCGACGCGTTTATGCCATTCAGCCAGGTGGCCATCCAGATAGGCCTCGAATTCCAGCATGGCCCTGTTGCCGGCCTCGGCCCGCTCCGGCGTCAGCACCGGTTCCAGCGCGCCGAGGATGGCCAGCGACCAGTCGCGCAGAAGGTGACGATCAGCCGGCGGCACGGCCAGCATGTCGCCGATGATCTCCACCGGCAGCGCGGCGGCGTAATCGGTGACGACATCCATGCCGCCCTGCTTCGCGGCGCGGTCCAGCAGCCGGTCGACCAGGGCGATGAAGCGCGCCTCCAGCAGTTTCAGCGCACGCGGCGTGAAGGCCGGCGCCAGCAGGCGCCGCACGCGGGTGTGCAGCGGCGGATCGTTAAACACCAGGCTGGTGGTGTGATGCCGATAAAGCGGCGTGTCGCCGAATTTCGGCTTGAACTCGATCTTCTTGTCGGAACTGAACCGCTTGCTGTCGCGATAGACAGCCTGCAGGTCGTCGTAGCGGGTCAGGAAATAGCTGCCATCGGGCATCTGCCGCACCGGATCGTAATGGCGCAGCAGGTGATATACCGGATAGGGATCGTCGAGGAAGCCGCGATCCAGCGCGCGCAGGTCGAAGGCCGCCACGGCCGCGCGCTGATGCGCCTCGCCGATGCCGGCGAAACGCCCGAGATTCAGGCCCGCAAGGCCCGCCTCAGGGCGTGAAGCCGCCGTCGCCATTCCCGGGTTGGACATTGCCGTTTCCTCCGCCGGCTTTCTTCGAAGCCGTTGTGGGTGCCGCCAGCTCCGGCGGCACGATCACGCCGCAGGAAATGATCAGCTTCATCGCCTGATCGACCGAGGTCGACAGGATTTTGATATCCTTGCGGCGATAATACACCATGTAACCGCCGGTGGGGTTCGGCGTGGTCGGCACATAGACCGTCACGAGATCGTCGCCGAGATGGTCCGATACCTCGCTGCCCTGCACGTAATTGGTGACGAAAGCGATGGTCCACGAACCCGACGACGGCCAGGGCACCAGGGCGACCTGGCGGAACGACTGGCCCGACTGGCTGAACACGGTTTCAAAAATCTGCTTCAGCGCCGAATAGAGGCCGCGCACCACCGGCATGCGCGCCACCAGCCGCTCGCTCACCCGCAGCAGCGTGCGCCCCAGCAGGTTGGTGGCGAGGAACCCGATCAGCGTGAGCAAGACCAGTGCGGCCAGCACGCCGAGGCCGGGAATGCCGAACGGAAGCTGATAGGGGATCAGCCGTTCGGGCTCGTAGCCGGTGGGCACCAGGCCGCGCACGTTGCGGTCGATCGCCTGGATCGTGATAACCACCAGATAGATCGTCAGGCCGATCGGCGCGGTGACGATGATGCCGGCCAGGAAATAGTTACGCAGCCGGGCCAGGAAGCTCAGCTTCGGAGCCGGCGCGATGATCTGCGGCGCTTCGGCTTCGGGGGGATGCCCCGACGGTGGTGTCTCGCTCATCTCGATCAGCTCACAAAGAAGCGGCGCAGGGCCGCATAGGTTTCATCGGGCGCTTCCTCGGGCAGGAAATGCCCGCTCGGCACGGCATGGCCCTCGACGCTGCCGGCTGCCTTGTCGCGCCAGGTGCCCAGCACGTCATAGGCCTTGTGCATCAGCCCCTTCTCGCCCCACAGCACCAGCAGCGGGCAGCGGATGCGCCTGTCCCCGTCGGCACGGTCATGTTCCAGGTCGATGGAGGCCGCCGCGCGATAATCCTCGCAGGAGGCATGGACGGTGGCCGGATCGCGGAAGCAGCGCAGGTATTCCGCCATCGCCTCGTCGTCGAACTTATGGCCGGCGCCCGACCACTGACCGGTCTTCTTGCGGAAATAGTATTCCGGATCGGCGCCGATCATGCGTTCGGGCATGTCGAAGGGCTGGATCAGGAAGAACCAGTGATAATAGCCGGTGGCGACCTGCTGGTTCACGGTCTCGAACAAAGTGCGCGTCGGAATGATATCGAGCACCGCCAGCTTCTCGACCCGCTCCGGGAAATCCAGCGCCAGGCGATGCGCCACACGCCCGCCGCGGTCATGCCCGGCCAGCCGGAAGGTCTCGAAGCCTAGGGCCGTCATCACGGCGGCCATGTCGGCGGCGGTGGCGCGCTTGGAATAGGAGGAATGATCAGGCAGCGTCGCCGGCTTGGAACTGTCGCCATAGCCGCGCAGGTCGGCGCAGACCACGGTGTAGTCCTCGGCCATTTTCGGCGCGATCCGGTGCCACATGGCATGCGTCTGCGGATAGCCGTGCAGCAGCAGAAGCGCCGGCCCCTTGCCGCCGATCCGCAGGTTGATTTCGGCACCCGCGCCATTCACCCGCTTTTGCTCGAAACCCGAAAACAGCACGCTTCGTCTCCCTGTTGCCGGCCATGGCCGGCTGCCGGAAAACCCGGCCGACCGGCGGCGGCGACGCGTTTCGGATAGCCGCCCTGCGGCCACGCTTGTGTTGTGCGTATACCGGTTTGTGGTCGCTGTCGAGATGCGCCTCCCGGCGGTGGCCTCCATCCCCGAAAACCGGCCATCCCGGGCGAATCACTTGCACGGGCCGGATGCCGGGCTAGAGTGGCCATGGACTTTTACAAAGGGATTTCCGGGAGGATTTGGGATGCGTCTGGCGAACAAGGTGGCAATCGTGACCGGTGGCGGCTCGGGCTTTGGCGAGGGCATCGCCAAGCGGTTTGCCCTGGAGGGTGCCGCGGTGGTGATCGGCGACCTGAACCTCGCCGCCGCCGAAAAGGTCGCCGGCGACATCAACAAGGCCGGCCACCGGGCCCTGCCGGTCGCCGTCGACGTCTCCCAGAACAAGCAGATGAAGAGCCTGGTCGAGAAGGCCGTGGAAGCCTTCGGCGGCCTCGACATCATGGTGAACAATGCCGGCATGCCCCAGCGCAACGCCTCGCTGCTGGACACCGACGAAGCCACCTTTGACAAGATCTTCGCCGTCAACGTCAAGAGCATCTACAATTCGGCGATGCATGCCGTGCCCATGATGCGCAAGCGCGGCGGCGGCGCCTTCATCAACATCGCCTCCACCGCCGGCGTGCGCCCCCGCCCCGGTCTGGTCTGGTATAACGGCAGCAAGGGCGCCGTGATCACGCTGACCAAGGCCATGGCTGTGGAACTGGCGCCCGAGCAGATCCGCGTCAACGCGCTGAACCCCGTGGCCGGCCTGACGCCGATGCTGAAGGAATTCATGGGCGGCGAGGAAACCGAGGAGATGAAGGCCAAGTTCGTGAGCACGATCCCGATCGGCCGCTTCTCGACGCCGCAGGACATCGCCAACGCGGCGCTCTATTTCGCTTCCGACGAGGCGAATTTCATCACCGGTGTCTGCATGGAGGTCGATGGCGGCCGATGCATATAGGCAAATCCCTTTCGTTCCTGGCGGCCCTGCTTGTGGCAGGGCCCGCCGCCGCGCAAACCCAGGCACCGGCAACGCAGGCACCGGCAACGCAGGCGCCGGCAGCCCAAGCTCCCGCGACTCAAACTCCAGCCCAGATGCAGGGCACCACGCCGCCCACACCAAGTACTACCGATCCGCGCGCGGCAGCCGAACCCAAAACCCAGCCGATCAAACCCCAGACGGCGCCCAAGCCCGCGCCGAAAAACGCCACCGCGCCGCCGCGCAACCAGACCATGGCCTTCACCCTGCCCGACCTGGTGCCGATCGCGGAAATCCCGCGTGGCAAGGCGGTGATGCTGCAGGGCGTGGTGCTGTCGCCGCAGGCCACCACCTTCGTGCTGAACGACGGCAATGCCAGCCAGGTGATCAATCTGGGCCCGAGCTGGCGCGACCTGACCAAGGTGAAAGCCGGCGACCGCGTGCGCGTGATCGGCCAGATGGATCCCTACGGCGCGCCGGTTTTCCGCGCCGGCAGCGTGGTGCTGGAAAACAACAAGATCGTGGTTGTGCCGAACGGCTGACCTACTGGCCCGCTCCGCCGCCGCGTCGTCGCGGGCATTGCTTGAACGTGGTCTTCACCTGCCCCAGCACGGTCATGCGCACATGGCGCAGGAAGGCATCCCAGTCGTTGAACGAGCCGACCAGGTTCAGCAGCGCGGAACATTCCTCGGCTGGAATCTCGGTCAGTTGCCGCGAGGCTACCACGGCATTGGTGGCGCGCTGCTCGGCGTAAGCGTCGTCGGGATAATTGCGTTTGTATGAGTCCGAGCGCAGTTGCACGGCATCGCGAAACTGCTGCGCGTTGGCCTGGTCGAACGCGGACCACAGCGGCAGGATCGAGCCGTCATGACCCAGCCGGGCGCAGTCGCGGGCATAGCCGCGGATGATCATGCCGGCGCGCACCACGGCTTCGGCCTCCATCTCGGGCGCGGTCATGCAGATATCCGGACTTTTAGGCCGACGCCCCGGACCAAGCCCTTCCTGGGCCAAAGCCGGCAACGCGATGCCGGCGACAAGGCAGGCGGCGATGCCGCGCTTCAGCTGCAACTTCACCGCTTGTTATGCGTGATCGCCGCGACGAAGGTGGCGGCGGCATCGGCGGCCTGGTCGACCTGTTTTGAGGGAATGGCCGGCATCTGGTCCAGCGCCTGGCGCACGGCCAGCGCTTCCTGCGGCGGCAGCCGCTTGAGGATTTCCGCCGTGCGCTCAGGCCCGGCGACGCGCAGGAAAGCCACCAGCTTTTCCCGGCTCATGATATTACCCCTTGGCCTTGGGCGCCGATTTCATCATCGCCAGATACATCGGCATCACCACGTTGGTGAATTTGTTCTGGCCGTATTGCAGTTCGTCCATCGCCGCCTTCACCATCTCGACGGTGGGATAATACGGCACGATCACATAACCATGCTTGCGCAATTCCGTCACCACGGCATTGGCCTGCTTGGTGTAATTCTCGAAGAAATAGCTGGTATCGGCCTTCTTGATGGCCTCCGAAATCACTTCCACCGCCGGGATCGGCTTGATCGCCTGCGGCCGCCAGGTATAGCCCTCGGGCGGCTGGTTGGCGTTGCGATCATCGGACGAGGCCATGGCAAAATCCAGTACAGGCAGCGGCTCAGTTGGCCGGCAGGCGCACGCCGTTCGGCCATTGCCGGGCGGTCTGCTTCAATTCGGGGTTCTGCACCGATGGCGCCCGCTTGCTGTCGAGCTGGCGCACGGCCGTCGCCACCTTGTGTTCGACCGCCACTTCCGAGGGCGAGCGCAGACGCATCTTCACATAGGCTTCGCGCAGCGCCTCGGCAACCCGCCGTTCCAGCACGCTGCCCGGTCCGGTGATGCGACGGCGCACGATGATGTTCAGCGCGTCGATATTCAGGCCGATGATGGCATGCAGCCGCGGTGACGGATGGGTCAGGCCGCCGCACAGGTTCTTGAGGTTGTCGGCATAGAGGGTGACCAGCGGATAGCCGAACAGGCTGCCCTGCCCCTTCAGTTCCAGCGCGAGGTCGTGAATCCATTCGTAATAGCGGCCGCGGCCGATGGAGTTGAAGGCGGCCGAACCCCAGGCCTCCTTCATGGTCTGCATGGTGTCGCGCGCGCTGCGTTCGAAGTCCGCCTGGTTTTCCACGATCACCTTCTCGATCTGGCCACGCAGTTCGGGCGTCAGACGCATATCCTGCCCCCGCTTGTAATTCACGGCCTTGCGCTTCAGGTCGCCGCGGTTGGCGACCAGCCGGCCGGCGGCGTGGGGATCGAACATTGCTTGTCCTCGCTCCATGCGGGCCGAATCGGGCCGTCCCGCCATGAAATCATCATGGCAGGCGAAGCAGTTAGCAACTGGGAAAGCAGGTCCCGCCGGGTGGGCGGGGCAGCCGCGCCTCAGGCGTCGCGCTGGATGACGCGCAGACGGTGATTGCAGATATCGATCTTGTCGGCCATGCGGGCACGCCAGACCTGGTCGGCCTCGCGCTCGGTCTGGAAGGGACCGTAGCGTTCCTCGGTGCCGGCCATCGGCGCCGGGTCGGCCAAGTCCTTGAAAATACCGCCTTCAACGTAAAACACGGGCATTGTCCTCATCCTCCGGCCTGTCTTCCGGATGCAGGATATTATTCCGCAACTGCGAAGAAAAAGACAGGCCCTCGAAGGTTGTAAGTTGGTAACGGCCGCTGCGTTTTTCATCCCGCAGCCGCCCGGGATGCCTCATGCGCCCGCGCGCCCTCACGAGGCACCCCTTGCCGCCTCGACCGGGCGATCTAGCTATATTTTCAATCGCTTATATCTGGATCACCGCCATGCCCCGCCTTCCGCACCTGTTCGCCCCGCTTCTGCTCCTCTTTTTGTTGGCCGCCTGCGGAACCGACCGCGTCGACCCTGCCGGCCAGACCGCTTACGGGTCTTTCGAGCTGGAACGGTATTTCACGGGCCGGGTGAAGGCCTGGGGCCTGTTCGAGCCCCGGTTCGGCGGAGCCGTGCGCCAGTTCACGGTCGACATCCGGGGCAGCCGGGATGGCAATGCCATCGTGCTGGACGAGGATTTCCGCTTCAGCGATGGGGAAATCCAGAAACGCATCTGGCGCATCCAGCCCGATGGCGCCGGCGGCTATTCCGGCACGGCCGACGACGTGCTGGGCAGCGCCCGCGGGCAAACGCGGGGCAGCGCGCTGGCCTGGGCCTATGATCTGCGGCTGAAAACCAACTCCGGCGGCATCGATGTCGGCTTCGATGACTGGCTCTACCGCTTCGACGACGAGATCGTGCTGAACCGGGCCACGGTGACGAAATGGGGCCTGCCGGTGGGCAGCGTCACCCTGGCTTTTCGCAAGATCGAGTAGGTTGACGAGGCCGGGCGAGCGACCTATGGTCGCCGCGCTTTCGGAGCCCGACGGTGCGGTTAACTGTCTGGCCAATCAAGCAGACCTCTGTGAGCCCGTAGCTCAGCTGGTAGAGCAAGCGACTTTTAATCGAGAGGTCCCGGGTTCGAATCCCGGCGGGCTCACCACCTCTGCCTCCCGGCACCCCCATTTTATTCGTGATCTGGTTGCTTCATCGGCTATGCTGATGAAGAATAGGGGGAAACTCCGTGAACAGGCAGATCGTCGAGAGCAGGTTCCGCCTCGATCCGAGCCTGCGTTTCGTCCGTCCCGAGCTGCGCGAACTGGCGGCCTTGTGGGAGGAGAAACGCGCCGGGCGGATTGCGCCTGACCGGGCCGATTTCTCCCCTTTTGTCCTCCGCCCCTACCTGCCCCGCATCCTGATCTACGAAGTCGCGCGGAGCGAAACCGGGCGACGCTTCCGCATCCGCCTGTATGGCACGCTGATCAGCCAGTATTCCGGCCGCGATCCGACCGGCAAATACGTCGACGAGATCATGAGCGAACAGGCCTACGCCGATTTCAATCGCGGCCTGTCATGGGCGGTGGATGAGGGAAAACCGCTGCGCGCCGCCGGCAGTTATTATTTCGTCGACCGCAGCTTCGTGACGTTTGAATCGATCACCATGCCGCTGACGGTCGACAACGGGGACCAGGTTGAGCAGCTGCTGAATGTTACATATTACGACGACGAGGCTTAAAACCAGTCACGCGTCAGCCGGAAAACAAGGCTGACAAGCCCATAGGCAATCGCGGCGAACACGGCGGCAATGGCGAATACGCGCAGGTGCCGCAGCAACATCGCTAAAGCGGCGGAATATCGCCGAGCGCCTGGCCGGCCTGGAAATCGGCGGCAAAGGCCTGCAGCCGGCCTTCGGCAATGGCCGCGCGCATGCCGATCATCAGGTCCTGGTAATAGGTCAGGTTATGCTGGGTCATCAGCATGGCACCGAGAATTTCGTCCGAGCGCACCAGGTGATGCAGATAGGCCCGGCTGTAGTCGCGGCAGGCCGGGCAGCGGCAATGCTCGTCCAGCGGCCGGGGATCTTCGGCATGGCGTGCGTTGCGGATGTTGATACTGCCGCGCCGTGTGAAGGCTTGGCCGGTACGGCCCGAACGGGTCGGCATCACGCAGTCGAACATGTCGATGCCGCGCATCACGGCGCCCACCAGGTCGGACGGCTTGCCCACACCCATCAGGTAGCGCGGACGATCTGCGGGCAGATGCGGTACGGTCACATCCAGCGTGGCGAACATCTCTTCCTGCGTCTCGCCCACTGCAAGGCCGCCCACGGCATAACCGTCGAAGCCGATGCCGAGCAGGCCTTTTGCGGATTCCTCGCGCAACGTTGCATTGGTGCCGCCCTGCACGATGCCGAACAGGCCGTAACCATCGCGCTGCCGGAAGGCCGCCCTGCAGCGTTCGGCCCAGCGGATGGACAGCCGCATCGCCTCGGCGGCGCGTTTCTCGGTGGCCGGCAGCTTGACGCATTCATCCAGCTGCATGGTGATGGTGGCGTCCAGCAAGTGCTGAATTTCGATGGACCGCTCGGGCGTCAGTTCGTGCCGCGCGCCATCGATATGCGACTGGAAGGTGACGCCCTGCTCCGTCACCTTGTTGAGCTGCGACAGCGACATCACCTGGAAACCGCCGGAATCGGTGAGGATCGGGCCGGGCCAGTTCATGAACTTGTGCAGGCCGCCCAGCTTCGCCACGCGCTCGGCCGTCGGTCTCAGCATCAGGTGATAGGTGTTGCCCAGAATGATCTGCGCGCCGGTCTCGCGCACGGCCTCCGGCGTCATCGCCTTTACCGTGGCTGCCGTGCCGACCGGCATGAAGGTCGGCGTCTCGATCACGCCATGAGCGGTTTCGAGCCTGGCCCGGCGGGCGGCGCCATCGGTGGCGCTGACGGAAAAACGGAGGGTCATTTCGGAGCCTGTCTGAACAGCAGGCTTGTATCGCCGTAGGAATAGAAACGGAAGCCCTTCTCCACCGCGTGGCGATAGATCGCGCGCTGCCCATCCAGCCCGACAAAGGCGGCTACCAGCATCAGCAGGGTGGATTTGGGCAGGTGGAAATTGGTCATCAGGCCATCGGCGACGCAGAAGTCGAAACCCGGCGTGATGAAGATGTCGGTCTCGCCGGCGAAGGGCTGCAGGCTACCGGTGGCACGCGCCGCGGTTTCCAGCAGGCGCAGCGAGGTGGTGCCGATGGCGATCACCCGCCCGCCGGCGGCTTTTGCCTCCTGCACGGCCGCCACGGTCCCGGGCGTCACCTCGCCCCATTCGGCATGCATTTTATGCTCTTCGACCCGTTCGGCCTTCACCGGCAGGAAGGTGCCGGCGCCGACATGCAGGGTGACGCGGGCGAAGCGGATTCCTATGCTTTTCAGTTGCCCGATCAAATCCGGGGTGAAATGCAGGCCGGCGGTGGGCGCGGCCACGGCACCGGCCTTTTCCGCGAACACGGTCTGATAATCGCTGCGGTCGCGGGCATCGGCCGGGCGCTGGGCCGCGATATAGGGTGGCAGAGGCATGGCGCCGGCGGTTTCCAGCGCCGCTAGCAGTTCGCCATCGTCGCGGTCGAAGGCTAGAACGATCTGGTCGCCCTCGCGCCCCACGGTTTCAGCCCGGATGTCGCCATCGAATGCGACAGCGTCGCCCGGCTTCAGCCGTCGCGCGGGCCTGGCCATCGCCGTCCAGCGCCGGTTGCCCAGGCTTTTCAGCAGCAGGGCCTCGACCTTCACCTCGGCAGGGCCGCGTTCGCGCCGGCCGAACAGCCGTGCCGGGATCACCTTGGTGTCGTTGAACACCAGCAGATCGCGCGGCCGCAGCAGCAGGGGCAGGTCGCGCACCACCCAATCCTTCGGGTCGATCCCGCCGTCATGGAAATGCAGCAGCCGGGCTGCCTCGCGCGGCACTGCCGGCCGCTCGGCGATCAGCGCGGGCGGCAGGGTGAAGTCGAAGTCGGATACCAGCATGGCTCAGCCTCCCCGCTGGGAGGCGCAGACGTCAGGCGACGTCGGCGGCGACGCGCAGCGAGACGATCTTATCGGGATCAGAGACGCTGCCATTGCGTGCCTGGTCGCCGCGCTTGATGGCGTCGACATGCTCCATGCCGTCGACCACCTCACCCCAGACGGTGTACTGGCGATCGAGGAAACGGGCATCGGCGAAGCAGATGAAAAACTGGCTGTCGGCGCTGTTCGGGTTCTGGGCGCGCGCCATCGAACAGGTGCCGCGCTTGTGCGGGGCGTCGTTGAACTCGGCATCCAGCTTCTGGCCCGAACCGCCGGTGCCATCGCCGCGCGGATCGCCGGTCTGGGCCATGAAGCCTTCGATCACGCGGTGGAATTTCAGGCCGTCATAGAAATTCTGCCGGGCCAGTTCCTTGATGCGGGCAACATGGTTGGGCGCCAGATCGGGGCGCAGCGCGATGGTCACGCGACCATCCTTCAGCTCCAGATACAGGGTGTTTTCGAGATCGGCGCTCATGGGAGATTCCTTGATATTACTTGATGTCGGCTGCGACGCGCAGCCGGATGATCTTGTCAGGGTCAGTGACCTGGCCACTGCCGGGTGCACCCTTCTTGATGCGGTCCACTGCCTCCATGCCCGAAGTCACCTTGCCCCAGACGGTGTACTGGCCGTCCAGGAAGGGCGCATCCTCGAAGCAGATGAAGAACTGGCTGTCGGCGCTGTTCGGGCTCTGGGCGCGGGCCATCGAGACGGTGCCGCGCTTGTGCGGTTCGCGGCTGAACTCGGCATTCAGCTTCTGGCCAGATCCGCCGGTACCGGTGCCGGTGGGATCGCCGGTCTGGGCCATGAAGCCGCGGATCACGCGATGGAATACGATGCCGTCATAAAAGCCCTTCCGCACCAGTTCCTTGATGCGGGCGACATGCTTCGGCGCCAGATCGGGACGCATGGCGATCACTACGCGGCCGCCATCCTTCAGTTCCATGACCAGGGTGTTTTCGGGATCGTCGATACGCTGGGCATGGGCGGCCACCGGCAGGGCCAGCACCGCGGCCAGCGCGAGGGTCAGCAGGTGGCGGCGGAGGATCGGCATGTCAGGCATCGCCATTGGCCTTCAGGGCGGCGACGCGGGCGCGCATGCGCTCGGCCACGCGCGGCGAAACGAAGGGATTGATGTCGCCGCCCAGCATGGCGATTTCCTTCACCAGGCGCGAGGCGATGAACTGATGGTTATCCGAGGCCATCAGGAAAACGGTCTCGATCTCGGCGTTCAACCGGGCATTCATGCCAACCATCTGGAATTCATATTCGAAATCCGATACGGCGCGCAGGCCGCGGATGATCATCACCGCGCCGATCTCCATGGCGAAATGCATCAGCAGGTTGGAGAATGGCTTGACCTCGAATTCGGTGGCACCGGGCATCAGTGGGCCGATTTCCTCGCGCACCATCTCGACGCGTTCTTCCAGCGAAAAGAACGGTCCCTTGCCGATATTGACGGCAACGCCTACCACCAGCTTGTCGACCAGCTTGCCGGCCCGCTTGATGATGTCGTAATGGCCCTTGGTTACCGGATCGAACGTGCCCGGGTACAACCCGATGCGCTGCTTGGTCATCACTCCTCCCCAGAGTCACCTGCATCGTCATTCGCGGACGAGCCGT
>JBKBJT010000054.1:0-16646 GCA_046294345.1 Ferrovibrio sp.
CCCGGGCTGACATCGCGGGCCTTCAGGGCCGCCACGGCCTGGCGGGCGGTCATCTTTATCAACGCGTCCATATTTGCCTTCCTTGCCTCGATTGGCTACAGAGTAACGGTAAATACCGCCAGCAGGAAAGCATCGATGACCAAGGCCCAGAACAACGTGCTCGCCATCGGCAACGCCATCGTCGACGTGCTGGCGCGCGTGGACAACGACTTCCTCGACGAACACGGCATGCCCAAGGGTGGCATGACCCTGATCGACGGCGGCCGGGCCGAGGCGCTGTATGGCGCCATGGGCGAGACGGTGGAATGCTCGGGCGGCTCGGCGGCGAATACGGCGGCCGGCATCGCCGCGCTCGGCGGCCAGGTGCAGTTCATCGGCCGCGTGCGCAACGATCCGCTCGGCGAGGTTTTCGTCCGCGACATCCGCGGCCTGGGCGTGCATTACGAGACGGCGCCGGCGACCGAAGGCCCGTCGACGGCGCGCTGCCTGATCCTGGTGACGCCCGACGCGCAGCGCACCATGAACACCTATCTGGGCGCCTCGATCGACCTGACACCCGACGATATCGAGCCTGCCGCCGTGGCAAAGGCCGAGATTACGTATCTGGAAGGCTATCTGTGGGACCAACCGATGGCCAAGGACGGCATGCGCAAGGCGATCCGGCTGGCCCATGATGCCGGCCGCAAGGTGGCGATGACGCTGTCCGACAGCTTCTGCGTCGACCGCCATCGCGCCGAGTTCCGCCATCTGGTGGAACACCATGTCGACATCCTGTTCGCCAACGAGGCCGAGATCACCGCGTTGTACGAGACGCAGGATTTCGACGGTGCGCTGCAGCATGTACGCGGCCATGTCGACGTCGCTGCCCTTACCCGCTCGGAAAAGGGCTCGGTGATCATCTCGGGCGAGGAACTGCACATCATCGACGCCGTGCGCGGCGTGAACGTGGTGGATACCACCGGCGCCGGCGACCTTTACGCGGCCGGCTTCCTCTATGGCTTCACCCATGGCTTCGACCTGCATGCCGCCGGCCGGCTTGGCTCGTTCTGCGCCGCCGAGGTGATCAGCCATATCGGCCCGCGGCCGCAGAAATCGCTGAAGCCCTTCGTCGCCGAGGCGCAGAAAGCCTGAATTAAAAGCCGGTCCGGCCGTCAGAATGGCCGGTCAACGAAGGCGTTGAGGACATGTCGGTCATCGAGGCGGATCGAGACGCCATGGCCCGATACCACGGCATGGCCCATCGAGGGCAGCGGCGCCCGCGAGTGGGCGACGGCGACGCGCATCACCTCGTCATGGCGCGCCATCACGTTGAGGTCGCGGCAGGGACCGTTCACCAGCCGGCATTGCGCGGCCAGCCCGCCATCGAACTGGTGCGGCTCGAACGGCCTGGTCACTTCCAGCGTGGAGCCATCGCTGAAATCCAGGATGAATCCGTTACCCTCGACCAGGGTGATCCAGCGCGTGATGCCGGGAAAGGCCGAGAACGGCCCGTCGCGTTCGATCTTCGCCATGCTGACGCGCCAGCGGAAATCCTCCAGCGACGCGCCGGGTGGGTCGACGGCGATCTCGGTGGTGAGGCCGCCGCCATTCTTCCAGGGCTGCGCCTGCAGGCTGCCAATGTGAATCAGCCGATTTTGGTTAGCGCCCATTTGAATACCAGAGGGGTTTCGCCGGCCGAACCGGTCATCACGATCTGCTGCGTACGCCGCGGCGCATCGGCGCCGCCATTGTCGGTATGGCCGAAATAGACGCTGTCTTCGAGGCGCACCATGCCGCCGGCGCCGCGCCAGCGCCAGCCCTGGCCGCTGGCGCTTTTGAGGATCACCGTATCGCCGCTGCCGATCAGGGAGGCATGCACGCCGGGATGCAGATGCAGCCGCAGCATGGCTTCCACCGGCATGCCGCCATTCGAGGATTCCGTGACAGTTTCCTCGCCGCGCAGATCCTCGCCGCCGGCCGCCAGGAACAGGCGGCGGCGATACAGGCGGCCGTGGCTGCGCCGCCAGCCGTCATGTTCGAGATCGAACCAGATGGCGCCGTCCTGTTCATTGCGTGTGACAGAGACCCTGGCATCCGGTGCCGGTTCGCCCTGCCCCAAGGTGATCGTGCTATGCGCCGCGCTGCCGCTTAAAGCCACAGCCCAATCGCCGCCGATACGACGCGATGCGCCGCAATTCACCATCAGGCGGTCCTTGCCGTGGCTGAATTCGAAGGACAGCAGGCCGCGATGAGCAGGCGGTGCGTCAGGCTGGGACAACGGCACGGCACCGGCATCGATCAGCAGCAGGCCACGCCGGGCGGCGGCGCGCTCGTAGCCGCTGAGAGTTGCCGAATTAAGCGGCTTGCCCTTGGCTTCGGAGAGATCGAGCAACTGATCGACCTGGGCCGGCACTTCCTCCTGCCCGCCATGGAACAGCGCCAACCCGCCATCGCCATGGCGGAAGAAACGCAGCATCGGTGCCATGCGGTCGAGGAACACCTGCAGCATGGCGGCGCGCTCGGGATCGAGCGCGAGCAGGAAACGCCACAAGGCCACGATCTCGCGCAGCAGGCGATAAAGCTGCGAGGGATTGCGGCTGACATGGCAGCCATCGGCGAGTATCTGCGTTTCCAGCGCGTCGCAGAGCGCCTGCATCGCCGCCTGTTCGGGTTGGCCCAGTGCCTCCAGACCGTAGACCAGTCCGATCAGGGCGGCGAAACGCGGCAGGCCGGGTGGTGCGCGTTTCGCCGCATTGTTCAGATGCGCCGTGTGGCGCGCGATGGCGAGCAGGAAATCATGCGCGAATTTTTCATCGGCGCCATCCAGCACGAAATGCGCTGCACCGATCCAGTGCGACAGCCGCCGCCCGGCCACATCGGCGCGCCAGGGCAGGCCATGGATCTGCTGCGCGTGTTTGTCGAGCCAGGATGAAATCAGCGCGCGCGCCATGCGCCGCGCCATGTCACCGCCCTGGCTGGTGAAATCGCGCAGCCAGCGGAAGCCGTGCAGTTCGGCGGCCCAGGCGGCATGGCTGGCAGCATCGAGATTCAGCTCGGCCGCCGTCATGCTCCACGGCGCGGTGCGTGGCGAAACCACTTCAACGCCGGCAAAGACGAAGCGACCCTGGAACAGGCGGTCGGCATTGGCCACCGAACCCGGCCAGGCTTCGTCGGGCAATACCGGCAGTTCCAACGGCGCCTGCCGTGGCAACGTCAGTGCATAGAGCCGCGTGGCATACCAAGCGGCGCTGGCGCGCCGCAGCAGTTTCCGTCCGAAGCTTTCCTGCAGACTGGCCGCAGCCACGTCAGCTCACGCCGCGCGCTTGGCGCGCACCCGCGCGATGTTGTCGGCGTAGGCCGACGGCCCACCCTGGAAGGTGGCCGTACCCGCCACCAGCACATCGGCACCGGCATCGACGGCAAGCTGCGCCGTCTCGGCGTTGATGCCGCCATCCACTTCCAGGTCGATGGCACGGCCCGACTTGTCGATGGCCGCGCGCAGGATGCGGATCTTGTCGAGCTGGCTGGAAATGAATTTCTGCCCGCCAAAACCCGGGTTCACGCTCATCACCAGCACGAGATCGACCATGTCGAGCACGGCCAGCGCGGTTTCCACCGGCGTGCCTGGATTGAGCGACAGGCCAGCCTTCTTGCCCAGCGAACGGATGAGCTGCAGCGTGCGGTGCACATGCGGGCCGGCTTCCGGGTGCACGGTGATGATATCGGCGCCGGCCTCGGCAAATTGCGGCACGAAGGCATCCACCGGCGAGATCATCAGATGCACGTCGAAAGGCTTCTTCGTGTGCTTGCGCAAGGCCGCCACCACGCCCGGGCCGATGGTGAGGTTGGGCACGAAATGACCATCCATCACGTCGATATGGACATAGTCGGCGCCGGCCCTGTCGATGGCGGCGACCTCGGCACCCAGCTGGGCGAAATCGGCAGACAGGATCGAGGGGGCGATTCGGGTCGATTGCTGCGGCATAGGGCAGGCTTACCAGTTTAAGCCCAAGCTCGCCAAGGGCTTGCGATCCGGCAGCCACGGCATCGGATATGCGTCCGAATATTTTTGTATGCACGTATAGAGAGCATTAATCTCTTTATTTCCCTCGTGCGTGGTGCATGAATCGGCCCGGGGCTGGGTTTGGCCGGAGGAGTACCGAATGGCGCGACCGGCATGCGGCAGCGGACGGCAGGCCAGAGGGGGATAGCATGTCACGGACATTTTACGTCGGCCTGACCATGGCCGGCGCGATCTCGGCCGGTGCCTACAATGCCGGCGTTTTCGATTTCCTGATGGAAGCCCTCGAGGCCTGGGAGAAGAAACGCGGCCAGCCTGGCATTCCCGACCACCGGGTGGTGATCGCCGCGGTATCCGGCGCCTCGGCCGGCGGCATTACGGGGGCGCTCGGGCTCGCCACCTTGATCAAAGGCTTCAGCAAGGAAGAAAGCGAGGTCGAAGGCCTGGGCAAAGTGCAGTATTTCATGCCGCAGATGTACCAGACCTGGGTGGTGCGGCCACGCTTCGTCTCGCTGCAGAACGGACGCTCGCTGCTCGACACCAAGGATCTGGATGCCGATTGCGGCGCCGATGGCAGCAGCGATCACAACGAGAAGCTGCCCAAGACCCGCGGCGTGCGTTCATTGCTAGACGCCACCGCGCTCGACTGGATCGCCGAGGAAGGCCTGAAACTCCAGCCCGACGTAAATTTCAAGCCCCTGCCCTATATCGCCGAAGACCTGGACCTCTTCCTGACGCTCACAAACCTGCGCGGCGTACCCTACAGCATAAAATTTTCCGGCCAGCCGGCCGGCGGGCAGAACGATACCCTTCATGGCATGCTGCTGCATGGCGACCGGGCGCATTTCCGCATCGCCGAGATCGGCATGGCCGAAACCGACGGCCGCTGGGCAAAGGACGAACCGGCCATCACGATGCGGCCAAGCACCCTGAACCCGGCCAGCGTGACGCGCGAATGGCGGAACTTCGCCGAGGCGGCCAAGGCGACCGGCGCTTTCCCCATCGGCCTGCGGTCGCGCTATTTTGCCGAGGCGGTCACGACCGACTGGCGGAAGCGGCAATGGACCGTGAAGCTGGGAGACCTGAAGATCGAGCCGAAATTCCCCGTCGACCGTAACGGCCAAACCGATTATCCGCTGCCCTTTGCGACGGTGGATGGCGGCGCCATCGACAACGAACCCTTCCAGCTGGCGCGCTGGGCGATCATGAAGCCCGGCACTGATGAGAATGAGCGCAACCAGAATATGGTCGACCGCGCGGTGATCATGGTCGACCCGTTCCCTGAAGCGCCGGCCTTCGATCCGGCGGAAGCCGCCGATAACCGCCTGACGGCGGTGGCTGGCCGCCTGCCGGGTGTATTGATCAATCAGGCCCGGTTCAAGCTGAACGACATGATCGATGCCCTGCAGGAAGACGTGCTCAGCCGTTTCCTGATTTCCCCGCGGCGTAGCGAGGGCGGCGTCTTGCAGACATATGGCATAGCCTGCGGATTGATGGGCGGCTTCGGCGGCTTCCTCGACGAAGCCTTTCGCGCCCACGATTACCAGCTTGGCCGCCGGAATTGCCAGGCTTTCCTGCGCGAAGCCTTTGCCTTGCCGCGGGAAAACAAAAAAATCTTTCCTGACGCTGAGGCTGAAAAATACGACCCGGCTTTCACCGCCAGCAACCCTGACCCCTCGAAAACCGCCCCCGCTGATCGCTGGTACCAGATCATTCCGCTGATGCCGGAACTGCAGGCCAAGATCGAATTGCCGCCCTGGCCGCGCATTCCGATGTCGACGCTGACCACCTTCGTGGAACGGGCGATGCTGCGCGCCGACAAGCTGGTAGACGTGGTTCTGCGAGAACAGGTGGGGTCATGGATTTTCCGGCAGGTTATTTCCATCGCCTGGTCCTGGGGATTGGACGGCAAGGTCAGGCGCACCATCCGCGATGTTTTCCTGAAAGATCTGATCCTGCGCAACCAGATCAGCGTGCCGGCCTGGGATGCCGCGATCGACAAAGGCCTGCCCGGCCGCGAGAATGAAACGCCTGAAAGCCGCGCCACCAGGGAATTGCGGCGCGGCATCCTGGCCGCGCTGGCCGATGGCAAATACGATCTGCGCACGACGCCCGGCATCGTGTGGCAGCTCAGGCTCGATCCGGCCAAAACGCGCGAGGTTGCCGACTTTCTGGAAACGCTGGGTGAGGACATCGTCTGGCGCGGCCCGAAAAGCAAAGCCCCGAAAAATTCCGAAAAGCATCAGACCTACACGCTGGACATCCGCAAACCCGACATGATGCAGCGTTCCGCGATTACACGCTGGATCGGGAAGCCCCTGTTCGGCGAGTTGTCAATCGATCTGCAGGACATGCCGTCATGAATATCCTTACGATTCTGGACGTCGTCATCGGCCTCGCTTTCCTGTATCTGCTGCTGAGTCTGCTGTGCATGGTGCTGCAGGAAATCGTGGCCGGCATCAACAACAGCCGCGGCAACATGCTGTTCGAGGCTATCGGCGCGCTGACCGGAGACCCGAAGCTGCAGCATGTCGGCAAGGCCATGCTGGAACATCCTCTGGCAGCGGGCCTGGTGCCCCATGGCTGGGGCATGCAGCGCGATAACTGGTTCAAATCCCTGCTGGTAACAATCATGCCGTTCCTGGGCAGCCGGCGGCCGTCCTATATCGACCCGGATACCTTTGCCAGCATCGCCACCGACCTGATCCGCCTGGATGGCAGCACCAGGGGAGGGCCGGTGCATCCCGCCTTTTCGGCCCTGCTGCATGAATCGGGCAATGACATGGCGGTGTTCCGCACCAAGGTCGGCGCCTGGTACAAGGCGGCCACGGACCGGCAGACCGGCCTGTACAAGCGCAAGGCGCAGCGCTGGCTTTTCTTCTATGGTCTCGGCCTTGCCATCCTGCTCAATGTCGACACGTTGCAGATCGCTCGTTTCCTGTGGGACGGCGGCAACGCCACGCATGCTGCCGAGATCGCCGCCAAGGCTGCAACCTATGTGCAGCAGAACGACAGGCTGCCGGCCGTCACCGCAGAAAATCTGAATCCCCTGCTGCAGGCCGTGAAGGAGCTGAACCTGCCCATGGGCTGGGACAAGCCGGGGCTGTGCGCCATCGGCAAGGCCGCCTTCGGCGACGCCGCCGCGCTGCCGGTGATCGGCTGGATCGTCAGGCTGCCCGGTGCATTCTGCACAAAACCGGGCGTTGTTGCCCAACGGACCGAATACTCCAAGCCCGCCACAGGAAAGGCGACGGGCACGGACGAAAAGCCCAAATACGGCCCGGTTACTGCGGAAGCCTGGCTTGGCTGGCTCCTTACGGCCCTTGCTCTGTCACTCGGCGCACAGTTCTGGTTCGACACGCTGGGCAAGGTCGTCGGCCTTCGCGCGGCGGGCCGGAAACCGGAAAGCCCGGCCCCGACCAACACGTAGTCTTCAGCGCTGGCCAATCAGCGCGTAGGTCAGGCTGGCCTGGGCGAAAGGCTCCTCGCGCTCGATACTGCGGAACACCGCTTCGCCGAACGCCAGGCTTTTGCCCAGCCGGATCACGCGGGTTTCGCACAGTACGTCCTGGTCTGCCACCGCGCGGAAGAAACTGGTGGTCTGGGTCACGGTCGCCATGTTGGCGAAGCGCTTCAGCGCGCTGGTGACGGCGAAGACCATGGCCGTATCGGCCACCGCCATGATCGCCTGGCCGCAGAGGATGCCGCCCACCCGGGCCAGCTTCGGGTTGTTGGGCAGGCGCAGCACCACGCGACCCGGTTCGATGCTGTCGAAGCGGAGATGCAGGTCGCGAATCCAGGGCGGGAAATTCTCGGTCAGAATGGCCTGGGCATCGGCAATGGTGAGTTCGGTCATGGTGCCTCCCGGTCAGTGCCTCGACTATATCCCAGAGCAGGTCTAGAACAGCGGCCATGTCCGACCAGCCCCCCGTTTCCGCACCGCTCAATCCCCGCCGTGTCGCCGCCAGCCTGCTGGATGGCGTACTGGGCAAGGGCCGCGCGCTGGACGACCTGCTGGCCGACGCCAAAACCGGCTTCCGAGACCTGGCCGATCGCGACCGCGCCTTCGTGCGCCGGCTGGTCGCCACGACCCTGCGCCGGCGCGGCCAGATCGATGGTTGCCTGCGCAAGTTCCTCACGCTCTGGCCCAAGGGCTTGCCGCGCGAGGCGATGCGGCTGGGCACGGCCGAATTGCTGTTCCTCGATGCGCCGCCCCATGCCGCCGTCGATTCAGCCGTCGACCTGATGCACCCGGAGCAGAAGAAGCCGCGCGGCCTGATCAATGCCGTGCTGCGCAAGGTGGCGACCGAAGGCGCCGCCATCGTGGCGCAGCAGGATGCAGCAAAGCAGAACACGCCCGAATGGCTGTGGCGCAGCTGGGAAGAGGCCTATGGCCCGGACCTGGCGCGCGATATCGCATTGGCGCATCTGCAGGAAGCGCCGCTGGACATCAGCGTGAACGGTGATGCCGCCGCCTGGGCGGAAAAACTGCAGGCCGAATTGCTGCCCAGCGGCAGCCTGCGCCGCCAGGCGCCGGGCGCGGTGGAAAGCCTGCCGGGTTATAATGATGGCGCCTGGTGGGTGCAGGATGCCGCCGCCTGCCTGCCGGCAAAACTGCTGGGCGATGTGACCGGCAAGACCGTGGCCGATCTCTGCGCGGCACCGGGCGGCAAGACCGCGCAACTGGCCGCCATGGGCGCGCAGGTGATGGCGGTGGACCGCTCGGATCCGCGCCTGAAGCGGCTGAAGGAAAATCTGAAACGCCTGCACCTGAAGGCCGAGGTGAGAACCGCCGAGATCGAACAATGGCAGCCGCCGCATTTGTTCGATGCCGTGTTGCTGGATGCGCCCTGTTCGGCCACCGGCACGATCCGCCGCCATCCCGACCTGCCGTATCTGAAAGACGAGACCGACGTGATGAAACTGGCCGCGTTGCAGCAGCGGCTGATCAGGGCGGCCTGGGCGATGCTGAAGCCCGGCGGAAAACTCGTCTACTGCGTCTGTTCGCTGCAGCCCGAGGAAGGCGAAAAACAGATGCCCATGCTGCGCGCCCTGCCTGGCGCGCGCATCCTGCCGGCCGAGGCTGCCAGGCTTGGCGTGCCGGAGGATGCGGTGACATCCGATGGCGCCCTGCGCACCCTGCCCTGCCACTGGGCGGAGCGCGGCGGCATGGACGGCTTCTTCGCCGTCTGCCTGGAGAAAACCGCCGCCCAATAAGCCGCCGCCTAGTCGAGAAACGATTTCATCACGGCATAAAGTTCGGATTTCGCCTCGAAGCCCACGCCCGGAATCTGCGGCAGGCCGACATAACCGTCTTCCACCGCGATGCCATCGGCAAAACCGCCGAAGGGCTTGAACACGTCGGGATAACTTTCGTTGCCGCCCAGATGCAGGCCGGCCGCGATGTTCAGCGACATCTGGTGCCCGCCATGGGGCACCACGCGCCGCGTGGACCAGCCGTGGTCCTTCAGCATGTCGAGCGTGCGCAGGTATTCCACCAGGCCATAGGACAGCGCGCAGTCGAATTGCAGCCAGTCGCGGTCAGGCCGCATGCCGCCGAAGCGGATCAGGTTGCGCGCATCCTGCATGGAGAACAGATTCTCGCCGGTGGCCATCGGCCTGTCGTAATGTTTTGCCAGCTCGGCCTGCAGCGCATAATCCAGCGGATCGCCGACTTCCTCATACCAGAACAGGTCGTAGGGCAGCAGCGCCTTGCCGTATTCGATGGCGGTGGCCAGATCGAAACGGCCGTTGACGTCGACGCAGAGATTGCGGCCTTCGCCCACGATCTTGATCACGGCCTCGATGCGGCGGATGTCTTCCGCCAGCGATTCGCCGCCGATCTTCATCTTCACGACGCGGTAGCCGCGGTCGCGATAACTCTTCATCTCGTCCTGCAGAGCGGTCAGGTCCTTGCCGGGATAGTAATACCCGCCGGCGGCATAGACCCAGACGCGATCATCGGCCACGCCGTTGCGATAGCGGTCGGCCAGCAGGCGCCAGAGCGGCACGCCCGCGATCTTGGCCACCGCATCCCACACCGCCATGTCGAGCGTGCCGACAGCCACCGAGCGTTCGCCATGGCCGCCAGGCTTCTCGTTGGTCATCAGGGTTTTCCAGATGGCGAACGGATCGAGATTGTTGTTGGCCGTATCCACCAAAGTGTCGGGATCTGCTTCCATCAGACGCGGCAGGAAGCGCTCGCGCATGAGCGCGCCCTGGCCGTAGCGACCGTTGGAATTGAAGCCGAAGCCCACCACCGGCTTGCCGTCACGGACCACATCGGTGATCACGGCGACGATCGAGCAGGTCATTTTCGAGAAATCGATATAGGCATTGGCGATCGGCGAGGCGATCGAGACGGTTTTCTCGCGGACTTCAACGATGCGCATGCGACGCTCCTGCTCTGGCGGGCCGCAGCATAGGTCGTTTGGGAAACGGGATACAGAGGCGCGGCGAAAGGCGCCGGGCTTATGCCTCGCGCAGGTCGGCGGCGACGGGAGCGATCTGCTCGGCCAGGAAACGTGCCAGTTCGGCGCGGCTTTTCGGGCTGCGCAGGATGCGTTCGTCCTGCGGATTGGACAGGAAGCCCGTCTCGATCAGCACCGAGGGAATGGCGGGCGAGCGCAGCACGGCGAAATTGGCCTGCCGCATCGGGTTTTCCAGCAGCTGCACGCGGCGGCCGACGCCGGTGATGATGCGGCGCTTGGCCGAGAGCGAGGCATTGTGGCTGTGGCGGCGGGCCAAGTCGATCAGGATGGCCGCCGTCTGCTTGTCGGTGGCGCCGGTATCGAAACCATAGATGGCATCCACCTGGTTCTCGCGGTCGGCTAGGCGGCGGGCGAAATCGTCCGAGGCCTTGTCGGCGCGGCTGTAAGCCGACAGGCCGCGCGCGCCGCGATTGGGCGCCGCGTCGGCATGAATCGAGATGAACAGGTCGGCACTTTTCTCATGGGCGAAAGCGACCCGGCTGGGCAGCGGAATATAGGCATCGCGGTCCCGGGTCATGAAGACCCTGATATCGGGATTGCCGGCCAGCATCTGGCGGATGCTCTGGCAGATCGACAGGGTGACGTCCTTCTCCTCGGTGCCGGTGACGCCGATGGCGCCGGGATCGCGGCCGCCATGGCCCGGATCGAGCACCACGACAGCCGGCGGCCGTTTCGGCGCCGGCCTGGCGCCCACCGACGGCTTGCTGCCCGGAACCGGCACGGCCCCCTTGCGCGCGGCGGCCTGCCCCGGCGCCGCGAAAGCGGCGCTGCCGAGCAGCCCGAGCAGGGAAGAGATCACCAAGCGTCGCGTATACATGCCTTGTCCATCGACCGAATCGGATAAGCGCGCGAATCGGCAGCCGTGGCGGGACGATAAACGCCCGCAGGACTCCCCGGCAAGGACAGTCCGCGTTCAGGCTGACAAGAGATGATGAACGCTTGGTTAAGAACGGCCGGATTAACGGCCGCGGGCCCGCACCGCCATATCGGGGAAATCGCTGAACAGCCCATCCACGCCAAGGTCGAAGAAAGCCTGGTATTCCTTCAGGGGATCGCCGTTGAAGTCGGCCGCCAGGCGGCGCGGCTCGCTGCGGAAGGTCCAGGTATGGACAAACAGCCCCACGGCATGGGCATCGCGCACCACCTCGCTGGGCGGCAGAAGCACGCGGTCGCGGTCGTCCAGCTTGCCGTCGCCGTTCAGGTCGTCCGGTTTGCCGTCGTTGTCGCGGTCGAGCTGGCGGGCCGAGCGCAAATAGGGTTTCCACGGTCCGACGCCATCGGCATAGGTCTTGATTTCGGCGAGACCGGCCTTGCCAACCAGATCCTTGAAAGTGCGCTTGTCGCCGGCCACGACGAAATCGTAGGGCTGGGCGTAAGGCGTGGCGAGCACGACATTGCCGTCCTTGTCGATATCGTCGGCATCCACCAGCTGCACGAGACGCACATTCGTCCTGCCGCGCAGGTATTTCAGGTTGGCGGTCTCGAAGCTCTGGATGATCACCGGCGCGGTCTTTTCGGTCCAGCCCTCGGTCTTGAGTGCAGCCAGCAGGCGATCTTCCAGCTTGAGGCCGATCTGGTCGTGGAACGTCGGGTGCTTGGTCTCGGGGTAGATGCCGACGGTGCGGCCGGTGCGGGCCGATTCCGCCTTCACCAGGGCGATCACCTCCTGCAGCGTCGGAATCTGGAATTGCCCATTCCTGGACTGGTCGCGCTCGGCGAAAGCCTGTTTGGCGCGCAGCGTCTTGATCTCGGCCAGGGTGAAATCGCCGGCGAACCAGTCGGTGGTGTCGATGCCGTCGACTTTTTTCGTGACCTTGCGGCTGGCGAATTCCGGCCGGTCGGCCACGTCGGTGGTGCCGCCCAGCATGGGTTCGTGGCGGGCGATCAGCACGCCGTCCCTGGTGGCGACCAGGTCGGGCTCGATGAAATCGGCGCCCATCTCGATGGCCAGTTTGTAGGCCTCCAGCGTGTGTTCGGGCAGATAGCCGCTGGCGCCGCGATGACCTATCACCAGCGGCGGCTGGCCGTTGAGGGTGGGCTGCTGGGCCAGGGCATCAGGCGAAGCGGCCAGCAGCAGGGCCAGGGTAGGAAGAAGGACGCGCAGCATGGAAGATCGCTCCGGGCAGATTCGAACCGGAGCACAGCAAAGCAGACTTCTGTGACAGTTGATCACATGCATCCCGCATAGGGGTGCATGCACGGCTCACTCGACCGTATATTTGGCCCGCACGTCGTATTTGTGCGACTTCACCCAGCCCTCGATCAGCTTTTCCAGCGCCGAATTGGGTTTCTCGGGCAGCACGATCTTCAGCTTCACATACTGGTCGCCGCGCTGGTCGGAAGCGCCGCCCTTGAGCGGAAAACCGCGACCCTTCAGCCGCAGCGTGGTGCCCGAGCTGGCGCCCTTGGGCACGGCGACCGCCACCATGCCGTCGATGGTGGGCACGGGAATCTTGGCGCCCAGCACGGCCTCGTCCAGCGTGACCGGCAGTTCAAGGTGGATATCGTCGCCCTGGCGGATGAAGAAGGGATGCGGCTCGACCGTCACCTCGATCAGCGCGTCGCCGGCCTCGCCGCCATTGCGGCCGGCATCGCCCTGATGGCGCAGGCGTATCTGCTGGCCATCGACCAGCCCGGCGGGAATGGTGACGTCGAGCTGCTTGGCATCGGGCATGGTCAGCCGGCGCTTGCAGCCGCGGGCGGCATCCAGGAAACCGATCTTCAGATTGAAATGGCGGTCGGCGCCGCGCATCGGCCGATTGGTGCGCGCCCCTGGGCCGGCACCCGCGCCACCGCGCGTGCGCCGCATCTGGCCGAAAATCTCGTCGAAGATATCCTCGCCGCCGCCCTCGAAACCGCCGAAACCGAAATCGGCATTGCCGCCGAACGGGCCACGGCCACCGCGCGCGCCGGAGCCAGCACCCGGGCCGCCGCGGAAACCGCCGCCAAAGCCACGGGCGCGTGGCTGGCCGGCAGCATCGATCTCGCCGCGATCGTATTTACCCCGCTTCTCGGCATCGCCCAGGATATCGTAGGCGGCCGAGACTTCCTTGAACCGTTCGGCTGCCTTGGCATTGTCCGGGTTGCGGTCGGGATGCAGTTCCTTGGCCAGCTTGCGATAGGCCTTGCGCAGATCGTCCTGACTGACACCGCGCGCCACGCCGAGCACTTCGTAGGGATCACGCATCTTCGCCGCTCCCCCGCACCAGGCCCGGCTTCATGGCCGCGTCTCCGTCTCTGCACCGGGCCGGCCTTCCGGCTCGAGTTTTTCGGTATCATCGCGGTTTTCGCCGGCATTGAACAGGTCGGGGATCGAAACTCCACCGCCCGATGCGATGGCGGAATAAAAGCGGCCGAGCAGACCCGGCGATTCCCGCCCGGCATCCGCTTGCGTTTCAGCCTCCGTTTTGGAGTCTGTCCCAGCCCCAGCATCGGCAGGCTTTGCCGCCTGCTCCGCACTGGCCGGCGCCTGATTTTCCGCCGCCGGACTCTGGACGGGCGGATTCTGGACAGCCGGACTCTGCGCAGGCGGGCTTTGAACGGAAGGATTCGCCGGCGCGCCGGCGGCATCGCTTTCCGTCTTGTCGTCGCCGCCTGCGGCTTTGGGTACCGCCGCCGCGCCCAGCGGTTTGGCCGCGTCATTCCCGTCGCGGCGCATCACCAGCAGGGACAGACGCTCAAGCGCATCCGGCTGTCCGGTCTTGGCGGCGTTGTTGTACCAGCCCAGCGCGACGGCCTCGTTCTTCTCGACGCCGAGACCGAGTTCATACATCAGACCGAGGTTATACTGCGCCACCGCATGGCCCTGCCTGGCGGCGGCTTCGAACCATTTATGCGCCTCGGCATAATCGATGCTGACGCCTTCATCGCCCTGCAGGTAGATCGCTGCCAGATTGGCCTGCGCGCGGGCGAAGCCGGTTTCGGCGGCGCGGCGATACCAGTGCATGGCCTGCTGGATGTCGCGTTCGACACCCTGGCCCCAGCGATAGAGATGCCCCAGATTGCGCATGGCGGCGACATCGCCGCGTTCGGCCAGCGGCGCCCAGGCCGCATAGGCGCCGGCATAATCGCCGGCTTCATAGGCTTTTACGCCATCCGCAAACCCGGCCCACGCCTGCAGCGGTGCCAGCAGCAGAGCAGCGGCACAGAGGCCGGCCGCCGCGATTCGGCGTATCGCAGCCCGGAGGCGGGTCATGGCGGTGTCGATCACCCGTTGACGATCTTCCAGCTGCCGTCCGGCTGGCGACAGGCGGTGCCATAGGCCTGCTCGGTCTTGCCGCCGACGGTGACGGTCTGCTGGAACTCGCGGCAGTAATCGCCATTCGCCGCCGTGCCCTCGCGGGTCGGCGTCACGGTGCCCGAATTGCCGCTGTCGGGATTGCGCCAGGAAATGGTCTGGCCGACCGGGGCGGTGGTCGCCTTCTGGCTGGCTTTTTCCATTTCCGCCTTGTCAGCCTTGTCGAGCGAGGCACCGATCTGGTTGCCGAGATAGGCACCCGCCAGCGCGCCGGCGGCCACGCCGACCAGTCGGCCAGTGCCCTTGCCGAACTGGGCGCCCAGCACGGCGCCACCGATGCCGCCCAGCACGGTGCCGACATTCTCCTTGTTCAGCTCCGGCCCCTGGCCATTGTTCTGGCAGCCGGCCAAGCCAAGAGCCGCCACCAGGGCGGGCAGCAGGAAAAAGCGCGGCAGCCGGGACAGCTTGCTGGCCGGATTGACCGGATGGATCGGGGTGGCAGGCATAGGGATTCGTCCTCGTTACAGGGGCGGCCGACAGCGCCGCCGAATCAGGCGCTTTAGTATATTGGTCGGGTTAACGCCGCTGCAAGGAGGGGGCTGTGGCGGATCGCCGCGGAAAACCGCGCGCGACCCAGTCAGCCAGTCCGGGCCGGATCAAGAAGCGGGCCCGGAGCCGCCCGGAATGGGCACGGCTCAGGATTTGCCGAAAAAGTCGATATTGGTGAACAGCGGCGACGGCTCGTCGGCCAGGCGGGAGCCGTCAAACATCTCCAAGCCGTTCGACTTCATGATCGAGCGGATGGTGCGGATGTAATCGGCGCCACGCACCGAATAGCGGTGCAACTGGCCGGCCAGCTGATAACTGTCGAGATCGTCGCCACGGGCGCGCATGCTGGCACGCTTGTCGCGGAACTCGCGATAGCTCGACTTGCTGTTCAGGTTGCGCATATAGGCGGCGACCGACTGTTCCAGACTGCGGAAGCGCTGCACTTCATAGGTTTCGCCATCGGGACGGTTCTCCGGCACGATGCCGTTGCCCGGAATCCAGGTCCACTGGCCGAACACCGCGTTGCCGAGCAGGGCGAAGCGCGAGGTGCCCCAGCCCGATTCCTCGATCGACTGCGCCAGCGCCAGCGCCGGCGGCACCACGTCAAGACGGTTGAGCAACTCGGCGGTATCGACCTCGTCGAGGCCATACTGGTCGGAAATCTGTCGCAGCCAGGCGTCGTCGCGCGCCGCCAGGGTGGCGCCGCGCTGCAGGCGCTCGTGCAGGCGTTCGACACGCTCGCGGTTGGCGGCAATGCGCTCGTTCTCGCGCAGGATATGCGGCAGCATCACCTTGATGAAGGCGCGCTTGCGCTTTTCGGTGATATTCACATCGGCGATGTCGATGGGCAGCGCGGCGAGGAAAATGCGTGGCACTTCCAGATTGCCGCTGGGGCTGCGCAAATCGGCGAGATCGAAACCCTCCTGCTCGAACTTGCGCAGCATGGCATCCACCGTGCGGTCGGTCTGCGCGCGCATGGCGGTGCGATGCGGCGAGAGCTGGCGCACCTCGGCGAAACGGCGCGAGGCTTCTTCCGCGTTGACCGGCGCGGCATCGGCCGACTGGGCGCGGGTGTCCTTTTGCTGCGCCTTGCCGGCATCGGCAACCGCGCGCGGCTCGACCACGGCGCGCCAGTCGAGCTGGGTAATCTGGCGCAGACGGTCCCAGGCTTCGTTCACGCCTTCGCCCATGGATGCATACTCAGACATCGGCTGCACCTGCATGTCGGGGACACGCGCGAGCTGGCGGCTGGACAACAGGCCTACACCGATACCGGAAACCAGGCCGACGGCCAGAAGAAGGCCAAAGCCGGCAAGAATCAGACGCACATCAGAGCCGATGGCAAGCAACCGCTGATCGCGATTAGCCG
>JBKBJT010000055.1:0-16386 GCA_046294345.1 Ferrovibrio sp.
GCTATGCCCGTAACTTCCTGCTGCCGCGCAAGAAGGCGCTGCGGGCAACCGAGGCCAACAAGAAGGTCTTCGAGACGCAACGCGCCCAGCTTGAGGCGCAGAACCTGGCCAAGAAGGGCGAGGCCGAAAAGGTCGCCGCCAAGATGGCCGGCCTCAGCGTGGCCCTGCTGCGCCAGGCCGGCGACAGCGGCCAGCTCTATGGCTCGGTCAGCGCCCGCGACATTGCGGAAGCTGTCACCGCCGCCGGCTTCACGCTGAACCGCAACCAGGTGGCCCTGATCGAGCCGATCAAGGCCGTGGGCGTGTACACCCTCAAGGTGTCGCTGCATCCGGAAGTGTCGGTCGAGGTGAAGGTGAATGTCGCCCGCTCCGAGGCCGAGGCCGAGAAGCAGGTGGCGACCGAGAGCCTGCTGGACGAAGGCGTCACGCTGGAAGGCGAAGAGGCCGAGGAAGCCGAAGGCGAGGCCGAACAGGCCTGATCCCTATTACAGTATCAATCTGGGAAAGGCCCGCGTTCAGCGCGGGCCTTTTTCTTTGTGCCAGTCCCTGGGTTTCCACGCTCTGCGCTTGATGCCCAATATTTAGTCGGCACCTGGCCGCTATGCGGTCACGGCCGCACGCCCATGGGCATATGCACAGAAAATACCCCGGCATGCTTCTTGCGAATCCCGAAACGATGCCGGGTTTTTCCGGCGCTTCGATCAAGGGACAAAATCATGCCGTTTTCCCGCCGCTCTTTTCTGTTGGCCGCCGCCGTGGCTGCCGCGCCCCTGCTCGCCTCCCTGCCCGCGCCGGCCCATGCCGATGCCCTGGACGGCATCATGAAGGCCAAAGTGATCCGTGTGGCCGTGCCGCAGGATTTTCCGCCCTTCGGGAGCGTCGGCACCGACCTGAAGCCGCAGGGTTATGATATCGACATGGCGCAGCTGATCGCCGACAAGCTGAAGGTGAAGCTGGAACTGGTGCCGGTGACCTCGGCCAACCGCCTGCCCTATCTGCAGACCAAGAAGGTCGACCTGGTGATCTCCAGCCTGGGCAAGAATGCCGAGCGCGAGAAAGCCATCGACTTCTCAGCTGCCTATGCGCCGTTCTTCTCGGGCGTGTTCGGGCCGGCCAAATCGGCGGTGAAGACGGCCGCCGACCTGAAAGGCAAGACCATCGGCGTCACGCGCGGCGCCCTGGAAGACCTAGAGCTGACCAAGATCGCGCCCGAAGGCACCGACATCAAACGCTTCGAGGACAACAACACGACGATGACGGCCTTCCTCTCGGGCCAGACCGAGCTGATCGCCACCGGCAACGTGGTGGCGGCCGCGATCATCGCGCGCAACCCGCCGAACAAGCCGGAGACCAAGTTCATCATCAAGGAATCGCCCTGCTTCATCGGCCTGAACAAGGACGAACCCAAGCTGATGGCCGAAGTGAACAAGATCATCGCCGCCGCCAAGGCGGACGGCAGCCTGAGCAAGATCAGCCAGAAATGGCTGGGCCAGCCGCTGACCGGCGACCTGCCGAGCTGAGACGATGTTAAATGGGACCCCGGCTCAAGGCCGGGGTGACGATTGTTGTAGTCTGAAAAAATCGTCACCCCCGCGAAAGCGGGGGTCCCATTTCCTTTCGCTGAGCCCGGCATGAACTACACCTTCCATTTCGGCGATGTATTCGCCTATGGCGACCTGCTGCTGCGCGGCGCCTGGCTGACCGTGCAGCTCAGCGCGGTCTCCACCGTGCTGGGTTTGGCGGTTGGCATTGCCGGCGCACTGGGCCGTAATTCGCAGATCGCACCCGTGCGCTGGCTGGCCGCCGCCTATGTCGAACTGATCCGCAACACACCCTTCATCGTGCAGCTGTTTTTCCTCTATTTCGGCTTGGCACAGATCGGCATCAAGATGACCGCCGGCCAGGCCGCCCTGCTGGCCATGGTGGTCAATCTCGGCGCCTATGCGACCGAGATCGTGCGCGCCGGCATCGAGGCGATCTCGAAAGGACAATGGGAAGCGGGCCTGAGTCTGGCGATGACGCGCTGGCAGGTCTTCCGCCATATCGTGCTGCTGCCGGCGCTGGAAAAAATCTATCCGGCGCTCACCTCACAATTCATCATCGTCATGCTCGGTTCATCCGTGGTATCGCAGATCTCGGCCGAGGAGCTGACCTTTGCCGGCAACTTCATCCAGTCGCGCAATTTCCGCAGCTTCGAGGTCTATTTCGTCATCACCGCGCTCTATCTCCTGCTCGCGCTCGGTTTCCGCCAGGTCTTCCGCCTGATCGGCCAACACGTGTTCCGCAGGGCCTGACGCCATGGTGCAGTTCACCTTCTGGGACATCCTGCGCAACCTGCTGCTGGCGGCGCAGTGGACCGTTCTGCTGTCGCTGATCGCCTTCATCGGCGGCGCCATCGTCGGCCTGGCCGTATGCGTCGCCCGCATCTCGAAAAATCCCGGCCCGCGCTGGGCCGCGCGCATCTATATCGAGGTGCTGCAGGGCACGCCGCTGCTGATGCAGCTTTTCCTGTGCTTCTTCGGCCTGTCGCTGCTGGGGCTGGACGTGCCGCCGCTGGTGGCCGCCGCCGTGGCGCTGACGCTGTATGCCTCGGCCTTCCTGGGCGAAATCTGGCGCGGCTGCGTCGAGGCCATTCCGAAAGGCCAGTGGGAAGCCAGCGCCAGCCTGGCGCTCACATATGCCGAGCAGATGCGCCACGTGATCCTGCCGCAGGCCCTGCGCATCGCCGTCGCCCCCACCGTCGGCTTTGCCGTGCAGGTGGTGAAGGGCACGGCGCTGGCCTCGATCATCGGCTTCGTCGAACTGACCAAGGCTGGCACCATGATCAACAACGCCACCTTCCAGTCCTTCCTGGTCTACGGTCTGGTCGCCCTGCTCTATTTCGCCCTGTGTTTTCCCCTGTCGTTCCTCAGCCGCCGGCTGGAAAGGAGGCTGAATGTCGCTCGTGCGTCTTGATGGCGTGGAGAAGCGCTTCGGCGACCTGCATGTGCTGAAAGGCGTCGATCTGAAGGTCGAGGCAGGCCAGGTGGTGGCGATCATCGGCAAGAGCGGTTCGGGCAAGTCCACCCTGCTCCGCTGCATCAACGGGCTGGAAACCCATGACGATGGCCGCATCACCGTGGACGGCAAGGTGGTGAGTCCCGAGCCGCGCGCCCTGCGCGAGCTGCGCCAGACCGTCGGGATGGTATTCCAGCAGTTCAACCTGTTTCCCCACCTCACCGCCGGCGGCAACGTGATGCTGGCGCCCATGGTGGTGCACAAGGCGAAAGGCCCGGCCTCGGAAGCGCTGGCCCGCGACTGCCTGGCGAAAGTCGGCCTGGCCGAGAAATTCGACGCCTATCCCGACAAGCTCTCGGGCGGCCAGCAGCAGCGCGTGGCGATTGCCCGCACGCTGGCGATGCAGCCCAAGATCATCCTGTGCGACGAAATCACCTCGGCGCTCGATCCCGAGCTGGTCGCCGAGGTGCTGAAGGTGGTGAAGACGCTGGCCGACCAGGGCATGACCCTGATCATGGTGACCCATGAGATGGCCTTCGCGCGCGAGGTGGCCGACCTGCTGGTTTTCATGCACCAGGGCCGGGTCCACGAGATCGGCCCTCCGGCAGCCCTGTTCGACGCGCCGCAGACACCCGAACTGCGCCAGTTCCTCGGGGCGATGCTGTAAGCCGGCGCCGCGACTCGGCCACCATGGCGCAGCCCGGGGGATCAAAAGTATAAGCCTGTGGATTTCTGCTGCTAACTCACTGACTTACATAAGCGACTTATCCCCAGCGAGATTTTGGTGGATAATAGCACGTCAATGAAAATCTGGACTGGAAGTGCGGGGCCGCATCGTCGTTAATGCCGCCCCGCTGCGTGGCTTCGCAACAGAACCGTCATGGCGCAGTCACGAAAGGCAAAGCCAGTCCACTGGCCGTACACTGAAGTTGGGAAGAAGTCCGCAATGGCTGTGGTGACCACGTTTTCCGCTCCGACCGCCAATGACCAGGCCACCCAGGGGGGTAATGGGGGCGGCCTGAATACCGCCGGCGAACCGGCCTTCCGCATCCAGCCGCATAACGTGGATGCCGAGCAGGAACTGCTGGGCGCGATCCTGGTCAACAACGACGCCGCCATGAAGGTGTCGGGCTTCCTGGCTCCGGAGCATTTCTTCCACGAGGCCCATCGCCGCATCTACCAGGCGACTCTGACGCTGATCGAGCGCGGCGAGATCGCCAATCCGGTGACGCTGAAGGCCTATTTCGAGCGCGACGAGGTGATCGCCAAGGCTGGCGGCACCACCTACCTCGCCCGCCTGGCCGCCGCCGCCACCACCGTCATCAACGCCGAAGACTATGCCAAGGTGATCCACGACCTGGCGCTGCGCCGCGAGCTGATCGGAATCGGCGAGGACATGGTCAACCGCGCCTATGACCCCAAGATCGACGAACCGGCCTCGGACCAGATCGAGCAGGCCGAGCAGAAGCTGTTCAAACTGGCCGACGAAGGCAATTCGGAAGGCGGTTTCGTCTCGTTCAAGGATTCGATCACCAAATCCATCGAGATGGTGCAGGCGGCCTACCAGCGCGGCGGCCTCTCGGGCGTCACCACCGGCCTGAAGGACATGGACGCCAAGCTGGGCGGCCTGCATCCCTCCGACCTGATCATCCTGGCCGGCCGCCCCTCGATGGGCAAAACCGCGCTGGTCACCAATATCGGCTTCAACGCGGCCAAGGCCTATTTCGAAAGCGGCGGCACGGAAGGCGCCCCGGTGGCCTTCTTCAGCCTGGAAATGTCGTCCGAACAGCTCGCCACGCGTATCCTGTCGGAACAGACCCGCATCCAGTCGGAACGGCTGCGCCGCGGCGACATCACCGACGAGGAATTCACCCGCCAGATCGTTCCGGTGTCGAAGACGCTGTCGCAGATCCCCTTCTTCATCGACGATACCGGCGCGATCTCCATCGCCCTGCTGCGCAGCCGCGCCCGCCGGCTGAAGCGCGCGCATAATATCGGCATGATCATCGTCGACTACCTGCAGCTGGTGCGCGGCGCCAATTCGCGCAAAAACGACAATCGCGTGCAGGAAATCTCGGAAGTGACCCAGGCGCTGAAGGCGCTGGCAAAAGACCTGAACGTGCCGGTGATCGCGCTGTCGCAGCTCAGCCGTGCCGTGGAAAGCCGCGACGACAAGCGGCCGCAGCTTTCCGACCTGCGTGAATCCGGCTCGATCGAGCAGGATGCCGACGTGGTGATGTTCGTGTTCCGCGAAGAATATTACGAGGCCCGCAAGGAGCCGACCATGGACACGCCCGAACATGCCGCCTGGCAGGAGAAGATGGCCCGCATCGCCAACCTGGCCGAGGCGATCATCGGCAAGCAGCGCCATGGCCCCATCGGCAAGGTGGTGCTGCAGTTCGAGAGCGAGTTCACGCGCTTCAGCGACTACATCGCCCCGGACCACCTGCCCGAGGCCTACTGAGGGTTTTTACGGCCCTGTAAATAACTGAAAACCCTGAATTACAGGGTTGTAATATTACTGGATATTTACTCATCCGGATTGTACGCCCCCGCGTAAGAGACATGCGTCACCGGCGATATTGCCACGCTATCTCTGAACTACCAGCGGGAGAGCTGTCATGTCTTTCTTCAACAACCTCAGGATCGGCATACGCGTTGCCATCGTATTGCTGATCGCCGCCATCGGCCTGGGTGCCGTGGGCTTCCTGGGCGTCCGCGACATCATGATTTACGACAAGAAGGTCGATGAGTTGGCCGTAACGGCACAGCGCGGCCTCTATGCCGAAAAGATCAATGGCCTGGTCAATGCCGTGGTGATGGACTCGCGCGGCGTCTACATGGCGAAGGACACCAACGACGCCAAGCGCTTCGCCAATGGCCTGCTGGCCAGCCTGGATGAAATGGAAAGGCTGATCCCGCTCTATGAGAAGACCATCCCAGCCGACCGCCTGGCGGATTTTCAGCAGCGCAAGCAGGCACTGACCGATTTCGTCAAATTCCGCCGCGAGACCGCCCGGCTCGGCACCGAGGTGAGCCCGGCCGCCGCCAACGAACAGGGCAACAACGAGGCCAACCGCGCCAACCGCAAAGCGGTGAACGACCAGCTCGTGGAAGCCTCTGCCCGGAACTACAAGGCCGTCAACGATATAACCGCAGAGCTGCATGCCTTCGCCGCCCGTGAAATCCCGCTCTTGATCGGCCTGTCCGCCGGCATCGCCCTGCTCACCATCGCGCTGGGCCTGGCGATTTCGATGCTCACCATCACGCGTCCAATCACGCGTCTGGCCAGCGGCATGAACGTGCTGGCGCAGGGCGACACCCGTGCCGATGTCTTCGGTGCCGGCCGCAAGGACGAGATCGGCCAGATGGCCGGCAGCGTGCAGGTGTTCAAGGACAACATGATCGCCCGCGAGAAGGCGGAAGCCGACATCGCCGAGCAGCGCCGCGTGACCGAAGAGCAGCGCGCCGCCCGCGAGGCCCGCGAACGCAAGGCCATCGAGGAGATTTCCGATCTCTGCGACAAGGCCGCCGCCGGCAGCCTCGACACCCGCCTGAACGAGGCCGACAAGGAGGGCTTCCTGCTCACCATCAGTCAGCGGCTGAACGGCCTGACCGGCATGCTGAAGCAGATGACCGACGAACTGGCCGGCGTGACGGGCGGCATGGCCCATGGCGACCTGACCCGCAAGGTCACCGGCAGCTATCAGGGCGTGTTCGGCGACCTGAAGGACAGCGTGAACGGCATGGCCGACAAGCTGCGCGACTTCGCCGGTCGCCTGGCCGAAAGCGCGGAGCTGGTGAAGAGCGCGTCGGCCGAGATCTCGACCGGCAGCCAGGATCTGGCCCAGCGCACAGAAAGCCAGGCCGCCTCGATCGAGGAGACAGCTGCCTCCATGCACGAGATCACCACAACGGTGAAGCAGAATGCCGACAATGCCCAGGCTGCCAGCCAACTGGCTGCGGTGGCCCGCGATGCCGCCAACAAGGGCGGCGAGGTGATGGGCGACGTGGTGAACGCCATGGGCCGCATCGAGGGTTCGGCCGGCAAGATCGCCGACATCGTCGGCCTGATCGAGGAGATCGCCTTCCAGACCAACCTGCTGGCTCTGAATGCCAGCGTGGAAGCCGCCCGTGCCGGCGAAGCAGGCAAGGGGTTTGCCGTGGTGGCGCAGGAGGTGCGGTCGCTCGCCCAGCGCGCCGCCGATGCCTCGCGCGACATCAAGGCGCTGATCACCGAATCGAACGGCCAGGTTCGCGAAGGCGGCAAGCTGGTCGGCCAGGCCGGCGAGACGCTGACCGAGATCGTCGGCGCAGTGAAGAAGGTGACCGATATCGTATCCGAGATCGCCGCCGCCAGCCGCGAGCAGTCGACCGGCCTGGAGCAGATCAACACCGCTGTCGGCAGCATGGACGAGATGACCCAGCGCAACGGTGCCCTGGTGGAGGAAACCTCCGCCTCGGCCCAGGCTTTGTCGGAGCAGGCCGCCGAACTGGCCAAGCTGGTCGGCTTCTTCAGAACCGGCAGCGGTTCGGCTGCCGCTCCGGCGGTGAGAGCCGCGAAGCCCGCCGCCAGGGTGGTTCAGCTGCAAAAGCCCACAGCGGCCAGGCCGGTGGTTACTGCAAAAGCCACCACACAGACCAAACCGGCAGCAAAGCCGGCTGCGGCACCCGCCGCGCAGCAGGCCAATGACGAAGACTGGCAGGAGTTCTGATCATGGAAAACTACGACGCCCTTCTCATCAATGTCGCGGATCAGACCTATGCGCTGCCGTTGCTGCAGATCCAGGAGATCCGTGGCTGGTCGCCGGTTTCGCCGCTGCCCGACACCGATCCGAGTTGCCTCGGTGTAATCAACCTGCGCGGCCAGGTGCTGCCGGTCTTCGATGCACGCCGCATCCTCGGCAAGGCCGCCCCCGAAGCGCGACCGCAGGACGTGATCGTGGTGGCGGTGCTGCACGGCAAGCCGCTCGGCCTGCTGGTCGACAGCGTGTCGGACATCGTGAGCATCGACACCGGGAGGATCAGCCGCGCCGACGAGGGCGAGGCCTGGTCGTCCGGCCTGGTGGAAGGCATTGCCACGGTGGGCGAGAAGCTGGTGCCGCTGCTGGCCCTGCAGAAGCTGGCCGGCAATCGCCTGCCTGATCAGGACATGGCCGACCAGGACATGGCCAATCAGACCATGACCGCCCTGGAAGACATGTCGGCGGCCGCGTAAATCCGCCAAATCCTGCGGCAATGGACATGCGCCGCAGGAAATTCCGATGCGTTGCGTGTTTATGGGTGACGACGGTGTTCAGTTTCCTCCCGCGCCGTCTCCGCTCCGGTTCCGATTACATCCGGGAACCGGAGCGGCACCCGCCCGCAACCCAGGAGTCTCGTCATGTCCGTCCGTAACCTCCTCATCGCCACCAGTGTGATCGCCACCGGCTTTGCCGGCGGCCTCGCCCTCGCCCAGCCCAACACGCAGCCCGGCCCGATGGGACCCGGCCCGCATGGCCAGCATATGCAGATGCAGGCCGATCAGGCCGGCCCGGCCCGCTTCATCGAAGGCCGCATCGCCTTCCTGCGCACCGAACTGAAACTCACCGCCGCCCAGCAGCCGCTGTTCGACACGCTGGCCAACGAGATGCGCGCCAGCGCCACGGCGATGCAGGCCCGCTTCGAGGCGCATCGCCAGCAGGCGAGCGCACAGGCGCCGGTTCAACTCTCCGCCGTCGAACGGCTGGAACAGCGCCAGGCCATGATGAAGGAGATGGTATCGGCGCAGGACCGCTACCTCGCCGCACTCAAGCCGCTCTACCAGTCGCTATCGGACGAGCAGAAGAAAACCGCCGACACCCTGCTGGCCAAGAGCATGGGCGGGCACGGCATGAGCAAACACGGCATGATGGGCAAGCACGGCCCCCGGTATCATTAAGCGGCCGGCATCCTTCCAATACCGAGGCGGGGCCTGAACAGGCCCCGCCTTTTCCATGTCGCAACGGCCATGCTACACCTGCGGCATGGACCTGAACGCCGCCACTGCCTCCCTCTCGCCCTTCATGCTCGGCGTACTGGCCAGCGTGGTGGCCGGCTTCATGGCCACCACGCTGGGCGCGCTGCCGGTCTTTTTCCTGCGCAGCATCCGCGACAGCACGCAGAACCTGATGCTGGCCTTCGCCGCTGGCGTGATGCTGGCCGCCACCTTCTTCTCGCTGCTGATGCCCGCGCTGGATCAGGCCGAGGCCGGACTGGGCAATCCCAGCCGGGCGGCCCTGGCGGTGATCGTCGCGCTGCTGACCGGTGCGGCGATCATGCATCTGGCGCACCGCTTTGCGCCGCACGAGCATTTCGGCGAGAAAGGCCGCGAAGGCATGGATGCCGGCCGGCTGGCCCGCGTCTGGCTGTTCGTCATCGCCATCGCGCTGCATAACTTCCCCGAGGGCCTGGCGGTGGGCATCGGCGCGGCCAGCGGCGATTATGCCAGCGGACTCGGCGTCACGCTGGGCATAGGCCTGCAGAACCTGCCCGAAGGTCTGGCCGTGGCAGTGGCTTTGCGCGGCCAGGGCTACGATCGCCGCCTGGCCTTCCTGATCGCGGCGCTGACCGGCGCGCTGGAACCGCTGGGCGGCATCGTCGGCGCCGGCGCGCTGGCGATCTCGGCTGGCCTGCTGCCCTGGGCGCTGGCCTTTGCCGCCGGCGCCATGCTGTTCATCATCTCATCCGAAGTGATCCCCGAAACCCACCGCCACGGCGTGGAGCGCGGCGCCACCATCGCCCTGTTCGGCGGCTTCGTGGTGATGCTGTATCTGGATGTGGCTTTAGGTTAAGCGCCCCGCTTCCATTCCGCCAGCAGGATGCCGCCCAGCACCAGCACCAGCGCGGCCACGTGATAGAGCGCAAGCTGTTCGCTTAATATCAGCATGGCGAAACCCGTGCTGAACAGCGGCATCAGGTTGGTGAACAGGCCGGCACGGCCGGCGCCGATCAGCTCGACGGCGCGGATGAAGAATATCTGCGACAGCAGCGAGGGAAAGATCGCTACATACAGCAGCACCAGCCAACCCTTCCAGGTCGGGATATAGAATTCGCCGGCCATGATCTCGACACCCAGCAGGATGATCGACGAGATCGCCGCCGCCGGCGCCATGGCGGCGAAGAAGACCAGGCCGGGCACCAGCGGCCGGTTGCGCAGCAGCACGGAATAGCCGGCATAAAGCACGGTGGCGATCAGGATCAGGATGTCACCGCGATTGATGGTCAGCGCCAGCAGGGTGGCGAAATCGCCCTTCGCCGCCGTGACCACCACGCCCACCATCGATACGGCCATGCCGATCCATTGCAGCAGGCGCACGCGCTGGCCGAACATCATGAACGCGCCGATAAATATCAGCGCCGGCATGGCGGCGTTGATGATGCCGATATTGATGGCAGTGGTGGTATGCGCCGACCAGTAGAGCAGCGTGTTGTAGCCGGTATAGCCCAGCGTGCCCATGGCGCCGAGATACCACAGCCGCGGCTTCAGCGTGGGCCAGTGTTCGCGCAGGCCCCGGCCGCTGACGGCGAACATGATGCTGGCCACCACCAGCCAGCGCAGACAGGTGAGCGAGGCCGGCGAGATTTCGCCCACGGCCAGGCGGCTGACCACCGAATGGCCGCCCCACATGGCGGTGGTGAGCACCAGCAGCAGATAGGGACTGGAATAGAGGCCCTGAACGATGGGCTGGATGGACTGGAACACGGACGGCGACTCCCCCGGACGACGTAGGTGGCGATGCGGACGCAAAACGACTCTGATCGCCCTCTTCCGTGGCCAATCCCCCCTTGCCCGTACTCTGGCCCAGCCCGGCGGGCCGGACAAGGTCACAGAACCGGCATTTAGCCCTGTCGCTTTCGGCGGGTCTGGGCTAAACAGCGGCCATGACCGATTTCGGCGACCAGGCGATTCTCACCATCGATCTTGATGCGCTGGTCGCCAACTGGCGCCGGCTGGGCGGCATGGCACCGAACAGCGAATGCGGCGCCGTGGTGAAGGCCGATGCCTATGGCCTGGGTGCCGCAAAAGTCGGCCCGGCCCTGTTCGCCGCCGGCTGCCGCCGGTTTTTCGTCGCCCATTCCACCGAGGCGCTGGCCCTGCGCGCGGCGGTCCCTGACGGCACGATTCATATCCTGCATGGCCCGGCTGCCGGCGCGGAAGCCGATCTGGCCGCGGCGAACCTCAGCCCCGTGCTGTCCACCCCGGGGCAGATCGCCGCCTGGGCGGCCGAGGCCCGCCGGCTGGGTCGCAAACTGCCGGCCGCAATCCATATCGACACCGGCATGAACCGCCTGGGCCTGAGCGAGGCGGAAGCCAATGTCCTGGCCCAGGACCCCCGCGCGCTGGACGGGCTGGAGATCGGTTTCGTCATGACCCATCTGGCCTGTTCGGATGAACCGGACCATCCGCTGAACCAGACCCAGCGCGAGCGGTTTGCCGCCTGGCGCCGGCGCTTCCCGGGCCTGAAAGGCAGCCTGGCCAATTCGGCCGGCATCTTCCTGGGGACCGACTTCCACCACGACATCCTGCGGCCCGGCATCGCGCTGTATGGCAGCAATCCGCTCGACCCCGCCGCCGGGCCCCGGCGCGAGGCCAGCCGGATGGCGGAAGTGGTTCATCTGCAAGGCAGAATCCTGCAGGTCCGTTCCGTTGACAGGGGCGATACCGTTGGCTACGGTGCCGGCTATATCGTTGAAAAATCGAGCCGAATCGCCACCGTGGCGGTCGGCTACGCCGATGGGTTCACTCGCGCGCTGTCCGGCCGGGGCAGTGCCGTCATCAGGGGTCGCCAGGGCCATGTCAGGGTGCCTATCGCGGGTCGGGTTTCCATGGACCTGATCACACTGGATGTCTCCGCGCTGGACGCGAATGACTGCGTGCCGGGCACGCCTGTCAGCCTGCTGGGCGGCGGCATCGACATCGACGAACAGGCCGCATCGGCCGGTACCATCGGCTACGAGCTGCTGACCCAGCTGGGCCGGCGCTACCGCCGCGTCTACACGGGCGCTTCTCTTCGGGGCGCCGCATGAACCCGCTTGCCGTCATCGGGCGCGTCTTCCTGAATTTCCTGGCCGCCATCGGCCGGGTCAGCGTCTTCACCTTCCATGGCGTGCGCCATGTGTTTGCGCCGCCGGTCTATCTGCGCCTGACCGGCAGGCAGATGATGGTGATCGGCTATTTCTCGCTGCCCGTTGTCGGCCTCACCGCGCTGTTCACCGGCATGGTGCTGGCCCTGCAGATCTATCTGGGGTCGTCGCGCTTCAATGCCGAGAATGCCGTGGCCTGGATCGTGGTACTGGGCATCACGCGCGAGCTTGGCCCCGTGCTGGGCGGCCTGATGGTGGCGGGCCGCGTCGCCTCCGCCATGGCCGCCGAAATCGGCACCATGCGCGTGACCGAGCAGATCGACGCCCTGACCACGCTGTCGACCAATCCTTACAAATACCTGGTGGCGCCGCGCATCATCGCCGGCGTGCTGACCCTGCCGGTGCTGATCCTGGTGGCCGACATCATCGGCGTGATGGGCGGCTATCTGGTCGGCACCCACAAGCTGGGCTTCAACGCCGGCACCTACCTGAAAAACACCTTCGACTTCCTGGAGACCATGGACGTGGTCTCCGGCCTGGTGAAGGCCTCGGTCTTCGGTTTCATCATCGCCCTGATGGGCTGCTATCACGGCTTCAATTCCAAGGGCGGCGCCCAGGGCGTGGGCCGCGCCACCACCGATGCGGTGGTGTCGGCCTCGATCCTGATCCTGATCGCCAATTATTTCGTCACCGAACTCTTCTTCTCGGGCCAATGAGCAACGATGCCAAGATAGCCCTGCGCGGGGTGCACAAGCAGTTCGGCAAGAAGGTGGTGCTGGACGGCATCGATCTGGAAGTGCCGCGCGGCAAATCGCTGGTGGTGATCGGCGGCTCGGGCACCGGCAAGTCGGTAATGCTGAAATGCGTGCTGGGCCTGATCCGGCCGGAGCGCGGCGAAATCCTGATCGACGGCCAGGATTCGATGAAATTCAACTCCGCCCAGCGCGAAGAGGCGCTGCGCAAGTTCGGCATGCTGTTCCAGGGTTCGGCGCTGTTCGACAGCCTGAAGGTCTGGGAAAACGTCGCCTTCGGCCTGATCCAGGGCCGCCGCATGGATCGCAACAAGGCCAAAGACATCGCCATCGAAAAGCTGGGCCAGGTTGGCCTGGGCCCGGAAGTGGGCGAACTCTCGCCGGCCGAACTCTCGGGCGGCATGCAGAAGCGCGTGGCGCTGGCACGTGCCATCGCCGCCGAGCCAGAGATCATCTTCTTCGACGAACCGACCACCGGTCTCGACCCGATCATGGCCGACGTGATCAACAACCTGATCAAGGATTGCGTGCGCCGGCTGGGCGCCACCACGCTGAGCATCACCCATGACATGGCCAGCGCGCGCAAGATCGCCGACTACATCGCCATGATCTACAAGGGCCGCATCATCTGGCATGGTACGGCCGCCGAGGTTGACAAGTCCGGGAATGACTATGTCGACCAGTTCATCCACGGTCGGGCGGAAGGCCCGATCAAGATGGAAGTGCTGAAACCCTGATGGCCAAAGCGACGGAGTCCTTCGTCTGCCAGAGCTGCGGCGCCGTCTACCGCAAATGGCAGGGCCGCTGCGATTCCTGTGGCGGGTGGAACACCATCCTGGAGGAAGCGCCGAAGGTCGCCGTGCCCAAGGGGCTGTCGGCCGGCAAGGGCAAGGCGATCGGCTTCGCGTCCCTGAGCGGCCAGCCCGACAAGGTGGTGCGCACCGTCACCGGCATCAATGAGCTTGATCGCGTGCTGGGTGGCGGACTGGTGCCCGGCTCGGCCATCCTGATCGGCGGCGATCCCGGCATCGGCAAATCCACCATCCTGCTGCAGGCCGTGGCGCAACTGGCGCGGCGCGGTGCCACCGCGCTCTATGTCTCGGGCGAGGAAGCCGTGGCGCAGATCGGCCTGCGCGCGCAGCGCCTGGGATTAGCCGATGCGCCGGTGATGCTGGCAGCGGCCAACAGCCTGCGCGACATCCTGGCCGGGATCGACACGGCAATGGCCCAAGGAGATGAACGTTTGGGCAAGGGCGCGCCGGCGGTGGTGGTGATCGATTCCATCCAGACGATCTTCGCCGACAATATCGAAAGCGCGCCGGGCACGGTGAACCAGGTGCGCGCCTGCGCCCATGAACTGATCCGCGTGGCCAAGCAGTCGAATGCCGCCGTGTTCCTGGTCGGCCACGTAACGAAAGACGGCCAGATCGCCGGCCCGCGCGTGGTCGAGCACATGGTCGACACCGTGCTGTATTTCGAGGGCGAACGCGGCCACCAGTTCCGCATCCTGCGCGCGGTGAAGAACCGCTTCGGCGCGACCGACGAAATCGGCGTGTTCAGCATGACCGATGGCGGCCTGTCGGAAGTGCCCAACCCTTCCGCCCTGTTCCTCGGCCGGTCGGAAGCGGGCAAAGGCGAACCGGTGGCAGGTTCCGCCATCTTCGCGGGTATGGAAGGCACGCGGCCGTTATTGGTGGAAATCCAGGCTTTGGTCGCGCCCTCGCCGCTGGCCACACCGCGCCGGACCGTGGTGGGCTGGGATACCGGACGGCTGGCCATGGTTCTGGCCGTGCTGGATGCGAGATGCGGCTTGCGTTACTCGGGCTGCGACGTCTATCTCAACGTCGCCGGCGGCCTCAGAGTCGTCGAGCCGGCCGCCGACCTGGCTGTGGCCGCCGCCCTGCTCTCGGCGCTGGCCGACAGCCCGGCGCCGGAACGCACGGTGTTCTTCGGCGAGATCAGTCTGGCCGGCGAGGTGCGCCCGGTGAGCCAGGCCGAATCGCGGCTGAAAGAAGCCGCCAAGCTGGGCTTCGAGCATGCGGTGATGCCGGCCGGAGCGAAGAACAAGGTGAAGGGTATCGGGACGAGCGAACTGATGCGGCTGAACGAACTGGTCGAACTGTTTCCCGCCGCCCGGGCCGCCGCCAAGCGGGCCGCCGCCGGCCGCAACCAGCATAGCGGCTGGACCGGGCAGGAGGAGGACGCCTGATGTCGTCCCTGCCGGTCAACATCGTCGACCTGATCGTCATCGTCGTCCTGCTGCTGTCGGCCCTGCTGGCGCTGTTCCGCGGCATCGTGAAGGAAGTGCTCTCAATCCTGGGCTGGGTGGCTGCCCTCGCGGCGACCTATTTCTTCTTCCCCTATGCCCGCGACATCGCCCGCATCTATATCGAATCGCGGCTGTTCGCCGATATCGCCGCCGGCATCGCCCTGTTCCTGCCCACCCTGATCCTGTGTTCGCTACTGACCCACTGGATTTCCGAGCAGGTGCGCGCCTCGGCCATCTCGGCGGTGGACCGCAGCCTGGGCTTCCTGTTCGGCCTGGCGCGCGGCGCCCTGATCGTGGTGGTGGCCTGGTGGATCGTCGACCGCCTGGTCCCGGTGCCGACCCAGCCGGCCTGGCTGCTGGAGGCCCGCACCCGGCCACTGGCCGTGATGGGCTATAGCTGGGGCGCGGAAATGATCCTGCGACAACTCGACCCAAGCCGGGTGCCCGAAAAACGGGTACAACCCGGCCCTGCCCCGACCCCGGTGCCGACGCACCAGACCCAGGGGGGCCAAAGCCAGTCCGGCGGCGCTGACTCGCGCGGCCAAACCGGCTATAAGACCGAGGAACGCCAGGGCATCGACAGTCTTATCCGGCAGGACAAGCCTTGAAGCCGCCGCGAGCCTGCCCCATCTACACCGCTCGCGGGCGACGGAGCCGCTGACCATGCAGACCAATCCCTTCGACGACGACAAGCTGCGTGAGGAATGCGGCATCTTCGGTATTTTCGGCAGCCCTGACTCGGCCGCCAATACCGTGCTTGGCCTGCATGCTCTGCAGCATCGCGGCCAGGAAGCCGCCGGCATCGTCGCCTACCACGAAGGCCGCTTCAACAGCCACCGGGCGCTGGGCCATGTGGCACCGAACTTCTCGTCGGAAAAGGTGATCCGCGACCTGCAGGGCAACAGCGCCATCGGCCATGTGCGCTATTCCACCTCGGGCGCCACGCTTTTGCGCAACGTGCAGCCGATCTATGCCGACCTGGAACTGGGCGGCATCGCGCTGGCCCATAACGGCAACCTGACCAACGCGCGCATGATCCGCGACGACCTGGTGGCCAAGGGCAGCATCTTCCAGTCGACCATGGACACCGAGGTGATCACCCATCTGGTGGCGCTCAGCCGCAAGACCAGCGTGGTGGACCGCATCGTCGATGCGCTGAAGCAGATCGAGGGCGCCTATGCGCTGGTGGCGCTGACGCCGAAGAAGCTGATCGGCGTGCGCGATCCCTGGGGCGTGCGGCCGCTGGTGCTGGGCAACCTGAAG
>JBKBJT010000056.1:0-15360 GCA_046294345.1 Ferrovibrio sp.
AATCGAACAGTTCGTTCTTTTCGCCGTCGGTGCGCTCGGCCGCCGGCTTGGCGACCAGCGATTCGATTCGGCTGCCCCGCGCCAGGTTGAATGCTTCGTCGCCGCTGAGTAACTTGCCGTAGAGCCGCATGTCCTGCAGCACGACATCGTAGCCGGCCAGCGCGCAGACATGGGCGATACCGTTGCCCATCTGGCCCGCGCCGATCACCCCAATCGTCTTGATCATGCGGTTTCCCGGTCCTTACTTGGCTAGCTCGGCTTCGAGCTCGGGCAGCAGCTTGAACAGGTCGCCGACCAGGCCGTAATCGGCAACCTGGAAGATCGGCGCCTCCTCGTCCTTGTTGATGGCGACGATCACCTTGCTGTCCTTCATGCCGGCCAGGTGCTGGATGGCGCCCGAGATGCCGACGGCGATGTAGAGCTGCGGCGCGACGATCTTGCCGGTCTGGCCGACCTGGTAGTCGTTCGGCACGAAACCCGCGTCGACGGCGGCGCGGCTGGCGCCCACGGCGGCGCCCAGCTTGTCGGCCACCGCCTCGATCAGCTTGAAATTCTCGCCCGAGCCCATGCCGCGGCCGCCCGAGATCACGATCTTGGCCGAGGTCAGTTCCGGACGGTCGGATTTCTGCAGCTCCTGGCCGATGAACTTCGACAGGCCCGGATCGGCATCGGCGTCGGCCTTCTCGATGGCGGCCGAACCGCCCTCGGCGCTGGCTGCCGCAAAGCCGGTGGCGCGCACGGTGATCACCTTGATGGCATCCGAGGACTGCACGGTGGCCATGGCGTTGCCGGCATAGATCGGACGGACAAACGTATCCGCCGACTTCACCTCGACGATGCCCGAAATCTGCATCACGTCGAGCAGGGCGGCCACGCGCGGCATCACGTTCTTGCCCGAGGTGGTCTCGGGCGCCAGGATGGCGGCATAGCCCTTGCCCAGCTTGGCCACCAGCGGCGCCATCGCCTCGGCCAGGCCATGGGCATAATGCGCGGCCTCGACCTGGATCACCTTGGAAACGCCGGCGATCTTGGCGGCAGCGGCGGCGGCGGCGCCGCAATTCTCGCCGGCCACCAGCACATGCACGTCGCCGCCGATCTTCGAGGCGGCGGTCACGGCATTCAGGGTCGGCGCCTTGAGCGAGGCGTTGTCGTGTTCAGCGATAACCAGAACGCTCATCTCAGATCACTCCCGCTTCGGTCTTCAGCTTCTGCACCAGGGTCGCCACGTCGGGCACCTTGATGCCGGCCGAACGCTTCGGCGGTTCCTCGACCGACAGCGTCTTCAGCCGCGGCGCGATATCCACGCCGAAATCCTCCGGCGTCTTCTCGTCGATCGGCTTCTTCTTCGCCTTCATGATGTTGGGCAGCGAGGCGTAGCGCGGCTCGTTCAGGCGCAGGTCGGTGGTCACCACCGCCGGCAGCTTGATCTCCACCGTCTCCAGGCCGCCATCGACTTCGCGCACCACGGTGGCCTTGCCGTCGGCCAGCGCCACCTTGTTGGCAAACGTGCCCTGCGGCCAGTTCATCAGGGCGGCCAGCATCTGGCCGGTCTGGTTGCTGTCGTCGTCGATGGCCTGCTTGCCGACGATCACCAGCTGCGGCTGTTCGGCTTCGGCGATCTTGGCCAGCAGCTTGGCCACGGCCAGCGGCTGCACTTCCGCATCGGTCTTCACCAGGATGCCGCGGTCGGCGCCCATGGCCAGCGCGGTGCGCAGGGTTTCCTGCGCCTGGGCCGGGCCGATCGAGACGGCGATCACTTCGGTGGCCGTACCGGCTTCCTTCATCCGCACGGCTTCCTCGACGGCGATTTCGTCGAAGGGATTCATCGACATCTTCACGTTGGCGAGGTCGACGCCCGTCTTGTCCGCCTTGACGCGGATCTTGACGTTGTAGTCCACCACGCGCTTGACCGCGACCAGAACCTTCATGGACATCCAATCCTGATTTATTGAGCGAATAAGCGGCGATACGGATGCAGCACCCGGAAAGACCCGGAAGGACGCGGGCGCGCATGCGTTTTTCGCGCTGCACACTATAACCCGCCCGGGGGGCTGTCAACGAACCGCAACGCGGTGTTTCCGCTCCGTCATCATGACGCAAGTCATTGCGACGTTGCGTAAATCCGCAGCTTTTGCGGGCTAGAGCGACACGCCCGGCCAGCGTGCCCGCCAGGCCTGGAACATCAGGATGCTCCACAGGCTGTGCTGCCAGTTGCGCCGCCCCGCCAGATGCTCGTCCCAGCGCGCACGCACGGGTGCCGGATCGATCAGGCCGTCGGCCTTCAGGCGCTGTTCCGACAGCAGGTCCTCCGCCCAGTCGCGTAAGGGGCCGCGCAGCCAGTCGCCCACCGGCATGCCGAAGCCGGTTTTGGGCCGCTCGACCAGGCCGCGCGGCACATACTTATAAAGCACGTTGCGCAGGATGCGTTTGCCCGTGCCGTCCTTCAGCAGGCGGTCGGGCGGCAGGGTCCAGGCGAATTCCACCACGCGATGATCCAGCAGCGGCACGCGCGCCTCCAGCGATACCGCCATGCTGGCGCGGTCCACCTTGGTCAGGATGTCGTCGGGCAGGTAGGTCGTCATGTCGCGGTAGCGCAGCCGCGCCACCGTCTCGGGCAGGTCTGCCAGCAGCCGCGCATCGGCCTGCGGCGCGCGGGCATGAACGCCGCGCACCAGGCTTTCCGGATCTGGCCATTGCGCCAGCAGCCGGTCATACATCGCATCCGGGTCGCCGGCCGACAGGATCGCCGCACCCTTGTGGATCTTGTCGCCGAGGAATTTGGGTTTGTAGCGCGCCGGCACCGGAGACAGCAGGGCATCCCAGCTGTCGGGCGACAGCATCTGCAGCAGGCCGCTGGCGCCGCCGCGCAGGCCCGCGGGCAGCGGGCCGAGCCAGTTCCACAGCCGGTCGATGCCCTGATAGCGCACATAGCCGGCGAAGATCTCGTCGCCGCCATCGCCCGACAGCGACACGGTCACCGTCCGTCGCGCCAGTTCCGATACCAGATGGGTCGGAATCTGCGAGGAATCGGCAAACGGCTCGTCATACATCTCGGCCAGGCGCGGAATCACGCTTAAGGCATGCTCGGGCTCGACGATCAGTTCGGTATGGTCGGTGCCCAGGTGCTTCGCCACCGCGCGAGCGTGCTCGGCTTCGTTGAAGGCATCCTCGCGGAAGCCGATGGAAAAGGTCTGCACCGGGCGATCCGACTGCGCCTGCATCAGCGCGACCACGGTGGATGAATCGATGCCGCCCGACAGGAACGCGCCCAGCGGCACGTCGGCCATCATGCGCCGCTGCACGGCATCCTTCAGCAGGATGTGCAGGGCCTCGGTCTGCTCGGCTTCCGAACGCCGGTCGCGGTTGCGCAGGCCATGGGCCGCGATCTCGCGCAGGTTCCAGAAACAGCTCTGTTCCGTCCTGCCGTCCGGATCGATGCGCAGGATATGCCCGGGCGGCAGCTTGTGCACCCCGGCATGGATCGAGCGCGGCGCCGGCACGTAGCCAAAGCGCAGGTAGCCGGCCAAGGCCTCGCGGTCGAGCTTCGGCGCCCAGCCCGGATAAGCGGTCAGCGCCTTCAGCTCCGACCCGAACAGCAGCACCTTGCCTTCATTGGTGTCCTGGATCGTCCAGTAGACCGGCTTGATGCCCAGCCGGTCGCGCACCAGCCACAATTGCCGGCTCTCGCGGTCCCACAGGGCGAAGGCGAACATGCCGATGAAGCGGCGGATGGCGGTATCCACGCCCCAGGCCGCGCAGGCCTCCAGCAGCACTTCGGTGTCGGAATGGCCGCGCCAGGTGATGCCGGGCAGGTCGCGCGCCACCTCGGCGGCGTTGAATATCTCGCCGTTGTAACTGATCACGAAGCGGCCATTGGCGCTGGTCATCGGCTGCGTACCGGTCTCGGTCAGGTCGACGATGGCCAGCCGGCGATGGCCGAGCGCCAGCCCGGCCGGCGCGTCCAGCCAGGCGGTGGCCGCATCGGGGCCGCGATAGGCGATGGCATCGGTCATCGCCGTGATGCGCGTGCCCAGCGTTTCGGGCGAGGTATCGCGCCAGGTCAGAATGCCGGCAATGCCGCACATGGTCAGATGATCCTATCGGCCGGGGAAGGCAGTCTTGTGTTTAGGCGAGGCGGGGCGGGGCGTAAACAGCCGTGTCACTAAATCAATCCCCGCGCCAGGGTTCGCACGCGCCCCAGTTCGGCGGGTTCGACGCGACGGATGAATGCGGCACCGCGGGCGCGCCAGTCGAAATGTTTCACCTGATCGGCCAGGGCCACCGCAGGCCGGTCGCCCCCGGTGATGGCCACTTCGAAGGGGTTGCCTTTGATCTTCGTGGTCAGCGGCACGCAGATGAACTGGCCGTGCCTGTTGTATATCTGCGGCGAGAGGACCAGCGCCGGTCGATGACCGGCCTGTTCGTGGCCGGCCTGCGGATCGAAATCCAGCCACACCAGATGCCCACGATCCGGTACATAGTCATCGGCCATCGGAGCGCCCCATCACCACACTTCGGTGCCGACCGGCGGGCCGAAATCGACAATCTCGTGCTGGTTCTCCGGCGTGATCTGCGCGCACAACGCTTCGATGTCGATCTCTTCCGGCTCGATTTCGGCCGGCTCGATCACGATCCGGCCATGCTCCTCGCGGATTTCCACCTGCTGCTCCAGCTTCAGGCCGGTGGCCTCTAGGATGGCTGCCGGCAGGCGCAGGGCGGCGCTGTTGCCCCATTGCTTGATGGTGATGCGCATGGTGCGGCCTCCGAATTGATGTGTCGACATTGTAGATACATGGATGTGGCCGGGGTATTGACATTTATTCCTATATTGTACATTATATGTTCTATTCGCTGCCGTCAACGGGAGGCCGCCATGGCCCGCGAGACATATGATCCGTTCAAGGATGAAGCCATCCACCAGAAAAAGCCGTCCAAGCGGCCGGTGCGGGTCGACTGGAAGCTGGCCGCCCGACGGGTGGCCGAGGGTACCGGTCTGCCCACTGTTGTCGCCGAGCTGGGCATCACCGAAGAGCATTTCTGGCGCCACCTGCGCCGCAGTCTGCGCTTCCGCTTCCAGCTCGAACAGGCAGTCGAACGCCGTGCCGGCCTGATCGCCCTGCAATCCCGTGCCGCGCTTCCTGCCGCCGTGCTGGACCGCTGCCTGCAGGCCGACAGCCTGGATGGCGGCCTGCTGACGGCCCTGCTGACCGATACCGAAGCCGTGAGGACCTCCGAGGCTCCCGCCGGGGATTCATCGGGCCTGATCGGCCGTCTGGCCGAAACCGGCCGCCGCCCGCCCAACATGGCCTTCCGCCGCCGCCTCGCGGCCGAACGGCAGCAGATGGACGCCACCTTCGCCGCGATCAGCTCCCAGGCTGCCGCCATGCGGGCGCAGCCGGACGAGCCTGCCCGAACCGAAGCGAGTTCCAGCCAGCCCGAACGGTCCGAAATGGACCCCGGCGGGCCGGAACGGTCCGAAATGGACCGCAATGGACCTGAACGGTCCAAAACGGGCCTCAATGGACCCGAACGGACCCAGATGGACCTGAACGGACCCGAACGGTCCGAAACGGAACGGAACGCATCGTCGGCCCGCACCCGGCCGGGTGAATATAACCCCTGGCCCAATCGTCCACCGCGCCATCTGGCGCCGGCGCCGCCCGAACCGCGCAGCCGCGCCGCGCTGCTGGGCACCATCGTCGATCTCGAAGGCCCAGACCTCGCCCGCATCCGCGCCATGGGTGGCTTCGATCCGCCGGAACCACCGGATGCAGATGGGCCGGTGGGTGCATGAGGCTTTAGTGTTTTCGTCATGGCCGGCCAAGAAGCATTTCCTGGGGCCGGGCATGACGGAAGGAGAGTGCGGGCCGGCACTTCCGCCTCCCGCCTTGAGGAAGATCAACGCGAAAAACCGCCAAAGGGGCTCTTGTACGGAAGCGGGCGCTTCCCACATCAGATCACGAGAGAGGGGCCCGACAGGAACCTGCCGCTGAAGCGGGGGTTGCGACCAGGGGCTGCCAGCAAGGAGCTCAGACATGGATTTCGAGAAGTACACCGAACGCAGCCGCGGTTTTCTGCAGGCGGCGCAGAATATGGCCCTGGCCCGCGGGCATCAGCGCTTTTCCCCCGAACATCTGCTCAAAGTCCTGATCGACGACCCCGAAGGCATGGCGGCGGGCCTGATCCGCACGGCCGGCGGCCAGCCTGAAGTCGTGAAGGCAAAAAACGAAGAGGCGCTGGGCCGTATTCCGAAGGTGGAAGGCGCCGGCGCCGGCCAGCTTTACCTGGCGCCCGAAATGGCGCGCCTGTTCGAGACCGCCGACAAGCTGCGCGAAAAGGCCGGCGACAGTTTCGTCGCCGCCGAACGCCTGCTGCAGGCGCTGGCGATGAACGCCGGCAACCCGGCCGCCGATGCCCTCAAGGCCGGCAATGTTTCCCCCCAGGCCCTGGAGAAAGCCATTCAGGACATGCGTAAGGGCCGCAAGGCCGACAGCGCTTCGGCCGAACAGGCCTATGACGCGCTGAAGAAATATGCCCGCGACCTCACCGAGGCCGCCGAAACCGGCAAGCTCGATCCGGTGATCGGCCGTGACGAGGAAATCCGCCGCACCATCCAGGTGCTCTCGAGGCGCACCAAGAACAATCCCGTGCTGATCGGCGAACCAGGCGTCGGCAAGACCGCCATCGTCGAAGGCCTGGCGCTGCGCATCGCCAAGGGCGACGTGCCGGAAAGCCTGAAGGACAAGCGCCTGATGGCGCTGGATCTCGGCGCCATGATCGCCGGCGCGAAATTCCGCGGCGAATTCGAGGAGCGGCTGAAGGCCGTGCTGGCCGAGGTCACGTCCGCGGAAGGCCAGATCGTGCTGTTCATCGACGAGCTGCACACGCTGGTCGGCGCAGGAAAAGCAGACGGCGCCATGGATGCCTCCAACCTGCTCAAGCCCGCGCTGGCGCGCGGCGAGCTGCATTGTGTCGGCGCCACCACGCTGGATGAGTATCGCAAGTATATCGAGAAGGATGCCGCCCTGGCGCGGCGTTTCCAGTCGGTCTTCGTGGGTGAGCCCACGGTGGAAGACACCATCTCGATCCTGCGTGGCCTGAAGGAGAAGTATGAAGTGCACCATGGCGTGCGCATCACCGACGGCGCCATCGTGGCCGCCGCCACGCTCTCCAACCGCTACATCACCGACCGCTTCCTGCCGGATAAAGCCATCGACCTCGTCGACGAGGCCGCCTCGCGCCTGCGCATGGAGGTCGATTCCAAACCCGAAGCGCTGGACGAACTCGACCGCCGCATCATGCAGCTCAAGATCGAGCGCGAGGCTCTCAGGAAAGAGACCGATCCGGCCTCCAAGGACCGCCTGGGCAAGCTGGAGAAGGAGCTGGCCGATATCGAGGAAGAATCGGCCCGCCTTACGGCCGCCTGGCAGGGCGAGAAGGACAAACTGGGCGATGCCAAGAAGCTGAAGGAACAGCTCGACCAGGCCCGCCTCGACCTCGATCAGGCCAAGGCCAAGGCCGACTGGAACCGCGCGTCCGAACTTTCCTACGGCGTGATCCCCGATCTGGAGCGCAAGCTGCAGGAGGCCGAGAAGGGCGGTGCGAAAGGCGAAAAAAGCATCGTGCGCGAGTCGGTCACCGAAAGCGATATCGCCGGCGTAGTCTCGCGCTGGACCGGCATCCCGGTCGACAAGATGCTCTCGGGCGAACGCGAAAAGCTGCTCACCATGGAAAAGAAGCTGGCGACCCGCGTGGTGGGCCAGGACGATGCCCTGGTGGCGGTCGCCAATGCGGTGCGCCGCGCGCGCGCCGGCCTGCAGGACCCCAACCGCCCGATCGGCAGTTTCCTGTTCCTCGGCCCCACCGGCGTCGGCAAGACCGAGCTGACCAAGGCTTTGGCCGAATTCCTGTTCGACGACGACAGCGCCATGGTGCGCATGGACATGTCGGAATACATGGAAAAGCACTCGGTCAGCCGCCTGATCGGCGCGCCTCCGGGTTACGTGGGCTATGACGAGGGCGGCGCGTTGACGGAAGCCGTGCGCCGGCGCCCGTACCAGGTGATCCTGTTCGACGAGGTCGAGAAGGCGCATCCGGATGTGTTCAACGTGCTGCTGCAGGTGCTCGACGACGGCCGGCTTACCGATGGCCAGGGCCGCACGGTGGACTTCAAGAACACCGTGATCATCCTCACCTCCAACCTCGGCAGCGAATATCTCGCCCGCGCGGAAGGCGAGCAGATCGACGAGGCCACCCGGCATCAGGTGATGGAGGTGGTCCGCTCAAGCTTCCGGCCGGAATTCCTCAACCGCCTGGATGAAGTGATCCTGTTCCGTAGGCTCAGCCGCGAGAACATGACCGGCATCGTGGATATCCAGCTCATGCGCCTGCGCAAGCTGCTGGCCGACCGCAAGATCGAGCTCAAGCTCGACGATGCGGCCAAGAAATGGCTGGCCGATGCCGGCTACGATCCGGTCTACGGCGCGCGGCCGCTCAAGCGCGTGATCCAGCGCGCGCTGCAGAACCCGCTCGCCAGCCAGATCCTGGAAGGCGCCATCCCCGACGGCGCGACGGTGAGCGTGAGCGCCGGTGCCAACGGCCTCACCATCCAGGGCCGCGCGGTGGACATGGCGGCGGAATAAGCTCCGCCGCCCATCAAACGAAAGGCGTCATGGCCGGGCTTGTCCCGGCCATCCACGTCTTAAGGGAGCCATGAAACGGGGAGGAACCTGCCACAAGGAGGTCTGATTACTTTGTAGGTGCAGAAGCACCCACGACTGCACCCAAAACAGCGATATAAGCCGCATTTAGTACAGTCATAGGTATATGTATTTCTGATAAACTGCCACCCGAATCACCGGCAGTCACAGGGGCGCCTATGTCGAACCAGAATCCAAATGCCGAGAACAACGGTGGCTCCGTCATCGCCTCCATGGCGCTGTCCTCGGTCTCGGCGCGGATCGCGACGAATGCCAGGAAAACGGTGGGGCCGTCCGCTCTGGCGACAGGCGACATGAACGGGGATGGCGTCCTGGATCTCATGGTTTTCACCATAGACAATTCTTCCGCGCATCTAGGCGCCGGCGTGATATTCGGCGAGGCAGGATCGCTGACGACAAAGCTGAATGGCGGCAATTATGCCGCAGAGACCGATCAATCGGTCCTCTTGCAGGTTCAGGCCTACCGGAATTCCGGAACCATCGGCGACATCAATGGAGACGGCTTCGCGGACCTAGTCGTCAGTGGCCTGCAAGGCCCGCAACAGCTTTCGATCTATAGCGGCAGCGCTACGCCGGATGGCCAGGCGGATCAGGTTTTGAGTATGTCGTCGATGGGCTATCTGCCTGAAGGCGCGGTTCTGGCAGATTTCAATGGTGATGGGCGGGCAGATATATTTGCCGGTGTTGACCGTTCAGCCTCGAATAATGGCAGCAGCACCGCCACATCCCTGATCTTCGGAGGTTGGCTGGGGAGCCAGTCGGGCTTTTCTACATCACCCAACATCACGGCCTATTCTGGAACGGCGCCTGCCGGCAGCCAGCAACATATAATGGCGCTGGTGGCGGGGGCGGTGGATATCAACGGCGATGGCTACGACGACATCGTAACCACGGTAGGCGGACGTACCAGTCCGACGAACGGAAGCTATGGCCCAGCCAAAATCACCTTCGGCAATGCGGCTGGCGTATTCGAGCAGAACCTCTCCAGCAATGCCGGTGGTTTGATCCTGAGCAATTTCGAGGTCGGGGCTGGCGATCCTGCATACCGCTATATCGCGACCGGTGGTGACGTGAACGGCGATGGTCAAGCCGACATGGCCGGCTGGAATGGGTCGTATATAAACGAATGGAAGGGGACCGGCGGCTTCGTGCTGTTCGGAAATACGTCGTTCGCGGCCGGGGGCAATGTCAATATCGCCGCGCTGAATGGCCAGAACGGCGTGAAACTGACCAATGTGGCCTCTAAAGTTGATGCCTTCGCCTTAGGTGATCTCAATGGTGATGGCTTGGCGGACATCGTTGTCAGTAGTACCGCAGCCAATTCCGGCGCCGGCAAGCTGTGGGTGGTGTGGGGCAAACAGGGCGGCTTCTCATCCGGCAATATCGATCTGTCGGTGGATAATCCGGCGCTGTTTGCCTCGCTGACCGGCGCGGCCGGGCAAGGCATCGGCTCGGCGCTGACCATTGCCAACATGAACGACGACGGCAAGAAAGACTTGGTGGTCGGTTCCGCCTCCGGCACCATCGATGTGGTCTCGGGCGAGACTTTCGAGGGCATGCTGACCGCGCCCAAGCCCTGCTACACCACATTCGAGGATACGCCGCTAACCCTGTCGGCAAGCATGCTGCTGGGCAACGACATCGACCCGGACGGCGATGCGCTTTCCATCCAATCGGTGCAGGATGCTGTCGGTGGCAGTGTCGGCTTCGATCAGAACGGCAATGTGGTGTTTACGCCGACCGCCAACTACAACGGTCCGGCCAGCTTCACCTATACGATTTCCGACGGCAACGGCGGCGCCGATACCGCCACCGTGAACCTGACCGTGAAATCTGATGAGATAGCGCTAGCCTCGGTAGGTGTACGAGCAGCAATGGATGCGGGCTATATCTATCGCCTTGCTACTGGAGATTTCACCGGTGACGGTATCAGTGATGTCCTGCTGAATAGCTATTCTCTGACCAATGGGGTGATCGCCTCACAGGCCGGAAACCTGGCAACCGCCCTGAGCGGCGGTAGCTTTGTGGCAGCACCCAGCAACGGGTCGGCAGCCTACAAGTTCAGCGGTTACATCACTGGATTCGGTGATATTAACGGCGATGGTCTAGCGGATGTGTTGCAGTCAGAAGGCGACGGGTCGGTAAACCACTACATAGCAATCCGGCAAGGTTCGTCTACGCCAGATAATATCGCCGACCAGGTGCTTAATCCCAATATAAGCGCACGTTCCGGCTACGCCGGCGGGGCCATGGTCGCAGTAGCTGATTTCAACGGTGACGGTTATGCCGATGTCATTGCAGGTTATTACAATGACATTCTTGTAAATGGCAGCGCCAAGGCTGGCACTGGCTCGCTTGCCATGTGGATGGGTAGCGCCAATGGCCTCTCGGCCACCCCGACCGCGTATGCCTATTCCGGCATAGATGGCGTCGGGGGTTCTTCAAAAACTAACCAGACCAAGGTGATGGGGGCCATCGACATCAATGGGGATGGTTTTGACGACTTCGTCACCTCGGTCGGTGCGCGCAATGACGGCCAGTTAGCGCTGGGCCCAACCAAGATTACTTTCGGCAATGCTGCCGGAACATTGGTGCAGAACCTTGCCAGCAATGCCGGTGGACTGATCCTCGATAACTTCAATTTCTCCGGCGGTGATCCGATTCATCACTACATGGCAACTGGGGGCGACGTGAACGGTGACGGTATGGCCGACATGGCCGGCTGGGCCGGCAATGACACTGGCAACTCCACCGGTAGCTTCGTGCTATTCGGCAGCACGAATTTAGCCGCGGGCGGAAGCGTCAACGTCGCCACGCTCAACGGCCAGAACGGCGTCAAGCTGTCGGGCGTGTCGTCCGGCATCAACAGCATGGCGCTGGGCGACCTCAATGGCGACGGCATCGCCGATATCGTGGTGGGCAGCAAGGCGGCCAATGCCAATGCTGGCAAGCTGTGGGTGGTGTGGGGCAAGCAGGGTGGCTTCTCGTCCGGCAATATTGACCTGTCGCAGGAGGCGACGGGGCAGTTCATCACCATTATCGGCGCGGCCGGTCAGGGCATAGGCTCGGCGCTGACGATTGCCGACATAAACGGCGATGGCCGCAAGGATCTGGTGATTGGTTCCGCCTCTGGCACCGTCGATGTGGTGTCGGGCGAGAATTTCCCGCATGCCGATGCTATGCCGGTAGCCCAGGGCGAGACGCTGGACGGCACCGAAGACCAGGTACTGGAGATATCGGCCCAGTCCCTGCTGGCCAACGACACGGATGCCAACGGCGGCACCCTCTCCATCGCCTCGGTCGGCAATGCGGTCGGTGGCAGCGTGGTGCTGAATGCGGATGGCAGCGTGACGTTTACCCCCGATGCCAACTACAACGGCGAGGCCAGCTTTGATTATGCCGTGTCGGATGGCTGTGGCGGCACGGCCAATGCCACGGCGACAATCAATCTGGCGGCCGTCAATGACGCGCCGGTGGTAAGTATGGACGGCTTCACATTCGTCAGTGCCGAGCAGGTCAGCAGCCAGTACCAGTCCGACATCTCCAATTTCATCAACGTGCTGACCGACACTCATGAGACGGCAGCCCTGCCGGAGCAGTACCGCAACGGCACCGGTCCGATCACACTGGACGACCAGAGCCGCGAGGTGATCGTGCACTTCCACTCGGAAGTCGCCGGCAACCAGAGCGTCATCGGCTTCTATGTCATCAATGCCGATGGCAGTTTCGGCCCCGCCCAGCTGGTGTTCCCCAATGCCTCGCAGACACCGCCGGTGCTGGACCCGGACGATCCGTTCGATCCGGCCGACAGCTACACCTCGGTCAGTCTCGGCATGTTGCCGGCCGGCTCAAGCTTCGGATTGTTCATGATCAGCAACGGCGCCGGCAACAGCACCACCAATGCGCTAATCCAGCAGGTGGCCAATGGCACGGCGGCCTTCAGCTTCGTCAATGGCGGCAACAGCAGCCAGACGGCTTCGCTGTTCGACAGCGTGCCGCCAGCCCTCATGGTGCATGGCCTTTCGGATCTGCCCGCCACCGGCACTGTGATCAGTCAGTCGGCCACGCCGATCTTCCACACCGCGGCCAGCGCTACGGCCCATTTCAACGGCCAGACGATCAACACGCTCAGTCTCAATACGGATGGCATGCAGCATGTGGCGGCCGGCCAGGGCGAGGAGAACGATGGCGCCAACACCCCTGCCTCGGACCGTATCGCCATCGGCTGGGAGGATCTGCCGGCCAGCCAGAATGCCGATTTCGATTTCAACGACGTGATCCTGCAGGTGGAAGTCGCCGAAGCCACTATCACCCAGGTCAATCCGGCCAATATCGGTGCCGGCGCCAACCTGAGCCTGGCGGATGTCGACCAGGGCGACCTCAATGGTGCGGTGTTCCGCATCAGTGGCGGCTATGTGGCGGGCGACACGTTGCAACTGAGCGGCGGTTTCAGCATCGATGGCAGCGGGGCTGTGCTGAGCAACGGCGTGGCGACCGGCATCTCGGTGGTGGGCGGTGGCTTCGGCGGCGATCCGGCCAATCCGAACGGCCTGAGCTTCACCGGCCTGGCCGATCTGGCGCTCTATGAGCAGCTCCTGCGCTCGATCACCTTCTCCAGCTCCAGCGGCATGATCGGCGTCCGCACCTGCGAAATCTCGGTGCTGGATGACGGCGGCGCGGCCAGCAATGTGGCGACCGAGCATGTGGCAGTCGGCGCCAGCAGCAGCGAGAATGCCGTGGCCGGCACAGTCGCCAACGATGCGCTGACTGGCACATCCGGCAGCGACTTCCTGTTTGGCGATACCGGCAGCGACACGCTGGCGGGCGCCGCCGGCGACGACATCCTCGTCGGCGGCGCGGGGAACGATATTTATGTGATCGCCCGCGGCGACGGCGTCGACAGCATCAGCCAGACCGACATCGCGGACGCGGCCACCAGCAGCGACATCCTGCGCTTCTCGACCGGCGTGGCCTTCGATCAGCTGTGGTTCCGGCAGGCCGGCAACGATCTGCGCGTCGATGTGATCGGTGAGGCCGCCAGCAGCGTCTACCTGAAGGACTGGTATACCGATGCCAGCCGGCGGATCGACAGCATCGAGACTGTGGACGGCAGCCACGGCCTGTCGGCCGGCAATGTGCAGGCGCTGGTCGATGCCATGGCTTCCTACAGCCCGCCACCGCTTGGGCAGACCGTGCTGGACAATCAGATCGCCAACGATCTTGCGCCCGTGCTAGCCGCAGCGTGGTCCTAATCCCCCGGCAGCATCTTCACATGGCCGGGCTGGCTGGCTACCCGGTCGAGCCAGCGGCGCAGGGCGGGGTAAGGCGCCAGGTCAAGGTCGGCCTCGTCGGCGCGATGGGTGTAGGCGTAGAGCGCGATGTCGGCGATGGTGTAGCGGCTGCCGACGAAGAAGTCGTGTTTGGCCAGATGCGTGTCCATCACGCTCAGCGCGTCGCGGCCGCGTTTCAGGCGGTCGGGCATCTCGGCCATGCGCGGATGCTGGCGGCCCAGATGGCGCAGGATGTAGCGCGGCGTGGCCACATAGGGTTCGTGGCTGTATTGCTCGAAGAACAGCCATTGCAGCACCTGCGCCTTCAGCAGCCGGTCTGACGGCCAGAAGGGCGTGCCGTCGGCCAGGTAACAGAGGATGGCGTTGCTTTCGGCCAGCACGGTTCCGTCGTCGAGTTCCAGCGCCGGGATGCGGCCATTCGGATTCTTGGCCAGAAACCCGGGCGTGCGCGTCTCGCCCTTGTCGATGTCGAGTTCGATGCGTGTGTAGGGGATGCCGAGCTGGGCCAGCAGCAGCCGGCATTTATAGCCGTTGCCGGAATCGAGGTAGTCGTAGAGCGTGGGCATGAAAAAAAACTCCGGGCGAGATTTCGCACCGGAGTTTGATTCAGGGCGTGTGCCGCGGCAAACGCTAAATTGTCCCAATCTTGTATCAGTTCCGCAGTTCAGTCCTGGCGGTTCAGCAGGGCCAGTACCGGGGTGCCGCGGATCTCCTGATCCAGGCCCTCGACATGCTTGCGGAAACGTTCGTATTCGCGGCCTTCCAGCTTGCGGCCCGAGGGGAAGCGCACGCCGGCAGGGTTCACCTGCTTGCCGTTCACCATCACCTCGTAATGCAGGTGCGGGCCGGTCGAGCGGCCGGTGGTGCCCACCGCGCCGATGATCTGGCCCTGGCGCACGCGCTGGCCGTTCTTCACGCCGATGCGGCTCATATGGGCATAGGCGGTGGCATAGCCGTTGCCGTGCTTGATGCGCACATACTGGCCATAGGCGCCGTTCCAGCCGGCCAGTTCCACCACGCCGTCGCCGGCGGCCTGGATCGGCGTGCCGGTGGCGGCGCCGAAATCCACGCCCTTATGCATCAGGCTGAAACCCAGGATCGGATGGCGGCGCATGCCGAAGCCCGAGGTCAGCCGCGCGCCGTCGATCGGCGTGCGCAGCAGCGCCTTGCGCACGCTGGAGCCGGTCGGCGTGAAGTAGTCGGCCTCGCCGCCGTCGCTGGGCTGGTAGAGGTAATAGCGCAGCTCGCGGCCGGACAGCGTCATCGACGCGCCGACGATGCGGCCGGTCTTCACCGTCTTGCCCTGGTCGTCGTAATGGCGGTCGAAGAACAGTTCGAAGCGGTCGCCG
>JBKBJT010000057.1:0-15353 GCA_046294345.1 Ferrovibrio sp.
CAAGGTAAGGAGTTAAGCCATGGCCGAGACCGTCAGGTTCGAACTGGTATCGCCGGAGAAGCTGCTGCTGGCTCTGGATGCCGAAATGGTGGTCGTGCCCGGCGAGGGCGGCGATTTCGGCGTGCTGCCGGGTCACACCCCGCTGATCTCGACCATCCGCAACGGCATCATCGAGGTCACCGTCGATGGCCGCGTGGCCGAACGCATCTTCGTGGCCGGCGGCTTCGCGGAAGTCGCCAACGACAAGCTCACCGTGCTGGCCGAAGAGGCCGTGCCGGTGGCCAAGCTCGACCGCGCCAAGGTCGAGCAGATGCTCAAAGACGCCCGCGAGGATGTCGAGGACGCCAAGGACGATCACGCCAAGGCCCGCGCCCAAGCGAACGTCGAAAAGTATACGGCGATGCTCGAGGCGGCGGCGTAACGGCACAAATCGTCATACCCGCGAAAGCGGGTATCCCATTTCAAGGCCCCGGGTGGGCCTTGATTTTTGGATCGAATGTACCATTTTTGTTCTTAACGCTGTTGTCCATCGTGAATATGTCGCCCATTGCAAAATGGGACCCCGGCTCAAGGCCGGGGTGACGGATTGATGATGTGGACATGATTTCTCGTCATCCCGGCCGAGCCCACGGGTCTGCGCTTCGCGCAGCCCGAGGACAGGCTCCGCGAGAGCCGGGATCCCATTTCCGCTTCGCTGCTGCCACGAGTACTCACCGCTTCAGTATCTGCTCATCCAACCCGCGCCGGTGCTCCCAGTCGCGCCGTCACGCCGGCATCGTCGCAGCCAGCAGCGGCGCCATACGGCGAGCGGCCTTCACCGCGCGTTCGGCCAGATCGCGCCGGGTCGCGGCGGCGGTCAGTAGGCGGTCGAGCCGGGCCGCCGAAAGGTCGGGGCCGGTGGCTTCTAGCAGGCCGGCCTTCAGGCGCTGATAGGCCGCCTCGCAGCTTTCGCCGGCCTGCATCGCCGTGGCTAGGTCGAAATCCGGCCGCGTGGTGTCGGCCGCCTGCAGGGCCGCGCGCCAGGCCATGTCGAAATCGGCACCGGCCGCGCCGGGATGGCTCTCGGGTTCGGGCTCGGCGGCGGCGATGGCATGGTAATGCTGGGCGGCGCGCAGCGCGCCGGGCAGCACGCGGGCTACGGCCTCGGGCAGGTCGCCGCGATGCAGCCGCAGGGCAAAATCCATGATCGCGGTGGCGAGGCTGGCGGCGGCCTGGCGATGGCCCGGCCGCTGGGCCGCCGGTATCTCGCCGCGCGCCATGCCGAGCGCGATGCCGCCCAGCCGCTGCAACTCCAGCCGCAGGCTGTCGAGCGCCAGCGCCGGCACCACGGCGGCGGTGGGGTCGAGGTGGCGCGGCCGTGCCAGGTCTTCCTCGGCCGAGCGGAAACGACCCAGCAGCACCGCCGCGAGTTTCGGTACCGCCGGCCCCATCAGTGCCACGCCGAGGATGTTGAACAGGGTGTGGAACAAAGCGGTGGCCAGGGCGGGTTCGTCGGTGACATGCGCGATGCCGGCCAGCAACCAGGGCAGCAGCAGGAAGGCCACGATTGCCGTCACCAGATTGAACAGCACATGGGCCACAGCGCTGCGTTTGGCATTCGACGTGGCGCCGATCGCCGCCAGCAGGGCCGTGCTGGTGGTGCCGAGATTGGCGCCGATCACGGTCGCGGCGGCGGCGTCCAGCGGCAGGGTGCCGCTCATCGCCGCCGTCACGGTGATGGCCGATGCGGCGCTGGAGGATTGCGTCAGCGTGGTTAGCGCCACGCCCAGGCCGACGAACAGCAACCGCCCCGCCCAGCCCTGGCTCGGCAGCATTGCCGGATCGACCGCTTCGGCAACCGTGCCGAAACCCTGCTGCAGGGCGGCGATGCCGGCGAAGAAGCAGCCGAAGCCGGCCAGCGCCTGGCCCCAGGCGCCGCGCGGCTGGTCGCTGCCGGTCAGGCGCAGCAGCATGCCGATGCCGATCAGCGGCAGCGCGAACAGCTCGATCTTCAGTTTCAGACCAATGGCGGCCACCAGCCAGCTGGTCATGGTGGTGCCGATGTTGCTGCCGAGGATCACCCAGATCGCCTGAACCAGACTGAGCAGGCCGGCATTGACGAAGCCGATGGTGGCGACCGTGACGGCGGTGGAGGATTGCACCAATGCCGTGATGGCGAAGCCGGCGGCCAGGCCGCGCAAAGGCGTGCCGGTGCCGGTCTGCAACACGCCATGCAGGGCATCGCCGGCGCCGCGTTTCAGTCCGTCGGTCATCAGCCACATGCCCAGCAGGAACAGGCCGATGCCGCCCAACAGGCTGCCGATCATGGCGGAAAGGTCGAACGTCATCGATTCAACGACGCAGCAGGAAATCGGCCACGTCGCGCCGGTGCTCCCAGCCGCGCCGCTCGAGTTCGGGCGTGGCCTGTTCGTCCTGGGGCCAGCCGACGCAGAGATAGGCCACCAGCTTCCAGTCCACCGGCACGTCGAGGTCGCGCGTGAGAACTGCCGGATCGAGGATCGACACCCAGCCGACGCCAAGGCCATGGGCGCGCGCCGCCAGCCAGAAGCCGTAGACCGCCATCACGACGGAATAATCCAGCATCTCGGGCATGGTGCGGCGGCCCAGGCCGTGGCCCTGCGCGGTGCCCTCGTCGCAGAAGACGGCCAGATGCACCGGTGCTTCCTTCAGGCCCGCCAGTTTCAGCGAGGCATAGAGCTTCGCCTGTTCGCCGCTGTAATCGGCCAGCGCCTCGGCATTGGCCGCTTCGAAATTGGCGATCACCGCCTGCCGCCGCGTTGCGTCTTCCACCAGCACAAAACGCCAGGGCTGGCTATTGCCCACGCTGGGCGCCAGGGCGGCGAGTTCCAGCAGATGCGTCACCAGCGCCGGCGGCACGGCGTCACGGCGGAAATGCCGCACGTCGCGCCGCCAGGCCAGCAGCCCGGCGAGTTTGCCCTGGAAGCTTTCATCAAAAACCGGCGGATCGTGGCTCATGGGGTGGGATGATATATCTCCCCGCCCTCGTTGCGGAAGCGCTCCGCCATCTCCGCCATGCCTGTTGTCGCGGCGATATCATTCTGCTGCCGGGCGGCGTCGCGCACCTCCTGGCTGATTTTCATCGAGCAGAATTTCGGGCCGCACATCGAGCAGAAATGCGCCGTCTTGTGCGCTTCCTTCGGCAGGGTCTGGTCGTGGAACTGCGCGGCCGTTTCCGGGTCCAGGCTTAGGTTGAACTGGTCCTCCCAGCGGAATTCGAACCGCGCGCGGCTCAGGGCGTCGTCGCGCCGCGCGGCTCCTGGATGGCCCTTGGCCAGGTCGGCGGCATGGGCGGCGATGCGATAGGTGATCACGCCGGTCTTCACGTCGTTGCGGTCGGGCAGGCCGAGATGCTCTTTCGGCGTGACGTAGCAGAGCATGGCGCAGCCATACCAGCCGATCATCGCCGCGCCGATGCCGCTGGTGATGTGGTCGTAGCCCGGCGCGATATCGGTGGTGAGCGGCCCCAGCGTGTAGAAGGGCGCCTCGCCGCAGGATTTGAGCTGCTTGTCCATGTTGGCCTTGATCTTGTGCATGGCGACATGGCCCGGCCCCTCGATCATCACCTGAACGCCCTTCGCCCAGGCGATCTTGGTTAGCTCGCCCAGGGTTTCCAGCTCGGCGAACTGCGCGGCATCGTTGGCATCCGCCGTCGAGCCCGGCCTCAGGCCGTCACCCAGAGAGAAGCTGATGTCGTAGGCCCGCATGATGTCGCAAATCTCGGCAAAATGCGTGTAGAGGAAATTCTCCTCATGATGCGCCAGGCACCATTTCGCCATGATCGAGCCGCCGCGCGACACGATGCCGGTGACTCGGCTGGCGGTGAGCGGGATGTAGCTGAGCCGCACGCCGGCATGGATGGTGAAATAATCCACGCCCTGCTCGGCCTGCTCGATCAGGGTGTCGCGATAGATCTCCCAGGTCAGGTCCTCGGCCTTGCCGTTCACCTTCTCCAGGGCCTGGTAGATCGGCACGGTGCCGATGGGAACCGGTGAGTTGCGGATGATCCAGTCGCGGATATTGTGGATGTTGCGGCCGGTCGAGAGGTCCATCACCGTGTCGGCGCCCCAGCGGATCGCCCAGACCATCTTGTCGACCTCCTCGGCCACCGAGGAGGTGACGGCGGAATTGCCGATATTGGCATTCACCTTCACCAGGAAATTGCGGCCGATGATCATCGGCTCCAGCTCCGGGTGGTTGATGTTGCAGGGGATGATGGCGCGGCCCCGGGCGATTTCCTCGCGCACGAAATCCGGCGTCACGAAGTCCGGGATGGACGCTCCGAAGTCTTCGCCGTCGCGCAGCTTTTGATCTTTTTGGGCCAGCTCTTTCCGCGCCTCGTTCTCGCGGATGGCGACATACTCCATCTCCGGTGTGACGATGCCGCGCCGGGCGTATTCAAACTGCGTGACGGCGACACCGTCTTTTGCGCGCAGTGGGCGTGGATGGTGGGGGAAGGCGGGAACGGACGCATTGCCCCCATTATCGGCGGCCTGCACGGCGCGGCCGTCATAGGCCTCCACATCGCCGCGTGCCTCGATCAGCGCGGTGCGCCAGCGCGGCAGGCCCCGGTTGATGTCGATCTCGGCCTCGGGATCGGTATAGGGACCGGAAGTGTCGTAGACCGGCAGCGGCGGCTCGCCGGCCGAGGGATGCGTGGCGATCTCACGATGCGGCACGCGCAGTTGCGGATGCAGCCTGCCGGATTGATAGACCTTGTTCGAGGCCGGCAGCGGACCGGTGGTTATCCGGAAATTGGGAGCGTCTGAAATCTTGTCCATGGGATTTCCTTCTCGTGTGACGACAGGAAACCCGGGATGTGGTGGATGTTCGCGGAATGCAGGCGACGAGCATCGCTGGCGCGCCTGAACGACCGTTCCCTCCGCCGGCATGACCCGGATCAGGTTCACGAAACCGCGCATCTGCGCGATTTCTCAGGGTCACGGCGTTGCAGGGATGAACCTGCCGGCCGAATCTCAGCGCCCTAGCGGCGCCCCCCTCGGTAAGGTCGATGGTGGCGCAGGGCTGCCGTCAGGTCAACCCGTCAGATCAGGCCCTTCTCGCGCAGACTGACATGGCCCCTGCGGCCGACGATCAGGTGGTCGTGCAGCTCGATGCCCATCACCGACGCCGCCTGGCGCACCTGGCGCGTCATCTCGACATCGGCGCGCGAGGGCGTCGGGTCGCCGCTGGGATGGTTGTGCACCAGGATCAGGGCGGCGGCGTTCAGTTCCAGCGCGCGCTTCACCACCTCGCGCGGATAGACCGGCGTATGGTCGACGGTGCCGCGCTGCTGCGCCTCGTCGGCGATGATCTGGTTCTTGCGGTCGAGAAACAGAATCCGGAACTGCTCCACGCCCTCATGCTGGAGCGCGGCGCGGCAGTAATCCAGCAGGGCCTGCCAATTGGAGATGGCCGGCCGCTGCATGGCGTCTTCCTTCAGCAGCCGCAAGCCGGCCTCGCGCGTGACCTTCAGCGCGGCGATCACCGCCTCGCCGCAGCCCGGCACCTTCATCAGCCGCTCGGGCGGTGCCGAGAGTACCGCGCCCAGCGAGCCGCATTCATTGATCAGCGCCTTGGCCAGCGGCTTGACGTCGCCGTTGCGGAACACGCCGAACAGGATCAGTTCGAGGATTTCATAATCGGGTATGCCGGCTCCGCCGCTTTCCAGGAAACGGGCCCGCAATCTTGCGCGATGGCCGTGATAATGCGGTTTTGTCTCTGCGTCGTCGTCTGCGGCAGTCATGGCCTTCGCGGTCCGGTGCCGCAGCCTAGCATGCCGGCGATGGCAGGGGAATCAGACGCAGCGCTCAGTCGGCGGGTGCCGCGGCCGGCTTGCGGGGATGCAGCATGCCGGCGGCCAGCAGGGCCGCGAGCACGGTGATCATGGTGCAGATGCCGGCCGTCAGCAGGAAGCCGTCGTTGAAGGCGGTGCGCGCGATGCGGATCAGGTCGGCGCCGATGGCCGACGGCAGCGCGGCCGCCACCGACAGGGCCCCGGCCAGGGTATTGATGGCGGCCTCGGCGGCCATGGCATCGAGACCGGCGGGCATCTGCGCCGCAACGCTGTCGCGGTAGATGGCGGTGGCGATGCTGCCCAGCACGGCGATGCCCAGCGCGCCGCCGAATTCGGCGGCGGTTTCCGATATGGCCGAGGCGGCGCCGGCACGCTCCGGCGGCGCGGCGCCGACGATCAGGTCGGTGGTGAAGGTGAAGACCGGCGACAGGCCGAGGGCAAACACGATGAAGGCCGTCATCAGCAGGACGAAGCTGTCGAAGGCGATGGCGCCGGCCAGCAGGGCGAAACCGATGGCTGCCACGCCCAGCCCGGCGGATACGATCTGCGCGGGCTGCATGCGGCGGGCGAGGCCCGGTGCCAGGATCGACCCGGCAATGAAGGCCAGGCCCGATGGCGCGGTCCACAGGCCGGCGGTGAAGGGGTCCATGCCAAGCACGAGTTGCAGATACTGCGCGCCATAGAGGAAGATGCCGAAGGCGGCGAAAATACCCAGGATATTGATCGCCAGCGCCGCGCTGAAGGCGGGATTGCGGAACAGGGCCAGGTCGATCAGCGGATCGGAGAGCCGGCGCTGGCGCCGCACGAAGGCAGCGCCGATGCCGATGCCGGCGAGAATGATCACAACCGGCAGCCAGCCCAGGCCGGTCTCGGCGATGCGCTTGATGCCGTAGATCACCGCCAGCACGGCGGTCAGAGACAGGACGGCGCTGGGGATGTCGATGCTGCCGGCGTCGGGGTCGCGATATTCCGGCAACAGACGCGGACCCAGGATGAGAAGAAGCACCATCACCGGCACGGCGATCAGGAAGACCGAGCCCCACCAGAACCAGGTGAGCAGCAGGCCGCCGATCACCGGGCCCAATGCGCCGCCGGCCGAGAAGCTGGCGATCCAGATGCCGATGGCGAAGGTGCGCTGCCGCGGATCGTGGAACATGTTTCGGATCAGCGACAGCGTGGACGGCGCCAGCGTGGCGGCCGCCACGCCCAGGGCGGCGCGGGCGGCGATCAGCAGTTCGGCCGTGGGCGCAAAGGCGGCCAGCACGGATGCGATGCCGAAGGCGGTGGCGCCGATCATCAGGATGCGGCGGCGGCCGATGCGGTCGCCCAGCGTGCCCATGGTGATCAGCGAGCCGGCCACCAGGAAGCCGTAGATGTCGACAATCCACAGCAATTGCGCACTGCTCGGGTTCAGGTCGGCGCTGAGATGCGGGATCGCGAGATTCAGCACCGTCAGGTCCATGGAATAGAGCAGGCAGGGCAGGGCCAGAACGGCCAAGCCGATCCATTCCCGCCGCGTGGCCTGCGGTGGGTCAGCCTGCATCGTGGCGGTCTGCATCGTGTCGGCGGGGCCGGGATTGTGTTCGGTCATGGCAACCTGCGGCGATTCGGGCTGCAGAGTATGGCGCTGTTATGTTGCAGGCGCGATGTCTGCCATCACATCCGCCAAGCGGATACGGAAAGACTGCTGACAGTATCTGTCAGCAGCGCAGCCGGCGTTCTGATATTGGGTGCTCAGGTATAGGGAGGCTTGTGCCAGCCCTTGGGCGAGAGCGTGAAAATCTCGTAGCCGGTCTCGGTCACGCCGATGGAATGTTCGAACTGCGCCGACAGCGAGCGGTCCTTGGTCACCGCCGTCCAGCCGTCGGAGAGCAGCTTCACCTGCCACTTGCCGGCATTCACCATCGGTTCGATGGTGAAGAACATGCCAGCCTTCAGCGGCACGCCGGTGCCGGGCTCGCCGTAATGCAGGATGTTGGGCGGCTCGTGGAAGATGCGCCCCAGGCCATGGCCGCAGAAATCGCGCACTACCGAGAAGCGCTCCTTCTCGACGAAGCTCTGGATGGCATGGCCGATATCGCCGGTGGTGGCGCCGGGCTTCACCACCTCGATGCCGCGCATCATCGCTTCATAGGTGATGTCGCAGATGCGCCGGCCCTTCACGCCGACATCGCCGAGCAGGAACATGCGGCTGGTGTCGCCGTGCCAGCCATCGAGGATGACGGTGACGTCGATATTCAGGATGTCGCCATCCTCCAGCACCTTGTCGCCCGGGATGCCGTGGCAGACCACATGGTTGACCGAGGTGCAGATCGATTTCGGGAAGCCGCGATAGCCCAGCGGCGCCGGCACGGCGCCATGCTCGACGATGTAATTGTGGCACAGCTCATCCAGTCGGCCCGTGGTCACGCCGGGCACCACGAAGGGCGTGATGTAGTCCAGCGTCTCGGCGGCCAGACGGCCGGCCTTGCGCATGCCTTCGAAATCCGCCGGGCTGTGCAGCCGGATGGCGCCGGGGCGGAGGTCGTCGTCCTCGTCCGTGTCGATGATGGCGCGGGCCTGGGTCTGGTTCACGGCAGAAATCCGATATTATTGCAAAATCAGCAGGTTACGGGCCAATCGGCAGGGGCCGATCCAACACGATGCCGGCCTCCGTAACGCGACAAGCATAACATAGCGCCTCGACCCCGGCATTCCTAGCCTCGATGAACCCGGCGGCATAGGCCGGGTCGCAGTCGCCGGCGATGCGGAAACTGGCGCAGTCGCCACGCTGGACCAGGAACAGCATGACGGCGCGGTGGCCGGCGGCCACCATGGCAGCCAGTTCGCGCAGATGCTTGGCGCCGCGCGCCGTGACGCAGTCGGGGAATTCGGCGAGGCCCGCCTGCCGCATCAGATGCACGTTCTTCACTTCTAGATAGCAGTCGGGCCTGCCGGCGCCGGAGAGCAGGAAATCCACCCGGCTGTTGCCGCCATAGGCGACTTCCGGACGATGGGTGTCGTAACCCGCCAGCTCGGCGATACGGCCCTGGGCCAGGGCCTCGGCCACCAGCCGGTTGGGCAGGGTGGTGTCGATGCCGACCAGGGCGCCATCGGCCTCGGCTAGCACCCAGCCCCAGGCCAGCTTGCCGCGGCCGGGCTTGAGCCAGACCCGGCTGCCGGGTGCATCCAGCCCCAGCATGGCGCCGGGATTAGGGCAATGCACAATGGCCTCGCTGCCGTCCGGGAAGCGCACATCGGCGAGGAAACGCTTGTAGCGCCGCAGCAAAACGGCCGGGGTGAGGGGCTGAGGGAAGTCCATGCCTCCGGCTATAGCGGTGGCTGGCCTGCCCGTCCAGCGCGTGCTATGTCCTGTGCGCCATGACGGAAACGCCCGAGATCGTGACCCCCAAGATCGTGACAGCGGCCATGCTGGTGATCGGCAACGAGATCCTCTCGGGCCGCACCCGCGACGCCAACATGCATTTCCTGGCCGGCAAGCTGACCGAACTGGGTATCCGCCTGCGCGAGGCCCGCGTGGTGCCCGATATCGAAGCGACGATCGTCGCGGCCGTGAACGACCTGCGCGCGCGCTACGATTATGTCTTCACCTCGGGCGGCATCGGCCCGACCCATGACGACATCACGGCCGACTGCATCGCCAAGGCTTTCGGCGTGGGCATCGACGTGCATCCGGAGGCCCGCCGCCGGCTGGAGGCGCATTACGAAGCCGGGATGCTGAATGCCGCCCGCCTGCGCATGGCCCGCATCCCGGATACCGCCACGCTGATCGACAACCCGGTTTCGGCCGCGCCGGGCTTCCGCATCGGCAACGTGATGGTGATGGCCGGCGTACCCATGATCTTCCAGGCCATGGTGGCCAGCGTGGCGCCCAGCCTTACCGGCGGCGACAGGCTGATGTCGCGCACCGTGCTGGCCCTGGTGCCCGAGGGCGCGGTGGCCGAGGACCTGGGCAAATTGCAGGCCGCATATCCCGATGTGGATATGGGCTCCTATCCCGCCTTCCGGTCGGGCAAGGCGTCCACTGCCATTGTGCTGCGCTCGACCGACAAGGCCCGGCTGGATGCTGCGTCGGAAGCGATGTATGCGATTTTCCGCCGCATGGGCGGCGAGCCATTCGAGAACGAGATCGTCTGATGCGCCGCTTCTTCGCAGCTGCGGTTCTGACCGTGGCCTTCGCCTTTTCCGCGTCCGCTCAGCAGCAACCCCCGGCTCAAACCCCGGCCGCCCTGCAGCCGCCGCCGCGCTTCCTGGCGAAGGACCTGCAGGCCATGTGCGAAGGTGCCGATGGCAGCGCGCGGCTGGTCGGTTGCCTGCGGTATCTGCAGGGGGCGGTCGCGCTCTATGAACTCGCGGTGGCCGACGGCAAGGAGCTGACCTGGTTCTGCGCGCCGCGCGAGGCGCCGGCGAGCATGCTGCGCCAGCAATTCGTCGAATGGGCCCGCGACAATGTCGACCAGATGAATTCGGATGCCATACAGGCGGTGAAGCTGGCCCTGGCCGATGCCTATCCCTGCCAGGGCGATTAGGGCGGCGCCGAAGCCTGGCGCGGCCCCGATTATGCCGCAATCGCCTGTCAGGCTGACCGGACTATAATCATGTCAGCCGGCTGAGACCGGCAGACGGATATGCCATGCGCAGCACCCGCTTCGTGTCTCTTCTCGTTGCTCTCCTGATTGGCCCGCTGGCCGCCTGCGGTCCGCCGCTGGCCTGGCAACGGCCGAATACCTCGCTGGCCGATGCCGATCTGGATAGCCGGGAATGCGCGGCGCTGGCGCGGGACCAGACTTTCCGTGAGAGCATGTTCGGCCCGCCTTACGGTTATTACGGCTACCCCTATGGCCGGTATGCCTTCGGTCCTTATCCCTGGGGCTATCACGGGTCGCGTTACGGCTTTTCGGATTCTTTCATGTGGCGCAGTCAGCGCGAGAGCGAGTTGCAGAATTTCTGCCTGCGGGCCCGTGGCTACCGGCTGATGCCGGTCGTACAGTAGGATGGTCGTATGAAAACGCCAGCCGTTCCCCTCTTCGCTGCCGTCCTGCTGTCGGGCTGCGTTGCCAGCACGGAATGGTCGCGGTCGGATACCAGCCTGCAGCAGCGCCTGGCCGATGAAAAGGATTGCGCCGAAATCGCCTATTGGCAGGCACTGGACGAAAGTTTCGCGTCCGGGCCGAAATATCCGCCCTATCGCGACACACAATTCATCTATAGCGGCGACGACGATGGCGGCGGCATCACCACCAGCTACAGCCGGCGTGGCGCACGAGAATATGAACTGACCGAATATTGCATGCGCCAGCGCGGCTATGTGCTGGTGCCGATCGCCAGGCCATGAAACGCATCCTGCTTCTGGTGCCGCTGTTATCGGCCTGCGCCACGGCGCAGACCGAATGGGTGCGCAGCGATACGACGATGGCGCAGCGTGACAGGGACGAGAAGGAATGTGGCGAGATCGCCGCAGGGCAGGCGCTGGATGAAAGCATGTCGTCCGGGCCGCTCTATCCGCCCTGGACCGGGACCGGTTTCAACCGCGGTTTCCCATGGTCGCCCTTCTATCGCGGCCATGAATCGCCATCGTATTTCGATCGTGGGCCGCGACAGTACGAGCTGACCGAATACTGCATGCGCCAGCGCGGTTATACGCTGCAGAAGATCACGCCAGCTCCGAAATAAGGTCCTCGGCCTTGTGGCAGGCCGCCTCGCGGCCATCGGCCATGCGGCGCAGGGCCGGCGCCTCGCTGCGGCAGCGCGCATCGGCATGGCGGCAACGTTCGGCCAGCGCGCAACCGTCGGGCAGACGAGTGGGGCTTGGCGGGTTGCCCTGCAGCAGGGCATGGCGGCGGCGCTGCCCCGGCGCGGGCGGCACCGGCTGCGGCAGGGCGGCCAGCAGGGCTTCGGTATAGGGATGCGCCGGCCGGGCGAAGACCGTGGCCGTATCGCCATGTTCCACCACGCGGCCGAGATACATCACCGCCACTTTCGGGCAGAGCTGGTCGATCACGGCCAGATTATGGCTGATGAACAGGTAGGTCACGCCATGGCGCTGCTGCAGATCGGCCATCAGGTTCAGCACCTGGGCCTGCACCGAGACGTCCAATGCCGAAACCGCCTCGTCGGCGACGATCAGCTTCGGCCGCGTGATCAGGGCACGGGCGATGGCGATGCGCTGGCGCTGGCCGCCGGAGAATTCATGCGGATATTTTTCCATGTCGGCGGGCCGCAGGCCGACGGTCTCCAGCGCGTCGGCAATGCGCGCATGCCGTTCGGCTTTTCCCAGATGCTCCAGCGCGTCCAGCGGTTCGGCCACGATGCGGGCGACGGTCATGCGTGGGTCGAGCGAACCGTAGGGATCCTGGAACACCATCTGGAAATCACGCCGCGCGGCGCGCAGGCCGGCCGTCGTCAGGCGGCTCAGGTCGCGGCCATCGATGTGGATATTACCCCGGTCGGGTGCCTCCAGGGCCATGACGAGACGTGCCAGCGTGGACTTGCCGCAGCCCGACTCGCCCACCACACCGAGATTCTCGCCAGCCCTGATCTTCAGGGAAACGCCATTGACGGCGTGGACTTTCTGCGCCGGCGCAAAGGGCATGCTGCGCGGCAGGGGATATGCCTTATGGACATCCTTGATCTCGACCAGTGCGGTCATGGCTGCTCCCGCGTCATGTCGGTGCGCCAGCACTCCGCCTCATGTTGCGGTCCAACCGCCACCAGCGGCGGGAAATCCTGGCCGCAGCGCGGCTCGGTCAGTGCGCAGCGCGGCGCGAAGGCGCAGGCCGTGCCCAGATCGCGCAGGTCGGGCACCACGCCGGGAATGGTGGGCAGGCGCTGCCGGGGATGGGCCTGGCCCGGTGCCAGCCGCGGCATGGCGGCGAACAGGCCGCGCGCGTAAGGATGGCGCAGGCCGGCGAACACCTCGCGCACCGGCCCGGTCTCGACGGCGCGGCCGGCATACATCACCAGCACGCGGTCGACTGTTTCGGCGATCACGCCCAGATCATGGCTGATCAGGATCAGCGCCAAGCCGCTGTCGTCCACCAGCTTGCGGATCAGGTCGAGAATCTGGCCCTGGATGGTGACGTCCAGCGCGGTGGTCGGCTCGTCGGCGATCAGGATGTCGGGGTCGCAGGCCAGCGCCATGGCGATCATCACGCGCTGCCGCTGGCCACCCGACATCTGGTGCGGATAGGAGTCCAGCCGCGCGCGCGGACTGGGGATACCGACGCGGTCCAGCAGTTCCACCGCGCGTTCGTTAGCCTGGCGGCGGCTGAGGCCGAGATGCTGTTGCAGCGGTTCGGCGATCTGGTCGCCGATGCGATGCAGCGGGTTGAGCGAGGTCATCGGTTCCTGGAAGATCATCGCCAGGCGATTGCCGCGCAGATCGCACATCCGGCGCTCGTCGTATTGCAGGATGTCGTCGCCGCGGAACAGCACGCTGCCGCCGGCATGGCCGTTATCCGGCAGCAGGCCCATCAGGGCCAGCGCGGTGAGCGACTTGCCGCAGCCGGATTCGCCGACAATCCCCAGCGTCTCGCCCCGCCGCAAGGTGAAATCCAGGCCGCGCACGGCTTCGGCCGGGCCGCGTGCGGTGGCCAGCGTCACGCGCAGGTCGCGCACGGCAAGCAGGGCTTCAGTCATCGCGGCACTGCTCATGGTTTCGTCGCTCATGGCGTCACCGCTGCCGCGACAGGCGCGGATCGGTCAGATCGCGCAGGCCGTCGCCCAGCAGGTTGAACCCCAGCACGGCGATGGCGATGGCCAGGCCGGGGAATACCGCCAGGTAGGGCGCGCGGAACACCATGGTCTGCGCCTCGTTCAGCATGCGGCCCCAGGACGGCGTCGGCGGCTGGGTGCCGAGCCCGAGATAGGACAGCGCCGCCTCGGCCAGGATGGCGAGCGCGAACTGGATGGTGGCCTGCACCACGATCACCGCCAGGATATTGGGCAGCACATGTTCCAGGGTGATGCGGAAGCCGCCCTTGCCGGCACTGCGCGCGGCCAGGATGTAGTCGCGCGACCAGACCGCGTTGGCCGAACCGCGCACCACGCGGGCAAAAACCGGGATGTTGAAGATGGCGATGGCGACGATGGAATTCATCGTGCTGGGGCCGAACACCGCAGCCAGCAGGATGGCCGACAGGATGGCGGGGAAAGCAAAGGTGAAATCGGCGAAGCGCATCACCAGCTCCTCGATCCAGCCGCGCCGCGCCGCCGCCAGCAGGCCCAGCGCGCTGCCTGCCAGCAGGCCGATCCCGACGGCGACCAGGCCCACCAGCAGCGAATTCTGCGCGCCGGTGAGGACCAGCGAGAGCACGTCGCGGCCGAAACTGTCGGTGCCCAGCCAGTGTTCGGCCGAGGGCAGGGCCATGCGCTTGCGGATGTTCATCGCGGTCGGCGCGTAGGGGGTCCAGACCATGGAGAGAAGCGCCATGCCGAGCACGAGGCCCGAGAGCAGGGTGCCGACGGCGAAGCTGCGGTGGCGCAGGGCACGGCGGAGCATGAGTGCGGTTTCAGACATCGCGGCCCTTCAGTCGCGGATCGATCACCGCATAGAGTACGTCGACCACAAAATTCACCGCCACCACGGTGAAGGCGAGCAGGATCACGGCGGCCTTCACCACCTCGATATCGCGGTTGCTGATCGCCTGGAAGACCAGCCGGCCCAGGCCGGGCAGGGAGAAGACCTGCTCGACGACGATGGTGCCGGTCAGCAGGTTGCCGAATTGCAGACCGATCACCGTGATTACCGGAATCAGCGCATTGCGCAGCACATGGCGCCACAGGGCCTGGCTGCGGCTCAGTCCTTTAGCACGGGCGGTGCGCACGAAATCCTCGCGCAGCACCTCCAGCACGGCCGAACGGGTGATGCGGGCCAGGATGGCGGCCTGCACCACGGCCAGCGAGATGCCCGGCAGGATCAGGCTGAGCATCGCCGGGCCGAAGCCAGCGCGCCAGCCGGGGAAGCCGCCGGCCGCCAGCCAGCCGAGGTTGACGGCGAACAGCAGGATCAGCAGCAGGCCGAACCAGAAATTCGGGATCGAGATGCCAAGCTGGCTGATGCCCATGATGATGACGTCGCCGGCCCTGTTGTGCCGGGCGGCGGCGAACACGCCCAGGCCCAGGGCCAGCACCACGGTGAGCAGCATGGCAAACAGGGCCAGCGGATAGGTGAGCGCCAGCCGTTCGGCGATCAGCGGCCAGACCGGCGTCTTGTAGGCATAGGAGATGCCGAAATCGCCCTGCAGCAGGGCAATCATCCAGCCGGCATAGCGCTCCAGCACCGGCCGGTCGAGGCCGTATTCATGGCGGAAGACGGCGAGTTGTTCGTCGGTGGCATCGATCCCCAGCACCAGCAGGGCCGGGTCGCCGGGCAGGATCTCCAGCACCAGGAAGATGATCACCGAGGTGGCCAGCAGGGTGGCGAGCAGGGTGGCGAAGCGTTTGAGCAGGAAGGCCGGCATCAGGCCGCCCCGGTCCCGGCCTTCGTGATGCTCGACACCGCGATCGCAGGCATCCACGCGCTGTGCGAGGGTGAAGA
>JBKBJT010000058.1:0-15078 GCA_046294345.1 Ferrovibrio sp.
GGCGGCCAGCACGTCAACAAGACCGACACCGCCGTGCGTATCACCCATATCCCGACCGGCATCGCTGTGGCCTGCCAGATCAACAAGAGCCAGCATCGCAACCGCGACGAGGCGATGAAGATGCTGAAGGCGCGCCTCTACGAGCGCGAGTTGCAGAAGCGCGAGGCCGAGCAGCAGGCGCTGAACGACGCCAAGACCGATATCGGCTGGGGCCACCAGATCCGCTCCTATGTCCTGCACCCGTACCAGATGGTGAAGGATCTGCGCACCGAGCTGGAAACCAGCGACACCCAGGGCGTGCTGGACGGCGACCTCGACGCCTTCATGGCCGCCCAGCTCGCCGCCAAGGTCGGCGGCGGCGACAAGGACGCGGCGTAACAGCTAACGATATTATTATCGTCATGCCCGGACTTGGTCCGGGCATCCACGAGTTTTTTCGTTGTGCCCGCAAAAGGAACTCGTGGATGCCACGGCCAAGCCGTGGCATGACGTAGAGGATGTACCCCACTTCCGACCGCGTGATCCTGCTGTGGGGAACGAGCGACTCTTGTGAAGTGCAGCCCATCTGCTGGCTAGGGGTAAAGTTCGATGTGGCGCCTATTGATGCGTCGAAAATTTACGGTTCTGTTCGTATTGGCCATCACCGCCGGATGCATTTGGCTTTGGATTGACTCGTTCTTGTGGTCGAAAAATTTGACGCTTGAGTCATCCGAAAGAATTGCCACGCAGGTGATGGAAAAGGCCTGCGCCCGAAGATGCGCCGAGAAGGGCATCAAACAGGCAGATTTGGATGGGCCACAGCCGTCGCCCATCAACTTTAAATCCGGCAGCCGGAAATTTGAGTATACTTGGACCTATCCACGCGGAGCACTATTGGTTGTCGTATTCGATGATGCCGGCTGGCTACCCGGCGGTGTTGAATATTGGTGGCTGGATTAAATAACGATTATTGGCCGCGACGCCCTTACGCTGACGGAATACGCTTGGGCCAATGAATACATCATCACCCCCCGACCGCGTGATCCTGCTGCATGGCCTGGCGCGCACGAAGCAATCGATGGCGAAGCTGGCGCAGGCGCTGGCGCGCGAAGGCTATGCCGTAGAGAACTGGGACTATCCTTCGCGGCAGCATGATTATGCCGGGCTGCTGGCCTTGCTGCGGCCGCGCATCGCCGCGCTGGCGGGCGATGGCAAAACCCATTTCACCAGAACGCATTTCGTCGGCCATTCGCTCGGCGGCCTGCTGCTGCGCAGTTTGTTGTCCGAACCCTTGCCGTTCCCCGCCGGCCGCCTCGTGCTGCTGGGCGTGCCCAATCGCGGCGCGTTATCCGTGGCGCGGCTGCGGGCGCGGCCGGCCTTCAGCCGTCTGCCCGATCTCTTCGGCCGTCCGGCGCGCGAGCTCTATCGCGATGCGCCCTGGCTTGAACATCTGCCCTGGCCGAAGCTGGAGACCGGCGCGATTGCCGGCACGCGGCGCTTCCATCCGCTGATCCCCAGCGCCTGGATCAACCTGCTGCATCGTGCCACGGAAGACGGCGACGGCACGGTGGAAGTGGATTCCGCCCTGCCGCCGGCACTGGCGCATACGCTGATGTTGCCGGTCGGGCACAGTTTCCTGCCCAACGATCCTCGTGTGATCGCCGCCGTGCAACGCTTTCTGAAAGAGGGGCGGTTCTAGGTCATAAAAAAGGCGGCCCGCAGGGGCCGCCTCTGGGACTGGACGAAGGAAGGGTCCTCAGCTCGTCGCCGTGGCGGCGCGGGCGGCGAGGCCGGGCAGGGCGCCCGACAGGCCGGTTTCGGCCGCGCCCTTGATCGCCTTCTGCACGGTCTTCTCGGTTTCTTCCTTGGCATCCGAGGAGGCGACCACGCTCAGCTTGGCCACCATGTCGCGCGGATTCTCGGCGAACTTGCACAGGCCTTCGATCTTGGCGCCGGCGGCAATCGAGAGCAGCTCGTGCCAGATGTCGCCGCGCACCTTCGCGGTCTTGTCCAGTTCCACCGACTTGGCGCGGATGCGGCCGATCACCTCACCGCGGATCAGCACCTGATCGGCCACCACTTCGCCCACCACCTTGGCATTCTCGCCGATGGCCAGCCGCACGGCGGTGACGTCGCCGTTGACGAGGCAGTCGATCTGCACCTCGCCTTCGGAATTGAGATCGCCGTTGACCGTCAGGCCGGCGCTCAGGATCGAGGGCGGAGCCTGCTTAGCGGCGGGCTGCGGATTGGTCTTCTTGCTGCTTGAAAACATGATAGCCAGCCTCGATGAATTTGGCGGGATCGATCTGCTCGTCGTCGAGCAGCACTTCGTAATGCAGATGCTGACCGGTGCTGCGGCCGGTCGAACCCATGGTGCCGATCAGGCGGCCGTAGGGAATGGTCTCGCCCGCCTGAACGGAAATCGAGCTTAAGTGAGCATAGCGCGTTTTCACGCCTAGGCCATGGTCGATTTCCACCGCGCGGCCATACGGGCCTTTGCGGCCGGCAAAGACTACCACGCCGGGTGCGGTGGCCATCACCGGCGCCTTGTTCGGGCCGATGAAATCGATGCCGGCATGGAAGGCGGGCTGTTTGGTAAAGGGGTCGATGCGGCGGCCGAAGGTGGACGAGGTTTCCGCTTCGCCGCCCATCGGCAGGGCCAGCGGCAGGCGCTGGGCCAGGGCCATCAATTCGCCCCAGCGGCCGAGCTTGCCTTCCAGGCTGTTCATGTCGCGGTCGACCGGATCCAGCGAGGCGGTCTGGGTCGCCGGGCTGTCCAGGCTGCGCAGCGGACCGCCGACGCCGACCTCGGCGCGGGCCTCGGTGGCGCGTGCCAGCATGCCGCCGATATCCAGTCCGGTGCGGCTCAGCGCCTTCTCCAGCGCGGCCAGGCTCTGCTCGGTGCGATGGCTCAGCTCATCCAGTAATTCGCGCTGGCGGCCGCGCACCGCCAGGATGCGGGTCTCGATGTCGCGCGGCTTCACCGCCGGCACCGGCGGCTTGGCCTTGGACTCGCGCAGCATACCTTCCAGATCCTCGATCGAGGCAGGGTCGTCGCTGCCGGTCAGACTGGTGGCTGCCGAGGCCAGCTTGGTGGTCTCGGGTTTCGCGCTGCCGGGTTTGGCACCGCCGGCTGCGCCTTCCACAGCCTTGGCCGTTTCGCCGTCCGGCTTGGCGGCCAGCGTGCTCTGGGGCGCGGCATCCGGGGCGGCCTTGGCGGTGGCCTTCGGCGGCGTGGCCTTGTTGCCCTCGGCAGTGTCGGATGGGGGCAGGACGGGGCTGCGCTGTTTCATCGCCATGTCGTAGAGGCGGCGATAGCGCTCTTCCAGGTCGCGCGAGGCGACCACGAAATTTTCCTGGTTCTTTTCGTAATCGGCCGCCAGCCGGTCATAGGCCAGGCTGAGTTCGGCGATGCGGCGGTCGCGGCTGTCGAGCAGGGCGTCGCGATAGAAGACGTTCACGGAGGCGTAGCCGATCCAGCCGGCGAAAGCGACCACGCTCACCGCCATCGCGATCTGGGCGCGACTGGAGAGAGCGACGTAACGCACGTCGCCCCGGCTGCGGAAAATGATCTGCCGTTCTGGGAACAGGCGGTCGCGCAACTCCCGCCATTGCCGTCTCGCGCGTCGCGTCACTAAGCCCCCCGTTTGTCTTGGAAACCGCTCGCCTCTGGCTGGGGCCGATTAGGGCTTATTTGGTTTGGTTAATGCAAGAAAGAATCTGTTACGAATCTTAGAAAAACACGCGCGAACACGGACTTAACACGTGTCGCGCGTGTTATCCACAGAATGTGGATAAAGGCAGCAAGCGCTTGATTCTAAACCGCCTGCACAGCCTTCAGCACCGAGTCGACGTGACCGGGCACTTTTACCTTGCGCCAAATCGCCGCGATCTTCCCGGTACGGTCGATCAGGAATGTGGATCGTTCGATGCCCATATAGGTGCGCCCGTACAGGCTCTTCTCTACCCAGACGCCATACGAGTCGGTGATTTTCCCCGACTCGTCGGCCGCCAGCACCACCTTCAGCTTGTGCTTGTCCTTGAATTTGTCGTGGCTTTTCGCGGTGTCGCGCGAGCAGCCGATCACCACGGCATCCAGCTTGTCGAACTTCGCCTTCGCCGCCGTGAAGTCGATGGCTTCCTTGGTGCATCCCGACGTGTCGTCCTTGGGATAGAAATACAGCACCACCGCCTTGCCCTTCAGGGCGCTGAGCGAAACCGTGCCGCCGCCATCGGTCGGCATGGTGAAGGCGGGGGCCTTGTCGCCCACCTGCAATCCGGCGGCGGCAGCGCCCTCCTTCTTCGATGCGGCCTTCTTCGGCGTTGCCGTCTTGGCGGCGGCTTTCTTCTTTGTTGCGGTCTTCGTCTTAGCTGCGGTTGCCATCGTCCTGTCCTGTGCGGTTGGAATCCTGGTTCAGCGAATCTGCGAGCGAAAGATGGGGCGCGGCCGGCTGCTCGACCAGGGTGACGAACAGCCCGTGCACCTGGCGCTGGCAATCCTCCAGCCGCTCGTCCAGGGCCTCCAGGCCGCCGTCGCCCGTCAGTTCCGGCAGGCGTTTGGCCAGGGCCGGTGGCCACAATGCGGGATCGCCGGCTTCCTCGCGCCCGGCCAGCCGCGTCACGGCCAGCAGGGTGGCATAGAGCGGCCCGGCCAGGCGCAGCACGCGCAGCGCCTTGGCCTCCAGCAGGCCGGCCTGTGCCATGGCTTCCAGAGCCTGCAGCGGATTGGCCAGCAGGATATCCGGGTGCGTCGCGCCGTGGCGCAGCAGCAGGTATTGCAGGATGAATTCCAGGTCGACCAGTCCGCCGCGGCTCTGCTTCAGGTCCCAGATGCCCTTGCCCTGTTTCTGCGCCGCCAGCCGCGCGCGCATGCTCGCCACATTGGCCAGCAGGCGTTTCTCGTCGCGTGCCATGGTCAGGATTTCGCGCCGCACCTTGTCGAAGCGTGCGCCCAGTTTCGTATCGCCGCAGACCATGCGGGCGCGCGTCAGCGCCATATGCTCCCAGGTCCAGGCCTCGGTGCGCTGATACTCGGCGAAGGCATCCAGCTTGATCGCGATCGGCCCGGCGCCGCCGCTGGGCCGCAGGCGCATGTCGATCTCATACAGCCGGCCTTCGCCGGTCATCGCCGTGATCGCGTTGATGAAGCGCTGGCACAGCCGCGCGAAATACAGCCCCGGGCTCAGCGGCCGCGCGCCGTTCGATTCGCCGGCATTCTCCGGGCAGTCGAAGATCAGCACCAGGTCGAGATCGGATTCCAGCGTCAGTTCGCGGCTGCCCAGCCGGCCCAGGCCGATCAGCGCCAGCTGCATGTCGCGGATCCTGCCATGCTGGCCGGCGAATTCCGCGCCCACGCGCTCCAGCAGTTCGGCCAGCACCGCATCGGCCACGCGGCTCAAGGCATCGCCCGCCGCCACCCCGTCCAGCGTGCCGCGCAGCAGGCCGATGCCGACCTGCAGTTTCAGTTCCGTCGTCCAGCGCCGCGTCCAGTCCAGCACGTCCTGGAAATCGCGCGCCGCCGAGAGCTGCCGCTTCAGGCTGGCTGTCAAAGTCTCAGCATCGAAGCTGGGCGGATGCTCGGCATATTCCAGCAGGCTGTCGAACAGGGCGCTGTTCTGCGCCAGCGTCTCGGCCAGTTGCGGCGCCGCGGCCAGCACCTCGGCCAGGGTGCCCAGCACGGCGGGATTGGCCTGCAGCAGGGCGAAAAGCTGAACGCCGGCCGGCAGGCTGGAGAGGAAATGGTCGAAGCGGCGGATCGCCACGTCGGGGCTGCCGGTGCGCGAGAAGGCCTCCAGCAGTTGCGGCATGATGGCGGTGAGCTTCTCTCTTGCGCGTTCCGAACGCATGGCGCGATAGCGGCCGAAATGCCAGCCGCGGATCATCGCCGCGATCTCGGGCGGATCGGAAAAGCCCAGGCCGCTCAGCGTCTTCAGTGTCTCCGGATCGTCGTCGGTGCCGGTGAAGACCAGGCTGCCGGTCTCGGAGCCCAGCGACGGCGCCTCGCTGAACAGGTCGTCGTAATAGCGCTTCACCCGCGCCAGCACATCGAGCAGCCGGGCGCGGAAGGCCTGCGGGTTGTCCTCGCCCAGGAAGCAGGCCAGATGGTCGATCTCGCGCGGCAGGGTATGGGTCTGCTCGTCGGCGATCATCTGCAGACGGTGCTCCACCTTGCGCAGGTAGCGGTAGTCATCGATCAACTCGTCGCATACCGCCTGGCTCAGGCGCTCGGTGGCGACCAGGGCGCGCAGGGCGTCGCAGGTGGGTGCGGCGCGCAGGCGCGTGTCGCGGCCGCCGGCGATCAGCTGCTGGGTCTGGGCGAAGAACTCGATCTCGCGGATGCCGCCGCGGCCCAGCTTGATGTTGTGGCCTTCCACCGCGATCTCGGCATGGCCCTTGTGGGCGTGGATCTGCCGCTTGATCGAATGGATGTCCTCGATGGCGGCGAAATCCAGGTTCTTGCGCCACACATAGGGCGTCAGGCGCTGCAGGAAGCCCTGGCCGGCCTTGATGTCGCCGCCGACGGGCCGCGCCTTGATCATCGCCGCGCGTTCCCAGTTCTGGCCGAAGCTTTCGTAATAGGTCTCGGCGGCGGCCATGGAGAGCGCCACCGGCGTCGAGCCCGGATCGGGCCGCAGCCGCAAATCGGTGCGGAAGACATAGCCGTCCTCGGTGCGGTCATGCAGCAGGCGGAACATCTGCTGCGTCAGGCGCACGAAACATTCCAGCGGCGTCTTGCGTCCGGTGTAGCGCACGACCTCCTGGTCGAACAGCATGATCAGGTCGATGTCGCTGGAATAGTTCAGCTCGCGCGCACCCAGCTTGCCCATGCCCAAAGCGACGAAGCCCGAACCGCGGCAGGGATCCTTTTTCGCATCGGGCAGTTTCAGTTCGCCCTGCAGGGCGGCATGGCGCAGCAGCACGGCCATGGCGCTGTCGATGCTCAAAGACGCGAAGTCGCTTAAACACCCTGTGATCTTCTCCAGCGGCCACAGCCCGGCGATGTCGGCCACCGCGATGGACAGCGCGACGCGCTTCTTGGCATGGCGCAGCGGCGCGGCCAGCGCCTCGGGTTCGTCGCAACCGCGCGTGGCGTCCTTCACGGCCTGCATCGCCTGTTCGAAAGCGGCATCGGGGCCGCGTTCCAGCAGCAGGGCCACCGTGGCGGGCTCATCGAGGGCAAGCTGGGTCAGGAACGGGCTGTTGCCGAACAGGCAGGCCAGTAGGGTTTTCGCGTCAGGCTGTTTCGCCGCCGCGGTCAGATGCTTCGCCAGCGCCCGGTCGGGCAGATCGGCCAGCATGTCGGCCCAGTGTTCGAAGCCGCGCGCGGCGGCGTCCCGGTCGAAGGGCTGCGGCAGGCCGGGCCATGCGCCGCCGGAACCCGGATGGTTGGCGGGGCGTTTTTTTGCAGGCGTGGCCTTGCGGCCGGTGCCGGCCGTGCCGATCTTTAGGGCGGAAGCCTTTGCCGCTTTTTTCCCGGCAATCTTTTTCCGGGCGGTTTTTTTCGCGGCAGCCGGTTTGGCGGCGAAGGATTTCGCCGCCCGGCCCATAGTTGCTTTGGCCGTAGTTGCTTTGGCCGTACTGGTTTTTCTGCCGGTTTTCGCCGGTAATCGCTTGGATGGCATGGCGTTTCCCTCGTGCCGCAGGCGAAGTTCGGCTAAACTCCGCACAGGGTCAAGCAGCGGCAACCCCCTGTCACCATAAAGCCAGTCCGGCCAGGTCCGGCCGGCGCATACGAGGACGCGATACGTGGTTTTGCGATGGAGTCGGTTGCTGGTTCGCTCGGTCGTGGCGGTGGCGCTGACGCTGGTCGGCCTGGGCGGGTTTCTGGCCTGGCGCGTGGCCCAGGAACCGATCTCGGTCGGATTTCTCATTCCCTATGTCAGCGAGGCGCTCGCGCTGCCGCAATTCGGCATCCGCGCCGAGATGGCCGATCTCGTGCTGGCCTGGTCGGAGCGCGACCAGAACCTGCGCCTGCGCGTGGTCGACGTGCGCTACCGGGCCAGCGACGAACGCGTCACCCTGCGCATTCCCTTCGTCGACATGGCACTCAGCGGCCCCTCGCTGCTGCGCGGCGTGATCGCGCCACGCTACATCTTCGCCAGCGGGGTCGAGGCGCGCTTGGTGCGCGACGCCCAGGGCCGATTCCAGGTCGGCCTGCCGCTTGAGGGCGACGGCCAGCCCGGCGCCACCACCGATGCCGAGGAACTGCGCACGCCCAGCGACGCGCTCGCCACCAGCATGTTCGCCGGTGTGTTCGACGCGCTCTCGCGCACGCCGGATCCCACCGATCCGCTCAGCCAGGTCCAGATGGTCTCGATCCTGGCCGACCGCCTGGTGATCGAGGACTGGAAGCTCAACCAGCGCTGGGTGGTGCCGGAAGCGCAGCTGTCCTTCCGGCGCGGCGAGGGCCATGTCTATGCCTCGGCCACCGGCGCGCTCGACTGGCGCAACCGCCGCGTGAACCTCACGGTCGGCGCCGACTACGTCTCCGCCGACCGCGCCGCCAGCGTGAACGTGCAGTTCGACAATGTCGAACCCTCCGATTTCGCCGACGTGGTGCCCGAGCTGCAGCCGCTGGATTATTTCTCCGCGCCATTGTCCGGCAGCCTGACTTTGCGCCTGAACGAGAGCGGCGAGCAGCTCGGCCTGAATTTCGACCTGCATGCCGGCGCCGGCCGCGTGCAGGCGCCGGATTTCCTCGCCGCGCCGCTCGATCTGACCGAGGCGCGTTTCCGCGGCTATGCCGATGGCGCCAACAACCGCCTCTACATCGACGAGGGCAGCATCGCTTTCGCCGATGGCTTCCGCATGTCCTTCGGCGGCTGGGTCAGCCGCGCCGAGGGCGAACGCTACGGCCTGGAGCTGAAGGGCCAGTTCTTCGACCTGCCGACCGATGCGCTGGCGCAATACTGGCCGGCCGGCATGGCGAAGAACGCGCGCGACTGGGTCACCGGCAATATCCGCGAGGGCAAGGTTTCGGCCGGCCGCTTCGAGGCCGCGCTCACCCCGGCCATGCTGGCGGGCGAGCAGCGCCTGCCGCGCGAGGCTGTGAAGCTGGATTTCGCCTTCGAGGGATTGCAGGTCGACTACCTGGCGCCGATGACCAAACTGCGCGCGGCGAAGGGCAGCGCCACGATGGATGCCAATCTGCTCGACCTGAGCGTGGAGAGCGCCAGCGTCACGCTTCCCACCGGCCCGCTGCAGGTCGGCCCCGGCCAGGTGAAGATCACCGGCCTGCAGGATGCCGACCAGCATGCCGAGATCGCCAGCGCGGCGCGCGGCAAAAGCAGCGACGTGCTGGCCCTGATCGACCAGAAGCCGCTCGGCTTCCCCTCCCGGCTGGCGATCAAGCCGGCCGGTGTGGGCGGCGAGGCGAGTGTGAAATGGCGGATGAAATTCCCGCTGCTCAACAGCCTGAAGACCGACGACATCGCGGTGACGGCCGAGGCCGACCTCACCGGGCTCAGCATGGACGGCCTGATGGGCCGCTATGGCCTGAGCGATGGCGCGATGAAGCTGAAGGTCGACGCCAAGGCGCTCGAGGCCAGCGGCAGGGCGGCGCTGAACGGCGTGCCGCTGCAGATCGTCTGGCGCCAGGAATTCAGCGCGCGTGCCGCCGTGCCGGCGCGCTATCGTCTGCAGGGCCGCATCGACGAGGCGCAGCGCAAGGCGCTGGGCTATCCGCTGGCGCCCTATATCGACGGGCCGGTCGATGCCACCATGGAGATCGAGGAACGCCGCGGCGGCGAAACCGCCATCGGCGGCGAATTCGACCTGAAGGATGCCACCATCGTCGTGCCCGAGGCGCATCTCGGCAAGGCGGCCGGCATGCCGGGGCAGGGCCGGGTGCAGGTTCGCACCCGCGCCGGCCAGCCGGTGATCTTCGACCTGATCGAACTGACCGGCGCCGCGCTGTCGGGCCGCGCCAAGGCGCAGCTCAACAAGGATGGCGGCTGGACCGCCGAGATCGCCAGCCTGAAATACGGCGACAACGACGCCAGCGGCCGCATCGGCTATGCCGCCAATGGCGACGCGCAGGTCGAGCTGAGCGGCAAACGCTACGACCTGCGCCCCTTCGTGAAGGATGCCTTCGCCGACGATGGCGAGCCGGGTGCGACCAAGCCGCGCCTGATGCTCGACCTGCGGCTCGACGAGGCGGTGCTGGAAGACGGGCTGGAGATGCGCAACCTGTCGCTCAGCGTGCGGCGCGAGCCCAGGCGGCTGGAGCGCGTCAGCCTCACCGGCGGCTTCGCCACCAAGGGCGGCGTCACCTTCTTCATCGCGCCGGCCCTGGAAGGGCGCAGCCTGCGCCTCGATTCCGACAATGCCGGCGCCATCCTGCATTTCCTCGGCATCACCGACATGCAGGGCGGCACCATGCAGGTCAGCGGCGCCTACGACGACACCAAGGCCAGCCAGCCGCTGACCGGCAAGATGACCATGCAGAATGTGCGCGCGGTGCGCGCGCCCTTCCTGGCGCGGCTGCTCGGCATCGGCTCCTTCGCCGGCCTCTCGGCCCTGCTCTCGGGCGAGGGCATCCTGTTCGAGACCGGCGAGGTGCCGTTCAGCAAGAAGGACGGCGTGCTTACCCTGCACCCCGCGCGCCTGGCCGGACCGCAGCTCGGCATCACCTTCGAGGGCAACATCTACGACCGCACCGACAGCATCAGCGTGGCCGGCACTGCCGTGCCCGCCTTTGTGCTCAACACCATCCTGGGCAAGATTCCGCTGCTGGGCGACCTGTTCGTCGGCGACGGCATCATCGGCGTGAATTTCGCCGTCTCGGGCTCGAAGGAAGACCCGCAATTCACCGTCAATCCATTGTCGGCCATCGCGCCGGGTTTCCTGCGCCGCATCTTCCAGGCCCCGACCAGCGAACCCGGCGCCACGCAGGATCAGTCGCAGCAGACACCACCACCACCGCAGCCGCCCAATATCACGCCTTAGGTACTGGGCCGCGCGCCAGCATCCGACGATGGCAGGACGCCGGCCATTCCGCCGCTCTCACAAAAACCGTCACCCCCGGGCTTGACCCGGGGGTCCATTGTTCCCGACCATCTTCCGCATGGCAGGTGGGTGGGTATACATCATCACGGACAAACCCTACGGAACGCTGTATGTAGGCGTCACATCCGATATTCAACGGCGGGCATGGGAACATCGCGATGGGGTGGCGGATGGCTTCACGAAACGGTACGGCTTGAAACGCCTTGTTTATGTCGAGGCCCACGACGAAATCCGTCTGGCGATAGAACGCGAGAAGCGGGTCAAGCGGTGGCAACGAGCCTGGAAGATCGAACTGATTCAGTCGACCAATCCGACCTGGGCCGATTTATACGAGACGCTGCTTTGAAATAATGGGACCCCGGCTCTGCGCTGGCGCTTCGGCCGGGGTGACGGTACTATTTTTTAACCCACATTGCGTCACCCCGGGCTTGACCCGGGGTCCCATTTTCTGGGCAGTGACGAAGCGGGTTGCGCTACGGCTTCAGCACCAGCACATGCCGCGCATTGGCCTCTACGGCCTGCGGCGCGAACCACCAGGGCAGCAGGCGGCCGTTCATCCAGGCGTCGAGCTGGTCTTTCTGGTGCGGGCCGAACTGGCGTTCGGCCACGCCGCCCGATACCGCCGCCATCACTTTTTCGCTGTCCGAGAAATCGGCGATGAAGCGCAGCGATGCAAAGAAGCGCGTCTCGAAGCCCTGGCCATAACCTGACAGCGCGCGCTGCACCGTCTCGCCCGAGCCCGCGTAAGGCTGCGGCGCCGTGCCCAGAAGTTCCTTGCCCGCGCCGTTGCGGCGCAGCGGGCTGACGAAGGCGATGGTATGGACCTTGCCCCACAGCCAGTTCTGCGGTGTCGCGCCGTATTTGGCTTCCAGATCGGCGCGGGCGATATCGGCCGCGCGCTGGATCATGTCGGGCAGGGTTTCCACAGCCGGCGTGGCCGCATCGTCGAACCAGGGCGAGGCCGGGTTTTCCAGCAGCGCGTCGAAGCGCGACTGCCAGGTGTACCAGCTTGAAAGCCAGCGCTTCGCCAGCTCCGGGCCAAGATCATCATTGAAGGTCTGCAGCGCCAGCGCCTCGTAGATCGCGTGATAGATGGTCGGCGCCGCGCTGTCGGTACGCTCGTGGAAATCCCAGCCGCCGAGAATGGCGGCAAGGTCGGCATGTTTGCCGCCCTGCAAGGCCGCCACGATCTTCGGCGCCAGCAGGCGCGCCTGCGCGTTGCTGATATCCTGCATCAGTTTCAGGTGGTCCTCGGCCTTCATCGCCGGGCCGTTCTCGATGCGGTTCTTGATCGTGGCGTAGCGATAGGGCGGCGAGAAATAGCTGCCGTAGTGATAGGGATAGTTATCCGGCTGGGTGTCGTGGTTGGCGGTGCCGACCCAGCCGCGCGAAGGCGCGATCTGACCGGGCAGCCTGTCGGGCGGGATGAAGCCGCGCCAGTCATTGGCGGCCGTTTCCGCCGGCTTGGGGAACACGCCCTGGCCGCTGGCGCGCAGCGGCACCAGGCCGGTGGCGCGATGGCCCACCGCGCCGCTGCTGTCGCCGAACACATAGTTGAAATACATCACGCCCATCTGCTGGGCGGCGGCATCCACCTCCTGCACGGTTTTCGCCGTCAGCAGCTTTTCGATCCCTAAGCCACCGCCCGGAATCTCGGTCGAGGCCATGCGCAGGGCCAGCACGCGGCCATTGGCCGCGCTGCCCACCACCGGGCCGCGTTTCGTGCTGCGCACCACCAGCTTTTCCTCGCGCACGCCGCCTTCGGCTTTGCCATCCTTCACGCGGATGATCTCTTCGCGCGTTTCGAAGGGCAGGCTCGCGCCGTTATCCAGATAGTTGGCCGGGTTGGCGGGATCGACCGTCTCGACGAACAGGTCCTGGGAATCGCCATAACCGTTGGTCACGCCGAAGGCCACATGGGGCGTGCGGCCCACCGTCAGGCCGGGCACGCCGGGCAGGGCGGCGCCGACGGCCTGGATGCCGGGCGCGAACAGGCCGATGGGATGCCAGATGCCGGGCAAGGTGCGCGCATCCAGATGCGGATCGTTGGAGACAATCGTGGCGCCCGAGGCCGAGCGCGCGGCCGACACCGCCCAGTTGTTGCTGCCCAGTTCAATCGGCGCGGCGACCGGTGCGATCACTGGCGCGCCAGTCTGCAGGATCATGTCGCGCACGTTCAGGCCTTCCACCACCTGCACCGGAGCATCCAGCGCGGCCAGCTGCGCCTTGCGGTCGGGATTGACGTTCAGCGGGAACAGCGCCTTCGCCTTCTCGAAACCCAGCCTGTCGATCATCGCCTGCATCAGCAGCTCGGCCTTGTAGTTGGTGGCGTGGCTCAGATTCACGAAATGCAGCACGGCCACCATGTCGTCCAGGCTCCACGGCCCGGATTTGAAGCCGGCCAGCTTCAGCTCGACCGGATGATCGGATGTCAGCGCGGCATAGGCGTTCAGGCCTTCGGCATACCAGGTGAGGAAATCGCGCGCCTCCGGGCTGAGCAGTTTTGCGTGGCGCTGCGCGTTGCGCGCCAGCCCCAGCGTGCGCATTTCCTTGTCGCTGGCCAGCCCGGCCTCGCCCACCACTTCCGCCACGCGGCCGTAGATCAGCGCGCGATAGGCCTCAAGCTGGAACAGGCGGTGCTGCGCGGTGACGAACCCCTGCGCGCGGATCAGGTCGGCCGTGTTCTGCGCGAAGATGTAGGGAATGCCATGGGCGTCGCGCAGCACGCGCACCGGCGCGTTCAGGCCCGCCATCTGCAGCTCGCCGTTGGTCTTGTAGCCGTTGCCCCAGCGCAGCCAGGCCAGCCCGCCGCCGATGGCGGCGGCGACAACGATCACGAGGGCAAGCAGAATCTGGACGATGCGCTTCAGCATGGCGGGTCTCCCTGGATGGAAAGACTATCCGCCAGCGCGGCGACGGCGGCAATCCTGCCGCAGGGGAAGCGACTCGGGGAGCGTAAATGGGATCCCCGCTTTCGCGGGGATGACGCTCCATTTTTAGTCATCCCGGCCTTGAGCCGGGATCCCATTTTTTATCTTACGCCGCTTCGATCAGCACATGCTGCTTCTTGCCGAAGCTCAGGCGCAGGCGGCCATCGGCGCCCAGGTCGGCGGCCGAGATGCGCTGGGTCTCTTCCTTCACCGGCTGGTCGTTCAGCTTGATGGCGTTGCCGCGGATATGCCGGCGCGCCTCGCCGCCGCTCTTGGCCAGTCCGGCCTCCAGCACCAGGGCGAAGGCCTCGATACCGGCGGCCAGCCGGTCGCGCGCGACCTTCACCACCGGCAGGTCGCCGCCGAAGCTGCCTTCCTCGAAGGCCTTGCGCGCGGTCTCGGCCGCGTGCAGGGCGGCGTCGCGGCCGCGGCAGAGCGCGGTGGCCTCGGTGGCCAGCACCTTCTTGGCCTCGTTCAGCTCGGCGCCCTGCAGGCGTTCCAGCCGCGTGATCTCGTCCAGCGGCAGATCGGTGAACAGGCGCAGGAAGCGGCCCACATCGGCATCCTCGCAATTGCGCCAGTATTGCCAGTAATCGTAGCTCGGCAGCATGTCCTCGTTCAGCCACACGGCGCCCGAGGCGGTCTTGCCCATCTTGTGGCCGGCCGCTGTGGTCAGCAGCGGGCAGGTCAGGCCATAGAGGCTCAGGTCATGCACACGCCGGCCGAGTTCCACGCCGTTGACGATGTTGCCCCACTGGTCCGAGCCGCCCATCTGCAGATTGCATTTGTGCCGCCGCGCCAGTTCGACGAAGTCGTAGGCCTGCAGGATCATGTAGTTGAATTCGAGGAAGCTTAAGGGCTGTTCGCGTTCCAGCCGCAGCTTCACGGAATCGAACGACAGCATGCGGTTGACCGAGAAATGCCGGCCATAGTCGCGCAGGAAGTCGATGTAGTTCAGTTTGTCCAGCCAGTCGGCGTTGTTGACCATGATGGCGTCCGACGGGCCGTCGCCGAAGGTCACGAAGCGCGAGAAGGCGGTCTTGATGCTCGCCATGTTGGCGGCGATGTCGTCCACCGTCAGCAGCTTGCGCGCCTCGTCCTTGCCCGAGGGATCGCCCACCTTGGTGGTGCCGCCGCCCATCAGCACGATGGGCTTGTGGCC
>JBKBJT010000059.1:0-14815 GCA_046294345.1 Ferrovibrio sp.
GCCTCGAAACTGGGCCTCGACCTGTCGGCCTATCCGAACTACGCCAAGCATGCCGAGCGCATGAAGCAGCGCCCGGCCGTGCAGCGTGCGCTGGCCCGCGAGGCCGAAGCGATGGCCGCGATGGAGCAGGCGGCGTAAGGCCTGCATCACCGTTTCGTGTACATCACGGAATCGGGGCGGCACCATAGACTGGCGCCGCCCCGCACTTCACCAAACGTCAAAAAAGCAAAGGACACTTCCCATGACCGCCATTGAAAAATTCGCCCCGCTGCTGGGCCGCATCCTGATCGCGCTGCTGTACATCCCCGCCGGCATCAACAAGATCGGCGGCTTCCAGGGCACGGTGGGCTATATCGCCTCGAAGGGCCTGCCGCTGCCGCAGGTGGCCGCCGCCGGCACCATCGTCGTCGAGGTTGTTGTGGCCGCCGCCCTGCTGGTGGGCTTCAAGGCGCGTTATGCCGCCCTGGTGCTGGCCGCCTTCACGCTGGTCGCGGCCGTGATCTTCCACAATTTCTGGGCCGTGCCGGCCGAGCAGGTGATGATGCAGCAGATCCAGTTCTTCAAGAACCTGGCCATCGTCGGCGGCCTGCTGTTCGTCGCCGCCTTCGGCGCCGGCCCGCTGAGCCTCGACAACCGCAAGGGCTGATCGCACACATCTGTGAAAGCAGGAAAGCCGCCGGTCCGGGATCAAATCCTGGCCGGCGGCTTTTTATTGCACAGCGACGCTGGACCCGGCAGCCGCGACAGCGTCAACTGCGGCCATGCCCCTCGTCACGCCCACCCCGCCCGATCCGGCCTTCCTCGCCAGTCTGCCCGGCGCCGATTTCGCCGATGCCTTCAGCATCGTTGTGCCGAGCTGCGGCCTGGACGCGCGGGAGATCTCCGCCTTGGTCTTCAGCACCCCACCGGCCTGGGTCAGCGCGTTGATGGACATGCGCAATGCGATCATGGGCCGGCTCGGCTACAAGACACCAAAAATCCGCATGGGTTTTCCGGTGCTGCGCGAGTCGGAGAGCGAAGTGGTGTCGGGCCTGGATGACCGCCACCTCGATTTCCGCGCCCTGACGCGGATCGAGGCGGTCGATGGCGGCAGCCGCATCACCCTGACCACCGTGGTGCTGACCCATAACCGGCTCGGCCGGATTTACCTGACCATCATCAAGCCGTTCCACAAGCTGATCGTGCGCAACATGCTGCGCGGTATCGCCCGACGGCTGGAGGCCGAGGCCTAAACGCCCGTCGCGTCTTTTTTCGACACGTCCTGCACCAGCCAGTCGCGCATTGCCTTGATGCGCGGCGCATCCGCCATGTGTTCGAGGCAGACGAACCAGTAGGCGTTGGTGAGCGGCAAAGTCTTGTCGAACAGTTTCACCAGCCGGCCGGCCGCCACTTCCTCGGCCACCAGTTCGGGATCCATCACCGCGATGCCCATGCCCTGGACGGCGGCCTGGATCGCGTAGGAGCGCGTCTCGAACATCTGGCCGACATTCGCATCGATCTTGTTCTCGCCCACCGAGTTGAGCCAGATGCGCCAGTCGTCGCGCCGGTTCTGGCTGTGCAGCAGCTTCTGGTCCTTCAGGTCGGCGGGCTTCCTGATTGCGCTTGCGAATTTCGGATGCGCCACCGGCACCAAGGATTCCGAGAACAGCCGCGTGCAGGACAGGCCGGGCCACACACCGTCGCCATGGCGGATGGCGCAGTCGATGCCCTCGCGTTCCAGGTCGGCGGGTTTCAGCGAGGTGGTGATACGCACCTCGATATCGGGATACTGCTCCTGGAAACGCGGCAGGCGCGGGATGAACCAGCGCATGGCGAAGGTGGAGAGCATCGACACCGTGAGCGTGCCCTCGCCGCGCCGGGCCTCCAGCTTGGAGAGCGCCGAGGCCAGGTGGTCGAAGCCCTCCTGCACGTCGGGCAGGATGAGCTGGCCTTCGGTCGACAGGACCAGTCCCTTGCGGGTGCGGTGGAACAGCGGCACGCCCAGCAGTTCCTCCAGTTGGCGGATCTGGTGGGAAATCGCCGACAGCGTGACCGAAAGTTCCTCGGCGGCGGCCGTGAAGTTCAGGTGGCGCCCGGCGGCCTCGAAGGCTTTCAGGGCGTTGAGGGGCAGCAGGCGGCGGCTGGGCAGGTGGGCCATGGGAATTTCTTTTAAGCCGGAGGCGAATTTAAATCCACCGGGCCGGGCGTAATCGCCACTGGACGGACGGGGGCCGGTCGGGTTGAATTCCCCGGCCATTTTTGGCCCCGAAACGCCCTGTACTCGCAATAAAAGTACGCAAGAGAACGGACCAGCCGCCATGACCGCGCCCCGCACCCTGTATGACAAGATCTGGGACAGCCACCTCGTCGACATCGATTCCGAGGGCAACGGCCTGCTCTATATCGACCTGCACCTGGTGCATGAGGTGACGTCTCCTCAAGCTTTTGCCGGCCTGAAGGCCGCCGGCCGCCGCGTCCGCCGCCCCGACCGCACCGTGGCGGTGCCCGACCACAACGTGCCGACCACGCCCGACCGCGCCCAGTTCGTGTTCGAGGACGAGGAAGCCAAAATCCAGGTCGAGACGCTGGACCGCAATGCCCGGGAGTTCGGCGTCAACTACTACCCGATGAACGACATCAACCAGGGCATCGTGCATATCGTCGGCCCCGAGCAGGGCTACACCCAGCCGGGCATGACCATCGTGTGCGGCGACAGCCACACCTCCACCCATGGCGCCTTCGGCAGCCTGGCCTTCGGCATCGGCACCTCGGAAGTCGAGCATGTGCTGGCGACCCAGACCCTGCCGCAGCGCAAGGCCAAGAACATGAAGATCAACATCGACGGCCAGCTTGGCCCCGGTGTGACCGCCAAGGACATCATCCTCGCCATCATCGGCAAGATCGGCACCGCCGGCGGCACCGGCTATGTGATGGAATATACCGGCAGCGCCATCCGCGCCCTCTCCATGGAAGGCCGCATGACGGTGTGCAACATGTCGATCGAGGCGGGCGCCCGCGCCGGGCTGATCGCACCCGACGAAAAGACGTTTGAGTATGTGAAGGGCAAGCCCCATGCGCCGAAAGGCGCGGCGTTTGAGCAGGCGCTGGCCTGGTGGAAGACGCTGCCCAGCGATCCGGGCGCGCATTACGACACGGTCGTTGAACTGAAGGCGGAAGACATCGCGCCGCATATCACCTGGGGCACCAGCCCGCAGGACGTGGCACCGATTACCGGCGTGGTGCCCAATCCGAATGACGTGAAGGACGAGCAGAAGCGCGCGGCGCTTGAGCGCGCGCTGAACTACATGGGGCTGAAGGCCGGCGAGAAGCTGGATACCGTGCCGATCCAGCGCGTGTTCATCGGTTCCTGCACCAATGGCCGCATCGAGGATCTGCGCGCCGCCGCGGCAATCGCCAAGGGCCGCAAGGTGGCCGCCGGCGTGCAAGCGATGGTGGTGCCCGGTTCGGGCCTGGTGAAGCACCAGGCCGAGGAAGAGGGCCTGGACAAGATATTCCTCGCCGCCGGCTTCGAATGGCGCGAACCGGGCTGCTCGATGTGCCTGGCGATGAATGCCGACAAGCTGAAGCCCGAGGAACGCTGCGCCTCCACCTCGAACCGCAATTTCGAGGGCCGCCAGGGCGCGCGCGGCCGCACCCATCTGATGAGCCCGGCCATGGCGGCGGCGGCGGCGATTGCCGGCAAGCTGGCCGACGTGCGCAAGATTTAAGGGGCAGGAGAAAACCAATGGACAAGTTCACCACACTGACGGCCGTTGCCGCCCCGCTGCCGATGATCAATGTCGATACCGACATGATCATCCCCAAGCAGTTCCTGAAGACGGTGGAACGCACCGGCCTGGCCAAGGGCCTGTTCTTCGAGCTGCGCGAGACGCCGGACGGCAAACCGGTGGCCGATTTCTTCATGAACCAGCCGCAATACAAGGGCGCGCAGATCCTGGTGGCCGGCGACAATTTCGGCTGCGGCTCAAGCCGCGAGCATGCGCCCTGGGCCCTGCTGGATTACGGCATCCGCTGCGTGATCGCGCCGTCGTTTGCCGACATCTTCTACAACAACTGCTTCCAGAACGGCATCCTGCCGATCAAGCTGCCGCAGGCCGATGTCGACAAGCTGATGGACGACGCCAAGCGCGGCCAGAATGCCCGCGTCACCGTCGATCTGGAGCGCCAAGAGATCAAAGGCCCCGATGGCGGCACCATCAAGTTCGAGATCGACGCCCACAAGAAGCACTGCCTGCTGAACGGCCTGGACAATATCGGCCTGACGCTGGAGAAGAAATCGAAGATCGACGCCTTCGAGAGCAGACAGCACGGCACCCAGCCCTGGCTCTATGCCCAGGCGGGGCGGTAAGCACAACCACCAACTGTCACCCCGGCCTTGAGCCGGGGTCCCATTAAAAAATGGGATGCCGGGTCAGGCCCGGCATGACGCATGTAGAACAGAGGAAAATCGAAATGGCTTCCAACCGTACCATGCTGATGCTGCCCGGCGACGGGATCGGCCCCGAGGTGATGGGCGAAGTGCGCCGGGTGATCGAATGGATGGACAAGCGCCGCCATGTGTCCTTCGACGTGAAGGAAGACCTGGTCGGCGGCGCCGCCTATGACAAGCACGGCACGCCGCTGGCCGACAAGACCATGCAGGACGCGCTGGATTGCGGCGTGGTGCTGCTGGGCGCCGTGGGCGGCCCGAAATGGGACAACCTCTCCTTCGACAAGAAGCCCGAGCGCGGCCTGCTGCGCCTGCGCAAGGAAATGGACCTGTTCGCCAACCTGCGCCCGGCGAAATGCTTCGACGCGCTGGTGGAAGCCAGCAGCCTGAAGCCGGAACTGGTGAAGGGCCTCGACATCATGATCGTGCGCGAGCTGACCGGCGGCGTCTATTTCGGCCAGCCGCGCGGCATCGAGACCCTGCCCAACGGCGAGCGCCGCGGCATCAACACCCAGGTCTACACCACCAGCGAAATCCGCCGCGTGGCCGCCGTGGCCTTCGAGCTGGCGCAGAAGCGCAACAACAAGGTCACCTCGCTGGAAAAGGCCAATGTGATGGAATCCGGCGTGCTGTGGCGCGAGGAAGTCACCAAGCTGCACCAGGAGAAGTACAAGGACGTGCAGCTCGAGCACATGTATGCCGATAACGGCGCCATGCAGCTGGTGCGCAACCCGAAGCAGTTCGACGTGATGGTGACCGACAACCTGTTCGGCGACATCCTCTCGGACGAGGCCGCGATGCTGACCGGTTCGCTCGGCATGCTGCCCTCGGCCTCGATCGGCGCCGCCGATCCGGCCACCGGCCGCCGCATGGCGCTGTTCGAGCCGGTGCATGGCTCGGCGCCCGACATCGCCGGCCGCGGCGTGGCCAATCCGCTCGCCACCATCCAGAGCTTCTCGATGGCCCTGCGCTATGCCTACGACCTGGGCGCCGATGCCGACCTGATCGATAAGGCGGCCGAGAATGTGCTGAAGAGCGGCGTGCGCACCGCCGATCTGGGCGGCGGTTCCGCCAAGGTCGGCACCAGCGGCATGGGCGATGCCCTGCTCAAGGAGCTGGACAAGCTGGCGGCGTAACACCGCCACGCAGTGCACCGATACAAAAGGCCGGGAGTTATCCCGGCCTTTTTCATGACGACCCCTTGCTTCATCGCCGGTTTGACGCAACTCTGTGCGCCGTTACCGGGAGGGCAAGACCATGATGACGCTGATCGGCCGCAACCTGTCGCCCTATACGCGCCGCGTGGCGATTGCCATGACCATGCTGGACGTGCCGCATGCGCGCGAATACCTCTCGGTGACGGCCGATCCCGACCGCGGGCTGGAAATCAACCCGGTCGGCCGCGTGCCGGCGTTGCAGCTGGAGGACGGCGACACGCTGATCGAATCCGGTGCGATCCTCGATTACCTGATGGACCTTGTCGGCCCGGCGAAAAGCCTGATCCCGCCGCATGGCAAGGCGCGGCGCGACTGCCTGCAGCTGATGGCGATCGGCAGCGGCGTGCTGGACAAGGCGGTGAACGCGATCTACGAGGTGCGCCGCCGGCCGGCGGAGAAAATCCACGAACCCTGGCGCCAGCATCTGCTGCGCCAGGCCACCGGCGGGCTGGCCGCACTGGAGCAGCGGCCGCAAGGCCCCTGGCTGCAGGGCGAGCGGCTGACCATGGCCGACATCACCGCCGCGGTGACGGTGACCTTCCTGCAGGCCATGCTGCCCGAACTGATCGGCAGCGGCCTGTATCCGAAACTGCATGACCTGACCGCCCGCGCCGAAGCCCTGCCCGCCTTCCAGGCGCACAAGCTGGAAACGCCCTGATCTAGCCGCGCAGCGGCAGCATCGCCTCCCTGCGGATCGCGCCGTTCTCCAGCGTCAGCAGCTCCAGCGCCGCGATGCGCCCGCGCAATGGCTGCTGCAGGTCGCCCGCCTGCCGCAGCAGGGCCTTGGCCGAAAACACCGCGCCGAACCGCGCCAGCGTGACATGCGGCTGGTACTCATCTTCGCCGCCCAGGGCGCGATGCAGCGCCGTGAGAGGTGCAGCGGAATCCGCGTCGGCCAGCAGCACGGCGAGATGGCGGTATTTGGGATTGAACGGATCGTCCAAACGCTCGAGCCGGTCGAAAGCCGCATCGAAGGGTGCGGTGACGGCGGCGATGCTGGCGACATGGCCGGCAAACCAGGCGGCATCGGCCGGCTGGTGCGGGAAGCGCAGCGTGACATGGGCGGCGACGCGTGCATGCTGCGGATCGTGGCTGCGCCGGACCGCATCGATCCAGGCGGCATCACTGGGCGCAAAATCGGGCACGGCGATCACGGCATACATGACGAAATCCTGTGGTGCCCATCGAGACTGGCATATTCCGCCGGCCGGTGCGATCCGCTAGGCTGGCGTCATGCCGCTCTCGCTTTATCTCGCCGCCGCCATCGCCGGCGCCGCCACCACCCTCACCCCGGGCCCGGCTTTCCTCGCCGTGCTGGGCATCGGCGCCAGTCAGGGCCGCCGCGCCGGCCTGACATTCCTGCTGGGTCATTTCGCCGGCGACATCGTCTGGGCGACCCTAGCCCTGGTGGCGATCATCGGCTCGGCGCAGCTCGGCACACTGGTCTTTGAACTGCTCGGCCTGGCCTGCGGCCTGTATCTGCTGTGGCTCGGCTGGGGCGCCGTCACGGTGAAACGCGCGGAAGACGGCAGCCTGGACAACCGGGTGGCGCGGCCGCTGCTGCGTGGCCTGGCCTTCGGCCTGACCAACCCCAAGGGCTATCCCGTGGCGGTGGCGATGTTCACCGCGCTGCTGGCGTCGCAATCGGCCAGCCTGAGCTGGGACGTGCTGCCCGGTCTGCTGCTGGCGGCATGCGCCGGCTTTCTCGGTGCCGATCTGGTGCTGACCTGGGTGATCGGCGCAGCACCGGTACGCCGGCTCTATCGCCGGCATGAACTCTGGGTGACGCGGATTTCCGGCGTGATCTTCATCGGCTTCGGCCTGCAGGCCTTGTGGCAATCGGCGTCGGGACTGATCAGGCGGGGATGATTCCGCAACACCGTCATGCCGGGCCAAAGGCCGCGCCGGCGATCACGGCAGGCATAACAAAATCCTATGATGCCCATCGAGACTGGCTTGTTCCGCCGGCCGGCGCGATCCGCTAGGCTGATGCCATGCCGCTCTCGCTTTATCTTGCCGCCGCCATCGCCGGCGCCGCCTATACTCTCACCCCTGGCCCGGCCTTCCTCGCCCTGCTGGGCATCGGCGCGGGGCAGGGCCGCGTGGCGGGCCTGAAATTCCTGGCAGGCCACTTCGCGGGCGACATCGTCTGGGCCGCGCTGGCGCTGACCGCCATCATCGGCTCGGCCAGCCTCGGGACGCTGGTCTTCGACATTCTCGGCGTGGTCTGCGGCGCCTATCTGCTGCTGCTGGGCTGGCGCGCAGTGACGGTGCAGCGCCGCGATGACGGGAATTTAAGCACCGAGGTGACGCAGCCTTTGCGCCGTGGGCTCGCCTTCGGCATCACCAATCCAAAAAGCTATGCGGTGGCGATCGCCATGTTCACGGCCTTGCTGGCGGCCCATGCCGGCGCACTGACCTGGGCCAGCCTGCCGCCCCTGCTGCTGGCGGCCTGTGCCGGTTTCGTGATCGGGGATGCGATCCTGGTCTGGGTGATCGGGGCGGCGCCGGTGCGCAAACTCTATCGCCGCCACGAACTCTGGGTGACGCGCATCTCCGGCGTGATCTTCCTCGGCTTCGGCCTGCAAGCCCTGTGGCAGTCGACACCGGGATTGATCAGGCGGGGTTAAAAGGTGACCGTGCATGAAGATTAGTTCCGATAACTGGCTACTCACAGCTGGATATATCCTCAGCTTTGTTCTTGGCGCACTTGTTATGCTGGCATTTACCGACCCAGAACTCACCTCTATTAGCGAAGGGATAGAACTGAATGATTGGCTGTCATTCGTTGGCGCTGTGCTTGGGGCGGCGATTACAGTCTACGGAGCTCTATTTGCTGCGCGACTTCAACTTGAAAAGCAGGAAAGAGCAGAACACCTTCGAAATGAAAGGGAACTAAATGCTGCCCGCTCAATACTCGCGTCGGACCTCAGCGACATAGTCAGATATTTGGAAGACTCGACAGCCAACATTGTCGCAATGACCGCGCATTTGGTTGAGCAAGGCCTCCCTCCGAACATTGAGCAACCAAAGTTATCTTCAGACATTCCGCTTAGATTAGCGAAACTGGTTTCGGTGGCTCCGATAGATGTTTCAAAGGAGATTGTAGAACTGCTTCGCGAGCTACAAATACAACGCTCGCGGTTACACGGCGAGATTCAGTATTTCATATTTCCAAACAGAGGTCGGCGAGGTCTTATTAGAGGACCACACAACCTCGATGCCGCTTTGGAGAGTACTGTCTCGCTGTACATTCAAGTTAACAATTTATTTGAATACGCAAGACGTGAGACTGAGCATGTAAATGCCGCCCAGTATACCCGCGAAACAATAGGTTCTATTGTTTTCTCGCTTGATCTTGAGCGCCTCGCCGACCCCGAAATGCTGGGTCGGCTATATATGACCTTTGGCATACATGATTAGCCGCGCCTTAACGCCTCGCGCACCAGCGGCAGGCGGTCGTTGCCGAAGAACATCTCTCCGTTCACGAACAGCGTGGGCGAGCCGAAGCCGCCGCGGGCGATCAGTTCGTCGGTATTGGCTTTCAGCTGCTCCTTCACACCGGGTTCGGTGATCGCCTGCGCCAGCCGCGCGGGATCGAGGCCGGCGCGCTTTGCTGCTTCCCCCACCACGTCGTCCTGGCTGATATCGCGATCCTCGCTCCAGTAGAGTTCGAAGAAAGCCTGGGCCAGCGGCACTTCCCTGCCCTGTTCCTTGGCCCAGAGCAGCGCGCGCAGCGCCTTCACCGGATTGACCGGGAATACCTTGGGCGGAAACACAATCTTCACGCCGGCCAGTCGTGCCCAGGCCTGCATGTCCTTCTTCGTCCATTCGTCGCGCGCCGTCACCGGATTTTCGCGCATGCGGTACATGGTGGGATTCACCGTGTTGAACACGCCGCCGACGAGAAACGGCCGCCAGAGGATCTCGGCGCCCTCTTCCTTCGCCAAAGTCTGCACGTTGACGAAGCACAGATACGTCCAGGGCGAGGAGACGTCGTAGAAGACTTCGATCTGCTTGGACATGGCGCGCCTCTTCTCTTATTGGCCCTTATGCGGCACGAGGATGAAGCCGGCGCGCGGGAAATGCACCTGCACATCGCCGGTTTCCTCCGAGGCCCGGCGGATGGTGATGCTCTGGGCATCCAGCGCCACGAGTTGGCCTACCACCGGATCGCGGCCGGTATCATCAGGCGTGACGCTGACGGTGTCGTTCAGGCTTAAGCCCAGCGCATTGGCGGCCACGCCGCCCGGCATGGCCATCGGTTGGGCCTTGGCGGCAATCGCCAGAGCCTCCTTGCCGTCCATCTCGGTATAGGTGCCGTGGCCGAAGGCCTTCATGCGGTCGGCCCAGGCATTGAGTTTGGCGTAATCGGCCACGGCGTCGGACTTGGCGCGGTCGCGCACGAACCAGACGCCGTGATAGACGGCGAGATCGGCCAGCGAAGGCGCGTCGCCGAACAGGAAGGCGCGGCCATCGTTCAGCGCTTCCTCCACCCAGCCGAGATGGGCGCGCAAAGGCCCGTGCATCACGGCCGACTGGCGTTTCAGCTTCGTGCGGTCGATGGGTCGGCCGGAGAATTTGGCGCGGTCTTCCAGGAAGACGTCGGGCATCTGCTCGCCCATGATGCCGAAGGCGATGGCGACGCAGGCGGAGAAAAGCTGGTGATCGGCCCAGTAGGCGACGCCCTCGGCCAGGCCTTTCGACAGGCCGGGAAACAGCGTGGGTTCGGGATGCCGGCGTTCGATTTCGCGCAGGATAACCTGAGTATCGCAGAAGATGTCGGCGCCGATCTGCATCACCGGCGTCTTGCGGTAGCCGCCGGTGAGCGGCGTGAGGTCGGGCTTTGGCATCATCGGCGGAATCTTCACCGAGCGCCAGGCGACCTGCTTGATGCCGAAGGCGACGCGCACTTTTTCCGAAAACGGCGAGGTGCCGTAATGATGCAGGATCGGGCCCGACATTGTGTTTTTCCTCCCCTTAAGGTCTGGGAGGAGATTAAGGGTGCTGACGCTGCGTCAGGCAAGCACGGCATTCAACCGGGCGCGCATTTCCTGCATCTGCCGGCCGAATACGGTCGGATCGTTCAGCGCGCGGCTTAAAATCAGTGCGCCCTGGATGCCGGCCACGGTGGATTCCGCCAGGATGTGGGCATGTGCACCAGCATCCGGCGCGCCGCCTTGTTCCAGCGCGACCGCCAGCGCATCGATCCAGCGGATGAAATAATCCTGCACACGGGAAGCGAAACGGTCCCGCGTGGCATCCAGCGCAAAGGCGCCGACCAGGCAGATGCGCCGGCCGGAACGGAAATACGTCTCCACGGCAGCGAACATCGCGGCAATCGCGGCGCGTGGATCGGCAGATTCCCGCAATGGCGCGTAGACCTGCGCCTCGAACCAGCCGTCGATATGGGCCAGCACCGCCTCGCCCATCTGATCCTTGCCGCCGGGGAAGTGGTTATACAGGCTGCCCTTGCCCAGGCCGGTGGCTTCGGTGATAGCGCTTAAAGACGCGCCGGCGAAGCCGTGCTCGCGGAATACTTCCGCGATGCGGGTTATGGCGTCTTCGCGGCTGAGCAGGGCGGCGGGCATGGCAGTCTCACACGTCATGCCCGCGAAAGCGGGCATCCCATTTGTTCAACGGAAATGGGACCCCGGGTCAAGCCCGGGGTGACGAAGGAAGGTTGCATCACATCCCCAGCTCACTGAGTCCCGGATGATCGTCCGGCCGTTTGCCCAGCGGCCAATGGAATTTCCGGTCCGCCTCCGCGATCCGCACGTCGTTGATGCTGGCCTCGCGGCGCTCCATCAGGCCTTGTGAGTCGAACTGCCACTGCTCGTTGCCATGGCTGCGATACCACTGGCCGCTGTCGTCATGCCATTCATAGGCAAAGCGCACGGCGATGCGGTTATCCGTGAAGGCCCAGACCTCCTTGATCAGGCGGTAGTCCATCTCGCGCTGCCATTTGCGGGTCAGCAGCGCCTCGATCTCGGCCCGGCCACGGATGAATTCCGCCCGGTTCCGCCAGAGGCTGTCGGGGGTATAGGCCAGCGCCACCCGGGCCGGGTCGCGGCTGTTCCAGGCATCCTCGGCCATGCGGGCTTTCTGGGCGGCGGTCTCGGCGGTAAACGGCGGCAGGGGCGGACGGGACTGGATGGCGACGGTCATGAGGGTGGCTCCGTTATTTGTACCTATCGGTACAATACGTCTGCCGGGATGTCAACCGCGACAATTTCCCGCTTGCCTGGGGATAAATCCGGGCCTAGTTTCCGCCTCGCCTGCCGGGCACGGCCTGCCGGGCGCCAACATTTGTCCTCGTGTATCACCGTCCGCCGGGTGTCGACCTGCCGGACCAGAGAAAGAAGGTACGTCATGGCCTATAAGGTCGCTGTCGTCGGCGCCACCGGTGTGGTGGGCCGCGAAATGCTCAACATCCTGCACGAACGCAACTTCCCGGTCTCGGAAGTGGTCGCGCTTGCGTCGCGCCGCAGCGTGGGCAAGGACGCCCATTTCGGCAACCAGAAGATCAAGGTGAAGGCGCTCGACGATTACGATTTCAAGGGCGTCGACATCGCGCTGTTTTCGGCCGGCGGCGCCACCTCGAAGGAATGGGCGCCCCGCGTGGCTGCCCAGGGCACGGTGGTGATCGACAATTCCAGCCAGTGGCGCATGGACCCCGACGTGCCGCTGATCGTGCCGGAAGTGAATGCCGATGCCATTGCCGGCTATACCAGGAAGGGCATCATCGCCAATCCGAACTGCTCGACCGCGCAGCTTGTCGTGGCGCTGAAGCCCCTGCACGACCGCGCCACGATCAAGCGCGTGGTGGTTTCGACCTATCAGTCCGTGTCGGGCGCCGGCAACGAGGGCGTGACCGAGCTGGAGCGCCAGACCAAGGCGATCTTCGTCAACGATCCGGTCGAGAAGCACAAGTTCACCAAGCAGATCGCCTTCAACGTCATTCCTCACATCGACGTCTTCATGGACGACGGTTTCACCAAGGAGGAATGGAAGATGACGGCCGAGACCAAGAAGATTCTCGACCCGAAGATCAAGCTGACCGCCACCTGTGTGCGCGTGCCGGTCTTCATCGGCCATTCGGAAGCCGTGAACATCGAGTTCGAGCAACCGATCTCGGCCGAGGAAGCGCGCGAAATTCTGTCGACCGCGCCGGGCGTGCAGGTGCTGGATCGTCGCGAGCCGGGCGGCTACATCACGCCGCTGGAATGCGCGGGCGACTACAACACCTTCGTGTCGCGCATCCGCGAGGATTTCACTGTCGAGAACGGCCTGGCGATGTGGGTGGTCTCGGACAACCTGCGCAAGGGCGCGGCGCTGAATGCCGTGCAGATTGCCGAGGAACTGGCAGCCCGCCACCTGAAGAAGCAGGCGGCGTAAACCGACCTGCCGCGCAGGCACCGAATACCGAAAGGGCCGCTGTTTCAGCGGCCCTTTTTGTTACCAGCGCAGCAGCCGGCGGCCGATCAGCGCGCCGAGCCCCGTGAGCATGGCAATGGCGATGCTGTACCACACGGCGACGAAGAGCGGGCTGTCGTCCGGGCAATGGGCGGCATAGAAGCTGGCGGCGATGCCGCCGGCGATCAGCCCGGCCACGGCGCCGGCCCGCATCGGATGCGCCGGCGCGCCCTGGCGCAGGGCCAGCAGCAGCAGGCCCAGCGGGGCCAGCCCGATCAGCGGCACATAGGTGAGGCAGATGCGGGCATTCTCGCCCACCATGGCCGCGCGCCACGTATCGGATGGCAGGGCGGCGAGTTCCAGCGCCACGCCGAGCGCCAGCAGGCCGGGGCTGAGCAGGATGGCGATGCGCCAGATGCCCATAGCCGCCCCCGGCCGCACCAGCCGCAGCACCAGACCGATGGCGGGCACGGCCAGGCTGAGCGTGACCACGAACTTGAACACGAAACGCAGCTCGCCCAGCGACTGCACGGCGTCATCGCGCGGGCCGAGCAGAATCCAGAAGGTTGTAGCCGCCGCCGCGACCGCCAGGCCAAGCAGCAGGGCGAAGCGCAGATGCAGCGGCGGCACCGGCGCCGCGTCGGCGGCAATGGCGCGGATCAGATCGTCGGTCTTCATTCCGGCCTCTCCCTCAGTTTGGCCGCCAGCGCAGCCAGCCCGCGATGCAAGGCAACGCGCACGGCCCCCTCGCTCATCAGCAGCCGGGCCGCCGTATCGCGGATCGACACGCCCTCCACGGCGATGGCCTGCACCACCTGGCGCTGGCCACTGCTGAGACCATCCAGATGGCGGGCGACGTCACGTGCCAGGCTGCCATCGGCCTCGGGCGGTGCCGCCAGCACGTCGCTGAGATCGTCGATATCGACCTCGCGGCCCCGCCGGCCCCGTCGGCGCAGGGCATCGATCAGCTTGTTGCGGGCGATGGCACGGATCCACGGCCCCACCGGCTCGTCGGGCCGCCAGGTCTGCCGCTTCAGGTGAATCGCCAGCAGGGTCTCCTGCACCACATCCTCCGCATCATCCGCCGGCATGCCGGCCCGCTGCAGGCCACGCCGCGCGGCCGCGCGCAAAACCGGCGCCAGCACGGCCAGCAACTCGGCATAAGCGGCGCGGTCGCCCGCGAGGCCGGCCCGCATCAGGGCTGCCCATTCGGCGTCTCGCTCGCTCACATCAAATCCATTCGCTGCACAAGGTCGAAATGTTACGGGGTCGGAGTGTTACGGGCGGCGGGCAAGAAAACCCAGCCATGGGGACAGGCTACACGAAACCGTGAGCAGCGTAACACAGGCCGGGATGGCTGCGAATGTCCGGGTATGGGCGGCAGCAGGCCGCATCCGCCCGCCTCCCGATCCCCTGCGGCTGCACCACTGAAGGAAACACCCATGCTTGCTAAGACCCATCTGTCCGCCGCCCTCCTGGCCGGCTCGCTCGCCACCGCCATCGGCCTGATCGCCATGGACGCGCCGGCCCAGCCGGCCGACAAGGAGAAATGCTACGGCGTTTCGCTGGCCGGCAAGAACGACTGCGCCGCCGGCCCCGGCACCACCTGCGCCGGCACCTCGAAGGTGGATTACCAGGGCAATGCCTGGTCGCTGGTGGCCCAAGGCCCCAGCGGCCCGATGTAGACGCCCAAAGGCCAGGGCGCGCGGCCGCCGATCAAGAGCGGAGTTTTGCTCCACCAGACGCGGAAACG
>JBKBJT010000060.1:0-14658 GCA_046294345.1 Ferrovibrio sp.
GGCGGATTTCCCGCACAGTTGCGGCCCGCCACGCTTTTGACGTAAACCGCCATAAGATCGTCTGTATCCGCCACACCGCCTGACCGGGGTTTCGCCATGGCCGCGCCCATCGCCATCCGTTTCATGCCCGCCATCCTCTGCGGTCTGTTCGCTGTCCTGCCTCTCGCGCCGGCTTCGGCCCAGGACGCCCAGACGCTCGACCGCATCAACCGGCTGGAAAACGATCTGCGCGCGCTGCAGCGCCAGGTCTATCGCGGCGGTTCCGCTCCCTCGGGCTCGGGCAGCGTTTCCAGCGCGCCGCTTTCCGATGGCGGCGACAGTTCCTCCATCGCCAACCGCCTGAACAGCCGCATCGACGAACTGGAAAACCAGATCCGCGAGCTTACCGGCCGCTTCGAGCAGGTCGAGTTCAATTCCAGCCAGGCCAACCGCCGCATCGACAAGCTGGTCGAAGACGTCGATTTCCGCCTCACGCAGATCGAACGCGGCGGAGCCGGCCAGCCGGGTGCTGCCGCCGGCAGCATCGAGCAGGTCAAGCCGCCGGCCGCCACGCCGGCCGCCGGACCGCAGCCGGGCCAGCAACCCGTCGCGCGCGGCTCCACCTCGGCCACACCGGGCCAGGCGCCGTCCAAGGAGGGCGTGCTCGGTTCCATGCCGGTCGATGCCCAGGGCCGGCCGCTGCCGCCCGGTGGCAGTACCGGTGCCGGGGGTGGGAGTGCCGCCCCGCAGCAGACCGCGCGGGCCACGGCGCCCGCCGCACCCAGCGCGCGCGCCAAGCTGCCGGCCGGCAGCACGCAGGAACGCTACAACTACGCCTACAAGCTGCTGGTGCAGAGCGACTATGCCGATGCCGAGGCCGCCTTCCGCGAATTCCTGGGGGCGCATCCGCAGGATCCGCTGGCCGGCAATGCGCAATACTGGCTGGGCGAAACCTATTACGTGCGCCAGCAATATGAACCGGCCGCCCAGGCCTTCCTGCAGGGCTACCAGGGCTATGGCAAAAGCGCCAAGGCGCCCGACAGCCTGCTGAAACTCGGCATGTCGCTGGCGGCGATGAAGAAGAACCCCGAAGCCTGCGCGGCGCTCGGCCAGCTCGCCAAGGATTTCCCCAACGCGCCGCAGCATGTGAAGGACGCCGCCACCCGCGAGCGCGGCAAGATCGGCTGCAAGTAAGCCGCCCGCCATGCCGGCCCCGAGCCCGGGCCTGAGCGTCGCTGCCTTCGGCCGCCGGCTCGGGGCTCTGCTGCCGCGCGGGGTCGATCATGTCGCCGTTGCCGTCTCGGGCGGTGCCGACAGCATGGCGCTGGCCCTGCTGGCCCATGACTGGGCCGCAAAGCGCAACATCCGCGTCAGCGCCTTCACCGTCGATCACGGCCTGCGCCCTGAATCCGCCGCCGAGGCCAAGCAGGTGGCGCGCTGGATGAAGGCGGCCGGCATTCCCTGCCGCATCCTCATCTGGCGCGGCGCGAAACCGGCGGCCAACCGCCAGGAAGCCGCCCGCGAAGCGCGCTACGGCCTGTTGCGCGCCGCCTGCGCGAAGGCCGGCATCAGGCATCTGCTGCTGGCGCATCACCGCGAGGACCAGGCCGAAACCCTGCTGCTGCGCGCCCTGCGCGGTTCGGGCGTCGATGGCCTGGCGGCGATGCAGGCTTCGCGTGCGCTGGATCAGAATTTCATCCTGCTGCGGCCGCTGCTGGATGTGCCCAAGGCCGACCTCGTCGCCACGCTGCGCAAACGCGGCCAGGCCTGGATCGAGGATCCGAGCAACGCCAATCCCGCCTTCGCCCGCGTGCGGGTGCGCCAGGCGCTGGACGATCTGGCCGGCGGCGATGCAAGCGCGCGTGCCGAGCTGGTGGCGCATCTGGCGCTCACCGCCCGCAACCTGTCTCGCGCCCGCGCCGCGCTCGAGTCGGCCGCGCTCGCGCTGCTGCGGGATATGGCGCGGCTCGATCCCGTGGCCGGCATCGCCCGGCTCGATCCCGCCAAGTTACGCGCGGCCGATGACGAGATCGCCCTGCGCGCGCTGGCCCGCCTGCTGCAGGCCATCGGCGGCGATCCGCTGCCGCCCCGGCTGGAACGGCTGGAGCGCCTGCTGGCCGGCCTGCAGGCGAAAACGCCCGAACCCGCCACGTTGCACCGCTGCATGTTGCGACCGGAAAAGGGCGATACACAAATCCTTGTCTGCCGCGAGGCGCGCCACCTGCCCGAAGTGATCAATCTCACCCCCGGTGACCGCTTCCTGTGGGACGGCCGTTTCACCATCGCCGTGCCCAGATCCATGCGCGGCCTGGCGCTCGCACCGCTCGGCCGCCATCGTCCGGACGGCGTTTCGACGGCCATTCCCGCCGCCGCCTGGCCGACCCTGCCGGCCATCTGGCGCAACGGAAGCCTGCTGGCCGTGCCCGCGCTCGGCTGGGGCAATTTGCCGCCGGGTCTGGCTGTAACATTCGGAAAGCATTGGTGAGGCGGAATCCGCCGCCGGTAACCGCTTGTTTAGCGGCGCGGGGGTCATATCTATGGTTTGGTAACGGGGAAATCGGTTAAAGTTTTTCCCGAGGGGTTTTCAGGGTCCGGCAGCAGAAGCCTGCGCCGGCCCGGACAGGTGAAAAGGATCAGGCTACCGTGAACATGTTCGGTCGTAATCTGGCGTTGTGGGTGATCATCGGCCTGCTGGTTGTGGCGCTTTTCAACCTGTTCCAGGGCCCCAGTGTCCGCACCGGCTCCTCGGCCATCGCCTATTCCGATTTCCTCAACGACGTGACCAACGGCCAGATCACCGACGTGGCGATCCAGACCGGCAGCAACACGGTCACCGGCCATTTCCGCGACGGCCGCGCCTTCACCACCTATATCCCGAACGACCCGACGCTGGTGAGCAAGCTGACCGAGCGCGGCGTGCGCGTCACGGCCACGCCGCCCGAAGAGGGCAACCCGCTGTTCAGCATCTTCATCTCCTGGTTCCCCATGCTGCTGCTGATCGGCGTGTGGATCTTCTTCATGCGCCAGATGCAGGGCGGCGGCGGCAAGGCCATGGGCTTCGGCAAGTCCAAGGCCCGCCTGCTGACCGAGAAGCATGGCCGCGTCACCTTCGAGGACGTCGCCGGTATCGAGGAAGCCAAAACCGAACTGGAAGAGATCGTCGAATTCCTGCGCGACCCGCAGAAGTTCCAGCGCCTCGGCGGCAAGATCCCGAAGGGCTGTCTGCTCGTCGGCCCGCCCGGCACCGGTAAGACGCTGCTGGCCCGCGCCATCGCCGGCGAAGCCAACGTGCCCTTCTTCACCATCTCGGGCTCCGACTTCGTGGAAATGTTCGTCGGCGTCGGCGCCTCCCGCGTGCGCGACATGTTCGAGCAGGCCAAGAAGAACGCGCCCTGCATCATCTTCATCGACGAAATCGACGCGGTCGGCCGCCATCGCGGCGCCGGCCTGGGCGGCGGCAACGACGAGCGCGAGCAGACCCTGAACCAGCTGCTGGTCGAGATGGATGGCTTCGAGGCCACCGAGGGCGTGATCCTGATCGCCGCCACCAACCGCCCCGACGTGCTCGATCCGGCCCTGCTGCGTCCCGGCCGTTTCGACCGCCAGATCGTGGTGCCCAATCCCGACATCGTCGGCCGCGAGCAGATCCTGCGCGTGCATATGCGCAAGGTGCCGCTGGCGCCTGACGTCGACCCGAAGATCATCGCGCGCGGCACGCCCGGCTTCTCGGGCGCCGACCTCGCCAATCTGGTCAACGAGGCCGCTTTGCTGGCCGCCCGCCGCAACCGCCGCGTCGTCACCATGGCCGATTTCGAATCCGCCAAGGACAAGGTGATGATGGGCGCCGAGCGCCGCTCGATGGTGATGGGCGAAGAGGAAAAGCGCCTCACGGCCTATCACGAGGCGGGCCATGCCCTGGTCGGCCTGTTCATGCCCAAGCATGATCCGCTGCACAAGGTCACCATCATCCCGCGCGGCCGCGCGCTGGGCGTCACCATGTCGCTGCCCGAGAAGGACCGGCTGTCCATGTCGACGCTGGAACTGGAATCGCGCCTGGCGATGATGTTCGGCGGCCGCATGGCGGAAGAGCTGGTGTTCGGTAAGGAAAACATCACCACCGGTGCCTCCAACGACATCCAGCAGGCCACCGGCCTCGCCCGCCGCATGGTCACGGAATGGGGCATGTCCGACAAGCTCGGCCGCCTGCGTTATTCCGACAACGAGGAAGAGGTGTTCCTCGGCCACAGCGTCACCCAGCGCAAGAACGTGTCGGATGCCACGGCCAAGCTGATCGACGAGGAAATCCGCCGCATCATCGACGAGGCGGAAACCGCCGCCCGCCGCATCCTGACCGAACACCGCGACGACCTCGACAAGGTGGCGCAGGCGCTGCTGGAATACGAGACGCTCTCGGGCGACGAGGTGAAGGCTTTGCTGCGCGGCGAACCCATCATCCGCCCCGACGACAAGCCCAGTTCATCGTCGTCGGGCGATACCGGGCCGCGCTCGGCCGTGCCGACCAGCTCGCGCGGCGGCAAGACCGGTCCCTCGGGCCTGGAGCCCGTGCCCGGCGCGTAAGCCCTCAACCGTCATGCCCGCGCCCGGCGGCTTTGCCGCCATACATATATTGTCGCGCAAAGCGCGACGGGCGGGCATCCACGAAAAGCCCGGCTTTCATGCCGGGCTTATTCTTTTTCAGGCTGTATCTTTCCCAGACGGGCTCTTTCTCAGGCCGGACCCAGCGGCGGCAGGCGGCGTGGCACGGTATGCGCCTTCACGATGGCGGTGTTCGTCTCGGCCTTGTCGCTGATGCGGTCCAGCAGCGTGTCGAGCGCATCGATGCTGCGCACCACCATCCGGGCGATGAAGCAGTCATCGCCGGTCACCTTGTCGCATTCGACGATCTCTGGAATCTGCGCCAGCAATTCCTGCACGCGCTGCAGCTTGCCGGGCAGGGGGCGGATGCGGACCATGGCCTGCAGCGGATAGCCCAGCGCGGCGGGGTCGACATCGATGGTGAAACCCCGGATCACGCCGCGCTCCTCCAGCCGCTTCAGCCGCTCGGCCGCGCTGGGCGAAGACAGGCCAACCGCCGCCGCCAGCTCCTTCAGGCTCATGCGCGCATTCCGCGCCAGCGCGCTGACGATGCGGCGGTCGATGGCGTCCAGCATGCTTTTTCCTTTCTTAAGTATTTTACAAATACGTCCTTCACATATTAGGCCATATTGGCATTCCGTCTACGACGCCTTATGTCGTTTCCCGCCCATGCCTGCCATTCTCCAGCCTGGATGTGACGAGCCCGGAGGGAGATCGGGATGCAGGACAAAACCCGCGGCATACTGGAAATGACCGGCGCCATGCTGATCTCGGGCACCATCGGCGCTTTCGTCGTGGGCTCGGGTCAGCCGGTGCTGCATGTGGTGTTCTGGCGCTGCGTCTTCGGGTTCATCGCCCTGCTGGCCGTCTGCGCGGCGATGGGGCTGTTCCGGCCCGGCATGCTCACTCGCCGCCAGCTCGTCATTGCGGTCCTGGGCGGCGTGGCGATCGTGCTGAACTGGTTGCTGCTGTTCGCGGCCTACGGCCATGCCTCGATTGCGGTCGCTACGGCGGTCTACAACACCCAACCCTTTATGCTGGTTGGCCTCGGCGTGGTCTTCCTGGGTGAACGGCTGACGGCAGCCAGACTCGCCTGGCTTGGCATCGCCTTTGGCGGCGTCCTGCTGGTCCTGCAGGGCAGGCCGGGTTCCGCCGCGCCGGGCGGCGATTATCTCGTGGGCATCGCGCTGGCCCTAGGCGCGGCTTTTTTCTATGCCCTGGCGGCGCTGGCAGCCAAGGCGCTCAGGGGCGTGAAGCCGCATCTGATCGCACTGATCCATGTGGCCGTCGGCATCGTCATGCTGGCGCCGTTCGGCGCGCTGTCGGCGCTGCCGACGGGAAGCGAAAGCTGGAGCATCCTGCTCACGCTGGGCCTCGTGCATACCGGGGCGATGTACATCCTGCTCTACGGCGCGCTCCAGCGCCTGCCGACGCCGGTTGCCGGCGCGTTATCCTTCCTCTATCCGCTCATGGCCCTGGCCGTGGATATCGTCTGGTTCGGGCGGGAATTCGGCGCGGTGCAGCTTGCCGGCATGGCCACGATCCTGTTCGGCGCCGCCGGCATGACGCTCGGCTGGACCTCACTGCGGGTGGCGGGGCGTCGCGCCGTGTAGACGACCGCATCAATAAAGATCGTCAGCGCCGGTCGAGGGCCTTTCATGTTACGCTCCCGCGCCATTCGCACAGGGAGTCGGCATGCTTACCGTTCATCATCTCGGCGTCTCGCAGTCCGAACGCATCGTCTGGCTCTGCGAGGAGCTGGGCATCCCCTACGCGCTGAAGATTTACAAACGTGCCCCCGTGATGGCGCCGGCCGACTACAAGGCGCTGCATCCCATCGGCTCCGCGCCGGTGATCACTGATGATGGGATCACCGATGATGGCCTCGTGCTGGCTGAATCCGGCGCGGTGGTGGACTACATCATCGCCAAATACGGCACCGAGGAAAACGGAGGGGCCCGCCTGGCCCTGACGAAGGACCATCCCGATTTCGCCTCCTATCTCTACTGGTTCCATTTCGCCAACGGCACGCTGCAGCCCGCCCTGATGCGCGTGCTGATCGGCAACCGCGTGGACCCTGATGCTGCGCATCCGGCCAGCAAGATCGGCCGCGACCGCATGGCGCTCTGCCTCGGCATGATGAACGCGCGGCTGGCGGATGTGCCCTGGCTGGCCGGGCAGGATTTCACGGCGGCCGACATCATGACCGTCTTCTGCCTCACCACCATGCGGCATTACCTGCCTTACGACCTTGCGCCCTATCCCCATATCCGCGCGTATCTGGCGCGCGTCGGCGCCCGCCCGGCCTATCGCCGCGCGATGGAAAAGGGCGATCCGGACATGGCGCTGCTGCTCGACTGAAGGAAGGCGCCTGCCCACGCCCCAATCGTCATGGCCGGGCTTGGCCCGGCCATCCACGTTTTATTTTCTCGTCGGATAGAAAAGACGTGGATGCCCGGCACAGGGCCGGGCATGACGGTTGAAGTGAAGCTGCTGACCGGTCAGTCCGGCCTACGGCGCCGCTACCGCCCCGCCAGGAAACCGGCGATCCAGCGCATGCCGGTATCGCCCCCTGCATCGGCCAGCGCATCATCTGTTTCGGCCTGCGGCGGCAGGCCCGGCTCGGCATCGTGTTTCGACAGGCAGTCGATCAGGTCGGCCAGATACGCCCGGCTGAATTCCGGATGGAACTGTACCGACAGGAACGGCGCATCGCTATAACGCAGGGCGGCATAGGGGCAGGCCTCACTCTGCGCCAGCACATGGCTGCCCGGCGGCTGCACCACCACCTGGTCCTGATGAAAGGCCGGCATCGCCACGTTGCGCGTCGCACCATTGAAGCACGTCGCATAGGTCTCCAGGCCCACGCGCCAGCCGATATCGGCCTTCCGCACCTTGCCGCCCATCGCCTCGGCGATGATCTGGTGGCCGAAACACACACCCACCATGGGGCGCTTCACCCCGGCGGCTGCGCGGATGAAGCTTTTCAGCGGTTCGATCCACGGCAGGTCGTCATACACGCCATGGCGCGACCCGGTCAGCAGCCAGGCATCGCGGGATGCCGGCACGGGTAGCGTTTCGCCATGCACCACCGATATGGTCTCGAACGCGGCAGAGGGCAGCAATGCGCCAAGCTGTGCGCTGAACATCGCGGGATAACTGATATAGGTGCCGCGTAACGCCTCGGGCACCGGCCCGCATTCGATAATGCCGATTTTCACTGTGTATCGCCTAACAGACTACGAAATTCATCTTCTAAATCGCGCAAGGCACTAAGAATTTTCTTTTCGACGGCCTCGGCTATGTCAATCCATTTTTTTGTTTTCTCAGGGTGCTGTCCTAAGTCGACAAAGATGCGAAACTCATTGCTTGCATTGAGACAATCTTTATTGATGCCATCTAACTTATCTGCAACCGTTTTTGGGAAGAAAATCAATTTCAGTGAATATGCATCATAGAATGCTCTGTGGGCGGTAAAGAGAGTCTTGTATCTCTCTTCTCGAGTAGGTCCACCAGAAAGTTCGAATATTTTAACATAGTCATTTAGAGCGAATAACAATTCTCTCAGTGTCGAATAAGTCTCGGCAACAATTTCTGCTCGTCTCTCATGGAGGCGGGAGAACTTAATCTGATGTTCTGCAGCGGTTATATTTAGCTGAGATTTCAGTCTTTCAATCTCAATCTCTGATTTTGCCTTAAGCTCTGCTTTGTGCGTTTCAAGTTTTTGATCGTATTCATTCTTGATCGAATTTTTAATTCGTTCAGACATCCAAGTTCTTGCAAGAAAAATCAATCCACTGGCGGTAAGGGCCGCGATGCCTATTTGGGAGATTATCTGAACAATAATATCAGTCATGCCTCACCTTTCCGCCACCGCCAGCTTCGCGCCCAGCGCCACGAAGGCCGCGGCGAAGCTGCGGCGCAGCCACAGCAGCACGCGCGGCCGGCTCAGCACATGGTCGCGGACGTAAGCCGCAAACAAGCCATACAGCGCAAACACGCCCAGCGTCATCGCCATGAACACGCCGCTCATGGCAAGCATCTGCGGCAGCGCGCCATCCGCGTCGGCGGCCACGAATTGCGGCAGGAAGGCGAAGAAGAAAATCGAGAGTTTCGGGTTGAGCAGGTTGATCGCGATGGCCTCGAGGCAGACCTTCACAAAGCCCCTCTGTTGCGGGCCCTTGCCGGTGAGCGACAGGCTGCCGCGATCCTTCCAGGTGGCCCAGGCCATCCACAGCAGATAGGCCACGCCGGCATATTTCACCGCGTCGAACAGCAGCGCCGAGGTGTGCAGCAGGGCAGCCAGCCCGGTGATTGCCGCGATCATGTGCGGCACGATCCCCAGCGTGCAGCCAAAGGCGGCGACGAGGCTGGCTTTCGCCCCGCGCGTCAGGCCGGCCGCCACGGTGTAGATCATGCCGGTACCCGGCGTGGCCACCACGATCAGGGCGATGATCAGGAAATCGAGAGTCATGACAGAGGCCATTGGGGCGGGCTCCTTGCGGATGATCTTTCGGCGCAGACTATTCGGCGGCTTCGGTTCCGGCCCCGGCGAAATTGGAAATCTCGACGCGGCCCTCGGGGAATTCTGCCACGATATGCAGGCGTCCGCCCATAGCCTCGATCACCCGCCGCAGGGTGCTGACATACATATCGGTTCGCTTTTCCAGCTTGGCGATGGCTGGCTGTTCCACCTGAAGCATCTCGCCCAGCTGCGTCTGTGACAGCCGCAGGGCCGCGCGCAGTTCCTGCAGGGGCATCTCGGCGCGCAGCTCGACAGCCCTGGCCTCGGCGCGGGCGCGCGAGTCCGGGGTCATGCCGGCGCGCAGTTCATCGAAACTCTTGCGTCCACTCATGGGATCAGTCCTTCGCGTTTCAGCTCCAGCAGATGCTCGTCATACAGCCGGTCGGCAACCGGCACATAAATCTCGTAGAAGCGGTTGTTGCCGGTCTTGTCGCCGCCGATCAGCAGGATCGCTGCCCGCCGGGGATCGAAGGCGTAGAAGACGCGGATCGGCTGCCCGCCTGACTGCACCCGCAATTCCCGCATATGGCCATGCCGCGATCCGGCCACCCCCGACGAGTAAGGGAAGGGCAGGTGGGGCCCACGTTCCTCCAGCAGGGTCACCATTGCGGCGACATCCTCCTGCTGGGTTTCGGTCAGGCTCGCCCAGACCTCGCCGAACTCGTCGGTGTATTCGACAGTATATGCCATGGAAGGAATATTCCATAGATGGAATTACATGCAGCACTCTTGCTTTTTCGATGAGAACATGATAGGAACATTACCTCTAGGAATCAATCCGTGATGTATACTCCCGGTGGAAAAATAGGTTAACGCGGACCTGAATGAACCGGAATGGACCCAAATGGTATGCAAACGGACCCTAGCGGTTCAAAACGGACCCAGATGAACCCGAATGGACCCAGATGGACCTGAATGGGCCCAAACGAAGCGAAACGAACGCCTGAGGCAGCCCCGGCCGTGACCGCCGCTTTTCCGCAGTTTTCCCAACCCGCGCCGCTGCCCGGTTTCGACTGGTCGCGGCCTCTCGTCATGGGCATCGTGAATGTCACCGACGACAGTTTCTCGGGCGACGGCCTTAAAGGGGATGCCGCCGCCGCCATCGCCCGGGCGCGCCAGATGGCCGCAGAGGGCGCCGACATCATCGACCTGGGCGCCGAATCCACCCGGCCCGGCGCCGCGCCGGTCAGCCCCGAGCAGGAAATCGCCCGCCTGCTGCCGGTGATCGAGGGCCTGAAAGACCTGGCGGTTCCGCTCTCGGTGGATACGCGCCATGCCGCCACCATGCGGGCCGCCACCAAAGCTGGCGCCGCGCTGATCAACGACATTTCCGCGCTGGAAGGCGCGGGCAGCCTGGCTGCCGCCGCCGAAAGCGGCCTGCCCGTGGTGCTGATGCATATGCAGGGCGAACCGGGCAGCATGCAGCAGGCGCCGCATTACGTAGATGTGGTGGCCGAGGTGTTCGATTATCTGAAGCATCGCATCGCGGCCTGCGAGGCCGCCGGCATTCCGCGCGCGAAAATCATCCTCGATCCGGGCATCGGCTTCGGCAAGACGCCCGCGCATAACCTCTCGCTGCTGCGCGCCACGGCCCGGTTCCGCGATCTCGGCTGCGCCCTGCTGGTCGGCGTGTCGCGCAAGAGCTTCATCGGCGCCGTCAGCGGCGAGCCGGACCCCGCCCGCCGCCTGCCGGGTTCGCTGGCCGCCGGACTCTGGGCCCTGTCGCAGGGGGCGAATATCCTGCGTGTGCACGATGTTCCGCAGACGGTGCAGGCGGTCAGACTCTGGCGCGGCATCGCGGATGCGCCTGTTACGGATCGTAACGTCTGGTGATGGGGAAAACCCGCATCGGGACTGACTTTTTTGCAACTCCTGTGGCATAGTCCGCCGCCAATACAGCTTATCTGGGTCGATTCGCATGCCCCGCAAATTTTTCGGCACCGACGGTATCCGCGGCCTCGCCAACACCGAACCGATGACGCCCGCCACGGCGTTGCGCGTCGGCATGGCGGCCGGTGCTTACTTTACCAACGGCAACCATCGCCATCGTGTGGTGATCGGCAAGGATACGCGGCTGTCGGGCTACATGCTCGAACCGGCCCTGGTGGCGGGCTTCACCGCCGTGGGCATGGATGTGTTCCTGGTCGGCCCGATGCCCACGCCGGCGGTGGCCATGCTCACCCGCGCCCTGCGCTGCGATCTCGGCGTGATGATCTCGGCCTCGCATAATCCCTTCCACGACAATGGCATCAAGCTGTTCGGCCCCGATGGCTACAAGCTGTCGGATGCCGCCGAACGCGAGATCGAGGCGATGATCCTGGGCGAGAAGCAGCCGAAGCTGGCCGAGGCCACCAAGCTCGGCCGCGCCAAGCGCCTCGACGACGCCGATGGCCGCTACATCGAATTCGCCAAGGCCACTTTGCCCAAGGGGCAGAAACTCTCCGGCCTCAAGATCGTGGTCGATTGCGCCAATGGCGCGGCCTACAAGGTGGCGCCGGCGGTGTTGTGGGAACTGGAGGCCGAGGTGATTTCCATCGGCGTCAATCCCGACGGCTTCAACATCAACAGGGATTGCGGCTCGACGCATCCCCGGGCCCTGCAGGAAGCCGTGGCGGCCCATGGCGCCGATGTGGGCATCGCGCTGGATGGCGACGCCGACCGTCTGGTGATGGTGGATGAACGCGGCAGCGTGATCGACGGCGACCAGCTCATGGCGGTGATCGCCGAAAGCTGGCTCGGCCAGGGCCGGCTGGCCAAGGGTGGCCTGGTCGCCACCGTGATGTCGAATCTGGGGCTCGAGCGGTTCGTCAACGGGCTGGGCATCGAATTGCTGCGCACCAAGGTCGGCGACCGCTACGTGCTGGAAGCCATGCGCGAGCAGGGCATCAATCTGGGCGGCGAGCAGTCGGGCCACATCATCCTCTCCGATTTCGCCACCACGGGCGATGGCCTGGTGGCCGGCCTGCAGGTGCTCGCCGCGCTGCGCGAGTCTGGCAAAAAGGCCAGCCAATTCTGCCAGCGCTTCACGCCCTATCCGCAATTGCTGCGCAACGTGCGCCATAGCGGCGGCAAGCCGCTGGAGCTGCCGGCCGTGCAGCAGGCCATCGACGCGGCGGAAAAACGCCTGGGCAAGGCGGGCCGTGTGGTGATCCGGCCCAGCGGCACCGAACCGCTGATCCGCGTGATGGCCGAAGGCGAGGACCAGAGACTGGTCGAGACGGTGGTGGCCGACATCGTCACCGCGCTGGAGCGGGCGGCGGCATGAATGCTGCGTCGAGCGGCGCGGCCACCAAGCGCGGCCGCGTCCTGATCATCGCCGGCTCGGATTCCGGCGGCGGTGCCGGCATCCAGGCCGATATCAAAGCGGTCACGGCTTTGGGCGGTTATGCTGCCACCGCGATCACCGCGCTCACCGCGCAGGACACCGTCACGGTGCATGCGATCCATGAGGTGCCGGCGGATTTCATCGCGCTGCAGCTTCGCGTCGTGCTGCAGGATATCGGCGCCGATGCGATCAAGACCGGCATGCTGCATCGCGCCGACATCATCGAAGCGGTGGCCGATGCACTGAAACAGTATGCACCCGACGTGCCGCTGGTGGTCGATCCGGTGATGGTGGCCAAGGGCGGCGCGCGGCTGCTGCAGCCCCAGGCCGAGGCCGCCCTGCGCGAGATGCTGATTCCGCGCGCAACGCTGATCACGCCCAACCTGCCCGAGGCCGAGGCGCTCTGCGGCCTGTCGATCCCCGATGCCGCCGCCATGCCGGCGGCGGCGCAGGCCCTGCTGAAACTCGGTCCGCAGGCCGTGCTGCTGAAGGGCGGCCATCTGTCGGGCGAGACGCTGGTGGATCTGTTATGCGATGCGCGCGGCAGCGAAAGCTTCACGTCATCCAGGCTGCATACCAGCTCGACGCACGGCACCGGCTGCACGCTGGCCTCAGGAATTGCCACCGGGCTCGCCTTCGGCCTGTCGCTGCATGATGCGGTGGTGCAGGCGCGCGACTATGTGCGCAGGGCGATCGAAACCGCGCCGGGCTTCGGCCACGGCCACGGCCCGCTCAACCACGCGCATACGGTCAGGCGCGATTAGACCACGGCGCCCTAAACGACTGCGCGGCGCGCTTCCGGGCCGCGCTCCAGCAATACGCGCAGGCGGCGCAGGCCTTCCGTCACTTCCGCCCGGTCGGGCGAGGGCGCCAGCGAGATGCGCACCCAGGGCGGCGGGTTGGGCCGGTTGTCGGGCACAAACGACGTGCAGCTCGCGATGCGCACGCCCTGGCCCAGGGCCTGGTTGGTGAATTCGTTCGGCCGCCAGGGGCTCGGCAGTTCCAGATAGCAATGCAGGCTGGCCGGATGCGATTTCAGCGTCAGGCCCTCGAAGGTCTCGGTGGCGATGGCGTTGCGGATCGCCGATTCCTCGCGCAGCCGCTCGACCAGGCTGGCCGCCGTGCCATCCTCGATCCACTGCCGCACGATCTCCTGGTTCAGCCGCGGATTGTTCACCGCATAGGCATGCAGCGCGTCGGCGAAGCGTTCGATCAGCGCCAGCGGCGCCGCGATCCAGCCCACGCGCAGGCCCGGCGCCATACATTTCGACGCGCTGGTGATGTTGATGGTGCGCTCCGGCGCCAGCACGGCCAGCGGCGTGGGCCGCTCGCGCACCAGGAAGCCGTAGACATCGTCCTCGATGATGGTCAGGTCAAACTTGCGCGCCACCGCGACAATATCGGCGCGGCGCTCCTCGCTCATCATCACCGTGGTGGGATTGTGGATGGTCGGCTGGATCAGCACCAGCCGGCTGCCGGTGCGCTTGGCGGCCTCGGCCAGGGCGTCGGGCCGCATGCCTTCGTCGTCCATCGCCACGGCTTCCAGCTTCACCGGCCGCTGCTGCGCATTCTCATGCACGCCGCCATAGGTGAGCGATTCCACCAGCATGGTTTCGTTCGGCATGGTCATCGCGGTGATCACCACGGCCAGCGCCTGCTGCGCGCCGGCGGTGGCGATGATCTGCTCGGGCGCGACTTCCAGCCCGGTACGCGCGATCCACTGCGCGGCGGCCGCGCGATGCGCCGGATCGCCCAGCGTCTGGCTGTAACCCAGCAGGTTCTGCAGTCCGCGCCGCTGCGACAGCTTCTGCAGCGAACGGCGCAGGATCTCGTCGTAATCGGGCAGGGTGGGCTCGTTGCGCGACAGTTCGATCACGCCCGGCGTCGCCAGCCGCGGAATCTCGGCCTCGTCGAAACTGATCGCGTGGCTGCTGTCATTCGAGAAGCTGCCATTCGCCCCGGTCTTCACGAAGGTGCCGCGCCCGACTTCGCCAGACAGCAGACCCTTCTGCTCGGCCAGCATGTAGCCGCGGCTGACGGTGCCGACGGTGACGCCGAGCTTCCAGGCGAGATTGCGCTGCGGCGGCAGTTTTGCGCCGGGCGGCAATTCGCCGGTCTGCACGGCAGCTTCGATGGCGGCAGCCAGCGCCTGGTAGCGCGGGCCGGGGAAGAGGTCGAGTTTTGGGATCCACATTGTCATGGTGACAATATTGGCATTGACGCGATCAAAGAG
>JBKBJT010000061.1:0-14488 GCA_046294345.1 Ferrovibrio sp.
GGCATCCTGCGGGACACACGGACCATCGCCATGGTGGGCGCCAGCCCGAACTGGAACCGCCCCTCCTACTTCGCCATGAAATACCTGCAGCAGAAGGGCTACCGTGTTATCCCGGTGAACCCCAAGGAAGCCGGCGGCGAAATCCTGGGCGAGAAGGTCTATGCCAGCCTTTCAGACATTCCGGTGAAGGTGGACATGGTGGATTGCTTCCGCGCCTCGGCCGCCATCCCGCCGATTGCCGACGAGGCCGTCAGGATCGGCGCAAAGGTGCTGTGGCTGCAACTGGGCGTACGCCACGATGAAGCCGCCGCCAAAGCCGAAGCCGCCGGCCTGCAGGTGGTGATGAACCGCTGCCCCAAGATCGAGTTCGGGCGCCTGAGCCGCGAGATCGGCTGGATGGGCGTGAATACCCGCGTGATCAATTCAAAGAGACAGAGCAGGATCTGACCGTGGCTGCTGACAACAAACCCGCCGCCCGTGCGGCGGAAAACACCTCGTCGTTCGGCTTCGATACCCTGCAGGTGCATGCCGGCACCGCGCCCGATCCCGCCACCGGCGCACGCACCACGCCGATCTACCAGACCACAGCCTTCGTGTTCGAGGATGCCGACCAGGCCGCGTCCCTGTTCAACCTGCAGACTTTTGGCAACATCTATACCCGCCTGACCAACCCTACCACGGCGGTGTTCGAGCAGAAGATCGCGGCGCTGGAGAATGCCCGCGCCGCCACGGCCGTGGCCTCGGGCCATGCCGCGCAGCTGGTCGCCTTCCACATGCTGATGAACCCGGGCGATCATATCGTCGCCTCGCGCAAGCTCTATGGCGGCTCGATCACCCAGCTTGGCGTCAGCTTCAAGCGCTTCGACTGGCAGACCACCTTCGTCGACCCCGACGACATCAGTGGCTTCGCCGCCGCCATCACGCCTAAGACAAAAGCCATCTTCGTCGAAAGCCTGGCCAACCCGGGCGGCGTGATCTCAGATATCGAGGCGCTGGCTCAGGTAGCGCACAAGGCCGGCATCCCGCTGATTGTCGACAACACCATGGCCACGCCCTATCTGTGCCGGCCCATCGAATGGGGCGCTGATATCGTGCTGCATTCGGCCACCAAATTCCTGGGCGGTCATGGCAACTCGATGGGTGGCGTGATCGTCGATTCCGGCCTGTTCGACTGGGGCCAGAACGACAAGTTCCCCCACCTCTCGCAGCCCTCGCCGGCCTATCACGGCCTGACCTTCTGGGAGACCTTCGGCGACATGGCCTATGCCGTGGCCTGCCGCGCCATCAGCCTGCGCGACCTGGGCCCCGCCATTTCGCCCTTCAATGCCTTCATGATCCTGACCGGCATGGAGACGCTCAGCCTGCGCATGCGCAAGCATTGCGACAATGCCCAGGCCGTGGCCGAGTTCCTGGCCAAGCACCCGAAGGTCGACTGGGTGTCGTATGCCGGCCTGAAATCCGACCGGTATCACGCGCTGGCGCAGAAATACCTGCCGCGCGGTGCCGGCTCGGTCTTCACCTTCGGGCTGAAGGGCGGTTACGAGAGCGGCATGAAATTCGTCGAAAGCCTGCAGGTGTTTTCGCATCTGGCCAATATCGGTGATACGCGCAGCCTGGTGATCCACCCGGCCTCCACCACGCATCGCCAGCTTTCGCCCGAACAACGCACTGCCGCCGGCGCCGGCGACAACGTGATCCGGCTGTCCATCGGCATCGAGGATGTGGCCGACCTGATCAGGGACCTTGAGAAGGCTCTGGCGGTGGCTTGATCTTCAGGCGGCGTTGCGCTTGCGGAACTGGGTCGGCGTCAGGCCGGTCTGCCTGGTGAAAAAGCGCGTGAAGTAGGCGGGATCGTCGAAGCCCAGCGAATAGGCGATCTCCTTCACCGACAGCACGGTGAAGGTGAGGTCGCGGGTGGCTTCCAGCACGATGCGCTGGCTGATCGCGCCCAGGGCCGATGTCTTCAGCGCAGCGCGGCAGACGCGGTTGAGGTGCACTTCTGAAATGCCCAGTCGCTCGGCATAGAAGGCCACGCTGCGCTCCGTGCGGAACATCTGGTCGAGCAGGATGCGGAACTGCATGGCATACCGTGCCGTGCGGTTCGGCGCCGCCTCGCCCTGTTCCGCCGTTTCCGCCGCCAGCCGGCCCAGGGTTATCAGCAGGATGCCGATATGCGCCTCGATCAGGCCCAGCCGGCCCGGTGCACTGCCGGGAAATTCCCGCGCCACCGCCGCCATGTTCCGTTCGACCTCGGACGCCGTTTCGCCCAGGGCTATCGCCTGCGGTTCGGTCAGCAGGCCCTGCAGGCCCGAGCCCGGCGCCAGGATGCGGTTCACCTGCTCGCCCAGCAGGGTGATCACATGCCCCTCAGTGTCGGGCGAGAAACGGAAGCCATGCACGATGCCGGGGGCGACGGTGACGGCCATGCCGGGCCCCAGCGGCACGGAACGGCTGCCCAGGCGGGCTTCGCCCTGCCCCTGGGTCATGTTCAGAATTTGAAAGAAATGCTGGTGCCGGTGTAGCCCAATCTCCCAGTCGAACAGGGCCGAGCGGGCCGGGATCGATTCGCAATGCAGCCAGTTCGCATATGCGGTATGATCGGCTTCGCCATAGAGGGCATAGGTGGGGACCGCGGACACGGGACTCCTGGGTTTTGGGCTTCCTGATGTTCGGATTGTCCAATGTTTTGTTGCCCCTGTCCATCGTCGCCCGACCGCCCCGGCGCTAGCTTCTGCCCCCACAGGGTTCAGGAGGAAACAACCATGCGCACCCAGGTCGTCATCATCGGCGCCGGCCCCTCGGGGCTGCTGCTCGGCCAGCTGCTCAGCAAGAACGGCATCGACAACGTGATCCTGGAGCGCCAGACCGGCGAGTATGTGCTGGGCCGCATCCGCGCCGGCGTGATCGAAAAAGGCGCCGCCGACCTGCTGGACGAAGCCGGCTGCGGCGCCCGCATGCACAAAGAAGGCCTGATCCACGACGGCATCGAGATTTCCTTCGGCGGCGCGCGCCACCGCATCAACTTCAAAGAGCTGATCGGCAAGAGCGTGATCGTCTATGGCCAGACCGAGATCACCCGCGACCTGATGGACGGCCGCGCCGCCATCGGTTCGCAGACCATCTACGAGGCCGAGGATGTCAGCCTGCACGATATCGGTACCGACAAGCCGAAAGTGCGCTACAGCAAGGGCGGCCAGGCTCACGAGATCGAATGCGACTTCATCGCCGGCTGCGACGGCTTCCACGGTGTCAGCCGCAAGAGCATCCCGGCCGAGGTGCTGAAGAATTTCGAACGGATTTATCCCTTCGGCTGGCTCGGCATCCTGGTCGACAAGCCGCCGGTGTCGGACGAACTGATCTATGCCAACCACGAGCGCGGCTTTGCGCTCTGCTCCATGCGCTCGCCGACGCGCAGCCGCCTCTATATCCAGTGCCGTCTGGACGACAAGGTGGAGGACTGGTCGGACGAAGCCTTCTATGAAGAACTCAAGCGCCGGCTGGACGACGAGGCGATCAAGCGCCTGCAGCCCGGCCCTTCGATCGAGAAGAGCATCGCGCCGCTGCGCAGCTTCGTGGCCGAACCGATGCGCCATGGCCGGCTGTTCCTGGCCGGCGATGCCGCCCATATCGTGCCGCCCACCGGCGCCAAGGGCCTGAACCTGGCGGCCAGCGACGTGTATTACCTGTGGCAGGCGCTGGTGGAATTCTACAAGCGCCAGTCATCGGCCGGCATCGATGCCTATTCCGCCCGCGCGCTCAGCCGGGTGTGGAAGGCCGAACGCTTCTCGTGGTGGATGACCTCGCAGCTGCATCGTTTCCCCGAGAGCAGCGGCTTCGACCAGAAAATCCAGCGCAGCGAGCTGGAATACCTGGTCTCCTCGCAGGCCGCGATGACCGCCCTGGCCGAGAATTACGTCGGCCTGCCCTACTGACTCACTCGGCCGGGGCCGGCACCGGTTCGGCCTCGGCATCCTTGACCTCACGCGGCAACAGCAGGGCGAAGATGCCGGCGCCGGCCGCGCAGGCGGCCAGCAGAATGAACAGCACGTCCAGCGTGCCGGTGAACCGGTAGATCACCGGGATCACCGCCACGCCCAGCGACGACACACCGAGCGTAAGCACAAACTTGCCGCCGAAGGCCCGGCCGCGCCATTGCGGCGGGGTGTATTTCGCCAGCAGGGAATTCTCCGCCGGCTGGCCCGCCACGTTCAGGCTGACCATCAGCGCCGCCACCGGCACCAGCGCCGGATGGATCAGCATCATCGCGATCAGGATGGCCGGAATCTGCAGCCACTGCACGGCAATGTAGACGCCGCGCAGGGAATAACGGTCGGCCAGCTCGCCGCCAACCAGTTGCGACAGGGCCGAGCAGGTATAGACGATGGTGACCATGCCGCCGATGCCGAGCATGCTGTCGTTGAAGAAACCGGACAGGCGGGTGTCGAACACCTTGGGCAGGGCAAAGGCCGTGGCCTGGTAGATCAGGCCGGTGCACAGCATGGTGGCCGACATCACCCAGAAGACGCGCCAGATGTCGCTTTTGCCGGGTGCCGCCTGTGGCACGGCGTCCTCGCCGCGATCCAGCAGCAGGTTGGCCTGCCGCGCCCAGACAAAACCAAGGCCGGTGACGAGGCAGAGCAGGCCGGGAATAATGAAGGCGGCGCGCCAGCCATAGAGATCGGCCAGCAGGCCGGCCACCAGGGCCGCGCCCGCCGTGCCCACCGAGCCGAACACGCCGTTGATCCCGAGCGCCCGGCCGCGGTTGACGGCGTTGCGCACCAGCCAGGGGATGCCGACCGGGTGATAGATTGCGGCGAACAGGCCGATGCCGGCCAGCCCAAGGCCGATGCCCAGCGGCGAATTGGCGAAGCCAGTGGCGATGGAACAGCCGCCGACACCGAGGAAAAACAGCGCCATCATGCCCGAGGCGCTCCATTTGTCGCCCATCCAGCCGGCCGGCAAGGCGGCGGCGCCGAACAGCACGCTCATCGGGATGGAAAGCGCGAACAGCTCGGCATAGGACAGGCCCCATTCACGCTCCAGCACCAGCACGACGGTGGCATAAAGCAGCGTGAAGAGATGCGAATAGGTATGGGCCAGACTGGAAAAAACCAGCGTCAGGAAGCCGGCATGGCGGGTCATTACGAGTCTCCGGGGTTGCCGCCAGCCTAGCTCTGCCGGCGCGTCAGGCAACCCCAAAATTGTATCGAAACACTCAGTCGCGCCGGGTCTCGCCTAGGAGCCAGGCCACGTAATCCTCGTTGCCGCCCTCGCCCACGCTGATCGGCAGCACACAGGGTACGCTGTAGCTGTGGGCGGCCCTAATGGCGGCCGTGGCGGCCTCGACCAGGTCGGGGCGGGTCTTGAGGATCAGCACCGCCTCTTCGCCCCGCTCCAGCTTGCCCTGCCACCAGTAGAGCGAGCGCATGCCGGGGATGATGTTGGCGCAGGCGGCCAGGCGCTGGCCCACCACCGCCTCGGCAATTTTCTCGGCCTCAGCCGTGCTGGCCGCCGTGCAGTAGAGCAGGACGATATCGCTCATTGTTGCGCGGCCAGCGCGCGGTCGTGCCACAGCGCCACGACGACACCGAGCACCAGCACCGCGCCGGCCTGGTGCAGGGTGCCGAGCGCGACCGGCACATGCATCAGCAGCGTGGCAATGCCGAGCCCGATCTGAAGCAACACGGCGGTGAGCAAAGCATGGCGCAGGCCGGTGGGCGCCTGCCCTCTCAGCGCAAAAGCCGTGACCGCAGCCAGGATAACGACCGCATAAGCGCCCATGCGGTGCTGGAACTGTACGGTCATGGCGTTTTCAAAAAAGTTATGCCACCAGGGCTGGATGATCAGCAGGCCATCGGGGATGAAGGCGCCGTCCATCAGCGGCCAGGTATTATGCGACAGGCCGGCATTCATGCCGGCAACCAGACCGCCGGAGAGAATCTGCAGGAAGACCAGCGCCCCGAGCCAGCCGGCGATGCCGCCACCGCGCAGGCCGACCATGCGGCCATGACGCACCAGGGAGAGCGCGCCCCAGAGCAGGTAGCCGAAGATCAACAGCGCGAGGCCCAGATGGGCGGTGAGCCGGTAGTGGCTGACATCGGGATGATCCACCAGACCGCTTTTCACCATGAACCAGCCGAGCGCGCCCTGGCTGCCGCCCAGGACGAACATCAGCAGCAGATGGGGCTTCATGCCCGGCGGGATGCGGTCGCGCAGCCAGAACCAGATCAGCGGCAGGGCAAAGGCCAGGCCGATCAGACGGCCCAGCACACGATGGATGTATTCCAGCCAGTAGATTTCCTGGAAGCCCGCCAGGGTCATGCCGATATTGACCTTCTGGTATTCGGGGAACTGCTTGTACTTCTCGAACTCGGCCAACCAGGCGGCTTCCGACAGCGGCGGCAGCCAGCCGGTGATCGGCTTCCATTCCACCATGGAGAGGCCAGACTCGGTCAGCCGCGTCAGGCCGCCGATCACCACCATCAACGCCACCAGCCCCGCCACCGCAAACAGCCAGCGCGCCACGGCTTCGGCGTCGCGCCGCCGCGTTTCGGTCACGGCCTGAACTGCCGTCATACTGGTCATCGCAAGCCCTTACATTCTATCCATTCCGGTGCAGAAGAAAGACCGCACCCCGGCCCCGGTCAAGCCCGCCGGCCGCGACATTTTCACCGCTTTTTGCGCGCCCGGAAATCGTAAATTCCGGGCCGCTGGCGCGGGTCTTCGCCGGGTTTGAAAATCTGCGTCTTCTGCACCTTCTGGGTGCCGGTGGTGGGCAGGCTGTCGACGAACAGGAGCCAGCCCGGTGCCTTGAAATAGGCCAGCCGCTCGAAGCTCCAGGCAAACAACGCCTCGGCCAATTCGGGCGTCGGCTGCACGCCCGGCATCGGCAGGATGCAGGCCATCACCTCTTCCTCGCGGAGTTCATCAGGCGCAGCCAGCACCGCCACCTGCGCCACGGCATCATGGGCCTGCAAACAGGCTTCGATCTCGGCGGCGGCGATGTTCTCGCCCGAACGGCGGATGATGTTTTTCTTGCGGTCGACGAAATAGATCATGCCGTCTTCGGACTGCCGCACCACGTCGCCGGTATGGAACCAGCCGCCGGCCCAGGATTCCTCGGTGGCCTTTTCGTTCTTCAGATAGCCCGAAAAGAAGCCACGGCGCGGATCGGCCGCCGAATGTCGCACCAGCAATTCGCCTTCCTGTCCGCGCGCCACCTCGCGGCCGTCTTCGCCCGCCACCATGGCCTCAAAACCCGGCAGCGGCCGGCCGAAGGCGCGTGTGTCGATCTGGCGCGGCTCGTGACAGTCGGCAAATATGCGGCCGGTCTCGGTCATGCCCCAGACCTCGACCAGCGGAAAACCGAAACGGTCCTCGAAGGGCTTGTGCAATTGCGGCTCGACGCCGGCGCCGAGGCCGAAGCGCACGCAATGACGCTTTTCGTCTTCCGTCACCGGCTGGTTGAGCAGCAGCGGCGGCACGACGCCCAGATAGTGGATGATGGTGGCCCGCGTTTCGGCCACCTCCTGCCACCAGCGGTTCGGGCTGAAGCGTTCGGTCAGGATCAGGCAATTGGCGGTCAGCATGGCGCAGGTTGCCGTCACCGCGCCATGATTCATGTGGAAGAGCGGCAACGGATTATAGAAACGGTCCTCGCCGTGTTTCACGGTCAGCAGGCCACCGATATCGCGATACCAAGCGCCTGCATTCAGGGCATAGAAATTGGTGAGCACGCAGCCCTTGGGTCGCCCCGTGGTGCCCGAGGTGTAGAGCAGGTTGCATTCGGTATCGTGGCTTGGTGTGCCGGTGCGGGCCTTGGCCACAGGCGCCGGGAAAGTGGCTGGCAGGCTGCCGGCATCCAGTACCGGCAGCGGCTTTTCGCTGCGATCGGCGGCCACTTTCAGCATATCGGCCACGCGATGCGGCGCGGCCACCACCAGGTCGGCCTCGGAATGCTGCATCTGATAGAGCATTTCATCGTGCCGATAATCGGGATTGACCGGCACGATGCCGCAGCCGAGGGCGTTCAGCGCCAGGTAATGGAAGAAAAAGTCCGGCCGCATCTCCAGCAGCAGGCCGACGCGATGGCCGATGCCATAACCGGCAGCGGCATAACGGCCGCGCAGGTCATCGACGATCCGCGCCACCGCGCCGTAACTCAGTTCCTGCCCATCCGGCGCATAATCCCGCCCCGGACGCGACGGCACACAGAGGAAGCCGTTTTCCGGATGCCTGCGCGCCGTAGCGGCGAAAGCTTCATAAACCGATGGCGGCAGCGCCTCTGGCATGGACGGTTTCCTCCGGGTCTTTTTTCATTATCAACGCAGGCCCAGGACGGCCAGCATCACCAGGCCGATGGCAATGCGGTAAATGGCGAACGGCACGAAGCCGTAGCGGTTGATGAAGGCGATCACCCCGCGCACCACCAGGGCAGCGCTGATGAACGACACGATCAGCCCGACCGCAATCAGGCCCAGGCCATCCAGCGTGAGGCCCGACCAGTTCTTGTAGAGGTCGTAACTGGTGGCCGCCACCATGGTGGGCACGGCCAGGAAGAAGGAGTATTCGGCCGCCGCCGCACGCTGCACACCCAGCAGGCGCGCGCCCATGATGGTGGCCCCCGAGCGCGACACGCCCGGGATCATGGCCAGACATTGCAGCAGGCCGATCCTGAGGCTGAGGCCGAAGGTGAAGTCGTCCACGCCGCGCACCTCGCCCCGGCCGACGAAACGCTCGATCAGCAGAATGGCGATGCCGCCGACGACCAGCGCCACAGAAACGACCCAGGGATTGAACAGCACGCCCTTGATGAAACCATGGGCGAAGAAGCCGATCACCAGGGCCGGCACCACGCCCAGCAGCACATTGACGGTGAAGCGGTTGGCGGTCTCGTCCCGCCCCAACCCGATCAGGGTATCGAACAGCCGCTGCCAGTAGACCACGCAGACAGCCAGGATGGCGCCAAGCTGGATGGCGATCTCGAACACCTTGCCGGGCGGGCCCTCGAACCCGAGCAGATCGATCAGGAGGATCAGGTGGCCGGTCGAGGAAACCGGAATGAATTCGGTCAGTCCCTCGACAATCCCGAGGAAGGCGGCCTGCAGGTAATCGGTCAGCATGGGTATAGGCCCTGCAGAACCAGTGTTGAAAGCAAGCTTGTGAGAGGCACCGGATGACCCTGCTTCGCATATGGAACAAAAATGATACGCACCCCGACTCAGCAAGGGCGGCACCTATCAAACCCCGCCTGCGGTGCTGCGGGAAGACCCGGCAGGTAAAGAAACAAGGGTCGATGAAACAAGTGCCCGGTCCGGGCGTTTTGTTTCAGTAAAAGCACTTCAGGATAAGGAGACTACGATGCGGGCCATTCTGCTTTGGCTGCTGGGGATACCCATCCCGATCATCATTCTGCTGTTCCTGTTCGGGATATTCTGATCGCAGCCCCACCCGACCGGTTCAGGCAACGACCGGCCTCAGGGCGGCGGCAGGCGCTTGTCCCGCAATTCAACCAATCCCAGCCGGCCCATGCGCGAGGCGACGGCATCGCGCGAGCGGCCGAACCGCCGGGCGATCTCGGCGGCACGCAGGCCACGCATAAGCAAGGCACGCAGGGCCTTCTCCTCATGATCGGTCCAGGGTTTGCCGGTATTGGGCGGCTGGCCGAGCTGGCGCACGCGGTGGCGCCGCCGCTCCTCGCTGTCGGCCGTATGCTCGAACTCGTCCGCGGCCTCAACCCGGAGAATGGTTGTTGTGAGTTTCGGGGCACCGAAGCCTTCGCTGCGGGCAGAATCCCACAGCCGGCGGCGCTCGCCGCTATCGCTCGGTACGTTGAGCAGCGGGGCACCCCGCTGGCGGAAAATCTCGATCCAGAAGGCCTCGGCCGAGCGCAACCGGGCCTCGGCGATATCGGCCTCCAGAACGACGACCAAAGGCACCAGGCCGTTGCGCCGGATCACCTTGATCTTTTCGCCCGACACCGAGTGGCCGCCGGCGAAATGCATGCGCTTGCGGGCTTCAAGGTCGCGGGTCAGGCCGACATAGAAAATGCTGTGGTCGCGCGGATCGACCAGCGCGTAGACCAGGCCGCCGGCTTCTGCCGGCCGATATTCCCCCCGGATGGCGTTCTGGCCACCATCCCCGTATGCACCGACCATGCGCTACTTTTGAGACAAGCCTACCCTGATCAATGCTCTTATAGAGACGCAATACCCGATTCAAGACTCGTTTTGGTTGATGTTTTTGCGGTCTATTCTTGTCTCTGGTCAAAATGACCGGCTAGCTGAAGCGGTTATTCTTGTTGAAGCCGCGCGGCACGATGCGGCCGGCCTGGGCGCGGTCGCCGCGATATTCCTTCAGGTCGGTTTCGGTCTTGGTGCGGCCTGAGGAATCCGTCCAGCTCAGGCCCTGCTTGAGCGTGAAGGTCTTGGCATCCGACAGGCCGCCATCCTTGTATTTCTGCAGGGTGATGCCGCGGCCCTTGGTCATCTCGGGCAGTTCGTTAAGCGGGAACAGTAGCAGCTTGCGGTTCTCGCCCACCACAGCCACGGTGTCGCCTTCTACGATGCTGCACACGCAGGCCTCGGCCGGCGCCTGCACGTTCAGGATCTGCTTGCCCGTGCGCGTGGCGGCCAGCATCTCGGCCTCCGGGCAGACGAAGCCGCGCCCATCGCTGCTCGCCACCAGGAATTTGCGCTCGCCCTGGTATTTGAAGAGCGTGACGATGTCCTGGTCGTTGCCCAGATCGACAGTGAGGCGCACCGGCTCGCCATGGCCACGGCCGCGCGGCAGCTTGTCGCAATTGATGGTGTAGGCGCGGCCGTTGGTGCCGAACAGCACCAGCTTGTCGGTGGTCTCGGCATGCAGCCAGAAACGGCCCTTGTCGCCTTCCTTGTAGGCGGCCGAGCCGTCATCGGCCACATGGCCCTTGATGGCGCGGATCCAGCCCTTGGCCGAGCAGATCACGGTGATCGGCTCGCGTTCGACCAGCACCTCGAAAGCCTCTTCCGAGATCACCGGCGCATCGCCAATGGCGGTGCGGCGCTTGCCCAGGGCAGTCTTGGGGCCGAACTGCTTCTTGAGTTCCTGAATCTCGCCGGCGATGGCCTGCCAGCGCAGGGATTCATCGGCCAGCAGTTTTTTCAGCTCGGCCAGCTCCTTCGACAGCGTCTTGTGCTCGTTGCGCAGCTCCATCTCTTCCAGCTTGCGCAGACTGCGCAGGCGCATGTTGAGGATGGCCTCGGCCTGCACGTCTGTGAGCTTGAAGCGCTTCATCATCACCGGCTTGGGCTCGTCCTCGCGCCGGATGATCTCGATCAGCTCGTCGAGGTTGAGATAAGCGATCAGGTAGCCGTCGAGCACTTCCAGGCGATGCTCGATCTTGCCCTGGCGATAGCGGCTCTTGCGTTCCAGCACCTCGTGACGGTGATTGAGATAGGATTGCAGGGCCTCGCGCAGGTTCATCACCCGCGGCAGCTTGCCGCCATCCAGCACATTGAGGTTGAGCGGGAAGCGCGTTTCCAGGTCGGTGCTGCGGAACAGGCTTTCCATCAGCACGTCGGGGTCGACATTCTTGCTCTTCGGGATCAGGACAAGGCGGATATCCTCGGCCGATTCATCACGCACGTCATCCAGCAGCGGCGCCTTGCGCTCGGTGATCAACTCGGCGATGCGCTCGATCAGCTTGGATTTCTGCACCTGGTAGGGAATTTCGGTGACGACGATCTGCCAGGTGCCGCGCGGCAGCTCCTCCTTCTGCCACCGGGCGCGATGGCGGAAGCTGCCGCGGCCGGTTTTATACGCCTCGATGCGCGAGGAGAGCGGCTCGACCAGCAGCCCGCCGGTGGGGAAATCCGGGCCCTGCACGAACTCCACCAGCTTTTCGATGCCGGCATTGGGATGCCTGATCAGATGCAGCAGCGCATCGCACAGCTCGGGCAGGTTATGCGGTGGGATCGAGGTGGCCATGCCCACGGCGATGCCGCTGGCGCCATTGGCCAGCAGGTTGGGCAGGCCGGCGGGCAGCACCACCGGCTCGTCATTCTCGCCGTCGTAATTGGGGCGGAAATCGACCGTCTCGTCATCGAGATTGGCCAGCAGGATATTGGCGACCTCGGTGAGGCGCGCCTCGGTGTATCGCATGGCGGCGGCGTTATCGCCGTCGATATTGCCGAAATTGCCCTGGCCATCGACCAGCGGATAGCGCTGGGCGAAATCCTGCGCCAGGCGCACCAGCGCGTCATACACCGACTGGTCGCCATGGGGATGGTATTTACCGATCACGTCGCCGACGACACGGGCGCATTTCTTGTAGCCGGCATTGGGATCCAGTTTCAGCAGCCGCATGGCGAACAGCACGCGGCGCTGCACCGGCTTCAGGCCGTCGCGCGCATCGGGCAGCGAGCGCGAGGTGATGGTGCTGAGAGCATAGGCCAGATAACGCTCGGACAGCGCATCGGGCAGCGGCACGTTGCGAATCGATTCGGGGATGTCTTTGGGCGGCAGATGCTTGCTCATGGCGCGTGTTTTACACCAGACGGGACAAAGCTTCCATTCTCGGGCGCGGGTTCAGGCGCGCAGAAGGATGTCCAGCAGCCTGGCGCGGGCCAGCGGCAGCGGCGCGTGCAGCTGGGCGAACAGGCGGTTTTCCAGGAAATGGCCGGTGAGCGCAAAGCCATCAAGAACTTCCTGCCGCGAATCGCGTTCCCCCGCGCCCTCTCCTGTGCCGCCGCGGCCCGGCACCAGGAAGGCCGGCAGGACCAGCAGGCGCTCGGCATAGGGTGCTGCGGCCTCGGCCGAGACGGCGCGGCCGGTGCGCGGCGAGACATGGGTCAGGTTGTCGGGTGCGCCGGTGGCGGCGCAGCTGTCCAGATCGAGGCCATACCCCATCTCGGCCAGCAGGCCGATCTCCCAGCGCACATAGAGCGCGCCCCAGGATTCGGGCTCGGGCAGGTCGGCCATCAGCGAGAACAGCGCCTTGGTGGCGGCGAACAGGCTGGGGTGCGGCTCGCGCTCGGGCAGGGCCGCATCGACCATGGCGCAGGCGCAGCTTAAGGCCGCCAGCCGCGCCGGATCGTCCAGCATCAGCGCGGCGGGATGCTGCAGGGCTTCCAGGGTGTAATAGCCGAGCTGCTCGGAGAGCCGCGCACGCCACTCCGCCCGCACGATCTGCCCCGGCTGGATCGCGCCGCCTCGGCCGCCGCTCTGGCCCGAGCCGCGCAGCAGCCCGGCATGACGGCCATGGCTTTCGGTCAGCAGCGAGAGGATGCGGGCATTCTCGCCGTGATGCCGCACGCTGAGGACAACACCTTCATCCTGCCAGTCCATGGGAATGGCTTAAGGTGATTCTGCTGGCTGGACAAGCGCTCATAAAGCAAAAGGGCGGCCGATAAAGGCCGCCCTTCGCATATAGACTATCACTTACTCGGCGGCGTCGCCGACGGCGGCCTGCAGCTCGCTTTCCAGCGCATCGGCGAAGTCGCGGTCGCGCTGGGCGGCCAGCGACTTCATGCGGTTCATCATCGCGCCGGTGCCGACCGGGATCAGGCGGCCGACGATCACGTTCTCCTTGAGGCCGATCAGCTTGTCCACCTTGCCGCCGACGGCAGCCTCGGTGAGCACGCGGGTGGTCTCCTGGAAGGACGCGGCCGAGAAGAACGACCGGGTCTGCAGGCTCGCCTTGGTGATGCCGAGCAGAACCGGCATCGCCTTGGCGATCTTGCGGCCCTCGGCAGCCGTCTTGGCGTTCACTTCGTCGAACTCGCTGCGGTCGACCTGCTCGCCGATCAGGAAGGTGGTGTCGGCAGGATCGGTGATCTCGACCTTCTGCAGCATCTGGCGGCAAATCACCTCGATGTGCTTGTCGTTGATCTTCACGCCCTGCAGACGATAGACCTCCTGGATCTCGTTGACGAGATAGTTGGCCAGAGCCTCGACGCCCATCACCTTCAGGATGTCGTGCGGTGCCGGGTTGCCATCGAGCAGATGGTCGCCCTTGCGCACAAAGTCGCCTTCCTGCACGGCAATGTGCTTGCCCTTCGGGATCAGGTACTCGACCGCATCGGTGCCCTCTTCGGCCGGCTTCAGGATCAGGCGGCGCTTGGCCTTGTAATCCTTGCCGAACTCGACGCGGCCATCGATCTCGGCGATCACCGCATGGTCCTTCGGACGGCGGGCCTCGAAGAGTTCCGCCACACGCGGCAGACCACCGGTGATGTCGCGGGTCTTGGTGCCTTCCACCGGGATACGGGCGAGCACGTCGCCGGCATGCACCTGGGCGCCGTCCTCGACCGACAGGATGGCATCCGCCGACAGGTAGTAGCGGGCCTCGGCGCCGCTCACCAGGGTGAGCACCTCGCCCTTGTCGTCACGCAGGGTGATGCGCGGACGCAGCTCGCTGCCCTTCGGGTTCTGCTTCCAGTCGGAGACGACCTTGTAGGAGATGCCGGTCGACTCGTCGGTGGCCTCGCGGACCGACACGCCCTCGACG
>JBKBJT010000062.1:0-14298 GCA_046294345.1 Ferrovibrio sp.
AGGTAGACGACACCGCGTTCGAAACCGCGAAACACGATGTCGCCGCCATCCTGGGCGACCGCGGGACGCACCCGCGTGTCGATCAATTCCTTGATCTGCAGAACGATCTGGCTGTCGGCCGGATCGAAAGTCTCGTTGCCGGCCGGGCCTTCGCCGCCGGCATCGATCACCGGCAGGCCCGCCATGAAATGCTCCATGATGGCGCCCAGCAGGGCCGGCTTCAGCGCGGTCCACTCCTGGTCCGCCGCCTTGGTGACCGTGATGAAGTCGCTGCCGAGGAAAACGCCATCGACGCCATCCACCGCAAACAGCCGCACCGCCAGCGGCGAAACCTTGGCGGTTTCGGCATCGGTGAAGGCAGCCGAGCCGGCAGAAAAATCCTGCGGCAGCACGGCGCGGCCAGGCAGGAATTTCAGGGTCGCCGGATTGGGCGTGGTTTCGGTCTGGATGAACATCACTGGGTCCGTAAAAGGTGACTGGAAATTGGTCGGGGGGTCCGCAAATATCAAGGCCAAAGGCAAGGGCAAAACTATGGCGAAGCAAGATTGTTGCCGATTGCCACCCTCTGTTTGGAAGATTTTTAACCGATGTGGATAGAATCGCGGGTTTTCCCCAAGGCTGTGGAGCGATGACACCGACCGCAAAGGGGGTGGAACGGCTGCCGAGCTGGCCCGATTCGCGGCTTGTTCTGACTCAGGCCGCCCGCTGGCTGATCGAACACGACGGCAAAATCATCCCGATGGCCGACCTGATCGAGGGATTCTGCCGCCATCTGATCGCCGAAGGCATTCCGCTGTTCCGCGTCACCACCGGACAGCCCTCTATGCATCCGCTTACCTTCACCCGCGGCTTCACCTGGCAGCGCGACGCAGGCGTGACAATGACCGAGCGCGGCCACGGCGTGGTGCGGACGGCCGAATACCTCAACAGCCCGATCGCGGTGATCCACCAGGGCGCCGCCGCCATCCGCCGCCGACTCGACCTGGCCGACACGCCGATGGATTTCGGCATCCTGCACGACCTGAAGGCCATGGGCGTGACCGATTACCTGGTCCTGCCCATGCGGTTCACCCAGGGTCCGGGCATGGGGGGCAATGACGGGCAGAATATCTCCTTCATGAGCTTCGCCACCGACCGACCGGGCGGTTTCCGGCCCGAGGAGTTGAGCTACCTGGAGGAACTGATGCCGCTGGTGGCCCTGCGCCTGGAGCTTGAGGCCGGCCGCCGCATGACCCGCGACTTGCTGACCACCTATCTGGGGCGCGGACCGGCCAAGCGGGTGCTGAAGGGCAATTTCATGCGCGGGCGCGGCTATGAGGTGGAGGCGGCGATCTGGCTGTCCGACCTGCGCGGCTTCACGGCGTTTTCCGACCGCCGCCCGCCCCAGGAGGTGGTGGCGATGCTGGACAGCTATTTCGACGCCATGGCGGTGCCGATCCAGGCCCATGACGGCGAAGTGCTGAAATTCATCGGCGACGGGTTGCTGGCCATCTTCCGGGTTGAGGACAGGCCGGGCGGCCGCGAGGAAGCCTGCCGCCGCGCCCTGACCGCCGCGCGCGAGGCCTTCACTGGCCTGTATGAACTGAACCAGGGCCGCGCCATCGAAGGTGCGCCGCCAGTGCGGGTCGGCATCGCCCTGCATGTGGGCAAGGTGGTGTTCGGCAATATCGGCGCCCGTGACCGGCTGGACTTCACCGTGATCGGCCGCGCCGTGAACGAAGTCGCCCGTGTCGAGACCCAGACCAAGATCCTCGATCGGCCCCTGCTGACTTCGGCGGCCTTCGCGGCTGAGGTGCGCGACTGCCCGCTGGAATCGGTGGGCTTCCATGCTCTGCGCGGCGTGCAGCAGCCGCAGGAGCTGTTCGCGCTCACCGGCGACTGCCTGGCGGGCTACGAATAGCGCCGTATACGGCCCGCTTGCACAGTCTTTATTTGTGCCACCCCCTCTGTAAGTGCAAACTTGCAGCATGGCGGTCGATCTCCCGGCCCTGGTCCAGGACGCCAGACTGAATTACGTGCTGACCTGCTGGCAGCGCTGGCGTGGCGCGCATGCATGGCCGGCGCGTGAGGATATCGATCCGCTGGACCTGAAGGCCCTTCTGCCCAACCTGTTTCTGCTCGAAAGCATCGATGCGGGCCGGCGCTTCCGCTTCCTGCTGGCCGGCAGGACTGTGCGCGCCAATCTGGGATTCGAACTGAGCCGCCGTTATCTCGACGAATTGTTCAGTGGCGCCCAGCTTGCCCAGGCCGAGATATACTATCGACAAGTCATCGCCGGGCAGGGCCATTACGGCGTGCAGCACTGGCTGCAGCGCGACAGGCCGATCATGGAATTCCGCCGCCTGCTGCTGCCGCTGGCGACCAACCGGCAGCATATCGACGGCATACTCGGCTTTGGGCTCTATGAACGGCTGGACGGCAATACCGAAGAGCCGGTCGACCACCTCAACGATCCCGTTACGATCGCGGTCCTGACCGCGCATACGGTGACGCTGTAGTGGCGTTGTAGTGGCGCATGGCGGCGTCACCGCATAAGGCGGCTCAGGTCAGACGGTCGATCTGCTCGTCGGTCAGGCTGCCCGGGATTACCGTGATCGGGAAACTGAGATTGCCCGCCATCTGCCCGGCCAAGGCGGCCACCAGCGGCCCCGGCCCCTCGCCGCCCGGGGCGGCAGCCAGCACCAGCATGCGGATCGCCGGATCCTCGTCGACCAGCTTGAGGATCTCGTCGCGCGCGAGGCCCTCGCGGATCACCAGTTCGGGCAGGATGCCGGATTCCTGGTTCACCTGTTCGGCCAGTTTGTGCAGCAGGTCTTCCGCCGCCTCATGGGCTTCCGAACGCATGATCTCGGCCACGCCGGCCCATTGCTGGAAATCGATCGGTTCCACCACGCGCAGCATCACCACGCCGCAACGGATGTTGCGGGCACGCTTGGTCGCATAGCGTACGGCAACGCGTCCCTCAGCCGTGTCGTCGACGACAACAAGGAATTTGCTGCGGCGCTTGGCGGCGGCCTGTTTGGCGGTGTCTTTGTCGCTCATGGGCGGCAGGTTGCCATTGCCGGCGGTGGAAAGGCAATGGCTAAGCTTGATGGGTATTAACCTTGGTGTCGCGCCGCCATCATTTCTGCAGGATGTTCACCACTTCATACACCTGCGTGCGGGCGCGCTCGACATAGAATCCCATCGAACCGAGATGATTGGGCAGGATCACCGCGTCGGGCTTGGCATTGCTGACCACCACCGGCTTCAGGCCCGCGCCGGCGGCGAAGGAAGCCAGCATCTGGTCCCAGGTGCCGCCCAGCTCGCGGTCGCGAATCACATTGGCATAATCCTGACGCAGTTCGCGCAGCAACATGTAATAGGCATAGAGCTGACCCTTCACGCTGTAGAAGACATCGTCGCTCTCGGTGTCGATCCACAGGCTGCTGCCCTCGGTAATGCGGCGGTCGATCGCCGCCGAAGCTGAACCAATGTCCAGCGCGATGCGCTCCAGCGTGGCCTGCAGGTTATCGCCGCGGCGCTCGAACACCGCCTGGCCCTGGCCCAGGCGTTGGTTATAGCTGAGCAGCGCGCTGCGTGCCTTGCGGTACTGGTCTTCCGATTTCGCGGTGGGCAGCAGCGAGGTGGAGAAATCGAAAATCCACTTGGTGCCGGAATACTGCAGCAGGCCGGCCGCTTCCTGCAGGTCGCGGTCGGTCTGGCTGGAGCCGCGCGTGCGGCCGATCTGGTCCACCATCTGGAAGGCGAAGCGGCCCAGCGCATGGATCATGCCGAGCTGGTAGTTCGGCATGTTATCGAGCATCGAGCCGGGCATGAAGAACGGATCGTTGGCGACCCAGCCGTTGCGGTTCACTTCGCGGTCGACCAGCGCCGCGGCCATGGCCACGGCGCGGCTGGCGGCCGGCACCTCGGCAGCCGCAGGCTGATAATCGAGGTTGTCGTCCACCTTGTGGGCGATCAGCATGCCGATCGGATAATACAGGCCGAAGACCAGCACGACGGCCACCACGGCGATCTGCACCCAGCGGCCGCGCAGGCGGGAGACGAAAGAATCGGTGCTGTCGGTCATGATTTCTCGGCCGGAAAAATGAAGGGGCAGGCCCCGGTAATGTGGGCCTGCCCCGGCACGGGTTCAAGATGGAGAAAGATTACGGGCGCAGGAAACCCACGGCATCATAGACTTCACGCAGGACCGGCGCCGAGAGGGCCCGGGCCTTTTCGCCGCCTTCGCGCAGGATGCCGTCGACATAGCCGGGATCGGCCATCAGGCGGCGCATTTCCGCCGTGATCGGACCCAGCACGCCGACCGATACCTCGGTCAGCATCTTCTTGAACTCGGCAAAGCCCTTGCCGGCGCAGTCGGCCACCGCCTGTTCCAGCGTCTTGTCGCTGAGGGCGGCATAGATGCCCATCAGGTTCTGCGCCTCCGGCCGGCCTTCCAGCCCTTCCACTGTGTCGGGCAGCGCTTCCGGATCGGTCTTGGCACGCTTGATCTTGTCGGCGATGGCATCGGCCGTGTCGGTCAGGTTGATGCGCGACTGGTCGGAGGCATCCGATTTGGACATCTTCTTGGTGCCGTCGCGCAGGCTCATCACGCGCGTCGCCGTGCCGAAAATCTGCGGCTCGGTCAGCGGAAACATCTCGCGCTCGTAATCGTGGTTGAACTTCTGCGCGATGTCGCGGGTAAGCTCCAGATGCTGCTTCTGGTCCTCGCCGACCGGCACATGGGTCGCCTTGTAGGCCAGGATGTCGGCGGCCATCAGGGCCGGATAGGCGAACAGGCCAAGCGAGACATTCTCGCGATCCTTGCCGGCCTTCTCCTTGAACTGCGTCATGCGGTTCATCCAGCCCATGCGGGCGACGCAGTTGAAAATCCAGGCCAGCGTGGCGTGGTCGGGGTTCTGCGACTGGTTGAACAGGATGTTCTTCTTCGGATCGATGCCCGAGGCGATCATCGCCGCCGCCAGCTCGCGCGTGGAGCGGGTCAGCTCGGCCGGATCCTGCCATACGGTGATGGCATGCATATCGACCATGCAGAAGATGCACTCGAATTCGTTCTGCAGCGCAACCCAGTTGCGCACCGCGCCGAGATAGTTGCCGAGATGGAGATTGCCGGAGGGCTGGATGCCCGAGAAGATGCGCCGTTGGAAGGCCATGGAGGTCCCTTGCGGTTTGGGGCGGTGGAAGGCCCCGGAAGTGGGAAAGCCCTTAATGATGGGCAGGCTTTGAGCGCGCGGTTATCGCCGGGGCCCGTGATCCCGTCAACCCCCCGCCCGTCAACCCCCGCAGCCGTGATCAGCGGCGCAGGGCCGCGCGCCACTCGGCCGGGCGGGTCGCCCCCAGCACCATGGCCGCCAGCAGAAAAACCATCAGGCCGCTGCCGACCAGAACCACCAGGGCGACAATCCGCAGGCCGAAATCGCCGGCATACCAGCCCGGCAGCAGGTAGCGGTCGAGCGCGAACAGGACAAGGGCCATCACAGCCGAGGCGGCGAGGATACGCCAGGTGCGGCCCTTCAGCCGGTCATCGGCATGCCAGTGGCCACGCCGGTGCAGCACATAGAGCAGCAGCAAGGTATTGACGCTGGCCGCCAGCGCGGTCGCCAGCGCCAGGCCGACATGGCCGAAACGCGGCATCAGCGCCAGGCTGAGCCCGATATTCACCGCGATGCTGACCAGCGCCAGCTTGACTGGCATGCGGGTATCCTGCCGCGCATGGAAGCCAGGGATCAGGGTGCGCGACACCACGAAGCCCGGCAGGCCCACGGCATAGGCCAGCAGGGTGGCCGCCGTCTGCCGTGCGGTTTCCAGGTCGAATTCGCCGCGCTGGAACAGGATCGAGATGATCGGAAACGGTATCACCAGCAGGGCGGCGCAGGATGGCAACGCCAGCAGCAGGGCGAATTCCAGCGCGCGGTTCTGCGTCACCAGCGCACCGGCATGATCCTCGCGGGCAAGCTGTGCCGAGAGCGTGGGCAGCAGGGCGGTGGCGATCGCGGCGCCGACCACACCGACGGTGAGCTGGTTGATGCGGTCGGCATAGAACAGGTACGACACCGCGCCGGCCGGCAGCAACGAGGCAAGAATCAGGCCGACCACGAGATTGACCTGCGTGGCGCCGGCACCCAGCGCGGCAGGCAGGATCAGTTTGAACAGCCGCCGCAGCTTGTCGTTCAGCCGCGGACGCCGCAGCCGCAGATCGACGCCGCTGCGCCAGGCATCCCAGGCAAGCCAGAGGAATTGCAGGATGCCGCCCACCAGCACCGACCAGGCCAGGGCGTAGCCGGCATTGGGAACATGCGGCGTGAGCAGCAGCATGCCGGCGATCATCACCAGGTTGAGCAGCACCGGCGTCGCCGCCATGGCGAAGAACCGCCCCAGGCAGTTCAGCACCGCGCCGTAGAGTGAGGCGAGGCTGACGAACAGCAGATAGGGGAATGTGATGATGGTGAGCGTCACCGACAGATCGAAGCGCTGCGGATCGTCGACGAAACCCGGCGCCAGCAGGATGATCACCACCGGCATGGCGATCTGGGCGATCAGCGTGAAGCCGAAGGTGGCAAGCAGCAGCACGGCCAGCGCGCGTTCGGCAAAAAGCTGCGCCGCCGCCGATCCTTCCTTGGCCTGGATATGGCTGTACAGCGGCAGGAAACCGGCGGTGAAGGCGCCCTCGGCGAACAGCGAGCGGAAGAAATTGGGCAGGCGCAGGCTGACGAAGAAAGCATCGGCCACCGGGCCGGCGCCGAGATAGCGCGCGATCAGCAGGTCGCGAACGAAACCCGCTATGCGGCTGACCATGGTGAGGCCGCCGACGGTGGCGATGGCACGGAACAGGGACATCTACGCGAATATCCGAATGGGCGGGGCGGGCGGAGTATAGGCAAGCAGCACCGGCACCGCCACTGTCCTCAGGCCGCCTTTGCCGCGGCCTTGCCGGACGGCCTGTCGTCGGCCGGCGCGATTTTCTTCAGCAGATGCTTTTCGATCTGCTGCAGCCGCCGCTTGTCGGTCAGCTTCATGCCGGTCAGGTCCTGCACATAGAACACGTCGACGGCGCGCTCACCATAGGTGGCAATATGCGCCGACCCGATGCTCAGATTGAGGTCATACAGCCCACGCGTGACATCGTAGAGGAAGCCCGGCCGGTCGCGCCCGTTCACCTCGATCACGGTGTAGCGGTTGGAGGCGGCGTTATCGACCAGCACGCGCGGCTCCACCTTGAAGATGCGGGTGCGGCTGGTCTGGCCGGGCCGTTCCGGCGCGATGGCCGAACGCAGCTTCAGGTCGCCCGACAGCGCGCGCTCCAGCGCGGTGTTGAGTTTCTTGAGCTGCTCGGGGCGGTCGAAGGCCTTGCCGTCCATGTCCTGGATGTAAAAGCTGTCGAGCGCCATGCCGTCATTGGTGGTGAAGATCTTGGCATCGACGATATTGGCGCCGGCCGCGGCCATGGCGCCGGCAGCACGGGCGAACAGGCCCGGATGGTCGGGCGCGTAGAGCGTGAATTCGGTAACCGCGCGAAACCGGTCGGGCCTTGAGGCGGTGGTCAGGCTGCGACCCGATTGATCGGCCTCGCGCATCAGGGTGGCGTGACGGGCGATGGTTTCCGCGTCGTTGGAATACCAGTAATTCTCGTAGTGGCGCTTGAGCAGCCGGTCGGCCTCGGCCTTGCTCCAGCCTGACAGCAGTCCGCGCGCCTTCTCCTTGGTCTCGGCGATGCGTTCCTCGCGGCGCCGGCCGGTGAAGCCACCGGAAAGGAATTCCTCGGCGCGATAATACAGGTCGCGCAGCAGCTGGCCCTTCCAGCCATTCCAGATGGTGGGACCGACGGCGCGGATATCGGCCACCGTGAGGCAGAGCAGCAGGCGCAGGCGTTCCGGGCTCTGCACGGCCTGGGCGAAATCCACCACCGTCTTCGGGTCGGCGATGTCGCGCTTGAAAGCTGTGGCCGACATCAGCAGGTGCCAGCGCACCAGCCAGGCCACGGTTTCGGTTTCCGCCGCACTCAGCCCGAAGCGCGGCCCAAGCTTCTCGGCCACCTTCTCGCCCAGCACGGAGTGGTCGCCGCCGCGGCCCTTGGCGATGTCGTGCAGCAGCACGGCGACATAAAGCACGCGGCGCGACAGCACTTCCTTGATCACATGCACGCTGAGTGGATGATCTTCCTTCAGCGCGCCATTCTCGATACGCGACAGGATGCCGATAGCGCGGATGGTATGCTCGTCCACCGTATAGGTGTGGTACATGTCGTGCTGGGTCTGCGCCACCACGCGACCGAAATCCGGCACGAAGCGGCCAAGCACATCGGCCTCGTTCAGGCGGCGCAGCGTCGTCTCGGGATCGTTCACCGAGCAGAGCATGTCCATGAACAGCCGGTTGGCTTCGTCGTCGTTACGCAGCTTGCCGTCGATCAGCTTCAGGCTGCGCCGCACCAGCCGCAGGGCCTCGGGGTGGATGTCCAGCCCCTGTTCCTGCGCCAGATGGAACAGCCGCAGCATCTTCACCGGCTGCTTCTCGAACAGGGTCTCGCTGCCGACATTGAGCCGACCGCCCTCGACCTCGAAACCGTCCAGCTTTTTCGGCCGCTTGATTTTGGCGCGGATCGCCGCCAGCGGTTTCTTCTTCTTGTGGCGCTCTTCCAGAGCGGCGGCGAAGATGCGCGTCAGGTCGCCCACTTCCTTGGCCACCAGATAGTATTTCTTCATGAAGCGCTCGACATCGCGGCGGCCGGGCCGGTCGGCATAGCCCATCGCCTTGGCGATCTCGGTCTGCATGTCGAAGGTCAGCCGTTCCTCCGGCCGGTTGGCCAGGTAATGCAGGTGGATGCGCACGGTCCACAGGAATTCCATCGCCTGCACGAAACGGCGATGCTCTTCCGCATGCAGCAGGCCGCGCGCGATCAATTCGGCGGTGTCTTCGACGCCGTAAATGTATTTCGTGATCCAGACCAGGGTGTGCAGGTCGCGCAGGCCGCCCTTGCCTTCCTTCACGTTGGGCTCGACCACATAACGCGAATCGCCCATGCGGCGATGGCGGTCGTCGCGTTCGGCCAGCTTCTTCTCGATGAAATCCGGCCCGGTCTTGACCACCACCTCAGCCTGGAAGCGGGATTTGAGCTGCGCCGCCAGTTCCTGGTCGCCCCAGATCCAGCGCTGCTCAAGAATGGCGGTGCGGATGGTGATGTCGCTTAAACTAAGCCGGATGCATTCGTCCACCGAGCGTGTGGCATGGCCCACCTTCAGGCCAAGGTCCCACAGCAGGTAGAGCATGTATTCCACCACCTGTTCGCCCCAGGGCGTCTGCTTGTAGGGGAACAGGAACAGCAGGTCGACATCGGAAAACGGCGCCATCTCGCCGCGGCCGTAACCGCCGACCGCCACCACCGAGAGTTTCTCCGCCGCCGTGGGATTGGGCAGGCGGTAGACCCGGTTGACGGTGAAGTCGAAGACCAGGCGGATGACCTGGTCGGTGAGATAAGCCAAGGCCTGTCGCGTGGACAAAGCCGGCGCGCCGGCCTGGAACCGCGCCTGCACCACGCGCCGGCCTTCGTTCAGCGCCGCCTTCAGCAGCACCAGCGCCTGCTTGCGCTGTTCCGCCGTGCCGTGCATGCCCTCGCCGCCCAGCGCATCGAGCTGCAGCGTCAGCGCCTTGCGGTCGATGATCGCGCGCGGATCGGGGATAAGGGGGCGCATCTGCATGGACAGGATATATAGCGTTTCCGGGTGTTTTACACGCCCTGGAAATCACATGCCCGGAAATCACACACTCTGGAAGTTCACCATGCCGCCGCCATCGATGATCATGGTCTGGCCGGTCATGAAGCGGCCGGCGGCGGAGGCCAGGAAAACGGCGGCACCGGCGATCTCGTCGGGGTCGCCGATTCGCTTCAGCGCATAGCCCTTGGTGGCTTTCTTGGAGATTTCCGGGTTCTCCCACAGGGCGCGGGCGAAATCGGTCTTGATCAGGCCGGGCGCGATGCAGTTGGCGCGGATATTCTGCGGCCCCCATTCCACGGCGAGGTTGCGGGCCAGCTGCATGTCGGCCGCCTTGGAGATGCCATAGGCGCCCAGGGTGTTGGAGCCGAACAGGCCGCCGACGGAAGAGATGATAATGATCGCGCCATCCTGGCGTTTGGCCATGTCGGGCGCGGCCATATTGCACAGCCAGTGATTCGACTTGATGTTCACGTCCATGATCTTGTCGAAGGCATCGTCGGGGATGTCCTTCGACGGACCGAAGAAGGGATTCACCGCCGCGTTGCAGACCAGGATGTCGATCCGGCCCCAATGCTTGATCGTGGCATCCACCAGGGCCTGGAGCTGCGCCTTCTCCGAGACGTTGCAGGGCACGACAATCGCATCCCCGCCTGCGCCCTTGATTTCCGCGGCCACTTTCTCGCAGGCCTCGGCCTTGCGGCTGGTCACCACCACCTTCGCACCGTGCTGGGCCATGCGCAGCGCGATGGCGCGGCCGATGCCGCGGCTGGAGCCGGTGATCACCGCCACCTTGCCGGTCAGGTCGAAAAGATTGTCGGAGGCGTTCGGGGCAAGGGTCATCGGGCTTCCTGTCCTGTCGTCTTTATCTGTTTTCTGGCTTTTCCTTGGGTGGCGGCAGCTTAAACCGGCCGCGCCGCCGATGGGAACCTTCCGCCGCAACCCCTATAATAAATGTATGACCCTGCCGCGCCGCCTGTTCGCCCTTAGCCTGCCGTTCCTGCTCATGCCCCTGCTTCTGGCCGCCTGCGCCAGCGAGCCGCCGCCCCCGCCGCGCGCCGCCGCCTGGCTGGGCAGCCAGAGCGGCCGGGTCTTTGTGCGGGTGCTGGCGGTCGAGCCCGTCGAGGCGATGGAACTGACGGCGCCGGACGGACGCGTCTTCGCGCCCGAGGCCCTGCGGGCCGAACAGCGCCCGCGCGGCAGCGACGAATCCTGGCGGCCCGGCATCGGCCTGGGCGGCTCGGTCGGCTCGGGCAGCGGCAGCGATATCGGCATCGGCATCTCGCTGCCGATGGGCAATCCCTTCGCCCGCGAGGCCCCGCGCGGCGCCATCGCCAGCGAGGCGCAATTCGTGCTGCCGGCCGAGGCGCTGGCCTCCTATCGCAGCCGGCCCCAGGACTGGCGGCTGGACCTGCTGTTCCCCGGCCGCAGCACCGGCATCCAGGCGCCGCCGCTGGCGCCCTGAACCCGCTCCTGTCGGCAAAAGCTGCCGTCTGGGCCACAACGCGACATCTGAATATCCCGGAAATCCGCCATCTTAACCATGGCACGGGGCTTGCTCCGCTCCTGCCAGATACCGATGTCCGGACCGAGGAGTTGAAGTCATGGCGATTGCGTTGCTGTCCCTGCGTCAGGCCGAGAAAGTCGAACCCCAGCTGCGCGCTGCCCTGAAAGGCCAGGCTTCAACGGCAAAGCCGACGGCCAGCGACCTGGCCCAGGCGGGCCTGAGCGCCCGCGAACGCCTGGCCCTGCGCGACGGCAGCCCGGCCGACGCCGCCGCCGCGCTGAATGCCCGGCAGTATGTGCAGCAGATCATCGCCAAGGACCGCGAATTCACCCGCAGCCAGATGATCTGGGCGCTGGGCCGCATCGAGCCGGGCGAAATCGAGGCGATGCTGAAGTCGCTCGCCAAGATGCGCGGCCGCTACGCCAGCCTGGTGCTGGAATACAGCCAGACCGAACGACCCATCGGCCGGCAGGCACTGGAGGAGCTGCGCGGCCTGCGCGAGCGCATCGAGGAATTCGAACGTGGACTCGAAACCATTAAAACCGCGATTCTCGACGGCAATGCCGAGGTGGATGGCGTGAAAGCCGCCCGCATCTGATCGCGGACCATTCGCCCGCCAATTACATGAAATTTATGCTCCGGCCGGAGCGTATCTGATTATCATCGGCGACATGCGCTTCGCTTCGGTCCTGATTCTCTGTGCCATCGGGCTGCTGCCGGCATCGCCTGCGACCGCGGCAGACCTGCCGGACATTCACTATGTCGCCGCGCGCTTCCCGCCTTACACCCTTGAACAGCAGGACCGTGCCGCCGGCCCCACCGCCGCGCTGATCTCGGCCCTTGCCAGCCGGGTCGGCCGACCGGCCACGCTGACCGTACTGCCGTTCGCCCGCGCGCTGGCCGAGACAGAAAACGAGCCGAACACTTTGATCGCGCTGATCGCCCGCACGGCCGCACGGGAAAATTCCTTCCACTGGGTTTGCCCGGTGCTGAATTACGACGTGGCGATGTTCCGGCGGCGCGACCGCACGGATGTCGTGGCGGCATCCGTGCCCGAACTGGCGCGCTGGCAGATCGCCGGCGTGCATCTCGACGTCAAGACCGAATATCTGCTGCGGCAGGGCGTTTCGGTGCAGGAGACGGCCGACGAGGATATCGCCACCCGGCAACTGCTGTATGGCCGGGTCGATGCCATGCCGGCCCATCCGGCCAGCCTCTATCTGCGCCTGCGCGAACTTGGCGAACGCCCCGATGCGGTCGAGGCCTTTCTGCCGCTGCATGACCTGACCAGCCGGCTTTACCTTGCTTTCGGCAAGGCGACGGACCTGTCAGTTGCGATGGCCGTATCGCAGGCCTGCGAGGCGATGCTGTCGAACGGCGATGTCGACCGCCTGATGCGGCCGCAGGAAACGAACTGAGGCGTTATTTCCGGTCGAAGGCGAGGCCCGGGCTTTTGCTTTATCGCCTCGCGTCGAACGCGAGGCCCGGGCTTCTGCTTTATCGCCTCGCGTCGAACGCGAGGCGCAGGGCCATCGCGGCGAACACGCCGCCCAGCAGCCGGTTCTGCCAGCGGACAAAGGCCGGCCGCGCGCTCAAGAATTCGCCCAGCCGGCCGGCGACCAGCGCGATGCTGCCATTGACGATGAAACCCGCGCCGCTGAGCACGCAGGCGAGCAGCAAAGCCTGCCACACCGCCGTGTCGGGATCGGGCTGCATGAATTGCGGGAACAGCGCCAGGAAAAACAGCGCCACCTTCGGGTTGAGCATATTGGTGAGCAGCCCCTGGCGGAACAGCTTCATCAGCGGCAAAGCCGGCGCGCCGGGCCGGGGCGGCTGGAACCCGCCGGCGCCGCGGAAGGCCTGCACCGCCAGATAGAGCAGATAGGCCGCACCCGCCCAGCGGATGATCTCGAACATCACCGGCGCCACCAGCAGCATGCCGCTCAATGAAAAGCCGGCGATCAGGGCGTGGAAGTAGCAGCCCAGCGTGATGCCGGCCAGGGTGATCAGGCCGGCGGCGCGACCCTGCGCCACGCTGCGCGTCATCACCAGCAGCATGTCGGGACCCGGCGTTGCCGCCAGGGCGAAGGCGGCAATTGTGAAGGTGAGCAGGGTGGGCAGATCCATCATGTCTCAACGATGGCGCCGCGCCATTGCGGGGTCAAGCCGGCTCAGCCGACATCAAGCACAAAATCATACCGCGCGATCTTGGCCGTTTCGTCGCCGCCCATCTGCACCAGCAGGCGGCGGTCGAAAATGCGGTCGCGCGCGTTGCCGGGCTCGTCGGGAAAATAAAGCTGGGTCGTGAGCACATCGCCGCGCGGCGGGCGCAGCTTCACATGGATGTGCCGGGTGCGGCCGGGATAGACGCCGGGCAGGATCGTCTCGAAGCGCCAGCGGCCATCGCCATCGCTGAACTGGTGGCCGCGCAGGCGAAAGCCGGCATTGTCGTATTGCCCGGCGGCATCGGCCTGCCAGAGATCCACCATCACATCGCCGACCGGACGGCAGCGGCGGTCGAGCACCAGCCCGCCGATGCGCAGCGGTATGCCGGCCATGCCGGGTTCACGCAGGTTCGCCGTCTGCGGCGGGCGCGGCGTGTAGAACGGCCCCTCGGTCTGGCGCGGGGTGGCATCCCGGCTTTCGCCGCAGGCCGGTGTCGGCTCCAGCGGCAGGGACAGGCCGCGCGTCTGGGCAAAACCCAGACCCGGCAGGGCGGAAAACATGGCTGCCTGCAGCAACAGGTCGCGGCGTGTTGTCATGGAATGCCCTCCTCCGGCTGGTTTACGTCCAGCCCGATCCGGCGGTTTACACGCGGCAGGTCGGATTCCCCTGCGGCGCCATTTTCCTGCTGTTCGGGGCGATCACGCTTTTGTGGCCGCCGTCACAGGCGGGATGACAGGCGATCTTGACTTTGCGAACGACCGTTCGTAATTTAGCGGCATGAGCAAAGGTCAGCAGACACGCGCCGTCATCCTCACCGAGGCCCTCCGCGCCGCCAGCGTCGAAGGCTTCCAGGGGATTTCCATCGGCATGCTGGCCGACCGGCTCAAGATGTCGAAATCCGGCCTGTTCGCC
>JBKBJT010000063.1:0-14238 GCA_046294345.1 Ferrovibrio sp.
GGATTGCCGAGGCGATCAGAAGCCAGACATAGATTTGCAGGACGACCAGGACGACATCGAGGAGCGCGCGCATCGGGCTTGGTCTTCCGTCCGGGCGAGGATTATCGTGGTGAGGGCGTTCTCATGTATCGGCTCCGCCGATTCCGGGCAAGCCGCCGCCGGGCGGGCCGGCCGCGTAACGGTGGCGCCGGTACCCTGCCGTCCTGGGTGGCTTTTCCGCCTGGCCCGGCCGGCTGCCCTCGTCCTTGACTTGGCAAAGGCCGGGTCCTAAATGGCCGCTCTTAGCCCATTCTTGCGCATCCGGAACGGCTCAGCGCCGGTTGCGTCTGGCGGGGGCCGTAGCTCAGCTGGGAGAGCGCCTCGTTCGCAATGAGGAGGTCAGGGGTTCGATTCCCCTCGGCTCCACCAAATCCCCCTCGCAGGACATGCCCGTTTCCCGCAAGACGTGAAGGTTCGCCCCATGACCGCTGCCGTGCCCAGCGCCATACCCGCCGCCGCGCGCCACCCGAACCTGATGCGCTTCGAGCGGTTCCTCTGGGCCCTGCCGCTGGCCTATGCCGTGCATATCCCCGAGGAATTCTTCGCCGGCTTTCCGGAATGGATGGGCCGGCACATGCATGCCGACATGGACAACCAGGGCTTCTGGCTCAACAACGGCCTGTTCATGGCGATCCTGCTGTCGCTGTCGCTCTGGGCCAGCCGCAGCCGCTCAGCCCTGGCCGCCTTCGCCTTCCTGAGCTGGGCGAGCGGCAACCTGTTCTGGAATTTCATCTTCCATGTCGTCACCACGGTCTATGCCGACAGCTACTCCCCCGGCCTGGTATCGGCATCGCTGCTCTATTATCCCGTCGCGATCTGGGCCGGCGTGCTGGCTCTGCGCAATGGGCGGCTGGGCCTGAGGGGCGTTCTCGGCGCCTTTGCCATCGGCGCCGGCCTGATGCTGTTCGTGATCTGGAGCGGGCTGTGGAATTTCAGGCTGCCCTTCGCCTGATCGCGCTCACTCACTCCGCGCCCCGTCCCAGCCACACCACGTCGCCCGGACTTTCGCCCTTGCGCGCCCCACGCTCGGCGGCTCCGGGCAGCGGCGTCAGCGGCAGGTAGATCAGCAGCAGGGCCTCGCCGTTTTCCGTGCGCGTCGGCAGGCAGAGACGACCGATCTGCACGCTGGCGAATTCGAACAGCACGCGGCCGAGATACCAGACCGGCATGCCCTCATCGAGCGCACGGTGGATGATGGCATAGCGCGCCGCACGCACCTCCGGCGCGGCATAATGCAGCACCTGCTTGCCACGCGGATTCTCGTGGAACAGGAAGGCGAGTTCCTCGCCCACCACGCCATAGGTGAGGTTGCGCGCGCCGTCGCGGCGGTAGGTCATCGTCCAGGGCAGCAGGTCGGCGGGAATCAGTGCCGGCGCCAGGGCATGCAGACTGGGCAGGCCGCCCGTCCGTCCGTCATTGGCGTCCACCAGACCGCGCCAGCGCGACAGCATCAGCCTGGCCGCCGCCGGCAGGGCCTGATCGGGCGGAACCATGGTATCGCTGTCGCTCTGCACTGGTGTCTTCCCGTTTGACAGATGGCAGTCCCGGATAGCGGCGATTCAGACTAGCATGAACGTCGCGCAGGGCGCCGCATGGATTCTCTCACCCCGCCATCTCGAACGGCCCGTGCGACACCGTCACGCCGGGTTCGGGCGGCAGCAGGCGCAGCGGGCCGGCGCGGCTGTCGCTGGCCGTGAGCGTCTCGACGATGATGCTGCATTCCACCGCCGTGGCGCCATCGGCCAGCGGCAGCACCAGGCGTTCGGCGGTGATGACGTTGTCGGCCTCGCCGGGTTCCAGCGGCGGCAGGGTATAGACGCTTTTGCAATAGACCGGCTGGCGGCGCTGGATCACTTCGGCCAGCAGCTCGCGCATATGCCGCACATAGGCGGGATCGGCGAGGCCGGCGAAGGTGCGCGCGTCCATGCCCTCGGGCATCTCGCGGAACCAGCGCGCGATCTCGTGGCCGCAGAGGCGGAAGCGGCCGAGATCGAAGCTGCCGCGATTCACCTCGGCGATGATGATATGCGGCAGGATGATGCGCGGGATCGTGGCCGCGTCCAGCAGGCGGATATCGGGGATGTTGACCGGCTTGGGCAGGGCGCGCCAGAAAGTCTGCGCGGCCTCCAGCACCGGATTGGCGGCCAGCAGCATGGAGCCTCGGCGGACGGGGTGCGTTTATCGGCCCCAGCTATGCGCCCTTTGCCGCCCCGGCGGGAGGTTGAGAATCGGATATGCCGGCGCGGCATTAATCGGGTGCATTTCCATCGGCGCTTTTGGCCGATGCTTTTTGGCCACGCTTTTTTCTTTTCCCAGGCCGGGCTTGATATCGTCGGCCGCCGCCTCAGATCGAAAGCGCCGCTCTTGCCCATCGTGAATCCGCTGCACGCCTTCCATCCGTCGCATATGCGAACCGGACAGGGCCGACCGTTTCACGCCGCCCTTTCTGGCGACAATTGGCGATGATTGGCAATCATTGGCGATAATTGTCGATTATTGGCGATGATTGGCGAGGTCTGGCCGGCCCGCCGCCGCCCTTTGGCCCGGCCTTGGCGCACACAGGCTTATGCTGGCCAAGGCAGATCAGCCACCTAGCCGATCCCGGCCGCTTATTCGCTGGCCAGGATGGTGTTGCGCAGGATCGGGTAGATCTGGTTGTTCCAGCGTTTGCCGCTGAATACGCCGTAATGGCCCACGCCGGCCTGCATGTGGTGGCGCTTGCGATAGGGCCGCAGGCCCGTGCACAGGTCATGCGCCGCCATGGTCTGGCCGATGGCGCAGATGTCGTCGCGCTCGCCCTCCACGGTGAGGAGCGCCGTGCGCTTGATCAGGCCGGGATTGACCGTCTTGCCGCGATAGGTGAGTTCGCCCTTGGCCAGGCGATGCTCCTGGAACACCCATTGCACGGTCTCGAGATAGAATTCCGCCGTCAGGTCGAGCACGGCGAAATACTCGTCGTAGAAATCCTTGGTCTTGGCGGCCTGCTCGAAATCGCCCTGCCACAGATGCTGGAACAGCTCGACATGGGCCTTCACATGGCGGTCCATGTTCATGCTCATGAAGGCGGTGAGCTGCACAAAGCCGGGATAGACGCGGCGGCCGGCGCCGGGCAGGCCATGCGGCACGGTGGAGATCAGCTTGCGCTCGAACCAGTCGATGGGATTCTCCATCGCCAGGTCGTTCACCTTGGTGGGGTTGATGCGCGTGTCGATCGGCCCGGCCATCAGCGTCATCGAGCGCGGCTGCGCCTTGTGGCCCTGCTCGGCCATCACCGACACGGCCACCAGGGCCTGCACGCAGGGCTGGCACACCGCCACGATATGGCCGCCGGGGCCGATCACGGTCAGGAACTCGATCAGGTGGTCGACATATTCCTCGAAGCCGAAGCGCCCGGCATCGAGCGGCACGTCGCGCGCATTGTGCCAGTCGGTGATATAGACATCGTGGTCGGGCAGCAGCGTCGCCACCGTGTCGCGCAGCAGGGTGGCGAAATGGCCCGACAAAGGCGCCACCACCAGCACGCGCGGCTGGTCGGTGGCGATGTCTTTCCTGAAATGCAGCAGGGTGCCGAAGGGCGTCACATGCGCGGGCTCTTCGCTCACCGCCACGTCGCGGTTGCCCACCCGCACATTGGTGATGCCATAGGGCGGTCGGCCATGGCTCAGGCCGGCGCGGGCCAGCATCTCGGTGGCGGCCGCCATGCCGCGCAGCAGCGGGTTATGCCCGGCCGCCTGGTGCAGGCCCGGCAGGGCCTGTTCGGCCATGCGGCGCAGGGGCGCCATCAGGTCGGCCTGGGTCTGGTAGGCCAGGTAAAGCATCGCGCTGGGGTCAGCCTTGGTCATGCAGCCTGATCGGCCGGGCATCGGCCCGGCGCGGAAATCCGGCGCTCCCCCCATGGCAGGCCGGTTGCAAAAAAAGCTAATGCAGTTTTTGCTGCAATGCGAGATATATGTATGCACCGCACAGGCTGGACTTTCGGCGAAGCCCGTGCCAACCGCCGCCGGGGGGAACGGGAATGTCCAGGGCTACACTCACCATCAGCAGCAAGAACTACTCCTCCTGGTCGCTGCGCGGCTGGCTGCTCTGCCGCATGGCCGGGCTGGATTTCGAGGAAAAGCTGCTCTCCAGCGACGATCCCTCCACCCGGGCCGAATTGCTGCTGCTTTCGCCCAGCTTCCTGGTGCCGCGCCTCACCCATGGCGAGGTCTCGGTCTGGGACACGCTGGCCATCGCCGAATACCTGCACGAGATCGCGCCCCAGGCCGGGCTGATGCCCACCGACCAGGTGCAGCGCGCCCATTGCCGCGCCATTGCCGGCGAGATGCATTCGGGTTTCTACAATCTGCGCTCGGCGTTGCCGATGAACCTGAAGGCGCATTATCCGGGCTTCAAGATCTGGGCCGGCGCCCAGGCCGATATCGACCGCGTCATCACCATCTGGCGCGACTGCTTCACCGCCTATGGCGGCCCGTGGCTGTTCGGCGCGAAGCCCTGCCTGGCCGATGCGATGTATGCGCCGGTCTGCACGCGCTTCCTTACCTACGACGTGAAGCTCGATCCCGAATGTCGCGCCTATTGCCAGACGATCATGGCCTGGCCGGTGATGCGCGACTGGGTCGACGCGGCGCAGGCCGAGCCGGAAGATCTCGACGAGCTCGACGTCGAGTTCTGAATCCGCCCATTGGTGGCGGTTATGCGATCCCGCCGCCATGACGCGACACGAAACTGCGCAGGCGATGCAGCGCCGGCGCCGCGATGGGATCGCGGCCGTTCAGCATCAGCACCAGGGCAGGCCGGCTGATCTCCAGCCTGCCGGCCAGGTCGTCGATGGTGATCTGCGCCGTCTTGCAGGCATCGCTCACCACGCCCAGGCCGTTATTGTCGAGATAGAAATTGCCATCTTCCTCGCGCACATGCAGGCTGCCTTTGGGCAGCGACGGCGCGACATGGCCGGGGGCATGGCTGGCTGCACGGGTGGCGGCAGGCCGCGCCGCCGGGCGCTGTATCGCCATCTGCGGCGGCGCCGGCATAGCGGCGCTGAAATCATCCAGCGCCAGCCCGGCGGATTTGGCGAAATCGTCCAGGCCGAGGCTGTGGCCGACCTGCTCCTTCAGCGCATCGCTCAAGGCCTGCAGTCGCGTCGGATCGAGCGGCGCAAGCTCGAAGCGGACAGCATTCTCGGCATGGAAATCGCGAATCTCATCCAGCCGCGCCAGCCGGCGGGCCAGCACCGGCTTGCTGCCCAGCGGCCAGGGTTTGCCGCTTTCGGCCATGCGCGCCAGAAACGCGCGGGTGGCCTCCATCTCAAGCTGCAGCACGCCCCAGCGCACCTGCGCCAGATTCTTCGCCTGCGCCTCCTGCTTCTCCGGTTCGAAATCGCCCAGCCGCGATTCGACCAGATCGATGAAAACCTGGAACTGGTCCAGCTTCTCCAGCAGATTGCGGAAATCGCCGAAACGGTCCGACATGCCGGCGCCGGCAAAGGCCTTCGCGATTTCCTGCGCCTGGCGTTCGACCTGTGCGACCAGCGCAAGGGCTGCGGCGCGGGTGTCGGTTTTCTTCTGGGTCGTCTGCACGGCGGGCTCCGGATCGGCGATGAAAGTCCGGAACTGAAATTAGACATGCCGGCAGGCATGCGGGTGTTATTTTCCGCTTAGGGTATTCAAACGATAACCTGCCGCCTCAGGCGGCGATGCCGCCGTTCTGGGTGATGAAATTGCGCAGCATGTCCAGCGGCCCACAACTGATCGGGTCGTTGCCGTTCAGCATCAGCACCAGCGAAGCGCGGCTGACGCCCAGCTTGGTGGCCAGTTGATCCATGCTCATATTCGCCGTGCGGCAGGCCTCGGTCACGGCCACGATGCCGTCGCGCTCGACATAGAAACGCCCGGCCATCTCGCGCACGCGCAGGCGCGGCGGCGGCGCGGGCGGCGGCGAAGGCTGCTTGCGCGGACGGTTGCGCCGCGGTGCCGGACGCGCGCGCAGGCGTGGCGGTGGCTCGGCCGCCACCGGTTCGCCGAAGCTGAAATCCTCCAGCCCCGGCGCGCGTTCGATCTGCGCCTTCAGTAGGTCTTCCACCGCATGCAGCATCGCGCTGCCCAGCGGAATCAGGCCGTATTCCTGGCCATGACGGTCGTAGTATTCGAGGAATTCGTCCAGCCGGTGCAGCCGGCGCTGCAGGAATTCGCGGCTGCCCAGCGGCCAGGGTTTGCCGCTTTCGCCGATGCGCACCAGGAAGACCTGGGTGCTGTCCACCTCGACCACGATGATGCGCCAGCGGATTTCGGCCAGATGCCGGGCCAGCGCCTCACGCTTGGCCGGCTCGAATTGCGGCAGGCGTTCCTCGACCAGATCGACGAAAACATGGAAATGGTCGACCTTGTCGATAAAGCGTTTGAAATCGCCGAAGCGGTCGGAAAAGGCGTGGCCGTGGCGATAGGTATCGGTGATGTCGAGGCCCTGGCGTTCCACCTGGGCCAGCAGGCGCAGGGCTTCTCGCCGCACCTTGCCGTTTTCTGCCGTCTGACCGACCACGCGACCCCTGGGTGTTTAGCCTAGCATTCTCAGGCAACACTAGCGGGCTTGGTTGTATTTATCAATTTCCAATTCTATTATAAATTTCTATTTATATTCAAGATCTTGGTTGCTTGCATGGGATGAAGCGGGTGAAATCCCGGCTGATGCAGACATGCACCTCGCGGATCACCCCGTCCTGCGCCAGCGCCCGCAGGCTCTGCACCGTCAGGCCTTTATCCGCGTTGGCCGCCGCCAGCACCGCGGCGTAATCCTTGGCCGCCTGGCGCGGCCCCGGCTCGGGCAGAACCAGCCGCTCGCGCAGCCGTGTGATGATGGCGAAATAGGCCGCCGGATCGGTGAAATCGCTGCAGCTGCCATGCTTGAGCCACTGGCACTGCATCAGCCGCGTATCCGGCATGGCGCACATGGTCCGGCGCAGCACCTCGGCCGGCACCGGCTGCACCGCCGCGCAATATTGCGGCCACGAGCCGCCATCGCGCTTATGCCGGTATTCCGGCCACAGGCCGTGCACCACCCAGCCAAAGGCGTTATCGCGGCATTGCACCGGGCTGCGCTCGCCCGCCTTGGTGGCGCAGAAGGCCGGCGACCAGCTCAGACTGAGGATGTAATGGTCGAAATCGCCGGGCCGGCCGCGCGGCAATTCACGCGACTGTTCGGGCCGCGAGCAGGCCTGCACCTCGATCTGCGCGGGGATGCGGCATTGCGGGGCCTGGGACTGCGCCGTCTGCGCGCCGGCCGGCATGCCGCCGGACAGGGCAGCGGGCAACAGCAGAAGCAGCAGGAAAGCGAGCTTGCGATGGAGCATCATGGCGGTCTAAAGATCGACGACCCGCCCCCTTTTGCCAAGCCCCATGAAGCCCCAGCAAGCCACCGAATTCTTCGCCCGCCTGGCCAAACAGAACCCCGAGCCGAAGACGGAGCTGAATTACGTCAACGCCTATACCCTGCTGGTGGCCGTGGTTCTGTCGGCCCAGGCCACCGATGCCGGCGTGAACAAGGCCACGAAAGCCCTGTTCGAGAAGGTGACCACACCGGCGCAGATGCTGAAGCTGGGCGAGGCCGGCCTGAAGCAGCACATCAAGACCATCGGCCTGTTCAATGCCAAGGCCAAGAACGTGATCGCGCTGTCGAAAATCCTGGTCGATCAGCATGACAGCCAGGTGCCGCGCGACCGCGACGCCCTGCAGGCCCTGCCCGGCGTGGGCCGCAAGACGGCGAACGTGGTGCTGAACGTGCTGTGGGGCGAACCGACCATCGCGGTGGACACGCATATCTTCCGCGTATCGAACCGCACGGGCCTGGCCAAGGGCAAGACGCCGCTGGCCGTCGAGCTGGCGCTGGAGAAAGCCGTGCCGAAGCAGTTCGTGCAGCATGCCCATCACTGGCTGATTCTGCATGGCCGCTATATCTGCAAGGCGCGCAAACCTGATTGCTGGCGCTGCATCGTGGCCGATCTCTGCGCCTTCAGACCGAAAACGAAAAAAGACGATTAGCCCAGCCCGCTAGTTCAGTGACGCGATCGCGGCCTGCAGGTCGCGCTTGTATTGCAGGAAGTCGACGAAGATGCCGTGCTCGCCGCGATCCTGCCTGCCCTGCGCGCAGCCTTCGACGATGCGGCGGCGGAAGGCTTCGGCGGCGGCCGGATTCTTTTCACGCGCTTTCAGATAGGTCGCGATCAGATCGGTCTGCAACGCGCGACCGGCCCAGCCCACGCCGGCGCCTTCCAGCAGGCCCGCCACGAACAGGCCGTTATCCTGCGGTGGGAAGATGTTGAGATAAAGCTGCGGCGCCTGGTTCGCCACCCGCCAGTTCAGCACCGAGAGATCGTCGAGGAACGGGAAGGTGATGCGGTAGCCGGTGGCCAGCAGCACCAGATCGACCTTGTCCTCGCGGCCATCGGCGAATACGACGGTGTCGTCGCGGAATTCACGGATCGGCTTGCGCAACTCCACATCGCCCTGCCCGAGATGCTGCAGTACCAGGGAGTTGACGATGGGCGTGCGGTCGTAGAGGCGATGCTTCGGCCGGGGCAGGCCGAAGCGTTCCGGTGGACCGACCAGCAGGCGCAGTAGGGGCTCGTGCAGCATGGCACGCAGGGACTTGGGCAGAATGAAGCGCTTGGGCTTATGATTGGCCTCGTCGGCCGGTTTGCCAGCCAGGAATTTCGGCACAAAATGATTGCCGCCGCGCACGCTCCACAACACGCGGGCGGCACGATGGATGGCATCCACCACGATATCGCAGCCGGTATTGCCCATGCCGACCACCAGTACGGCCTTGCCGTCGAAGATATCCGCCGTCTTGTAATCCTTGGCATGCATCAGCGTGCCGCTGAAGGAGCCAGGGATCTGCGGCAGCAGCGGATCGGTGAGATGGCCGTTGGCGATCACCACGCCGGCATAATCCTTCACGCTGCCGTCGCTGAAGCTCGCGCGCCATATGCCGCCGTCGCGCGCCAGCGACTGCAAGGCCGTGTTGAAACGGATGAGCGGATAAAGCCCGAAATGCGTCGCGTAGTCGCGCAGGTATTGCAGCACCTGGGCGTGACCGGGATAGGCCGGCCAGTCCTCGGGCATCGGAAAGTCGGCGAAGGCGGTGGTGCGTTTCGACGAGATCAGATGCGTGGAGGCATAGACCGCGCTGGAATCCGCGCCATAGAGCCATTGCCCGCCGATATCGGCATGCCGCTCCACGGCTTCCACCAGCAGGCCCGCCTGCTTGAAGCTTTTCAGGGCCGCCAGCCCGGCCGGGCCGGCACCGATCACCAGATAGGTCATGCCTGCTTTGCCCTCCTGTAACGTTCGAACACCGCATCCGCATCCAGTTTCGGCACATAGCCGAAGCCGCGTTTCAGTAATGCGTTATCCAGCACCGGGCGATACTGGATGAACTTCACATGCTGCGGCCCCAGCCTGGTCAGCCCCAGCCGGTTGAGCAGCCAGAGCGCGCCCTTCAGCAATGCCGGCGGGATTGCCAGATACGGCTTGCCGAGTTTGCCGGCGATCTGCGCCAGGCTGAGCGTGCCGTCGCCGGCCAGGTTGAACACGCCGGCCGGCCCGCCGCAGGCCGCGCGCAACAAAGCCGCCACCACGTCGCTGTCGGCCACCAGCGAAAACGGCGTGGTCGTGCCAGTGAGGCCCAGCACCAGCGGGCGCTGGAACATCGCGGTGATCTGGTTGGCCGTGCCCGGCCCCAGCACGGTGCAGGGCCGGAACACGGTCTGCTTCAGTGCGGGATGCCTACTGCGCCAGTCGGCCAGCAATTCCTCGACCAGGCGTTTATGCCGCGCATAGGCGAAATCCTCGTTGCCGCGCAGAGCGTCGCTTTCGCGCAGCGGCACCGGATTATCGACATGATAGCCATAGGCCGCGCCGCTGGAGGTGACCACCAGATGCACCACGCCGGCAGCGAGGCAGGCGCGCAGCACATTCTCGGTGCCCTTCACGTCGATTTCGAAATCGCGCTGCTCGTCGCCGCCGGCCGCCACGACGGAGGCCAGATGCACCACGCAGCGCGGCCGGTGCATCTGCATATGCCCGGCCAGCGCCGGATCGCGGATATCGCCGGCGATGTAGGTCACGCCCGGCAGTCGTTCAGGCAATGGCACGTCGCGCAGATCGAAGGCGATCACCGGCTGGGCCGCTGCATCAGTGGCCAGCGCCGCCACCAGGCTGCGGCCGATGAAGCCGGCCGCGCCCGTCACCAGAACACCGGCATTACTCATGCCGATTGCTCGCGCATGCGACGGGCATCGCCGCGTTTCCACAGCGTCGCCAGCGTCCAGCCCGACACGATATGCCAGATGCCCCAGCCGGCGGCGATCAGCGCCGCGCCGCCCAGCGCGTCGAACTGGTTCAGGATGAGCGCGAGGCCGAGGCCGGAATTCTGCATGCCGATCTCGACGGTAACGGCGCGGGTGTCGGGCCGGTTCATGCGGATCGCCTTCGCGGCCAGCCAGCCGAGCAGCAGGGCCGCCGCGTTATGCAGGATCACCAGCGGCATGATGTCGGACAGGAAGGTGAGCAGGTGGCGGCCGTTCGTGATCGTGGTGGCCAGGATGAACAGGATCAGGAACAGGAAGGACATGATCTGGAACGGCCGGCGCAGACGCGCGGCCAGCCTTGGCGCCCAATGGGCCAGCGCCATGCCCAGCGCCATCGGCACGCCGAGGATCAGCATGGTCTGTGCCAGGAAGGGCCCGGCCTCGATATTCACCTGCCGCAGCAGAGCCGCCGTGGCCGGATTGAGCGAGGCCCAGAACAGGATGTTGAGCGGCGTGGCGATGACCGCCACCACGCTGGACAGGCCGGTCATGCAGACCGACAGCGCCGTGTTGCCGCGCCCCATATGGGTGATCAGGTTGGAGAGATTGCCACCCGGGCAGGCGCCCACGATGATCATGCCCAAAGCCACGCTGGGCTGCGGCTGCAGCACCATGGTCATCGCCCAGGTGAGCGCCGGCAGCAGCAGGGTCTGTGCCACGAGGCCGGTGAGCGGGGCCAGCGGCTTGCGCAGCACGGCCACGAAGTCGCTGACACGCAGATCCAGCGCGACCCCGAACATGATCAGGGCCAATACCAGCCCCAGAATGGCCTGACCGGTCGAATCGATCTGGATCAGGACGGCGTCGATGGACGCATCCGCCATGGTTTCCTCCCTCGCCGGCCGCTTTGGGTTTCTGTCGGGTTGTCGCGGCCGGTTTGCTGCGGCATTCTGGCGCAGCCCGCGCGGCAGGGCGATGGCCGGATGCGCCAGCCGATTGTCGCCGGACGCCAAAATCGGGAGGAAACCGGACGACATGAACCAGGCCGGCAATATCTTGCAGCCTGTTCCGCGCAGCGTGGCGGCCGGTTATGTGCGTACCCTGCTGGACGCACTGCGCGACCACCGGACCGCGCAGCCCGTCTCTGCCGACCAGGTTTTGCGCGAGGCCGGCCTATCCCCTGCCCTGCTCGACAACCCGGAGGGCCGCCTGCCCCATGATGCGGTTTCGGCGATCTGGCTGGCCGCCCTGCGCCTGACCGGCGATTCAAGCCTGGGCCTGCATGTGGGCGAACAGGTGCGGCCGGGTTCCTTCGATGCCCTGGGCCACCTGCTGATGAGCTGCGAAACCCTGCGCGAGGCAGCGGCGCAGGCCGACCGCTTCGCGCCGCTGGTGGGCGGCGGCGGACGCTTCGCGGCGCGGCCGGAAGGGGCGGATATCCGCCTGCTTTACATGCCGTTCGATCCCGACTGGCCCTGCCGGCGCCATCGCGTCGAAGCCGTGCTGACAGCCACGCTCACCTTCACCCGCTGGCTATGCGGGCGAGACATCGCGCCGCGCAGCGTGCGCTTCCGCCATGCGGCGCCCGACGGCATCGCCGAACATCGCCGCGTCTTCGCCGCGCCGGTGGCATTCGACGCCGAGGACGACTCGCTGCTGCTGGCCGCGGATACACTGGCCCTGCCGGTGCGACAGGCGAGCCCGGCCCTGAAGAGCATGCTGGCCGAGTATGCCGGCCGTGAGCTGGCACGCCTGGACGATGCGGCTGGAAACGACGACCTGCGCATGCGGCTGGCAGACTGTATCCGCGGCCTGCTGGCCGGCGACCACCCGCCCAGCATCGATGCGGCGGCGGCGGCGCTGGGCATGACGCCGCGCACCCTGCAGCGACGGCTGGCCGAACGCGGTACCGGCTTTCAGGACGAAGTGGCGGCCCTGCGCTGCACCATGGCGAAGGAACTGCTGCGCGATCCGGGCCGCAGCATGGCCAGCGTGGCCGCGCGGCTGGGCTTTGCCGATGTGGCGAATTTCCATCGCGCCTTCAAGGCCTGGACCGGCGCCACGCCGGCGCAATGGCGGCGCGGGGCATGACGTTGCCTGCAAAGCTGCGGGTGATGTTCGACAGCAACGCCTATGACGAGATCCTGCGCCATAATGATGCGGACCGCATCCGCGCGCTGATCGAGGCGGGAGAACTGGCCGTCGTCACGACGCATGTTCAGGAAGACGAACTGCGCCAGATCACCGATGCGGAGAAACAGAAAAGGTTGCTGTCAGCCTTCTATAAACTCCGCACGCAGAACAGCCCAACTTCAGTTGCATTATGGGGCGTATCCAAGTGGGGGCAGAGCAACTGGACAAGCCCACAGCAAGAAGCAGACTTGAATGCCATCAAACGCAACAGGCCTGTAGCCTCGCGCGATGAGATCATCGGAACCACCGCAAAGGACTATTGCGATGTCTTCGTGACAGAAGACAAAAAATTTGCGGCACGCCTGGCGGAGGCGGCACCCAAATTGCGGCTGGTGAATTACGATACCTTTCGCCGCGAAGTCCTGAAATAATGAGACACCCGCTTTCGCGGGTGTGACGAATCTTTCTGTCACCCCCGCGAAAGCGGGGAATCAGATATCACGACATCAGCTTTGGTTGCGCCAGCGGCGGCTGCGTTTTCAGCAGGGCCGCCAGGCAATCGGAATCGTCCACCGTCTGGCCGCGCACGCGGCTGAGCACCTGGGCATGCGTCACGCGCAGGCGCGGGCTGGGCTCGTCGGGATAGAAGAACAGCAGCAGGGTACAGCGCGGATTTTCGGACTGGTACTGCCAGACCTCGCCGGGCGGTTCGCGCCGCAGCGTGGTCGGCGCGCCGAACAGCGCGCGGGTCTCGGCCTCGGTCTTGCGCACCACATCGGCGCTGAGCGGACGGCGCGGCGCTTCGTCGGGCCGCGAGGGCGCCGGCACCAGGGCCAGGTCGAGCGGCTCCTCGCTGGCGCCGCTGCCCGATGGCCGCGCGCCGCAGGCGGCCAGCGCCAGCATCGTCAGCCCCAGAAAAACAAGGCGCGGGGCAAAAGCCCCGCGCGATACGCGATACGAAATCACGATGGCTTATTCGGCGGCGGCCGACGATGTCGTGCGGCTGCCGGCGGCCACGGTCTGCACCGTGCCGGAAATCTCGCCGCCGCATTCGATTTCGAGCTGGCCATAGGCGATCTCGCCCGAGACCTTGCCGCTGCCGCGGATCAGCAGACGGCCGCGCACGCTGAGGCGACCCTCGAAGCGGCCGCGGACCTCGGCCTCCTCGACTTCGGCCGAGCCCTTGAACTGCCCGGTTTCGGTGATCTCGACGAAACGGCTTTCGGTAAGCTGGGCCTCGACGCGGCCCTCGACGATCACCTTGTCGCAGGCGGTGATCTGGCCGTTCAGGCTGATCTCGCGGCCGATCAGCAGCACCTTGGGTTCGGCGCCTTCACTGCGCGGCGCGGCGGAAGACGTCGTGGCCTGCACTACGGCCTTGGGCGCCAGATCGACACCGGGGCGCTTGGCGATTTCGGGGCGGAAGGTCGGGGTGTTCGGTGTATCGGTCATGGCGGCTCCGGCGGTAACGGTGGCGGTGGGCAGAACGGGTTTGCCGACGGCCCGCAGATGGCTGGGCATGGGCGGCAGATCGTCATCGGCCTTGGTAACGGGCGAAGCCGCTGCCGGTTCGGCCTGCTTGATCTCGGCCTGCTTGATCTCGGCTGGCGCGGGCGGCAGGGTGGCGGCAGTATCGGCACTCGGCTTCTTGCGACCAAACATAGACGGTTCTCCTCTGATCCCCCAAGGTGATTCAGCCGGCAACCGACCTATTGCCGGGATAACGGTCAGCCCGTCGCCCGCAACCGCTTGTAGACGTGGACCAT
>JBKBJT010000064.1:0-13820 GCA_046294345.1 Ferrovibrio sp.
TCCCCGGGCGAAAAACCCGTCCTATATCTCGAACTGAGGCGCAAGGGCGAAACGGTCAATCCATTGCCCTGGCTGGCCTCGGGCGACAGAAAGGTGAGCGGCTGATGCGCAATTTCCTCCTCGGCGGTGTCTGCGCCTTCGCATTGATGGGTTCGGTTGCGCTGTTCGCCGCCCCCAGCAAGGTAGGCGGCCTGCAGGCCAATGAAACCTATCGCCAGCTCAACCTGTTCGGCGAAATCTTCGAGCGGGTTCGCAACGACTATTACAAGGAGACCAAGGACGACGAGCTGATGGAGGCGGCCATCAACGGCATGCTCGCCTCGCTCGATCCCTATTCGGTCTATCTGCCGCCGCGCAATTTCCAGGAAGCCCGCGTGCAGACGCGCGGCGAATTCGGCGGCCTTGGCATCGAAGTGACCCAGGAGAACGGCCTGATCAAGGTGGTGTCGCCGATCGACGACACGCCGGCACAGAAGGCCGGCCTGCTGCCGGGCGACCTGATCACCCACCTGGATGGCGATCCGGTGATGGGCAAGTCGCTGCAGGAATCCATCGAGAAGATGCGCGGCGCGCCGAACACCAACATCGTGCTCACCATCCGGCGCGGCACCGACAGCGCAGCCAAGTCCTTCGACGTGAAGATCACTCGCGCAGTGATCAAGACCCGCGTTGTGCGGTCGCGCCGCGAGGGTGAATTCGCCTACCTGCGCATCTCGTCGTTCAACGAACACACCACGCAGGACCTGGTCGCCGCCATCGACAAGCTGAAGGCCGAGATGGGGCCGGAGCTGAAGGGCTATATCGTCGACCTGCGCGACAATCCGGGCGGCCTGCTGGATCAGGCCATTGCGGTGTCGGACACGTTCCTGAACCAGGGCGAGATCGTCTCGACCCGCGCCCTGCGCGCCAGTGCCGACGAGGGCCAACGCTACAACGCCAAACGCGGCGACGTCGCCGACAGCAAGCCGATGGCGGTGCTGATCAATGGCGGTTCGGCTTCCGCGTCGGAGATCGTCGCCGGCGCCCTGCAGGACCATCACCGCGCCGTGCTGGTGGGCAACACCACCTTCGGCAAGGGCCTGGTGCAGACCATGATCCCGCTGGGCGAATTCGGCGGCATGAAGCTGACCACCGCAGGTTATTTCACGCCTTCGGGCCGCAGCATCGACAAGGTCGGCATCGTGCCCGATGTGGAAGCGTGGAACGAACGCGACCGCCAGATCGCCGCCGCGCTGAAGGCGCGCCGTGAGATCACCGACACGCGCCAGACCGAGGACGACGCCAAGCAGCCCGACACCAACAAGGTGCCCGCGCCGGCCCAGGTGCAGACGCCGGGCCAGGACGGCCCCGATCTGGTGCTGCAGGCCGCCATCGAGGTGCTGCGCGCACCGCCGAAACCGTCCGCCCGCAAGTGAGCGGCGGGCGCCACAGATCAGCAGAAGGCTGACCCGATGGCCGATCAATCCGACCTGCATGCCGATCCCGAGGATCGAGCGATGCCAGGCCCTGCCGCCAAACAGGGCCTGCTGAAGCGCCTGTTCGGCCGCTTCGGGCGGCGGAAAGCGCATGCCGTCGAAATGGACGGCCCAGGTGAGATGCATGTCCTGCAGGATGACGACGGGCAGGATGCCGACCTGATCCAGACCATCACCCGCGCCGACGACGACACACCGCCGCCACCGCCGCGCCGCAAGGGCTTCAAGCACAAGCTGGCGGCCGTGTTCCGCATCATCGGGCTGATCCTGTGGCCGCCCTTCCTGCGTGGCGATTTCGGCACGGTGAATCGCCGCCTGCTGCTGACCGCATGGACCGCCGTGCTGCTCACGCTTGCCGGCGTCGGCGGCTGGCTGGTGACCACCGGCGAAAGCCTGACATCGCTGCCCGGATCGGAAGTGATCATCGGCGTCGCCCGCCTGACCCTGCCGCCGGAAGCACGGCTCGCACCTGACCAGAAGGCCGACAAGGCTGCCGCACCGCCGGCTGTCGGCCGGCTGCCCAGCGGCCTGCTGATTGCGCCGGATCCGACCTTGAGCGAAGCCACGCCGCGCGGCCTGGTGCCGAAGATCGGCGCCGACGGCCGACAGCCCTGGAGCGCCTATGCGCGGCCCTTCGACGAACCCCCGACCCGGCCGCGCCTGGCCATCGTGGTGCAGGATATGGGCCTGAACGCGCAGCTCACCGCGTTGGCCGCCGAACGGCTGCCGCCGGCGATCACCTTCGCCTTCAATCCCTATGCGCCCGATCTGGCGGTACAGATCGAACGCGCCCGCAGCGCGGGCCATGAAGTCCTGCTCGGGATGCCGATGGAGCCGTTCGACTATCCGACCAGCGATCCCGGCCCCTATACGCTGCTGACCAGCTTGAGCGACCAGGAGAATGTGCGCCGGCTGGACTGGGTGCTGACGCGGGCCAGCGGCTATATCGGTTTCACCAACCTGATGGGCGGCAAATACACCTCTTCACCCGAACATATGCGCGACATCGCGGTGAAGCTGAAGGAACGCGGCCTGATGTTCGTCGATACGCGCGTGGCGCCGCGCAGCGTGGCGGCCCGTGTCATGCGGGAAACCGGCGGCGTCTATGCTTTCGTCAACCGCCAGATCGACGCACAACCCAATGCCCAGACCATCGATGCGCGGCTGGATGAACTGGAACGCACCGCGCGCGCCGGCGGCGTCGCGGTCGGCGGCGCCCTGCCCTATCCCGTCACGCTTGACCGGCTGCTGAACTGGGCCGGCAAGCTGGATGCCAAGGGCATCGCGCTCGCCCCCGTATCGGCCATCGCCAACCGCCAGACCCCGGAGTGAGTGCTGTCATGAGTGCTGCCGCCGATGCGCGCCCCTATCGCGAAGGCGTGGGGATCGCGCTGCTCAACCGCGACGACCTGGTTTTCGTCGGCCAACGCATCGACCAGACGGCAGAGGCCTGGCAGATGCCGCAGGGCGGCATCGATCCGGGCGAAGACCCGCTACAGGCCGCGCTGCGGGAAATGGAAGAAGAGATCGGTGTTCCCGCGAAGCTGGCCGAGGTGATCGCCGAGAGTCGCGGCTGGCTGTCCTATGATCTGCCCGCTGACCTGGCCGACAAGGTATGGGGCGGTCGTTATCGCGGTCAGCGGCAGAAATGGTATCTCGCGCGTTTCAAGGGCCGCGATTCCGATATCAACATCGAAACGCCGCATCCCGAATTCAAGGAATGGCGCTGGCTGCCCTTCCGGCAGCTGCCTGACCTGATCGTACCGTTCAAACGGCCGATCTACGAACTGATCGTCGCCGAATTCGCCGACCGCGTCCGCAGCTGAGACGGGAGCCGGCATGAGCAAGGGCGACATCCTGCTGGTACACGGCGCCTTCACCGGCGGATGGGTGTTCGAGAAGCTGCGCGCCGAACTCAATCGCCGTGGTTGGAAGACGCACGCGCCCGACCTGCCGTTCCATGGCAGCGAACATACCGGACAGCCGCCGCACCCCGACCTGCACCGCCAGGGCGTGGAGGATTACCGGCTTTTCCTGGAAGCCGAGATCGCGCGCCTGATGCGAGATGGCGGCCGGCCGCCGGTGCTGGTGGGCCATTCGCTCGGCGGCCTGCTGACCCAGCAGCTGGCCGCGCGCAACCTGGCACGGGCCGCCGTGCTGCTGGCGCCCGTGGCGCCCTGGGGCACGCTGCCGCACAGCATGACCGAACTGGGTGGGGCCATCGGCCTGCTGCTGAAGACCGGCAACCTGCGCGGCAAGGGCATCCCGCCGAATTACGAACTGGCCGAACAGTATTCGATGGACCGCATCCCGCCGGCCCTGCGGCGCGACATCTTCAACCGCCTGGTGCCGGAATCGGGCCGCGTGATGTTCGAGACGCTCACCTGGTGGCTGGACTGGAGCGCGGCCACCCATGTCAGCGCGCATCGCGTGCAGATCCCGATGCTGGTTCTGGCCGGCAGCGACGACAAGGTGACGCCCGCCCCCACCTGCCGTGCCGTGGCGCGGCAATATCCCGGCCGCGCGGTATACCGCGAGGTACCCGAGCTGAGCCACTTCATCTTCGGCGAGCCGAAGGAGGATGAGGTGAATGCCATGACCGCCGACTGGATCGACAGCCACGCCGGCGCGGCCTGAAAACAGGCCTATATCACCGCCACGCGCACGCCGCACCCCAGCACGATATCGACAAGTGTCCCGTCGCCCGACAGGGGCAGCAGCACGGCCTGGAAACGGTGCCGCTGGCTCTCGACCATGTAGTCGTAGGACAGCGTGCGCATCTTGCCCCGCTCGGCCACGCTGCGATAGATCGCCAACAGCTCGTCGCGGAATTCCCGGTTGGCAATCTCGTCCAGCCAGTGCCCGGTCAGATCCTTGCCGTGATAGAAGACGAATTCGGTGCCGAACAGGCGATACCGGAAACGCGGCAGGGTGCCATGATCCCGACGCTCGACATCGACCAGCAGGATGTGACCCAGAAGCGATTTCAGTTCCAGCGGGTCGATATCGGCGCGCGAGGGATAGCGCCGGCCAGCGCGCTTGCCGGCCCAGTAGGCCACCAGCCACTGCAACTGCGGATCAAGATCCGCCTCGGCCACCGGCGTGATGTGACGATGAGCCCCCGGTATTTCCTGCCCCATGCAAGCAACGGTAGTCCGGCCGGCGGAATGCGCAAGACAGCAACTGCGGTCCTGGGCAAAAATCGGCTGGCAGAAAGAAAAGGGGCTAGGCTGCGGCGATCACGGCCAGTCGACGCTGGCGCCATTGCAGCAGGCGCCAGACCAGGGCGCCGAACCAGCGGCTGAACCAACCCTGGGGATCGAGGTCGCAGGCCTTCAATGCCATGCCGAGGCCGCGCTGGATATGGCCGAAGCGATAGACCGCGCTGGCGCGCAGTTCATAGGCCGCGCTCTGCTTCGCGCGATCATATTCGCCCTGGCAGCCATTGCCGCACCAATAGGCCATGGCCAGTTCGTCGTCGCTGGCTTCCTGCATGCGGCCGAGCGCCACGCGCAGGCGGCTGAGTTTGCCCAGCGGCTGGTTGCGCTGGTAACGCTGCAGGTGATCGTAGAACAGCTTGAAATGCCGGAATTCGTCGGCGGCGATCTTGGCGGCGATGGTTTTCAGCAGCGGCTCATCGGTGGCGTCGCGGATCGCGCTGTAGAAGCTGGAGGTGCCGCATTCCACGACGCAGCGCGCCACCAGTTCGCCATTGCGGCTGCCGCGCACGGAGGCCGTGGCTTCCAGCGGCAGGCGGTAATTCTCGGTGAAACGCTTCAGCGCCAGGGCCGGATCGAAACTGGGGTCGGCAACCTGGGCCCAGCGGGCCAGCGCCTGGCCATGCTGCACCTCCTCGACGCCCCATTGCCGCACCACGGCGCAGAATTCCGGGTCGTCGGCGAAGACGTTGCAGAGATATGTGACGTAATCGTCGGCATTATGCTCGACCAGGGCCGCGGCCTTCACGGCGCGCAACAGCTCCGGGTCGACCTTCGAGGGGTCGAACCGGTCCCAGGGCAGGTCGTTCAGGGTCCAATGGGCAGCCATGGCTTTCCTATTTATACCCCGGTCATCAAATTGCAACTCTTCCCGGATGCGACTAAGTATCCATCTTCATGGAACTTCTTGGCAGAATGACGACACTGCCCCGCCTCAGATCACGGAGCCCGCCATGACCGGACCGACGCTGTATCACAACCCACGCTGCTCCAAATCGCGGCAGGCGCTTGCCATCCTGCAGGCCAGCGGCATCGAACCGCGGATCGTGGAATACCTGAAAACCCCGCCCGATGCGGCGACGCTCAAGACCCTGCTCGGCCTGCTGAAGCTGCCGGCCAGCGCCGTGCTGCGCAAGAAGGAAGCCGCCGAGGCCGGCATCGATGCGGCAGCCGACGAGGAAACGCTGATCCGGGGCATCGCCGCGCATCCGGAAGTGCTGGAACGACCGATCTTCGTGCACAAGGGCCGCGCCGTGCTGGGCCGGCCGCCGGAGAAGGTGCTGGAAATCCTGTAGCAGGCCAAGTACGAACCCCCTAGATTGTCGGTATGCAGATAAACTGCCCGGCATAGGGTTATGGCCGACACCACATCCAGCGCGCCTCCGGCAAAGATATCCAGACGACACTGGTGGCTGGCGGCGTTCTTGTCTCTCATCGCCCCCGGCCTTGGGCAGGTCTATGCGGGCGCCTGGAAGCGCGCAGTTGTTCTTATTCTCGCGCTTTATCTGCCGCCGATTCCACTGTCGCTGGCGATTGCGCAGTCACTGCTGGCTCTTGCCCTCGTGCCGTATGTCATCCCTCTCTGGATTGCGGGGATCGTTGATGCGGCGCGCCTTTGCCGGCGTGAACCACAACAATATCTTCATCCTTATCAACGCTGGTATGTAATCCTGCCATTGGGAATCGTCATCATTGCCACGGGGGATCTGGCGAGCAGCCTTCTGCCCCGTATCTCAAACACTAAGACATTCCACACTGCCAGCGTATCAATGCTGCCGACCTTGCGCGTTGGCGACTATTTCATGGTACGGACTGGCCAGCCCGGCCAGCATGAACTGCGCCGTGGCGATATCATCGTATTTCGCGCAGCAGATGGCAGGAATTATGTACAGCGCCTGATTGCCCTGCCGGGAGATCGCGTCCAGATCAAGGAGAATCTTGTCCGGGTCAATGACATCCAAATCCGACATGATCCGGTCGACGACACGGAACGATCCGGAGAGTCCTGTGGAGACACGCCCGGCCCGCGTTACCGCGAAGTCTGGCCAGACCGGCGCAATTACCATGTCTGCACCCTGCCCTATGGCAGTCTCAGCGAATTTTCAGCCGTGATCTCCGAAGGGGAATTCTTTGTTCTTGGAGATAATCGTGTGAATTCGGCCGATAGCCGCACCCCTTTCCTCGGCACGCCCCCGATAACCAGTATAGTCGGTACTGCGACTTATATTTACTGGTCAAAAGATATTCGCCGCATAGGCAAGCGATTGGATTGATCATGACAGAGTCGGTTCAAGGCAAAATGGAGGCTTTGCCGCATCACGGCATTTCCGCCTATTCGCTCGGCCTGCTCGCGCTGCTGACGTTGTTCTGGGGCGTCAACTGGCCGATCATGAAGCTGGCGCTGAACGAGATCCCGGTTTTCACCTTCCGCGCCTTCTGTCTGGGCGGCGGCGCCGTCGGCCTGTTTGCCATCGCCATTGCCAAGCGCATGCCGCTGGGCATCCCGCGCGGTTATCTGTGGAAGCTGACGGCCATCAGCCTGTTCAACATCGCGGGCTGGAACATCTTCGTGCTCTATGGCCTCTCCATGCTGCCGGCCGGGCGCACGACGATCCTGGCCTTCACCATGCCTTTGTGGCTGGTGCCGATGAGCGTGGTATGGCTGCAGGAACGCCTGACCGGCTGGAAACTGGCCGGCCTTTGCATCGGCCTCACCGGCCTGATCGTGCTGGTGGGCGGCGAATGGCAGGCCATGGCGGCGGCGCCGCTGGGCGTTGCGCTGGTGCTGGCGGCCGCGGTCTGCTGGGCCATCGGCACATTGCTCACCAAGCTGTGGCTGGTGCCGATGACGGCCGTGCCTTTCGTGGGCTGGCAGATGGTGCTGGGCGGCATTCCGATCTTCCTGATGGCGCCGGTGCTGGAGGCCGACCGCTGGACCGCCTATTCCGGCATCGCCTGGGGTGCAGTGATCTACAATGCCACGATCTGCTTCGTGTTCTGTTACTGGGCCTGGAACACGCTGGTACGCATCCTGCCGGCCGGCATCAGCGGCCTTTCCACGCTGATGATTCCCGTGGTGGGCGTGTTCTCGTCGATGTGGATGCTGGGCGAACAGCCGCGCTGGCCGGAATTTGCGGCGCTGGCGCTGGTCGCTACCGCGCTGGGTCTTATCCTCAAGCCGGCGCGCTGACGCTTTCCGCAACCGGCTCCACGCGGGCCGCGCAGAACTTGAATTCCGGAATCTTGCCGAAGGGATCGAGCTGCGGATTGGTCAGCAGGTTGGCCGCGGCCTCGGTGAAGGCAAACGGGATGAAGACCAGCCCTTCGGCCACATCGCGGTCGGCGCGCGCCTTCAATGTGATCGCCCCGCGCCGGGTGGAAACACGGATGCGATCGCCTGCCATCACGCCCATCCTTTGCAGATCGCGCGGATGCAGCGATGCGGTGGCTTCGGGCTCCAATGCATCGAGATGCGTCGCGCGCCGGGTCATCGCGCCGGTATGCCAGTGTTCCAGCAGTCGGCCGGTCGTGAGCACCATGGGGTACTCGGCATCGGGCAGTTCCGCCGGCGGCGATACTTTCGTGGGCACGATTCGTGCGCGGCCGTCCTGCGTGGGGAAACCATCGCCGAAGATGATCTCGTGGCCGTGCGGATAGGTGACGGCGCCTTCCGATTCCAGCCGAGCCCAGGTGATGCCGGCCAGCGAGGGCATGAGGGATGCCATTTCGGCGTAGATGTCTTTCGGATGCGCATACTGCCAGTTCAGCCCCATGCGCTGGGCAATGGCCTGCACCAATTCCCAATCCTGCCTGGCTTCGCCGGGCGGTTTGAGTGCGGCGCGGCCGAGCTGCACCCGGCGGTCGGTATTGGTGAAGCTGCCGGTCTTCTCGGCGAAGGCCGAAGCCGGCAGCACCACATCGGCATGGAAGGCCGTCTCGGTGAGGAAGATATCCTGCACCACGAGATGATCCAGCCCAGCCAGCGCCGCGCGCGCATGGGCGACATCGGGATCCGACATCGCCGGGTTCTCGCCCATGATATACATGCCGCGGATATCGCCGCACTTGGCCGCGTTCATGATCTCAACGACGGTGAGGCCGCGCCTGGGATCGATGGCTGTACCCCACACGGCCTCGAAGGCCTGACGACGAGCGGCATCCTCCACCGACTGGTAATCGGGCAGCACCATGGGGATGAGGCCCGCGTCGGATGCGCCCTGCACGTTGTTCTGCCCGCGCAGGGGATGCAGGCCGGTGCCGGGCCGGCCGACCTGGCCGGTGATCAGGCTGAGCGCAATCAGGCAGCGGGCATTATCCGTGCCATGCACATGCTGCGAGATGCCCATGCCCCAGAAGATCAGCGAGGCTTTCGCCGTGGCATAAAGCCTGGCCACGGCGCGGATGATATCAGGCGCGATGCCGCAGAGCGGCGCCATCGCCTCGGGCGTAGCATCCTTCACCGCCTGTTCCAGATCGGGAAAACCGTCGACGAAACGCTGGAGATAGGCCGGGCTGGTCAGGCCTTCGGCGATGATCACGTTCAGCATCGCATTCAGCAGGGCCACATCCGAGCCGGGCTTGAATTTCAGGTTATAGGTCGCATGGCGCGACAGGGCCTGGCCGCGCGGATCGATCACCACCAGCTTGGCGCCATTCTGTCGCACGGCATTCTTGATGAAGGTGGCGGCGACGGGATGGTTCACCGTGGGATTGGCGCCGATCACCACGATCACCTCGGCATCCATCGCGGCGGCAAAAGGCGCGGTGACAGCGGCCGAGCCGATGCCTTCCATCAGGGCGGCCACCGACGAGGCATGGCAGAGCCGCGTGCAGTGATCAACATTGTTGGTGCCGAAACCGGTGCGCACCAGCTTCTGGAACAGATAGGCTTCCTCGTTGGAGCCCTTGGCCGAACCGAAGCCGGCCAGCGCCTGCGGGCCATGATTGTCGCGGATTTTCATCAGGCCGGCGGCGGCGCGCTCCAGCGCCTCGTCCCACTCCGCTTCGCGGAAATGCGTCCAGGGATTGGCCGGGTCGACGGTGCAGTCGCCGTGTTTGGGCGCGTCGTCGCGGCGGATCAGCGGCCGGGTCAGGCGATGCGGATGGCGCACGTAATCCATGCCGAAACGGCCCTTGACGCAGAGCCGGCCATGGTTGGCCGGCCCATCACGACCGCTGACATACTGAATCGTGTCATCCTTCACATGCATCGTGAGCTGGCAGCCCACGCCGCAGAAGGGACAGAGGCTGTCGACCTTTTCCGTTGCCTTCGCCACGCCGTGGTTATGCTCATCCACCAGCGTCGCCGGCAGCAGGGCGCCGGTGGGGCAGGCCTGCACGCATTCGCCGCAGGCCACGCAAGTGGAATTTCCCATCGGATCGGCAAAATCGAACACGATCCCGGAATGATGGCCGCGGAAGGCCATGCCGATCACATCGTTGCCCTGCACCTCGCGGCAGGCGCGCACACAGAGATTGCACTGGATACAGGCATCCAGATTCACCGCCATCGCCACATGGCTGCGATCCGGCGGTGGGGCATGCTGCCGTGCCGGAAAACGGCTGGCGGTGACATCGAGTTTTTCGGCCCAGTGCCAGAATTTGGACTCGGCATCATGCGCCGTCTCGCGCGGCGGCTGGTCGGCCACCAGCAATTCGAAGACCAGTTCGCGGGCGCGTTTTGCCCGCGCGCTCTCGCTGCTCACCTGCATGCCTTCGGCTGGCATGCGCTTGCAGCTCGGCGCCAGCACGCGTTCGCCCGCGATCTCGACCATGCAGGCGCGGCAATTGCCATCGGCGCGATAGCCGGGCTGCGGGCTGTGGCACAGATGCGGGATTTCGGTGCCCAGCCGCTTCGCCACCTGCCAGAGGCTTTCACCCGGCAGCGCCTCGACCTCGCGGCCATCCAGCGTGAAGCGGATCATCGAAATCGCTCCAGCACCGAGAGCAGCGGATTGGGCGCGGCCTGTCCCAGGCCGCAGATCGAAGCATCGCGCATCACCTGGGCCAAGTCGCGCAGCAAAGCCTCGTCCCAGACCGGCCGCGCCATCAGTTCGACGGCCTTCTCGGTACCGACGCGGCAGGGCGTGCACTGGCCGCAGGATTCATGGCGGAAGAATTTCATCAGGTTGAGCGCCGCCGCCTTCACGTCGTCCTGATCGGATAGCACGATCACCGCGGCCGAGCCGATGAAACAGCCGTATTTTTCCAGCGTGCCAAAATCGAGCGGGATGTCGGCCATGGCGGCCGGCAGGATGCCGCCGGAGGCGCCGCCGGGCAGATAGGCGGCGAAACTGTGGCCCGGCGCCATGCCGCCGCAATACTCCTCGATGAGTTCGCGCGCCGTGAGCCCCGCCGGCGCCAGCTTCACGCCCGGCTGGCGTACACGGCCCGAGACCGAATAGCTGCGCAGGCCTTTTGAGCCATTGCGGCCATGCGACAACCACCAGTCGGCGCCCTTGTCGGCAATCGCCGCCACCCAGTAGAGCGTCTCGACATTGTTGATCAGCGTGGGTTTGCCGAACAGGCCGGACTGCACCGGATAGGGCGGCTTCTGGCGCGGCAGGCCACGTTTGCCCTCGATGCTTTCCAGCATCGCCGATTCCTCGCCGCAGATATAGGCGCCGGCGCCGCGCCGCAATTCGACATGCAGGCCTTGCAGCAGGCCGGCCTGTTCCAGCGCCTGCAGTTCGGCGCGGATGACATGATGCAGCGCGGGATATTCGTCGCGCAGGTAGATATAGGCGGCCTCGGCCTCGATGGCCCAGGCGGCGACCAGCATGCCTTCGAGAAAGCCATGCGGTTCGGTCTCGAGGAAGAAGCGGTCCTTGAGCGTGCCGGGTTCGCCCTCGTCGCCGTTCACCGCCAGGATGCGCGGCTTGGGCTGCTGCAGCATGGCCAACCATTTGCGCGCGGTGGGAAAGCCGGCGCCGCCCATGCCGCGCAGGCCGGCCTTCTCCAGTTCGGCGATCAAGGCCTCGCGCGTGAGCACGCCGCTGCGGCATTTGGCCAGCACGCCATAGCCGCCCTCGGCGCGATAGGCGGCCAGCGTCTTGTAGCGCGGCAGCAGCGGATGCACCGCACGCCGCTCATGCGCCGCCGCAAGCTCCTCGGCGCTGGCCGGCGCGAAGACATTCTTGCCATAGGTGGCGCAGGGCGCACGATCGCATTGCCCCATGCAGGGCGCGCGCAGCACCCGCACATCGCCATCCAGCCGCGAAACCTGCGCGGCCAGCGCATCGGCGCCGGCCATCACGCAGCTTAAAGAGTCGCAGATCCGGATGGTGGCGGCAGGCGGCGGTGTTTCGCCGGCATCGACCACATCGAAATGGGCATAGAAGGTGGCGGTCTCGTACACTTCCGCCAGCGGCAGGCGCATCATTTCGGCCAGCGCCACGAGCAGCGTCGTCGGCAGATGGCCTTTCGCATCCTGGATGGCGTGCAGGTATTCGATCAGCAGGTCGCGCCGCAGATCGCCCTCGGGCAGCAGCGCACGCAGATCGGCGTGATCGGCCTCGCTGGCCTGCCGACCGCGCGGCAGGGCGCGACCGGATTTGCGGCCGAAGCGGGGCTGCGCGGCGAAGGAAGTGCTGGTCTGGGTCACGCGGCGTTGTCCTCTGGCCGAGGATTGTAGCGCCGCATTACAAATCCGGCGAGCGTTTAAACGGCAGGCTCCAGACTGGCACCCAGGCCCTGCATCAGCGGGATGAAACCGGGGAAGCTGGTATCCATCACGCGGGCATCGTCGATCATGATGCCGTCTTTTGCCGCCATGCCCAGCACGAGGAAGGACATGGCGATGCGGTGATCGAGTTCGGTGCTGATGCTGGCGCCGCCGGCGGGCGGTTTGCCCTTGCCGCGGATCACCAGGCCATCCTCGAATTCATCGAGATCGACGCCACAGGCCTTCAGGCCCCGCGCCATCAGGGCCAGCCGGTCGCTTTCCTTCACGCGCAGTTCCTTGGCACCGCGCACCACGGTGTCGCCCTGAGCGCAGGCCGCAGCGGCGAACAGGATCGGATATTCGTCGATCATGCTGGGGGCGCGTTCGGGCGGCACTGTCACGCCTTTCAGCGGCGCGTGACGCACCAGGATATCGGCCACCGCCTCGCCGCCTTCGTCGCGACGGTTGGTGATGGTGAAATCAGCGCCCATCTCCTGCAGCGTGTCGAACAGGCCGATGCGCAGCGGGTTGAGCCCGACATTCTGCAGCGTGACGGCCGATCCCGGCACAATGCAGGCCGCCACCATCGGGAAGGCGGCCGACGACGGATCGCCCGGCACGCGGATGCTGGAGGGTTTGAATTCCGGCTGGCCGGTGAGGCGCACGATCCGCCCACCGGTTTTGGTTTTCTCGACTTCAACCGTGGCGCCAAAATGGCGCAGCAGGTTTTCGGTATGGTCGCGCGTCGGTTCGGGCTCTATCACCGTGGTGATGCCCGGCGCATTCAGGCCGGCCAGCAGCACGGCGGATTTCACCTGCGCCGAGGCGACCGGCAGTTCGTATTCGATGGGCAGGGGATGCGCGGTGCCGATCACCGCCAGCGGCAGCCGGCCGCCACGCCTGCCTTCGAAGCGGGCGCCGATGCGGCTTAAGGGTTCGATCACGCGCCCCATCGGGCGGCGGCGCAAGGAGGCATCGCCGGTGAAAACGGCGGTGAAATCATGGCTGGCGACCAGGCCCATGACGAGACGGGCGCCGGTGCCGGCATTGCCCATGTCGAGCACGTCCTCGGGCTCGCTTAAGCCCCCCACGCCCACGCCCCAGACCCGCCAGTCGCCATCCTGCAGGCGCTCGACCTCGGCGCCCATGGCCCGCATGGCGGCGGCCGTGCGCAGCACGTCCTCGCCCTCCAGCAGGCCGGTCACCCGGGTTTCGCCCACGCTGAGGGCCCCGAAGATCAGCGCCCGGTGCGAGATCGACTTGTCGCCCGGCACCCGGGCGGTGCCGGCCAGACCGCGGGCGGCGGGGCGGGCGCGAAACGGGCGGGCTTTATGGTCGGGCGCAGCGGTCATGGAGCGGATCGTCCGGAAGATCGGCAACCGGCTGTGAAAAAAGCCGGATTTACGGGTTGACAGGGCGCGCTTCTTTAACACAATCGCGCCGCCCCGGCCAGCCGGCGGGGGA
>JBKBJT010000065.1:0-13722 GCA_046294345.1 Ferrovibrio sp.
GCTCGAACAGCGGATTCCAGTCGGCGCCGAATTCGCGGGCCGCCAGCGGAACGACCAGCAGCAGAATCAGGAGGATGACCATGCCATAGGGCTCCAGCCGGGCCAAGGGCCGTGCCAGCGGCAGGGGCAGCCAGCCCACCGCCACCCGGCCGCCATCCAGCGGCGGCAGAGGTATCATATTAAAAACGCAGAGTATCAGATTGATAGCAATGGCATTTTCAAGGTTCGCCGCAATCCACGTATCCGTCAGCCCGCCGAACAGCGGCAGCAGGTGGAACAGCAGCATGGCGGCATAGGCCTGGGCCAGGTTCACCCCCGGCCCGGCGATGGCTACCACAGCCATGTCCCGGCGCGGCGATGGCAGCTTCCAGAAGTCGACCGGCACCGGCTTGGCCCAGCCGAACAGGAACGGCGCCTTGAACAGCAGCAGCAGCCCCGGCACCACCACAGTCCCCATGGGATCGACATGTCGCAGCGGGTTGAAGCTCACCCGCCCCAGCCGCATGGCGGTGTCGTCGCCCATCTTCCAGGCCACCCAGCCATGGGCGGCCTCATGCAGGGTGATCGCCAGCAGGGCCGGCAGCACCCAGGTCGAGGCGGCGAACAGGAAGCCGGCGATGTCACCCATCATGCTGCAACAGGCAGAAGCAGTTCGGCCAGGCGCGCCCTGTCGGTTTCGCTGAACGGCCGCGCCTGGGCCGGCAGGCCGGCGCGGGCCTGCGCCACGCGGCGCGCGGCGGCTTCCGTCATCGCCGGCAGGGCGGCGAACAGGGCCTGCATCTCCGGCAGGTCGCCCGAGCAATGCAGCACCAGGTCGCAGCCGGCCTTCAGCGACGCCACGCCCGTCTCGGCCGGCGTGCCTTTCAGGGCCTTCATGGTCAGGTCGTCGGAAATCAGCACGCCGTCGAAGCCGATCTGGCCGCGGATCGTCTCGGCAATCACCTTGGGCGACAGCGTGGCCGGCAAAGCGGCATCCAACGTGGTGTAAACAATATGCGCCGTCATGGCCCATGGTGCGTCGCGCAGGGCAACGAAGGGCGCGAAGTCGCTGCGTTCCAGCGTGGTCCGGTCGGTATCCACCACCGGCAGGTCCAGGTGGCTGTCGGTATGAGAGCGGCCATGGCCGGGGATGTGCTTGATCACCGGCAGCACGCCGGCGTCGCTCAGCCCCCGCATCACGGCGCGTGAAATCGCGATCACGGTTTCCGCGTCGCGGCCATAGGCGCGGTCGCCGATCACGTCATGGGCACCTTCGATGGGCAGGTCGGCCACCGGCGCGCAATCCACGTCGATACCAAGGGCCGCCAGTTCGGCGCCGATGGCGCGGTAATTCAGATAGGCCGCCTCCTCGCCCGCCTGGCGGTCGCGGCGATAAAGCTGGCCGAACACTGCCCCGGCCGGAAACTTCGGCCAGTGCGGCGGCTTCAGCCGTGCCACGCGGCCGCCTTCCTGGTCGATCAGCACGGGCGCCAGCGGATTGCCGACCACGCCACGGAAATCGGCGATCAGTGCCCGCACCTGTGCCGGGTTGTCGATGTTGCGCGCGAACAGGATCAGGCCCAGCGGCTTGCGCACGCCGAACAGCACGCGCTCCTCGGCCGTCAGTTGCTGCCCGGCGCAGCCCACCACGACGGGCGCATAGGCCGCCCAGTCGATATGGGACAGGTCAGCGGCCGACAACGATGCAGCCCTGGTTCTTGGCCGCCAGCTGCTGGCAGACAGTCTGCGCCGTGGCGCGATCCTTCAGCGGCCCGGCCTGCAGGCGCACGAAAGTACCCTTGCCGGCGATGTCCACCCGTTCATACGACGGCTGCAGGCCGCCGAGGATATCGGGGAATTTTTTCTGCAACTGGTTCCACGTCGCCGTGGCCGCCGCCTGATCCTTCAGCGAGGCGAGCTGGATCTTCGCGCTGCCGCCCGGCGTGGCGGTCACGCTGGGGGCTGCAGCCGGGGCTGGCGCGGTTGCGGTCTGCGCCGGGGCACGCGTGGCGGGCGTCGCGGCCGGCTTCTCTTCGGCTTTCGGCGCCACCGGCTGCGAAGGCGCCGGCGTCGTCACGGCCGAGGGGCTCGGCGCATCGGTGCGGTTCGGCAGGCCGGTCTGCCCTGCGGACGCGGTCGGCGACTGGCCGGGCACGGTTGCCGGCGCCGGACGGTTCGGCACGGTCACGGCATTGGGCTGCGCACCGGGTTGCGTCGGCGCGGCGCTCGGCCGTTCCGGTGGCGGCAGCAGCTTTTCGGTGCCGGGAGTCGCCGCCTGCTGGCTGCCGCCCAGGCGTTCGTAAATCTGCTTGTCCTGGTTCGGCACCTGCATGCCGCCGGGGTTTTCCGGCGCGACCTTCGCCGGGCTCTGGTCGGCGCGGATCAGCGGCGGCGCGCCCGAGGCGCCACGCTTCACGCCCTGGTCGTAGGCGAACCAGATGCCGATGCCGAACGCCGCCACGGCACCCAGCGCGATGGCCGCGGTGATGATCTTCTTCGGGCTGGCCGGAGCCTGGTCCGGCTCGCTCGGAACGGGACGCGAGCCCCGGTCGCTGCGCAGGTCGCTCATACTCTCACCTCATCTCTTCGACGGGCGTAACGCCCATCACCGACAATCCCGACGCGATCACCAGGGCCACGGCACGCAGCATGGCCAGCCGCGCCCGCGTCAGGGGCAGGTCTTCGGGAATCAGGAAACGCACGCTGGTATCGTCGCGGCCCACATTCCACAGGCCATGGAAAGCCGCCGCCACATCCTGCAGGTAAAACGCCACGCGATGCGGCTCATGGGCTTCCGCCGCGCTTTCGACCAGGCGCGGCCAGCCGGCCAGCAGCTTGATCAGCGCCAGCTCGGAGGGATGCGACAGCTTCGTCATGTCGGCCTGGGCCAACGCGCCATCCTCGGTATCGATATCCGGCACTTCCGACACGGCGTTGCGCAGCACCGAACAGATGCGCGCATGGGCATACTGCACATAGAAAACCGGGTTGTCCTTCGACTGTTCCGTCACCTTCTTGAAGTCGAAATCGAGCTGCGCGTCGTTCTTGCGCGTCAGCATGATGAAGCGCACGACATCCTTGCCCACTTCATCCACCACATCGCGCAGCGTTACGAAAGTGCCGGCCCGCTTGGACATTTTCACCGGCTGGCCGCCATCCAGCAGGTTCACCATCTGCACCAGCTTGACGTCCAGCTCGGCCTCGCCGTTCGACATGGCCTTCACGGCCGCCTTCATGCGCTTCACATAGCCGCCATGGTCGGCGCCCCAGACGTCGATCATCTGCCTGAAGCCGCGCCGGTATTTGTCGTCGTGATAGGCGATGTCGGCGCCGAAATAGGTCCACGAGCCATCCGACTTCTTCAGCGGGCGATCTGTCTCGTCGCCAAACTCGCTGGCCTTGAACAGTTCCTGCGGCCGCGCCTCGTAATCATCCGGCGTCTTGCCCTTGGGCGGTTCCAGCACGCCTGTATAGATCAGGCCACGCTGCTTCAGGCGGTCGAAGGCACCCTGCACCGCGCCGCTGTCATGCAGCGCCTTTTCCGAAGTGAACACCGCATGATGGATGTTCAGCGCCGCGAGGTCGTCGCGGATCATGTCCATCATCGCCTCGGTCGCTTCCTTGCGGAACAGCGGCAGCCAGTCGCTATCGGGTGCCGCCTTGTATTTGTCGCCGTATTTCTGCGCCAGCGCCGCGCCCAGTGGCTTGAGGTAGTCGCCCGGATACAGGCCCTCGGGGATGGTGATGCTTTCGCCCAAGGCCTCGCGGTAACGCAGATGCGCCGAACGCGCCAGCACGTCCACCTGGGCGCCGGCGTCGTTGATGTAGTATTCGCGGGCCACCTGGAAGCCGGCCTTGTCGAGCAATGCTGCCAGCGCGTCGCCGAACACGGCGCCGCGGCAATGGCCCACATGCATCGGGCCGGTCGGGTTGGCCGACACATATTCCACGTTCACCGGCTCGCCCTGGCCGATATCGCTGTCGCCATAGGCCTTGCCGGCACGCAGGATCACGGCCACCTGCTGCTGCCAGTGTTCGGGCTTGAGGCGCAGGTTGATGAAACCCGGGCCGGCGATCTCCACGGCGGTGACGGCCGGATGGGCTTCCAGCAGGGGTTTCAACTTCTCGGCCAGCGCGCGCGGCGCCATGCCGGCCGGCTTGCCCAGCACCATGGCCACGTTGGTCGCCAGGTCGCCATGGGCGGGATCGCGCGGCGGCTCGACCGCGATGGCCGACAGCGGCAGTTCGCCCGCCAGCACGCCCTGCTCCGAAAGGCTGTGCACGGCGGCCATGATGGCGCGGCGGAAATCGGTGAAAACGTTCATGTGCGGAAGGCTTTTCTGTAAATCCCAAAACGGGGCCAAAAATCGGGGCGGACACTACCGGCTACCCCTCCCGGCCGCAACGCGCCCAAATGCCCGGCCCGAATACTGAACGAACGGCATAATACCGGGCGAAATTGACTTCCGCGCCCGGGTCCCTAAATTGCTCATGCAATGTGGCAAATTATTGGTAAACCGAGTGTAAACCCCCGATGAGCGACCCGACAGCCCAGACCGCCCCCCAGACGGCCCCTCTTCCGGCCGCGACGGCGGATTCCGTGGTAACCCTGAACGCCTCGGCCGCCCGCCGCATCCGCAAGGTGGCCGAATCGGAGGGCAATCCGGCGCTGGCGCTGCGCATCAGCGTCTCGGGCGGCGGCTGTTCGGGTTTCCAGTACAGCTTCAGCCTCGACGACGCCCCCACGGCCGACGACATGGTGATCGAGCGCGACGGCGCCCGCCTGCTGGTCGATACCGTGTCGCTGGACTACCTGCGCGGCTCGGAGGTCGATTTCGTCGAAGACCTTTCCGGCGCCGGCTTCCGCATCGCCAACCCGCTGGCCCAGCAGAGCTGCGGCTGCGGCAATTCCTTCTCGGTCTGACATTTCCGGGCACGGCATAACACTGCCGCCGAACGCGGCCCTGCTGGTGATCGACCTGCAGCTGGCCATCGATGCGCCCTATCACGCCGCCGAGGGCCCGCGAAACAATCCCGACGCCGAAACCACCGTCGCCGTCCTTCTGGCGGCATGGCGCAAAACCGGCCGGCCGGTCTTCCATGTCCGGCACGATTCCGTCCTGCCTCACTCCGCCTACCGGCCGGGCCAGCCCGGCAACGATTTCAAGCCCGCCGTGGCGCCGCTGGCCGGCGAAGCCGTCATCCCCAAACGCACAAACAGCGCCTTCATCGGCACCGGACTGGAAAACCAGTTGCGCCAGGCCGGGATCGACACCCTGGTCGTCGTCGGCGTGGTCACCAACAATTCGGTCGAGGCCACGGTCAGGATGGCCGGCAACCTCGGGTTCCGCACGCTCCTGGCCGAGGATGCCTGTTTTACCTTCGCGCGGCGCGACTGGCGCGGCGTGCTGCGCAGCGCCGAGGAGGTCCATGCCATGTCGCTGGCCAACCTCGATGGCGAATATTGCATCGTGGTGAAGGCATCCGACCTGCTCGACGCGGTCGCAAAAGCCTGACAATCGGCTAAGCTGCGGCCATGAGAATCGCCACCTGGAACGTCAATTCGATCAAGGCCCGTCTGGCCAACGTCACCGACTGGACACGGACGGCCAAACCAGATGTGCTGCTGCTGCAGGAAATCAAATGCCAGGACGCCGACTTCCCGCGCCTGGAATTCGAGAGCATGGGCTATGCCGTCCATACCCATGGGCAGAAAAGCTATAACGGCGTCGCGCTGCTGAGCCTGCAAAAGCCCGATGCCGTGCGCATCCGGCTGGATGGCGAGGATGCCGACGAACAGGCGCGCTACATCGAGGCCGATATCGCCGGCCTCACGATCTGCGGCCTCTACCTGCCCAACGGCAATCCGCGCCCGGGCGAAAAGTACGAGTACAAGCTGCGCTGGATGGAACGCCTGCATAAGCGCGCCGCCATGCTGCTGGCGGCAGAAACGCCTTTCCTGATGGCCGGCGATTTCAACATCTGCCCCACCGATGTGGATGTGTTCGATCCCGTCGGCTTCGCCGAGGATGCGCTCTGCGCGCCCGACAGTCGCAAGGCCTGGCGCCGGCTGCTCAACCTGGGCCTGACGGAAGCCTGGCGCGCGCTGCATCCGCGCACGGTCGATTACAGCTTCTGGGATTACCAGGCCGGCTGCTGGCCGAAGAATAACGGCCTGCGCATCGACCATTTCCTGCTTTCGCCGCAACTGGCCGACCGGCTGCTGAGTTGCGAGATCGACCGCGAACCCCGCGGCCGCGAGAAAGCCTCCGACCATACCCCGGTGATCTGCGAGATCGCGGCCTGACATGGCGACGTTGCCGCTGCCGCTGGTTATCACCTATCTGCGCTTCACCGGGCGCACGCGTAAATTCCATTCGGCCGGGAACCTGCATCGCGAGATCGCGAAGGAACGCCGTAATTTCAGCCATGAACCGCCGGCCGCCATCGCCCGCGACTTCGCTATCCAGCGCGACGAAATCCTCGGCCATCGCGTCTATACGATGTCACCCAGGGGCCGGGATTCGGCCGTGCGCCTCATGCACCTGCATGGCGGCGCTTATGTTTCGGGCCTGACCGCGCATCACTGGAAGTTTCTCGCCGGCATCGCCGCCGTCACCGGCTGCAGTATCACCATCCCGATCTATCCGCTGGCCCCGGAAGGCAACTGGCGCGAAGCCTTTCCCTTCGTCACCGAGGTGTATCGCAGGCTGGCGGCCGACACCGCGCCGGAAAATCTTGTGCTCTCGGGCGACAGTGCCGGCGGCGGACTGGCGCTCGCGCTGGCGCAGACCCTGGCCGCGCAAAACCTGCCGCAGCCGCGCGACATCGTGCTGATCTCACCCTGGCTGGAGGTCACCGCGCGCAATCCCGGCATTCCCGCCGTGCAGCCCGTCGATCCCTGGCTGGCGGTGCCCGGCGCGCTGGAAGCCGCCCGGCTCTGGGCGGCCGGCGACGACCCCAACGATCCGCGCATCAGTCCGATCAACGGGTCCTTGCAGGGGCTGGGCCGCATCAGCCTGTTCATCGGCACGCGCGACATCCTGCTGCCCGATTGCCGCGACCTGCGCGACCGCGCCGCGCGCGAGGGCATACCGCTGCACTATGTGGAACAGCCCGGCATGATCCATGTCTGGCCTTTGCTGCCGATCCGCCAGGCCAAAATCACCGCCGCCGAAATCGCCGCCATCGTCGCCGGTTAGTCCGCCGCCTCGCTCGCGGGGTCTTCGTGGGCCAGCACAACGTCGAGGAAGGCCTGGCCGAAACGCTCCAGCTTGGCCTGACCGATGCCGTGGATGTCGCTCATGCGCCAGAGCGTGCGCGGGCGTTTCATGGCGAGTTCAATCAGCGTGCGGTCGGAGAAGATCACATAAGCCGGTTGCTGCAATTCGCTGGCGTAACGCCGGCGCAGATCCTTCAATGCCGCCAGCAGCACCTGGTCACGGCCTGACAGCGCGATCTCGGCCGCCGCCGATCTCGATTTCGTCGCATTCCGTTTGCCCGATTGCAGGCTTTCCGAGCGCAGCTCCACGTGCTGCTGGCCTTTCAGCACGGCACGGCCGGCATCGGTGATGAACCAGCCGCCGTAACCGGCGATATCCAGATCGATCAGGCCAGCGCCATAGATCTGCCGCAGGATCGAACGCCAGGCATGGGCATCGCGATCCTTGCCCACGCCGAAGGTTGGCAGACGGTCATGCTCGTGGCGCAGGATGGCATCGGTCGTGTTGCCCAGCAGGATCTGCACGATGTGTTCGGTGCCAAACCGCTGCCCCGTGCGCGCGATGGCCGACATCGCCTTCTGCGCCTCCACCGTGCCGTCGAAGCGCGCCACGCCGTCCTGGCACAGGTCGCAATTGCCGCAGGGCTGGCTTTCCTCGCCAAAGTAAGCCAGCAGAGTCTGTCGGCGGCAGCGCGGGCTTTCGCACAGCGCGATCAAGGCGTTGAAGCGCTGGCGCTCGATGCGCTTGCGCTCATCCGAGGTCTCGCCCTCCTCGATCTGGAGCCGGCGCAGGCGCATGTCGTCCAGGCCATACAGCGTCAGCGTCTCGGCCGGCAGGCCGTCGCGGCCGGCGCGACCGATCTCCTGGTAATAGGCCTCCACGTTGCGCGGCAGGTCGGCATGGCACACATACCGCACATCGGGCTTGTCGATACCCATGCCGAACGCAACCGTCGCCACCATCACCACGCCATCCTCGGCCAGGAAACGGTCTTGCGCGGCATCGCGCGCCTTCGTCTCCATGCCGGCATGATAGGCGATGGCGTCATGCCCCATGGCCTGCAGGCCGGCGGCGAGTTCCTCAGTGCGTTTGCGCGAGGCGCAGTAGACGATGCCGCTCAGGCCCCGCCGCGCGGCGATGAAATCGCCGATCTGTTTCTTCGCGCTCGATTTCGGCTGCATCATCAGATGCAGGTTCGGCCTGTCGAAGCTGCGGATGAATTCGCGCGGCCGGCGTTCGGTGCCGAACAGCTTGGCCACGATGTCGGCGCGCGTCGGTGCATCGGCGGTGGCGGTCAGCGCGATGGTCGGGATATGGCCCAGCTCGGCGCGGATGCCGCCCAGCGCCAGGTATTCCGGCCGGAAATCATGGCCCCATTGCGACACGCAATGGGCCTCGTCGATCGCCAGCAGCGACGCGCCGGCATTGCGCAGCAAAGCCACGGTGTCGTCGCGCACCAGCCGCTCGGGCGCCACGTAAAGCAGCCGCAGGGAACCGTCGCGCAGGCCGCCCATCACGCGCTGGCGCTCGGCCTCGTCCATGGCGGAATTCAGGCTGCCGGCATTGATGCCGAAACCCTGCAGCTGCCGCACCTGGTCGCGCATCAGGGCGATCAGCGGCGAAACCACCACAGTCAGCCCGCCGCGCAGGATCGCCGGCAACTGGTAGCACAGCGACTTGCCGCTGCCGGTGGGCATCACCGCCAGCACGTCCTCGTCGTTGAGCAAAGCCTGCACGATTTCGGCCTGGCCGGCGCGGAAACGCTCGAAGCCGAATACCTTGTGCAAAGCGGCCTCGGCCGCATCGAGGGAGGATGGAATAGTCACCGCCCAGAGCTACGCCCTGCCGCCGATTCGCGGCAAGGCATCTCGGGCCTAAAACATCGACCCCCGGCCGGTCATGCCGGCAGGCGATCCTCCGCGGTCAGCTCCAGCACCGGTTTCTGCAGCGCCAGATCCTTGATGCCGTACATGTTGGTGATGATCGGCGCCTCGCCCAGGATCATGGCGCCGAGCGGCGGGCCGTCCACGTCGAAGATGGTGATCACGTCGGTAAGCTGCCAGCGCAGCACCAGGCAGGGCTGGTCGGTATAGGGATTGGTCAGCACGTCGGAGAAATAGGCGGTGTTCTGCTCGCTCACCGTCACCTGCTGGAAGGTGCGCGAGGTCATGCTCAGGCTGGAGGAGACGCTGGCCGAGAAGGGCCCGAAGCCGGCGCTGGCGCTCATGTTCAGGCTCGCCGCCAGCGTGCTTTCATGCGTCGAGGTTTCCTGTCGGCCGGTGGTGACCGTGGTGGTGATGGTCTTCTGCTCGCCCGGTGCCAGGGTGAGCGAGTCCGGCTGGCGGTCCCAGAACTGCTCGCGGATCACCGTCTTGCCATCGGCCAGCCGCGAGCAGCCGACCAGGATGCGGGGCGAATCCGGTGGGATCAGCATGGCGGCGGTCGGCACCGGCGGCGCGCCGATATCGTTGGGATCGACCAGCATCGTGTAATCGACAGTGGCGGACTGGATGTCCGCCTGGATGATCACGCCGCACATGAAGGATCCGGTCTGCGCCGCCTGCACGATGCAAAGATCGTCCTCGAAATAGGTCAACGACCCCGACTGGCCGACATCGACATAGACCTTGTTGGTCGGGTTGGAGAGCTGGCTGATATACACGGGTATGTCGAAATTGTTCTGCACCGTGAATTGCGGCAGCGGCGGCGACACCATGGTTGTTCCACCCGCCGTTCCGCCGGCCGGTGACCGCGGCGCAGGCCACTGGCAATGCAGGATTTTCCGATACAGCGACCGCATCCGACCTTCCCTCCTCCAAACCCTTCGTTGCGTCTCAAGGTTGCAGTCTGTATCGTTTCCACAGCTTTTTATTTTAGTAAAGCGGAAAAACCGCCATGCCGCTCGACCTCCTGCAGTTCCGGCAATTCCTCACCTCCGGCGCCACGCCGGCCCAGGTAAAGGCGACGCTGGAGAACAACCCCTTCTCCATCCTGGTCAACCCCAGCGAGGCCGGCGGCCCGGCCATCTCGATCGTCACCCTGAACGACGGCGAAATGACGCCGAAGCCGATCATCATGCAGACCACCAACAGCGCGGCGATGAGCCGGGCCATCACCAAGTCGCCGAGCTTCCATTCCAGCGTGCTGAATGTCACGCCGGCGCCGCGTCCCGGTTTCGACGCACAGGCCCTGGTCGGCATCCGTTTGGCGCTGGACGACGCCAACGACGTGATGGTGACGACACGGCTGAATGGCTGCAGCCTGGTGTTCCAGAAGTCGCGGTCCGGCCATGACTACGTGCGCATCGTGCATCTGCAGCCCACCATGGGCTGGGACGGCCAGCAGCTCTGCCGTTATCTGCTCGACCACCCGCCGCATTTCGCCGCCGACCCGACCCTGCCGGCCTTTGTCTTCGGCCGGCTGCATCAGTCGCGCGACGATGCGGACGTGAACATCATCGCGCTGCGCCGCGGAGGCCGATGGACGCTCTATGCGCAGGAATACAACCTGGTCACCAAGGCGATCTTCGAGGTGCATGTCATCCCGCTCTACGAACCGGGAGCGGATGCCGGCGCGGCGCGACGGACCTAGGCGGGCCTGCCTATTTCAGCAGCTCATAAGGCCCGCCCTGCTCCAGCGCGCGGTGATAGGCCGGGCGGGCATGGATGCGGGCGAGGAAATCGCGGATCGGCGCGTATTCCGGCCGGTCGAGCCCGATACGGGTCGCCGCCGCTTCCAGCGGGAAACTCATCATGATATCGGCGGCGGAAAAATCGCCGCCGGCAAACCAGCCACCGCCCTTGCGCAGCGCGTCGGTGCAGTATTCCAGATGGGTCTTGAGCTGCGGATCGGTCACGGTCTGCTGCGCCTTGGCGGCGATCTTGCCCACCAGCGGCCGCAGCAGGGCCGGCACGCCCTTGGGCATGCGCAGGAACACCAGTTTCAGCAACAGCAGCGGCATGGCCGAGCCTTCGGCGTAATGCAGCCAGTAGGTATAGGCGCCGCGTGCCGCAGTGCTGCGTGGCGGCGACAGGCGATGGCCCGTGTCGTAGGTATCGAGCAGGTATTCGATGATCGCGCCGGTCTCGGCATAGACATGGCCGTTATCCTCGATCACCGGCGACTTGCCCAGCGGATGCACCTTCTGCAATTCGGCCGGCGCGCGCATGGTGGCCGGGTCGCGCTCGTAGCGCTTCACCGTATAGGGCAGGCCCAGTTCCTCCAGCAGCCAGAGCACACGCTGCGAGCGGGAATTGTTCAGGTGGTGGACGGTGATCATGCGGGGAATCCCTGGGAGAAACGGGGCCGGGCTGGGTGGTCATCAGGGTAGACCATGACAGCGTAGCCGTCACCGCCGCCGGGGGGAAGGGACATCCCGGCAACGCCCAGCATGAAGGTTACGCTCCGGCCCCGCTCCCTCCCCCCGATTGCCCCAGGGGGAGCCTTCAGGCCGCCTCGGCGACCATCTCGCCGCGCAGATACCGCCGCACGATCGTGTCGTCGGGCGGATAGTAAGCCGGTTGCAGCGGCGTCATCTGCGCCTGCACGCAGCTCCACAAGCCGCCATCGAGAAAGTATGTATCGGTATAGGCGGTCATGCCGGTCATCTCCTGGCCATCGCGGATACGCACGTATTTGGTCACCGACCGCACCAGCGCGACATCGCCGAAGATGCTGATCTGCTCGTCGCGGTAATCCCAGTAGACGATCACATTCGGATCGAAACCCGTCGCCCAGTAGTCGAGATATTCCTTCCGCCCCATCGGGCGCCCGTCGGGCATGATGCAGACGAAACGCTCGTGGATGATGGCGCTGTGCGCCTTCACGTCATTGGTGACGAAATTGTGGATGAACTTGGCATTCAGCGCGCGCAAGGCGGGCATCGGATTGTGGCGCATGGGGCTTCCCTTGGTTGGCGATGCGCCACCCTGCCCCTTTGCCTGTCGCGCCGACAATTACGCGCGATGTAAGCGTCTCAGTCGAACACAGACCGTTGTGGATCGGCGGCCAGGCGCTGCGCCCAGTGCGTCGTGGCCTCGTCGGCGGGAAAGAAGAACTCGATCTTCACCTGCTGCAAAGTCACGTCGCGCGGCATGGCGAACTGTGTGAGCGTGACGAAAAAGGCGATCTCGTTGACGCCGACCTTCAGCCGCAGCACCGCCATGGGACTCACGCCCGCCTGGGCCGCGGCATCTTCCGCGCCGATCAGATCGGCGATGCCCGGATAGGCCAGCAGGTCGGCGCGCAGCCTGGCGGCCGCCGCGTTCAGGCCGAGATTGGCCTCGCGCTGCAGCATCTGCAGGAAGGCGGCGATGAAATCCTCGCCGCCCGACATGAAGCGGCGCATGCCGCCGGGATGGCACAGCGAATGCAGCGCGTTCACCGCCAGCTCCTGCGGCATGTCGTAGAGCGGCCGCAGCGCGCCGAACAGCCGCGCGGCGGCGGCATTGCGCAGCCGCACGCCCCAGCTTTCGTCCAGCACCAGGGCCGGATACGGCTCCTGATGCGCCAGCATGATGTCGAGCGCCTGGCGCGCCGGCGCCAGTTCGGGCGCGCCGAGGTCGCGCGCGGCATAAAGCGGCGCGAAGCCGGCGGCCACCAGCAGCGCATTCTGCTCGGCCAGCGGCAGGCCCAGCACACGCGCCAGCAGCACCACCATCTCCCGGCTGGGCGCCGAGCGTCCGGTTTCGAGGAAACACAGATGCCGCGCCGAGATGCCGGCCTCGGTGGCGAGCCCGAGCTGGCTCAGCCGGCGCAGGCCGCGCCAGTGTTTCAGCAGGCCCGGAAAACCGGACGAAACAGGGCGGGTCATCTGGTTCATGGCGCCACGCTAGGCCCGCGCCGTAGGCCCGGCAATGACTTCTGAGGTAAGCGCCGGCCTTCCAATTGATCGGATTAACCGATCATAATTACTAGAATAATCAATTTCCTCAAAAAACAGCCCGGGCGTATCGTGGTTCCCGTCACGTCCGCCCGGCAGCCGGCCGACCGGACAACCGAAGACAGGAGAGACGTCCATGACTGGCACCAAGACTGGCACCATGACTGGCAAATGCCCCGTGATGCATGGCGGTGTCACCGCCGCGGGCACCACCGTCACCAACTGGTGGCCCAATGCGCTGAACCTCGACATCCTGCACCAGCACGATGCCAAGACCGATCCGCTCGGCCCCGGCTTCGACTATCGCGCGGAGCTGCGCAAGCTCGACGTCGCCGCCCTGAAGGCCGATCTGAAGGCGCTGATGACCGACAGCCAGGATTGGTGGCCGGCCGACTGGGGCCATTACGGCGGTCTGATGATCCGCATGGCCTGGCATGCCGCCGGCTCGTATCGCATGGCCGATGGTCGTGGCGGCGGCGGCACCGGCAACCAGCGTTTCGCCCCGCTGAATTCCTGGCCCGACAACGCCAATCTCGACAAGGCGCGCCGCCTGCTCTGGCCGATCAAGAAGAAATACGGCAACCGCATCAGCTGGGCCGACCTGATCATCCTGGCCGGCACCATCGCCTATGAATCCAT
>JBKBJT010000066.1:0-13709 GCA_046294345.1 Ferrovibrio sp.
TTGGCGGCCTGGGCATTGTCGGCATTCTGCTTCACCGTCGTGGTGATCTCGTGCATCGAGGCGGCCGTTTCCTCGATCGAGGCTGCCTGGCTTTCCGTACGCTGCGCCAGGTCCTGCGAGCCAGAGGAAATCTCGGCAGACGCATCGCGCACCTGGCGCGAAGCCTCGGCCAGGCGCTGGGCGAAATCGCGCATGCGATCGGCCATGGCATCGGCGCCGGTTTTCAGCTGGCCGAAAATACCCGGATACTGCTTGTCCGAACGGCGCGTCAGGTCGCCGGCAGCGACCGCACGAATGCCGTCCGCGATCTCGCCGGTCATCGCCTGGCATTTATCCGACATGACGTTGATCGCCTCGCCCAGCGCCTTGATGAAGCCGGTGCGTGTAGAGGTGTCGATGCGGTCGGCGAAGCCCTTGTCGCTGGCGCCTTCGATCATTGCCACCAGTTCATCGCCCATCCGCACATCCTCGGTGCGGTCGGCCCATTCCACCACGGTGCCGACGCGATCGCCGCGCCGGTTGATGGCGGCATTGGCGGTCAGGTCGAAAATGCGGCCACCCACGGTGATCCGCGCCTTGTATGGGCCTTTCAGGCCAGCGAGCAGCTTCTGCTGATGCGCCGGATTTTTGTGGAAGACGTCGATATTCTTGCCGATCAGGTCCTGGGCATCGAAATGCGGCAGCTCCCGGCGGATATCCTCCTGCGCGCGATTCAGCGTCTGCAGGACGCCGCGGTTGCAGTAGACGATGACGTTGTTCTCGTCGGCGATCATCACATTGGTGGAGGCGTTCTCCAGCCCGCTTTCGGCGCGGGCCGCCGCCACCGAAGTCTGCTTCAGCTTCTCGACCGCGCGCGCCAGGCTGCCAATCTCGTCGCCGCGATCCTGATAGCCGATCTGCGCCGAGAGATCGTGTTCGGCCAGGCGGTGCGTCGCTTCGGTCAGGCGCGGTAGCGGGCGCATGATGGCGCGGGTGAGCAGCAGAGCAATGCCGATGCCGATCACGATGGCGATGCCGCCGACAATCAGAATTTCCATGGCGAGCAGATTGCTGAAGGCGTCGATGCGCGATTTCAGCACGCCGGCATAGAGGATGCCGATCACCTTGCCGGCCGGATCATGCACAGGGTGATAGACCGTGTAATAGGGTTTGCCCAGGATCACGGCCTCGCCCAGATAGGTGCGGCCTGCCGCTACCGGCGCATAGGCGGCGCTGGCCTTGCCCAGCGGCGTGCCTACGGCGCGGGCGCCGTCATCGCGTTTGATGTTGGTGGTCTTGCGGAAAAAATCCTGCTCGGTTTCCTGCCAGCGGAACAGGGTGGCGGTCTCGCCGGTCACGGTGCCGATCTCGTCGATCATGGCGTGATCGGTGAAATCGGGAATCTCCTTCATCGTCACCCGACCGACGCGGCCCTGGGCGTCGATGTCGAATGTCGTCTCGGGAAAGCTCTTGCGCACCAGGATTGCCAGGGTGCGCAGACTGTTGTTCTGGCGCTCGATGACCTGGTTGGCCACCTCGTTGCGGATTTCCCAGATCGCGCCGCCGCCCACGGCGACCGATGTCAGGGTGATGAGGATGGCGACGAGCAACGCGATCTTGGTGACAAGGGAAAGACCGCCGATGCGAGAAGAGCTGGCAGGGGACATGCGAGTATCTCCGGTGCACTGCTTCAACCAGTCGTACGGAGACGCTACCAAAAATCAGCGGATTACAGAGTCTTTTTCTACCTGAGAATGGTCGTGTACAACCAAATTGCTGCGTATGCGTAGAAATTGATGGGGTGCATCATTCGGCGCGCCGCGCATCGCAGCGGCGGCTCAGCTGTCGAGCCGCGTGTATTTCCCGCTGAGTGCCAGCGCCTGCAATGTGATCAGGCGCTCCTCGCCGCCCGGCTCCAGTTTGCGGATGGCGGCATGTTCGGGCAGGTTCGGCAGCGCCACGATGCGCTCGACCCGCCAGCGCGGTTGCGCGTCACGTGGCAGGAACCGCGAGCATTCAACGAAAACGGTGCCGATGGGTATGATGGCGGTCTCGACGCTCATGCGGCGCCCCCGCAAGGAAATCCGTGGCGGAATCCGCAGCGGGACGTGCTGCCGCGGACAGACTCGTGGAACAGAGGATGACTCATCCTGAACGCCATGCCTGATTGCCCCCCACTTCGCGCCGCCCGGGTCAGGCGGCGGCAGATTGCCCCGGCAGCGGACCGCTGCGGCAATGCAGCGACCTTTTCACGAGTATGCTTAATTATGTCTGAATAAAAAAGCCGGTTTTCCGGCTTTTTCTGGCGAACAAGATCAAGTCGAATTCGCGCACGGGATGCTGGAAGGCTGATAAATGCTGGAAATCGGCTGGGCGCGTGGTGGGCGGTACAAGGATCGAACTTGTGACCCCTACCATGTCAAGGTAGTGCTCTACCGCTGAGCTAACCGCCCGTTCGCGCTGCCTGAAGCGCCGGACAGGGCCGGGCCGCAGGGTCCGGGGGTCGACCGGACCGGCTGGCTTTTAAACATTGACGGGCCGGTTGGCAAGCCCTGCCCCCTGCCCCATAGTCAAAGGCCCACAGTCGATCCATGGCCGATCCCGGCCCAAATCCTATTATTCATTGCCCCGTACCGCGTTCCCTTTCAGGTCCTTCATGACAAGCAGCGCCAGTCTCAGAACCCGCCAGTTCCTGCCCGACCCGGAGTTTCCGGCCGATCCGCCGATCCGCGTCACCCGGCCGGCCGATCCGGGTTCGGCGCTGGTGCTGTCCTCGCCCCATTCGGGCGACATCTATCCGGCCAGTTTCCAGGGCGCCAGCCAGCTCGACCCGCTCACCCTGCGCCGTTCGGAAGACGCCTTCATCCACGAGCTTTACGCCGCCGGGCCGGCTCTGGGCGCGCCCTTGCTCGAGGCCCTGTTCCCGCGTGCCTATTGCGACCCCAACCGGGCCGCCTACGAACTCGATCCCGCCATGTTCGACGCGCCGCTGCCGCCCCATGTGGTGACCGACAGCTCCAAGATCGGCGCCGGCCTTGGCACCATTGCCCGCGTCGTCACCGGCGGGCTGGAGATCTACAAGGGCAAGCTTCCCTTCGCCGAGGCCGAGCGCCGCGTCGAAACCTGCTGGCGGCCCTATCACGACGCACTGGAAGTCCTGCTGGAGGAAGCGAAGGCGCGTCATGGTGTGGCGCTGCTGCTCGATTGCCATTCCATGCCTTCGGTGGGCGGCACCCATAATCCCGATGCCGGCCAGCGTCGTGCCGACATGGTGATCGGCGATTTCCATGGCGTGTCCTGTGCGCCGCGCCTGGTCGACCGCGTCGAGGATTACCTGAAATCCTGCGGCTTCAGCACCACGCGCAACAAGCCCTATGCCGGCGGCTACATCACGCAGTATTACAGCCGCCGCGACCAGGGGCTTCACTCCCTGCAGCTCGAGATCAATCGCGATCTCTACATGGACGAGACGCGCATCGAGAAGGCCGGCGGCTTCAACCGCGTGCAGGGCGCCATGACCGGCCTGATCGAACTGCTGATCGCCTCGGCCACACCCGATTTCCTGAAAGAGTGATGCCATGACCGCGCGACGCCTCGGATTCCTGCTGGCCTTCGCGCTGTTCGCCACCTGCAGCAAGACGATCCCGATCGACACGGCACACGCCGCCGAAACCGCGAAGGCGGCGCAGGCCGCCGAGGTGGGCGACGCCGCCCAGGGACGCGTGCTGGCTGAACGCTGGTGTTCCTCCTGTCATGGCACGGCGTCAGTGGGCAGCGACGCGGCGCCGTCCCTGCCGCGCCTGATGCGCGGCCGGCCCAATGATGAAGCGCGTCTGCGCACATGGCTTGCCGCGCCGCATCCGCCCATGCGGGGTATCGAACTCTCGCGCCAGCAGACCGAGGATATCGTGGCCTGGCTGCGGCGCCTGAGCCGGGATTGATGCCGTCCAGCACAGTTCCCCGCCGCATCCTTTTTGCGCTGGATCGGCTGGAACCGGTCGCCCGCGATCATGTGCTGGAAATAGGTTGCGGCAACGGCATGGCCGCAGCACAGATGCAGGCCACAAAGGCTTTCGGATTCCTGCTCGCCATTGATCGTTCTGCCACGGCAGTCGCCGCTGCACGCCTGCGCAACGCAGCCGCGATCGCACAGGGCAGGATCGATGTGCGGCATCATGCACTTGCCGAACTTCCGCCGGCACACCGGCGTTTCGATCTGGCGTTCGCAATCAACGTCAATCTGTTCTGGCGCGGCGCCACGCGAGACCTGATTGCATTGCGGCTTCAGCTTGCATCGCGTGGCCGGTTGCTGCTGGTCTGGGAACCACCGGCGGCCGGCCAGGCATCGACCATCCGCAAGGCAGCGACGGCCTTGTTATCCGACAACGGCTTTGTCGTGGAAGATATCGCCTGCGACACCGTCGGCCGCCTGCCTCTGCTGGCGCTCGACTGTCGCCTGCCGGCACGCTAGCGGGCCGCCTGCTCCAGCGGCAGGGCCGTGGTCTGCTTGATCCGATGCAGCACGATGCTCGATCGCACGCTGCGCATGCCCGGCACGCGCAGCAGGCGCTGGCTCAGGAAATCGGCGAAGGCTTTCAGATCGGGCGCCACGATGCGCAGCACGAAATCGGCCTCGCCGGTCACCGACCAGCATTCCAGGATTTCCGGGCAGGCCAGCACGGTCTGCTCGAAGCCCTGCACGATGCCCTCGGCGTGGCGTTCCAGCGACACCGCCGTGAAAGCCTGCACACTCAGGCCCACCGCCTCGGGCCGCAGCAGGGCGGCATAGCGCTCGACCACGCCCTCCTGTTCCAGGCGGGCAAGCCGCCGGCTGATCTGGCTGGCGCTCAGGCCCACCGCATCGGCCAGGGCGGCATTGGGCGCGCGGCCATCCTGCTGCAGGGCGGCCAGCAGGCGCAGGTCAAAGACATCCAGATCCGGCGGCATGCACGATTTCTCCTATTTCAGGAAATTTATGCAACTTTTATGCATATTGCGACGAAAAATCGCGTCATGTTGCGGGGTTTTTGCGCAGCATTCGCCATATCCTTGCTGAAATACGATTACGGCAGAGGGAGGCCGTCATGGTCGCGCAGGAATATCTGGCCGATCTGGAGATCGCCGCCGATTTCACCCATGCCCAGCCGCTGGACCGCTACACGGCCGAGGATCACGCGGTGTGGCGCAGCCTGTTCGCGCGCCAGGCCGCCCTGTTGCCCGGCCGGGCCTGCCCGGAATTCCTCGCCGGGCTGAAAGGCCTGGGGGTCGCATCGGATGGCGTGCCGGATTTTGAACGCCTGTCCGATGTGCTGGAAAAGGCGACCGGCTGGCGCATCGTCTGCGTGCCCGGCCTGGTGCCGGACCACATCTTCTTCGGCCACCTGGCAAAACGTCGCTTCCCGGTCACCTGGTGGATCCGTCGCAGCAATCAGCTCGACTACATCCAGGAACCCGATGCCTTCCACGACATCTACGGCCATGTGCCGCTGCTGATGAACCCGGTCTTTGCCGACTACATGCAGGCCTATGGCGAGGGCGGGCTGAAGGCGGCCGGGCTGAACGCGCTGCATCATTTGGCGCGGCTCTACTGGTATACGGTCGAATTCGGCCTGATCGAAACGCGCGAGGGTCTGCGCATTTACGGCGCGGGAATCCTGTCGTCGAAAGGCGAAAGCGTGTTCTGCCTGGATTCAGCCGCGCCCAACCGCGTGCATTTCGATCTGCTGCGGCTGATGCGCACGCGCTACCGCATCGACACGTTCCAGAAAACCTATTTCGTGATCCGCAGTTTCGAAGAACTGTTCGAGGCGACCAAACCCGATTTCACGCCGCTTTACGCGGCGCTGCAAACGCAGTCCGATCTGGGCGCCGGCGATCTCGATGCGAAAGACACAGTGCTCACGCGCGGCACGCTCGATGCCGCCGAGGGCGGCTGGGGCGACAGCGCGGATGTGTGAGCTGTAAGGCGTGGATGGCCGGCATGAAGCCGGCCATGACGATCCCCGAGGCTTACTTGCGCCGTTCTTACTTCCGTCGTGCCTTGCGGGCGGCATAGCGCGCATCGCGCGCCGCCTTCAGTTCGGCTTCGGATTTCACTTTCACATTGGCCTTGGCCGCGCGGGCGGCCTCCAGGGCCTCCTGTTCGGCCTTGGCAGCGGCTTCGGCTGCCGCCTTCGCGGCCTCGCGTTCGGCCGTCTTGCGTTCCGCGTCGGCCAGCCTGGCTGCCTTGCGCTCGGCCTCGGCGGCCTCACGGCGGCGGCTGGCTTCCAGCCGGGCCGCCTGGCGGGCGGCGAAATCGGGGTCGTTGGCGGGGTTCAGCGCCCGCGCCTTGTCCAGCAGGGCCTTACGCGCTGCTGCCGCCGTGCCGAGCCGTTCGGCAAAGCCGTCCTTATCCTTCATGCATCACCTGGTTGTCGGTCAAAAAGGCCGGCCGTCCGGGGATGGAATGCATCCGGGGGCCGCCAGCGCGTCATAGGCGCAGATGGCGGGGCATTTGTCCAGTCGGCAGGGGAAGGACGGCTTGACTGGCTTGGCTTTTTGTACTATATATGTTCCTGATTTCCGGATAGCCCGGGCCGGTTAACCCAGTTTAATGCGGCTGCTCAATTTTGCCCTGAAACAGCCCTTCCGGTGGTTAAAACAGGCCAGAAATAACGGAACTCGACATAAAACCGCGTAAAGTGGCCTGAAAAACGCTGTTCCGGGGCCGAAATGGCATCGGAAATGCGGTTTTGGTCGCCTGAATGTCCGTTTCCGCCGTTCCAGAGCCCGGAAATGGCCCGATACGCCGCGATAGAGCCCGATAAGCGGCGATAGGCAAAACGAACCTGAATGAACCGGAATGGGCCCAGATGGTCGAAAACGAACTCCAACGAACCCAAACGGACCCGGAACCAGCTCAAACGAACCGAAATGGGCTGAAACGAACCCGGATGAGCCGGTGCGGATGATCCACTTCCCCCGGTTTCACTCCCCGCCCTTATTCCATGGGTACCATCACATGCCGGGCATAACCCGGGCGGGCGCTCAGCCGGGCGTGCCAGGCGGCCAGGTGCGGCAGGTCCGGCCGGGTAATCGGGAAACCCAGCCAGCGCTGCAGATGGCAGCCCAGCGGGATGTCGCCCATGGTCAGCCGGTCGCCGCCGACAAAGGGCCGCGCCGCCAGATGGGCATCGACCCGGCCCCAGAGCTCGGCCAGGCGGGTTTCGGCCGCGGTCATGGCATTCAGGTCGGCATGCACGGGATCGCGCACGAAGCCCCAGAACAGCACCCGCATGGGTTCGCCCAGCGTGGTCGGCACCCAGTCCATCCAGCGGTCGGCTTCCGAGCGCGCCACCGGATCCTCGGGCCAGAGCGTGCCGGCGCCGTAACGGGCGGCCAGGTAGCGCACGATGGTGTTGCTTTCCCAGTGCAGGCTGCCGTCACGGTCCTGGATCGTCGGCACCAGGCCGTTGGGGTTCATGGCGCGGTATTCGTCCGAATCGAGGCCGCCGAATGGCCCGCCGGCGGGGATATGCTCATAGGCCAGCCTCAACTCCTCGGCCGCCCACAGCACTTTCTGCACGTTCACCGAGCTGCCGCGACCCCAGATTTTCAGCATGCCCTTGGCACCCCTTGCATTTTTCCGAGCTGAATCTTTTTCGACACCCTGAATACGACTAAACTCCGCATCCATGCGCAAGCTGTACCATCTGTGGCTGTCGCCCCAGTCCCGCAAAGTCCGCGTCCTGCTGCGCGAGAAGGGGCTCGAATTCGACCTCCAGGTCGAAAAGGTGTGGGAGCGCCGGCCGGAATTTCTCGCCATGGACCCCACCGGCGAGGGCCCCGTGCTGGTCGAGCATGACGGCCGCGTGCTGGCCGAGAGCCAGGCGATCTGCGAATACCTCGACGAGGTTTATCCCAACAAGATGCTGATCGGCTTCGATCCGCCCGGCCGGGCCGAGACGCGCCGGCTGGTCTCGTGGTGGGATCACAAATTTGGCCGCGAGGTCTCCGAACCGCTGGTGTTCGAGAAGGTTATGAAGCGCTTCCTCGGCATGGGCCATCCCGAATCCGCGGTGATCCGCATCGCCCATGCCAATTTGAAGATTCATCTGGATTACATCGGCTGGCTCACCGAGCGGCGCAACTGGCTGGCCGGCGAGGATTTCAGCCTGGCCGACATCGCGGCGGCCGCACACTTAAGTTGCGTCGATTATCTGGGCGACATTCCCTGGGAGGATTATCCCGGCGCCAAGGACTGGTATGCCCGCGTGAAATCGCGGCCCAGCTTCCGCCCGCTGCTGGCCGATCATATCCCCGGCCTGCCGCCGCCAAAGCATTACGCCGATCTGGATTTCTGAAAACCAAACAAGGAGCATTCCCCATGTCCATCCGCCGCATCGATGTCGGCCCCCGCATGAGCCAGGCCGTCGTGCATGGCAAGACGGTCTATCTGGCCGGCCAGGTCGCCGCCGATCCGAAGGCCGATGTCACCGGCCAGACCGAGCAGATCCTTGCTCAGATCGACAAGCTGCTGGCCCAGGCCGGCACCGACAAGACGCGCATCCTCTCGGCCAATGTCTGGGTGGCGGATATCAAGACCTTCGCCGACATGAACAAGGCCTGGGACGCCTGGGTGCCGAAGGGCAACACGCCGGCCCGCGCCACCACCGAAGCCAAGCTGGCCGCGCCGGAATATCGCGTCGAGATCGCCTGCATCGCTGCCCTGCCGGACTGAGCCGCGATGTCGGTGAGGGAGCGCATCCGGGCGCGTGCCCTCGCGGAAGGATTCGATGCGGTCGGTTTCACCAGCACCGACCGCATCGGCCCGGACCTTGCCGAGAAACTCGATGTCTTCATGGCGCTGAAACGCCATGGCGAGATGGCCTGGCTGGAAGAGAAGGCCGAGCGCCGCCGTCATCCGAACGCGCTGTGGCCAGAGGCGAAAAGCATCATTGCGCTGGGGCTGAATTACGGGCCTGACGACAATCCCCTCGACGTGCTGGCGCAACGCGACCGCGCCGCCATCTCGGTTTATGCCCAGGGCCGCGACTATCATCTGGTGGTCAAGAAAAAGCTGAAAAGCCTGGCGGGCTGGATGCATCGCGAATGGGGCGACGAGGTGAAGGTCTTCGTCGATACCGCGCCGCTGATGGAAAAGCCGCTGAGCGCTGCCGCCGGCATCGGTTGGCAGGGCAAGCATACCAACCTGGTTTCGCGCGAGTTCGGCTCCTGGCTGTTCCTCGGCATCATCCTCACCACGCTGGAAATCGAGCCGGAGCAGGCGGAAACCGATCATTGCGGGTCCTGTTCGAACTGCCTCGATATATGTCCCACCAAGGCCTTTCCGGCGCCCTACCAGCTCGATGCCCGGCGCTGTATCTCGTACCTCACCATCGAATATGGCGGCATCATCGCGGAAGAATTCCGCAAGCCCATGGGCAACCGTATCTATGGCTGCGACGATTGTCTGGCCGTCTGTCCCTGGAACAAGTTCGCTTCCACCGCGCGCGAGACCACGCTGCAGGCAAGGCCGGAACTGGCCGCGCCATTGCTGCTGGAACTCGCCATGCTGGATGACGAGGCCTTTCGCGAGCGTTTCAGCACCAATCCGGTGAAACGCATCGGTCGCGACCGCTTCGTGCGCAATGTCTGCATCGCACTGGGCAACAGCAAGGATGCCGCTGCCATTCCGGTTCTGGAGAAACTCAGCACCGATCCGGCCGCACCGGTGCGGGCCCACGCGGTCTGGGCACTGAAGCAACTGATGCCGGCGGAAGATTTCACGCGCTTCGCGGCTGCGCGGGGCAAGGCCGAATCCGATCCGGCGGTGCGGGCCGAGTTCAGTCCGGCTTAACGTCCATCTTCTCGATATACAGCCCGGCCGAGACGGCGGCAGCGCTGTCGGGTGCGATCAGCCGCACCTGGATCAGGTCGGCCCGCGCAGCTTTCTTGTCGCCCGCCTCGAAACGCAGGATGCCGCGTTCCAGCAAAGCCTCGGGCAGGCGCGGGTTGAGCGCCAGCGCGGTTTCGGCATCCTCCAGCGCGCCCTTCGGGTCGCCGGTCTGCCGTCGCGCCGAGGCGCGCAGGGCCAGCGCATCCTCGCGCGTGGGATCGAGGCCCAGCACGCGGTCGAGATCGGTGCGCGCCGCCTGGTAATCGCCCAGCGCCGCCAGGCTGAGCGCGCGGTCGATCAGCAGGTCGGGCGTATCGGGCACGGCTTTCAGCGCGATATCCAGCAGCTGTTTGGCCCGCTGCGGCTGTTCGGCCAGCAGCCAGGCATTGGCGGCCTGGTCGAGCAGGGCGACGGTCAGGTGCGGCGCCTGTTTCTCGGCCAGCGGCAGCAACTGTTCGATACGGTCGGCGGCATCGGCGTAATGCTTCATCTCCACCAGCGCCAGCGCCGCGCAATGGGCCGCCGGCAGGCCGCCGCCGGTGGCCTGCCAGAGCTGGGCCTGGGCGAAGCCTTCCTCGGGATTCTTGCGCATCAGCGCCAGGCAATCCTCGTAGGCGGCATCCTCCAGCACGCGCGAGGGCTGCTGTGCCGCAGCAAATCCGGCGCCCAGCATGAAGAGGGCACTGGCGCCCAGGATTGCGGACACTATCTTGGCAGGCATCGTCATGGCGCCGGAGAGTGGCCGGCCGTCATGGCAAAAGCAAGGCATGAGCCTGATCGCGGGGTATGGATGAGCGTGCTGTTTTGTTTCGGGCTGGGGTTCAGCGCCAAGGTGCTGGCGGCAAGGCTGAAGGCGCAGGGCTGGGGCATTGTCGGCACCAGCCGCAGCCTGGAGAAGGCGGCCTCCCTGGCGGCGCTGGGCTATGACAGCCATGTCTTCGATGGCACGGCGCCGTTGAGCGATCCCTCCGTGCTGGGACCGGCCACGCATATGCTGGTCTCGGTGCCGGCCGAGGAGCAGGCCGATGCGGTGCTGCGCTGGCATGCCGCCGATATCGCGGAGCTGAAAAACCTCAAATGGCTGGGTTATCTCTCCACCACCGGCGTCTATGGCGATCGCGGCGGCGACTGGGTGGATGAACAAAGCGACCTGCGCCCGACGCAGGCGCGCAGCCGGCGCCGCGCCGAAGCCGAGGCCGGCTGGCTGAAGCTGCATGCCGAGCATGATGTGCCGGTGCATGTGTTCCGGCTGGCCGGCATCTACGGGCCGGGCCGCAACCAGCTCGAAGGCGTGAAACGCGGCACGGCGCACCGCATCGTCAAGCCGGGGCAGGTCTTCTGCCGCATCCATGTCGAGGATATCGCGCAGGTGCTGGAAGCCTCGATGGCGAAGCCCAATCCCGGCGCGGTGTATAACCTGGCCGATGACGAACCGGCGCCGCCGCAGGATGTGGTGCAGTATGCCGCCAAGTTGCTGGGCCTGCCGGTGCCGCCGGATATTCCCTTCGATGCGGCGCAGCTCTCGCCCATGCAGGCGAGCTTCTATGCCGACAGCCGCCGCGTGCGCAACGACCGGATCAAAACAGAACTGGGCGTGACGCTGAAATATCCGACCTATCGCGAGGGGCTGAAGGCGCTTCTGCCGACCGTCAGGGCATAAGGCTCCACACCGTCTCGATCAACAGGTCCAGATCCTGCGGCCGCGACAGGCGATGGTCGCCATCCTTCAGCAGGATCAGGCGGGTGTCGCCGCCACGGAAGGCCTCGATGGTCTTCACCGCATGCCGGTAGGGCACGTCGGGATCCTGCATGCCCTGCAGGATGCGCACCGGCCTGTCGAAGGCGATGCCGGCCTTCAGGATGCAGTGGTCGCGGCCCTCGGTGATGAGCTTCAGCGTGTATTCATAGGGCTGGTCTGAATACTGCGAGGGTTCACGCAGGATGCCGTCGCGCAGCAGGATGCCGCGCTGCGCCTCATCCATCTGCGCCCACATCAGGTCCTCGGTGAAATCCAGCGCCGGCGCGATCAGCACCAGGCCGGCGACTTTCTCCGGCATCGCCAGCGCCGCCAGCGTCGCGAGCCAGCCGCCCATGCTGGAGCCGATCACGATCTGCGGGCCATCGCCGCAGACCTCGCGCAGCACGGCCAGCGTGTCGTCCTTCCAGCGCCCGATGCTGCCGTCGAGGAAATTGCCGTCCGACTGGCCATGGCCGAAATAGTCGAAGCGCACGAAGCCTGTGCCGCGCTGCCGGGCCGCGGCCTCCAGCGCCAGCGCCTTGCTGCCGGTCATGTCGGATTTGAAGCCGCCGCAGAACAGCAGGCCGGGCTGGCGGCCGGCGGTCCGGGCCGGCGTGGCGCAATAGGCGATGCGGCTGCCGTCGGGGCGGGTGAGAAACTGGACTTCGGTCACGAATGCACTCCTGGACGCTTTGCCGCCCGACACTGGCGGCCTGATGCTTGACGGATGCCGATCATGGGTCCATTTCCCGGGACCCGCCCGCCGTCTATACTGCCGGCTGCTGTTTCCCGCCTGAGTCCTGATGTCCCAGACGCCTGCCGATACTATGACCGCCGCGCCGGATCGTCCAACCGGCCGCCCGCCCGCCATCCTGCAGGTTCTGCCGGCCTTGGTGACCGGTGGAGTCGAGCGGGGCACGGTGGATACCGCCAAGGCGCTGGCCCAGGCCGGCTGGGTTTCCTACGTGGCCTCGGCCGGCGGGCCGATGGTGCGCGAGCTGGAGCGGGCCGGGGCGAAGCATTTCACCCTGCCGCTGGCCAGCAAGAATCCCTTCGTCATGCGACGCAATGCCGACCGGCTGGAAGAGCTGATCCGGACCCTGCCGGTGGATCTGGTGCATGTGCGCTCGCGCGCGCCGGCCTGGTCGGCCCGGGCGGCGGCGCAGCGCTGCGGCGTGCCCTTCGTCACCACCTTCCACAACGCCTACAAGTCGCATAACTGGTTCCGCAAGCTGTGGGCCGGGCCGATGTCGAAGGGCGACATGGTGGTGGCGATTTCCGATTTCGTCGCCGAATACGCCAACAAGGCCTTCGGCGTGCCGCGCAACCGCCTGACCGTGATTCCACGCGGCACCGACCTGAGCAAATTCGATCCCGGCCGCATCTATCCCGACCGCATGGCCAGCCTGGCGCAGCAATGGCGGCTGGTGGATGGCCTGCCGGTGATCCTGCTGCCCGGCCGGCTGACGCGCTGGAAGGGCCATACCGTGCTGCTGCGCGCGCTCAGCCTGCTGGCGAAGCAGCGCGGCAAACAGGATTTCATCGCCGTGCTGTCGGGCGACCCCCAGGGCCGCGAAGGCTATCGCGCCGAACTGGAAGGCCTGATCGTGCAGCTCGGGCTGGATCGCAGCGTTCGCCTGCCGGGCGACTGCAAGGACATGCCGGCGGCCTACATGCTGGCCGATGTGGTGGTCTCGGCCTCGACATTCCCCGAAGGTTTCGGTCGCGTCGCCGTCGAGGCCCAGGCGATGGGCAAGCCGGTGATCGCCACCGACCATGGCGGCGCGCGCGAAACCGTCTTGCCTGGCGAAACCGGCTGGCTGGTGCCGCCGAACGATCCCAAGGCGCTGGCCGAGGCGCTGAACACAGCCCTGATGCTGTCGCCCGAGCGTCGCATGGCGATTGCCGAGCGGGCACGCCGCCACGTGATGGAGCATTTCACCGTGGATGCCATGTGCGCGGCCTATATCCGGGTTTACACGAAACTGCTGTTCCCCGGGCAGGGCTGAAATCCCGCCTTTCTGCGCGGCCGGGGCCGGCTTGACAGGGGGGCCGGGGCGGCTAGGCTGCGCCCCCTTGGAGGTCCGTTAACCCATGTCCCAATCCGCTGCCAAT
>JBKBJT010000067.1:0-13585 GCA_046294345.1 Ferrovibrio sp.
CAATCACCTGCTCGATGATCTTGGCGCTCTGGCGCATTTCCTCGATGCGGCAGAGGTAACGGTCGAAGCAGTCGCCGTTCTTGCCCACCGGAATGTCGAAATCGTATTTCTCGTAGCCGTCATAGGGCTGCGACTTGCGCAGGTCCCAGGCGATGCCCGAGCCGCGCAGCATCACGCCCGAAAAGCTCCAGTCCATCGCATCCTTGGCGCCGATCACGCCGATATCGACGTTGCGCTGGCGGTAGATGCGGTTCTCGGTCAGCAGGCCCTCGATATCGTCGATCACCTTCAGCATGCGCGGCAGGTATTTGACGATGTCCTCGGCCATGCCCTTGGGCAGATCCTGGTGCACGCCGCCGGGCCGGAAATAGGCGGCATGCATGCGGGCGCCGGAAACGCCCTCGTAAAATTCCATCAGCTTCTCGCGTTCCTCGAAGCCCCACAGAGCCGGCGTCATGGCGCCGCAGTCGAGGGCATGCGTGGTCACGTTCAGCAGGTGGTTCAGCAGGCGGCCGATCTCCGCGAACAGCACGCGCACGGCCTGGCCGCGGGCCGGCACTTCCAGGCCCAGCAGGCGCTCGGTGGCGAGCGCGAAGGCGTGCTCCTGGTTCATCGGCGCGACGTAATCCAGGCGGTCGAAATACGGCACCGCCTGCAGATAGGTCTTGTGTTCGATCAGCTTCTCGGTGCCGCGATGCAGCAGGCCGATATGGGGGTCGCAGCGCTCGACGATTTCGCCGTCGAGTTCCATGACCAGGCGAAGCACACCGTGGGCCGCCGGATGCTGCGGCCCGAAATTGACCATGTAGTTGGCAATGGAGACTTCAGCCATCTTACTTCTGCCCCTCGCCTGCCTTCTCGTCGCCCGGCAGCACGTATTTCGCGCCTTCCCACGGGCTCATGAAATCGAACCGGCGGAATTCCTGGTTCAGTTGCACGGGCTCGTAGACCACGCGCTTCTGCGCCTCGTCGTAGCGCACCTCGACATAACCGGTGAGCGGGAAATCCTTGCGCAGAGGATGCCCCTCGAAGCCGTAATCCGACAGGATGCGGCGCAGGTCCGGATGGCCGGAGAACATCACGCCGAACATGTCCCAGGTCTCGCGCTCGAACCAGTTCGCCGCCGCATAGACGCCGGTCACTGAGGGCACCGGCGTTTCCTCGTCGGTGCTCGCCTTGATGCGGACACGCTGGTTCAGCTTGAGACTAAGCAGGTGGTAGACCACGTCGAAACGCTGCGGCCGCTGCGGCCAGTCCAGGCCGGTGATGTCGACCAGCTCGGCGAACTGGCAGTTGCCGTCGTCGCGCAGGAAGGTCAGCACCTTGACGATGCGCTCGGCCGGCACGCGGATCGTGAGTTCGCCACGCGCCACCGAGGTTTCGAGCAGGTCGGCGCCCAGACCGGCCGAGAGATGGTCGGCCAGGTCGCGCAGCGCCTGTTCCTGTTCGCGCAGAAGGGCCTTGGCTTCGCTCATCGCTTCAATCCCTTCAGCGGGCGATGGTGCCGGTGCGCCAGATCTTCTTCTGCAGTTGCAGAAGGCCATAGACCAGCGCCTCGGCGGTCGGCGGACAGCCCGGGACGTAGACGTCGACCGGAACGATGCGGTCGCAGCCGCGCACCACCGAATAGGAATAGTGATAGTAGCCGCCGCCATTGGCGCAGCTGCCCATCGAGATCACGTAGCGCGGCTCGGCCATCTGGTCGTAGAGCTTGCGCAGGGCCGGCGCCATCTTGTTGGTCAGCGTGCCGGCCACGATCATCACGTCGGACTGGCGGGGCGAGGCCCGCGGCATCGCTCCGAACCGGTCAAGATCGTAGCGCGCCATGTAGGCGTGGATCATCTCGACGCCGCAGCAGGCCAGGCCGAAGGTCATCGGCCACATCGAGCCGGTACGGGCCCAGTTGGCCAGCTTGTCGAGCGTGGAGATCACCACGCCCTTGTCGGCCAGTTCGTCCGACAGATCCTTGAAGAAGGCATCCTGCGAGGAGCCGGGCTGCACGGCCGTGTCGGTTTTCTGGGGCGCCGTCTGCATGGCGTTGCTCACTCCCATTCCAGCGCCCCCTTCTTCCACTCATAGATGAAGCCGATGGTCAGCACGCCGAGGAAGACCACCATGGACCAGAAGCCGTAGACACCGATCTCGCCCAGCGAAATGGCCCAGGGGAACAGGAAGGCGACTTCCAGGTCGAAAATGATGAAGAGGATGGCGACCAGATAAAACCGCACGTCGAACTGCTTGCGGCTGTCGCCGAAGGGCTCAAAACCGCATTCGTAGGTGGAATTCTTTTCCGGGTCCGGCGCGCGCTTGGCCGCCACGAAGGGCAGCAGGGCCAGAATGACGGCCAGCACGATGGCAAGGCCAAGGAATAGCAGTATCGGCAGATATTCCCGCAGCAGGGCGTCCACGGTCATTCCCCTCCGAAAAAACGGTTCTCCCCGGATCGGTCCCACCCCGCCCAAGGTCGGTGGCTGTTCTAGCCGTTTCCTTCTCGCGCTGCAACACGCTGGCCCGGCGCAAATAAATGGCAAGTCACGGCGCTTTCATCGCTTTTCCTGATTGCCATCAAATAAATCGCCTATCGCCGGTGGTAGCGACTCCGTCCACGGATCGCCTTGAGACCGGTCCAGGAAGGGCCAACTGGCTTCGGCCGTGCGAATCGGGTAACCTGCATACAGGGTTGAAAAACAGCGAACAAAAATCAGGGGGAGCCGGGTGGGGGTCGCACCGGCAAAAATCAGCGTTATCGTCACCACCTACAATTCTCCGGTTTTCCTCGAAATGGTGTTGCGCAGTCTGGCGCGGCAACGTCTCGATAGCCGGATCGCTTATGAGATCGTGGTGGCGGATGATGGATCGGGCGAGGAAACCCGCGCCCTGATTGCACGCCTGCGCCCCGAGATGCCCTGCCCCCTGTTGCATGCCTGGCAGCCCGATATGGGCTTCCGCGTGGCCGAATCGCGCAATAACGCCCTTCGGCAGGCCAGCGGCGACTACATCGTGTTCATCGATGGCGACTGCATGGTCCTGCCTGATTTCCTTGCCAGCCACGCCCGTCTGGCCGAACCCGGCTGGTTCGTGGCCGGTTCCCGCAGCTATATCAGACAGCCGCAAACTCACAGGATGCTGGCCCAGCACTTGGCCTGGACCCGGCCCAGCCGGCTGGCGTGGTTCATCCGGGCTCTGTTCGCCCAGGCCAATCGTCCTTTCCAGCTGCTCAGCCTGCCCGGCAACTGGCGGCGTCATCGCCAGCCCGATTGCTGGCAGAAGGTGCAGACCTGCAATCTGGGGGTCTGGCGGGCGGATATCGACAAGGTGGACGGCTTTGACGCCACCTATACAGGCCATGGCCTGGAGGATTCCGATTTTATCCTGCGTCTGCTGCGCGCCGGGGTGTGCCGCAAGTCCGGCCGTTTCGCCGCGGTGGTGCTGCACCTGTGGCATCCCCGCCCGACCGGCAGCCGCAGCCCGAATGTCGAACGCTTCGAGGCCATGGTCGCTAGCGGCCGCCATCTGCCGGTGGTCGGCATCAGTTACTCGGCGCCAGCAGATAAGGAAATTGCCTGACAGAATTCTGATACAGGCAAACAAAAACCCGCCGCAAATCATTGGGCGGGTTTTGTTTTTCCGGATTGTGCGGAAATGGCGAGAGTGACGGGACTTGAACCCGCGACCTCCGGCGTGACAGGCCGGCGCTCTAACCAACTGAGCTACACCCCCGCGGCAGGCGGCGGTTTACCCTTCGCCCAATCCGATGTCAAGCACGGCCCCGGGCCGCCGGGGCAATTCCGGCAGAATTATGCGTGGGTCGGCTCCAGCGTGGTCAGCTCTTCCAGTTTGCCCACCAGCTTCTCGCCGGCCTGGCGGGCGCGGCGCTGCACCGCTCCCTGCAGCTTGCGGAAAGCCTTGGTCTCGATCTGGCGCACGCGTTCCTTGGTCACGCCGAGCCGGCCGCCGAGTTCTTCCAGCGTCGCCTTCTCCTCGTTGAGCATGCGCTCCACGATGATGAGTTGTTCACGCGGGCTGAGTTCCTTGAGCGATTCCGCCAGCCAGGCGCGACGCTGGCCGCCATCCACCTTGGTGGCGACGATCTCTTCCGGGTTGGGGCCGGGATCGACCAGGAAATCCTGGAAGGCATCGCCGCCCTCCTCGCCGCCGACGGTCTCGTTCAGCGAATGGTCGCGGGCCGCCAGGCGCTGGGCCATGGCCGTTACATCGGCCGGCGACACCTTCAGCGCGGTGGCGATTTCGTCGCGGGTGGCATTGTCCAGCGTCAGCGTGCCGCCGCCGGCGCGTTCCAGCTTGGCGCGCAACCAGCGCAGATTGAAGAACAGCGCCTTCTGACCGGCCGAGGTGCCGGACCGCACGATCGACCAGTTGCGCAGCACGTATTCCTGGATCGAGGAACGGATCCACCAGGAGGCATAGGTGGAGAACCGCACGCCGCGCTCGGGATCGAAGCGGTTCACGGCCAGCATCAGGCCGATATTGCCTTCCTGGATCAGGTCGGGCATCGGCAGGCCGTAATTGCGGAAGCGCGCGGCAGTGGCGACCACCAGCCGCAGATAAGCCGTCACCAGCTTCTGCATGGCTCTTTGATCTCCATCAACGCGCCAGCCGCGGGCAAGGCTTAATTCCTCTTCCTCAGACAGCATGGCCTTGGTCATGACGGTCGAGAGGTAGCGCCGGTCGGCGCTATCGAGGGTCCGGGGGGCAGATGCGATGGCCATTGGTCAGGTCCTCCATCGACTTTCACCCGGGCCTACACTACCATTGTGTCGACTGGCTGCCGGGCTGAGGTTTGGTATCGGGTCGATACGAAGCAACTCTACGCCGCGCCGCCGATCCGCCGCAAGGCTTAATAGCGAGTCGAAACAAAACTGTGATGCCAGTCACCGCACCATCGCTCGCCACGGCCAAACAGCCGGGCACCACCGCCCTTTCCGGCTCTTTTCCTCATGAAAAAGATGCGTTGGCTCAAAGGGTTATACTGCTCTTAGATCGCCTGGGCCGCCTTACCCGCGAATTGCAGTTCGCCGATGGCCTGAACCCGGCCCAGTGGGAAGCCCTACGGTTTATCGCCCAGGCGAACAAATACTCCCGCTCCCCCACCGCCCTGGCCGAATATCTGGGCGCCACCAAGGGAACGGTGTCCCAGACCCTGATCGCCCTGGAAAACAAGGGCCTGATCACCCGCTGCAAAAAAACCTGCGACCGCCGCCAGGTCGACCTCTGCCTCACCGAGGCCGGCCAGGCCATGCTGGCCAAGGACCCCATGCAGACCCTGGAGCACACCAGCCAGGAAATCGCCGGCGAACTGGGCAGCGCCATGGTGAAAGGCCTCACCCGCCTGCTGCACGACCTGCAGGCCCGCCACCAGGTGGGCGGATTCGGTGTCTGCCAGGAATGCTCGCTGTTCTGCGTGAATTCCGGCAATGGTGGCCTGGATGCCGTCGACGGCACCTGCGGCTCGACCGGCGAAGCCATCGACGCGATCGAGAAGTCGAAGATCTGCGTCAACTACAAGACCGTCAGCTAAGTCCCATAACGGGCCGGTCAGCCCGCGGGCGGCATTGCCGCACGGCGAGTGCTTGACGTCGCAACGCGCGCTTGACGCAACGTCATGGCTTGCACTGTTGCCGTGTGCGACCTAGCGTTCTGGGCTGATCGCAGCCTCCACAGAAAAGTCTGGGAAACGTCATATGAAGTTCACCGGTACCGAGTCCTACGTCGCCACCAACGACCTGAAGGTGGCGGTGAATGCCGCCATCACGCTGGAACGCCCCCTGCTGGTGAAGGGCGAACCCGGCACCGGCAAGACCGTGCTGGCCATCGAGATCGCCAAGGCGTTGAACGCGCCGCTGCTGACCTGGCATGTGAAATCCACCACCAAGGCGCAGCAGGGCCTGTATGAATACGACGCCGTGTCGCGCCTGCGCGACAGCCAGCTGGGCGACGAGCGGGTGAAGGACATCCGCAACTACATCAAGAAGGGCAAGCTGTGGGACGCCTTCACGGCGCCGCAGCGCCCCGTCCTGCTGATCGACGAGATCGACAAGGCCGATATCGAATTCCCGAACGACCTTCTGCTCGAACTCGACCGCATGGAATTCTTCGTCTACGAGACTGGCGAGACGATCAAGGCGGCCGTACGCCCGATCCTGATCATCACTTCGAACAACGAGAAGGAACTGCCCGACGCCTTCCTGCGCCGCTGCTTCTTCCACTACATCCGTTTCCCCGACCGCGAGACGATGGAAGAAATCATCGAGGTGCATTATCCCGGCGTGCAGAAGAACCTGGTGCGCGATGCGCTGAACGTGTTCTACGACATCCGCGAGACGCCGGGCCTGAAGAAGAAGCCCTCAACCTCGGAACTGCTCGACTGGCTCAAGCTGCTGATGGCCGAAGACCTGCCGGCCGATGCGCTCCGCACCAAGGATCAGGGCAAGCTGATCCCGCCGCTGGCTGGCGCGCTGCTCAAGAACGAGCAGGATGTGCACCTGTTTGAGCGGCTGGCCTTCATCGCGCGCCGTGAGCGTGGTTAAGGCATAGTCCCGCCGGGAGGACGCCATGTTCATCAACTTCTTCCTCGAACTGCGCAAGGCCAAGGTGCCCGCCACCCTGCGGGAATACCTCACGCTGATCGAGGCGATGGACAAGGGCGTGCCCGAGTATCGCGTCGAGGATTTCTACTATCTCTCCCGCTCCGCCCTGGTGAAGGACGAGCGCAACCTCGACAAGTTCGACCGCGTCTTCGGCCAATGCTTCAACGGCCTGTCCTTCATCGGCGCCGGCAACGAGATCACGGCCGAGATCCCCGAGGAATGGCTGCGCAGGCTGGCCGAGAAGGTTCTGACCGAGGAGGAAAAAGCCCAGATCGAGGCTTTGGGCGGCTGGGACAAGCTGATGGAGACGCTCAAGAAGCGTCTGGAAGAACAGAAGGAACGCCACCAGGGCGGCAACAAGTGGATCGGTACTGCCGGCACCTCTCCCTTCGGCGCCTATGGCTACAATCCCGAAGGCGTGCGCATCGGCCAGGACAAGTCGCGCAACCGCCGCGCCGTGAAGGTCTGGGACAAACGCGAATACAAGAACCTGGACGACACCGTCGAGCTCGGCACCCGCAACATCAAGGTTGCCATGCGCCGCCTGCGCAAATTCGCCCGCGAAGGCGCCGATCTCGAACTCGACCTGCCCGACACCATAAAATCGACGGCGGCCAATGCCGGCTATCTCGACATCAAGATGGTGCCCGAGCGGCATAACAAGGTGAAGGTGCTGCTGCTGTTCGATATCGGCGGCTCGATGGACGACCATATCCGCGTGACGGAGGAGCTGTTCTCGGCGGCGCGCGCCGAGTTCAAGCACATGGAATTCTTCTACTTCCACAACTGCGTGTACGAGAAGCTGTGGAAGGACAACCGCCGCCGCCACAGCGAGTTCACGCCCACCTTCGAGGTGCTGCGCACCTACCAGCACGACTACAAGATCATCTTCGTCGGCGATGCCACGATGAGTCCCTACGAGATCGTCCAGCCTGGCGGCAGCGTGGAACACTGGAACGAGGAAGCCGGCGCGATTTGGCTGCAGCGCCTGCTGGATGCCTATCCCAAGGCGATCTGGCTCAATCCGGTGCAGGAAAAATACTGGGACTTCACGCCTTCGGTGGGCGTGATCCGCCAGATCATGGGCCAGCGCATGTTCCCGCTCACCCTGGAAGGGCTGGAGCGCGGCATGCGGGAGCTGAACCGCTGACGCGGCTCAGCCCCCTTCCATTCAGCGTATCCTGAACTGCCGCACCAGATCAGCCAGTTGTTCCGCCTGACCGTTCAGGGCCTGGGCCGCCGCTGATGTCTCTTCCACCAGCGCGCCATTGCGCTGGGTCATCTCGTCCATCGAACCGACGGCGGTATTGACCTGTTCCAGACCGGTGGCCTGCTCCCGCGACGCCGCCGCGATCTCGGCCACGATGTCGCTCACCTTTTTGATCGACGATACGATCTCGGTCAGCGACTGGCCCGTCTGGTTGACCAGAGCCGCGCCGGTCTTCACCTGGGCGTTCGATTCCTGGATCAGCGCCTTGATGTCCTTCGACGCATTCGCACTACGCTGCGCCAGGGCACGCACTTCCTGCGCCACCACGGCGAAGCCCTTGCCGGCCTCACCGGCTCGCGCGGCCTCCACCGAGGCGTTCAGGGCCAGCAGATTGGTCTGGAAGGCGATCTCGTCGATCAGCCCAACGATGTCGGAGATTTTGCGTGCGCTCTCCTCGATCTGCGTCACGGCCGAAACCGCCTCGCTGACCACTTCGCCACCCTTCTGCGCGGTCTCACGCGCCGTAGTCGCCAGTTGATTGGCGGCCTGGGCGCTGTCGGCATTCTGCTTCACCGTCGTGGTGATCTCATGCATCGATGCCGCCGTTTCTTCGATCGAGGCGGCCTGGCTTTCCGTGCGCTGGGCCAGGTCCTGGCTTCCGGCTGAAATCTCGCCGGAAGCGCGGCTTACCGTGTCGGTCGCCTCGCTGATATGGCGCACCGTATCGGCCAGGGTTTCGCTGGCGCGGTTTACATCGTCCTTCAGTTGCCCGAATACGCCGTGGTACTCGCCGTTTACCCGTCGAGTCAGATCGCCTGCTGCAATGCCGGCGACCACATGGCCCACCTCATCGACGGCCTTGCCGACTGACGTGAGCAACGTATTGATCCCGTCGCCCAGCTTTTTCATCACGCCGATCAGGGCAGCCGTGTCGATCCGCTTGGTCAGATTGCCTTCAGCAGCAGCGGATACAACTTCACCCACGGAGCGATCAAGCATGGCTTCCTGTTCGGCGCGGTCACGCTCTCGTTGCTGGCGTTCATTCTCCACATTGCGACGGAGTTGCTCGTTCTCGATGCCGTTTTCCTTGAAGACCTGAACCGCTCCGGCCATCTCTCCTATTTCATCCTGACGCCCGATTCCAGGCACCGTGATGTCGTACTTCCCATCGGCGAGGCTACGCATGCAACCGGTCATTTGTGCGATCGGGGCCAGGATCTGCCGGTTGGAAACGAAGAAGGCGAAGCCGATCAGGCCCAGCGAGATCAGGCCGATCGCACCGGCAAAAGCAAGCGCCACCATCGCACCCCCGGTCAGATCATGAGCCATCGCATTGGCGCGCTCTCCAGCCAGAGATGACAAAGCCAATACGGTATCGATGGCCGCCGTAGCCTCGGCAAACCATTGCTGGGCCGTCAGCGGATAAGGCTGCCCGGCGCTGCCGGCGGCAACCACGCTCCGGCGTGTCGCGGCAAACCGCTCCATGACCGCCTGCCTGGTCTCTGCAACGCTTTTTGCCAGACCGCTTTCGGCCGGCATCATGGCGACCATCATGTCGAGTTCAGGCCACAGCAGGTCAATCCGCGCCTGCACGCCGGCCAGGAACGCGGCCTGTTCCGGACCGACCGGACGGCCGGCGGCGATCAGCCCGCTGACGTAGGCGCGCTCGCGGCCGATGTTTTCCGAGATTCCCCAGGCCAGGTGAGCCACACCCTGCAGGCGTTTCAGATCGAGCCGGGCTGATTCCAGATCTTCTTCCACCGCTCGGCGCAGCAACTGAGAAATTTCGATCAACTCGGTCAATTGGGCCACCAGGCGCGGCGCGATCTCCGCCGAGCGCTGCTGCTGTGGTTTGGCCATTTCCGCATCTGCCGTCCGCCGCAGGGCATCCACCGCCGCCAGCAGGCTTTGGGTCTGTGCCATACGGTCATCTACCGCCTTTGAATGCGGTAGCGCCTGCAGCGCCTGCTGCGCATCGCGCATCAAGCCGCCGCTTTTTTCTCGTGCTGCATTGATGGCCGTTGCCGTCGGGCCCGACACCGCCTCCTGCCCGGCAAGCGCGCTGTTACTCAGCCCGCGCTCCACAGCCAGGTATTTGGCGGCCCCGATGAATGCGGCGGCAATGCTGTTGATCCGCTCGCTGCGCCTGATATCCGACAATTCGCCGATCACACGCGCGCTCTGCCATGTCGTCAGCCCAACAAGAACGAGTGAGATCACACTCAACAAAATCATTAAACGGGTACGGATCGTCATGCTTCCTCCTCCGCACATTTCTTGTGCATTTTAGTTAATTATTAGCTACTCGATACTGTATATGATATGATTATATTATTACTTTATGTAGAAAAATAAAATATTGATTTTGTTTATATTATTTGGATATCTCAGAATATTTGGATACATCTTGGGTGGAAGAATGAAGTGTCAGTATTTTTTATAGGTATTTTAATACCATTGTTTTTGCTTATTATACAGACACATAGATGAATCCATGTGCAAATTTATCTCGCACATTGCATACAATTTGAATTTTTCAGGGCAGATTCAGATAACCGGGGCTACCGCTCCCGGCAGTATACGGCGGGCCTGTTGTCAACCGACCTCGACTGACAATGCGTCCTTCGTATTGTGTTCGCGGGCCGGTTCCACCGTGTAGCCATCGCGGGCCAGGAAACGGGCCTGCATCATCTCGACCGCGTATTCCATGTTCGCGGCCGGCACGTCGAACAGGCGCCCCTCGATCCAGCGATAGGCCGGATGGCTGAACGACCCCGCCTCGGCGCCCAGGTCGGGATTACGCACCATCACCCGCCAGGTGCGATAGCGCCGGTCGACCACATCCACCGGCGTCGCGACATAGCCCATCGGCAGGTCGGTCTCGCGATGGCGCTTGTGCAGCGCCTCGATATCCTGCTCGGCGCGCTGCACCTGGGATTGCAGCCCGGCGATGTCGTCGCGCAGCTGCTGCACGGCCCGTTCGCTCTCGCCCGCCGTCACTTCCATTTGGGCACGCATCGCGACGAATTCGTCGGCACGCAGGCGCACCTTGGTCCAGGCGGCATGCGAGCGTTCGCCCAGCAGGATGATGATCATCACCGCGATGCCGATATTGGCTGCCGCGGCCAGAACGCCGATGAATTGCGAGAGGGTAAAATCAGGCATCGCCGAGCCGGAGCTTGCCGTCGAAGGGACGGATCACCATGATTTCCGACAGCGCGCCGAAAGTCTTCTTGGCGCGCAGGCGCACGGCTTCCTCGTTCGGCAGGCCCCAGATCACCAGCCGCGCCGCGCGGCGGCCGGGAAACGGACAGACGGTGGAGCCCGGACCGCTGAACATCTCGTGCATCTCGGGTCCGATCGCCTTCACATACCAGCCGGTCATGCGCGGCTTCGGCGTACCGATCTCGTAGACCACCATGTTGCGCGGATCGTTGAATTCCACCTCGCGGGCCATGATGCTGCCATAGGCCGATTGGCGTTCGCCCAGGCGCAGCTCCTGCTCGGCCTTCTCTTCCAGCAGGGCGTCATACTCGATGCGGATATTGCCGATGCGGCCACGCACCTGCTCGACCTCGGCGGCCAGGCGGTCGAGTTCAAAACGGCCACGCGCGTAGTTGAAGACATAGCGCTCCAGGCTGTTGGCCCCGAGCGACACGGCGAAGAACATCAACAGCGACGGCAGCAGCGCAAAAACGATATCGACGGGATCCATCCCGCGGCCCCAGAATTTTTTCCCTGGGGATAACTGTCGGGCAAAGCCCGGGCCAAATCAACGGATCATTTGCCGTCGACTCGCCTGGCGGGCGCCTTTAACCATAACGCGCGGCGGGCCTAGCTGGCGGTGGGCGCGTTGGAGACGATGGCGCCGACCGCGACGATGGTGAAGCCGCGATGGCGCGGCAGCAGGCGGTCCATCACCGAGCGCGCCTCGGACTGGTTCACGGTGGCGACGATGTAGGTGCGGCCGGTATCCCACTGGGCTGCCGGGTGATCGGCCGGCGCGCCTTCGGCCAGGGCCGGCTGGCGCGCCACGAACCGCCAGGTGGGGCCATACATGTCGCCACTGGCGATCGGCACCGTGGTGTAGCGGAACGGCAATTCGCGGCTGTCGAGCTGAGTCTTGATCGTCTCGATCTCACGCGCCAGTTCGGCGGCCTTGCCTTCCTTGTTTGTCAGGTCGGCCTTCTGCTCCTCCATCACGCGCTCCATATGCCGGATGCGCTCGGCCATGTCCTCGTATCGGCGACGGCGGGCGGTGGTTTCGGCGGCGGCGCGCGCCCAACCCATGCGGCCGCGGTCGATCACGATCGCCAGTGTCAGACCGACCAGCGCGAGGATGATGACAATGGCGAGGATGGAGATGAGATCGGGCATCTCAGGCCTCGTGCCAGAGCAGGCTGCCCTCGAAGGGACGCACCGTGATGATGCGCGCCCCATCGCCGGCCCAGTTCATTGCGAAATTCTGTGCCTCGAGCTGCGCCAGCCCCCAGGTGACCAGCCGCACCTGGCGCCGACCGCTCAGCGCGGTGGCGTTGGAAGCGAGGCCGGCGAAGGGCATCTCCTTCGACGGACCTTCCATCTTGATGAAATAGCCCAGCGCGCCGACGGTGGGATAACCGGCCTCGGCGACGAAATTCTTTGTCACATCGGCCAGCGCGCGTTCCTGCCCGAGCAGGTTGGCGCGGTCGCGCTGCAGGCCTTCGATATGGTCATCCATGTCGGCGATCAGCACGCGCAGGCGTTCCTGCTCGCGCCGGCATTCGCCGTGATTGGTCTCCAGCTGCATCGGCGTCATGCCGTTGATCTGGCGCAGGTCGCCCGAGTCATGGAGGTAATAGGCCATGCGCTCGATATGCGGCGCGAGCCCGCCTGCCGCCAGCAGCAGCAGCAGGGCCGGGATCACCAGGATGAAGGCGTCGGCGAGGGTCATGGCGGATGGCGGACGGCGGATTCCTGAGAAATTCTACAGAGAGAATCCGCCCGATAGGGTTAACCGGACGTAAAAAGGGCCGGGGATACTCCCCCGGCCCTTTCCGTGCCGGACCGACGGTCCGGAGATTTTTTAGCGCTTCGAGAACTGGAAGCTGCGGCGGGCCTTCGGCTTGCCGTACTTCTTGCGCTCGACCACACGGCTGTCGCGGGTCAGGAAGCCCTGGGCCTTCAGGGCCGGACGCAGGCCCGGCTCGAAATAGGTCAGGGCCTTGGAGATGCCGTGGCGCAGCGCGCCGGCCTGGCCCGAGAGGCCACCGCCGACCACCGTGGCCATCACGTCGAACTGGCCGACGCGGTTGGTGACCACCAGCGGCTGGGCGAGCAGCATGCGCAGCACCGGACGGGCGAAGTAGTCGTTGCTTTCCTTGCCGTTCACGGTGAACTTGCCCGAGCCGGGCTTGATCCACACGCGGGCAATCGCGTTCTTGCGCTTGCCAGTGGCATAGGCGCGACCGAACTTGTCGAGCTTGCGCTCTTCAGCGGCACCGGCGGCGGCCTTGGCGACCACGGCCTTGGGGGCGGCTTCGGCCTTGCTCAAATCGGCGAGTGTACGTCCCTCGGCCATGATCAGTCGTTCCTCTTGTTCTTCGGATTGAGCGCGGCGACATCCAGGTTCACCGGCTGCTGCGCCTCATGCGGATGCGTCGGACCCTTGTAGACCTTGAGCTTGGTGAGCTGACGGCGAGCCAGCGGGCTCTCCTTCGGCAGCATGCGCTCGACGGCCTTCATGATGACGCGCTCGGGGAAACGGCCGGACAGGCTCTCGCCGATC
>JBKBJT010000068.1:0-13389 GCA_046294345.1 Ferrovibrio sp.
GTTTCATATCGCCCGCCATGCTATAAGTCCGCCACAGAATCGCCGCGCTTTTCCGTCATCCCTTGGCGCCGCCGCGTCGAGGCATCCTCAGGGAACCTTCTCCCATGACCATGAAATACCGTCGTGTTTTGCTGAAATGCTCGGGTGAAGCCCTGATGGGCCCGACGCCCTATGGCATCGATTTCGAAACGGTCGACCGCATCACGGCGGAGATCAAGGCGGTGCATGAACTGGGCGGCGAGGTCTGCCTGGTGATTGGCGGGGGCAATATCTTCCGCGGCGTGGCCGGCGCCACCCAGGGGATGCAGCGCGCTTCGGCCGACTATATGGGCATGCTGGCGACGGTGATTAACGCCCTGGCCGTTCAGCATGCGCTTGAATCCCATGGCGTGCCGACCCGGGTCATGTCGGCCATCCGCATGGATACGGTCTGCGAACCCTATATCCGCCGGCGCGCCATCCGCCACTTGGAAAAAGGTCGTGTGGTGATCTTTGCTGCCGGCACCGGCAACCCGTTCTTCACCACCGATACGGCTGCCGCGCTACGCGCGGCGGAAATGGGCTGCGATGCCCTGTTGAAGGGCACCCAGGTGGATGGCGTCTACAGCGACGACCCCAAGAAGAACAAGGCTGCCACCCGTTACGACACCCTGACCTATATGGATGTGCTGCAGCGCGACCTGAAGGTGATGGATGCCTCCGCCGTCAGCCTGGCACGGGAAAACCGCATCCCGATTCTGGTGTTTTCCTTGCACGAGGCAGGCGGCTTCGCCAAAGTGCTGGCCGGCACCGGACGGTGTACGGTCATCCAGGACCAGTAAGGCAGATTGCCTGCGCAAGTTATTGATTTAATAAGAAGAACGGGAGAAGGCACGTGGCCGAACCGGATATCGACGATATTGAACGGCGTATGAACAAGGCGATCGATGTGCTGAAGCACGAATATGCCGGCCTGCGTACCGGCCGCGCCAGCATCAGCATGCTCGATCCGGTCCGCGTCGAGGTATACGGCAGCATGATGCCGATCAACCAGATTGGCACGGTGAGCGTGCCCGAACCGCGGATGATCAGCGTTCAGGTCTGGGACAAGAGCAACGTCAAGGCAGTGGAGAAGGCGATCGCTGCCAGCGGTCTGGGCCTCAATCCGCAGGCCGATGGCACGTTGATCCGTATCCCGATCCCTGAATTGAACGAGCAGCGCCGCAAGGAACTGACCAAGGTCGCCGGTCAGTATGCCGAACAAGCCAAGGTGGCGGTGCGCGGCGTTCGCCGCGACGGCATGGATCATCTCAAGAAGTCGGAAAAGGACGGCGACCTGGGTGAGGACGACGTCAAGATGTATCAGGACGAGATTCAGAAGCTGACCGACGACTCCACCAAGAAGATCGATGAGATGCTGGCGCAGAAGACCAAGGAGATCTTGCAGGTCTGATCATGTCGCAGCCCGTCGCATCCCAGGCCCTGGCTCCGCCACCGCCGCGTCACGTCGCTATCATCATGGATGGCAACGGACGTTGGGCGAAGGCGCGCGGCCTGCCGCGCAACCTTGGCCACCGCCAGGGCGTGGATGCGGTGCGTGAGGTGGTGCGAAACTGTCGCAAGCTGGGTATCGAATACCTCACGCTGTATGCCTTCTCGTCGGAAAACTGGAAGCGGCCGCAAAGCGAAGTCAGCGGATTGATGGATTTGCTGCGCCTCTATATCCGGCGCGAACTTGATGATCTGCGCCGGAATGGCGTCCGCATCCGTGTTATCGGCGACCGCACGCGTCTGGCGCCAGACATTGTTTCCCTGATCGGGGATGCCGAATCCCAGACCCGCGAGAACCAGACCCTGACTCTGGTGATTGCCCTCAGCTATGGCGGGCAGGATGAGATCGTGGCGGCTTGCCGCCAGATCGCCGAGCAGGTCGCAGCCGGCAAGCTTGCCCCCGAACAGATCACGGCCGATACCCTGGCGGGCAACCTGCAGACTGTCGGCATTCCGGACCCCGATCTGGTGATACGGACCAGTGGCGAACAACGGCTGTCGAACTTCCTGTTGTGGCAGACCGCTTACAGCGAACTTGTGTTTGTCGACAAGCTCTGGCCGGATTTCGCCGCCGAGGACCTTGCGGCTGCCGTTGGCGAGTTCCAACGGCGCGAACGGCGTTATGGCGCAAGCGGTGAGTGAGAACGATCCATCAGCCGCTAAACCGGCGCTAGGCGGCAGCGGCCTGATCAAACGCGTCATTTCAGCGGCCGTGTTGCTGCCGCTTGCTGTGGCCGCGGCATGGTTTGGCGATGCCGCCTTCCTTGCGCTGGTCGCGCTTGCCGGCCTGTTGATGTTTTGGGAATGGCAGCGACTGCCCCGACTTAGCGCCGAGAAGGGCTGGTCGAGCAATCCATTACTCTGGACTGTTGTAGGACTTCTGTATATCGGCCTGCCCTGTCTCGCGCTGATCTGGTTGCGCGACCAGCCAGGGCATGGGCGCCATATTGTTTTCTGGCTGTTCTGCGTGGTCTGGGCCACCGATACCGGTGCCTATTTCGCGGGACGCGCCATTGGCGGTCCGAAGCTGATCCCAAGCATCAGCCCGAACAAGACCTGGGCCGGGTTGCTGGGCGGAATGGTCTGTGCCTCGCTTGTCGGTGGCCTAGTCGCCGCCATCAATCCGGTGCTGCCGGCATTCGCATTGGCAGGCTTTGCGAGCCTTGTCGCTGTTGTGTCGCAAGCCGGTGACTTCACGGAGTCCGGAATCAAGCGCAGCTTCGGTGTGAAAGATGCCAGTCAGATCATCCCAGGCCATGGCGGAGTCCTCGATCGACTGGACGGATTGCTGTTTGCCGCGCCCTTCGTGGCATTGAGCGACTTGCTGTGGGGATACGCGATATGGTCGTAATTCCTTCCGCCGCCACGCCACGTCGCGTTACCATTCTCGGCTCCACCGGTTCTGTGGGACGTTCCACTGTCGACCTGCTGAGCCGTGAACCGGAACGTTTCCCGGTCGAGGCGCTGACGGCGCAGAGCAATGTTGCCCTGCTGGCCGAGCAGGCGATGATGCTGAAGGCACGGCTCGCAGTGATCGGCGATGAGGCTTTGCTGCCCGAACTGCGGCAGCGCCTGGCCGGCAGCGGGATCGAAACGGCGGGCGGCAGCCGCGCAATCATCGAGGCCGCGGCGCGACCTGCTGAATGGGTCATGGCCGCCATTGTCGGCGCGGCCGGGCTGGAACCGACGCTGGCTGCCGTACGCCGCGGGGCGATTGTCGCGCTGGCCAATAAGGAAAGCCTGGTCTGTGCCGGCGCGCTGGTGATGCGTGAGGCGACGCTGCATGGGGCAACCATCCTGCCGGTCGATTCAGAGCATAACGCGATTTTTCAGGTCTTCGATTTCGATGCTCCCGAGAGCATCGACCGTGTGATCCTGACGGCTTCGGGCGGGCCTTTCCGCACCCTGAGTCTGGGCGAGATGCGCGAGGTGACGCCGGCTCAGGCCATCGCCCACCCGGTCTGGAGCATGGGGGCCAAGATATCGGTCGATTCCGCCACCCTGATGAACAAGGGGCTGGAATTGATCGAGGCCAGTTTCCTGTTTCCTGTGCCGGAACCGCGTATCGAGGTGCTGATTCATCCGCAATCGGTGATCCATAGCCTCGTGTCATATGTCGATGGGTCCGTGCTGGCCCAGCTGGGAACCCCGGACATGCGCACGCCTATAGCTGTGGCTCTGGCCTGGCCCGCCCGCATGGCCACCCCCGCGGGGCGGCTGGATTTGGCCAGTATTGCCAAGCTAACCTTCGAAGTACCTGATTCTGCTAGATTTCCTGCTCTGAACCTAGCTCGACAGGCCTTGCAAAGCGGGGGCTCGGCTCCTACAATTCTTAATGCGGCCAATGAGGTCGCGGTTGATGCCTTTCTGAATGGTCGGATCGGTTTTCTCGACATCACCCGGATCGTCGAGCAGGCCCTGACCCGGCTTCCTGGTGGTGAGCTGGGCGACCTGGACGCAGTGCGCCAGGCCGATCAGGCGGCTCGGCAATATGCTGCCCGCCTGGTTGATCCAGCCGATGACGGCCGGGTCGTGCGGGTGCAAACGAGAGGACGGAGCCGGCCTTAGCCGCCGGTGATCGAGGAGCCATGGATTTCATCGCCAGTCTTGCCGGATACGTCGTTCCGTTCGTCGTCGTTCTGACTATCATCGTATTTATCCATGAACTGGGGCATTACTGGGTCGCGCGCCGCTGCGGCGTGCGGGTGGAGGTTTTCTCCATCGGTTTCGGCCCGGAACTCTTCGGGTGGAATGACAAGCACGACACGCGCTGGAAGATCAGCGCGATCCCGCTTGGGGGCTATGTCAAATTTTTTGGCGACGCCGATGCGACGTCCAGCGCCGACAACGGCGCGGTGGCCGCGATGACGGCCGCGGAACGCAAGGTTTCGTTCCATCACCAGCGTCTGCGGAACCGCATGGCCATCGTTGCGGCCGGACCGGTGGCGAATTTCATTTTCGCCATCTTCATCTATGCCGCGTTGTTCAGCCTGATTGGGCAGCCCTTCACGCCGCCTGTGGTCGGCGATGTGGTTCAGGGCAGTGCCGCCGAGACGGCCGGACTGCGCGCTGGTGATCGCATCCTGAGTGCGGACGGCACCGGCATTCAGCGTTTTGAGGAACTGCGGTCCTACGTGGCCTTGCGCGCCGAGACGCCGATTGCGCTTACCGTTCTGCGCGACGGTGGCGAAATCGCCCTGACGGTGGTGCCGTCGCGGGTGGATGTGGCCGATGGCATGGGCGGCACGCAGCGGGTCGGCCAGATCGGCATCCGGACCACCGGCATCGATTTCGTGCGCCACGATCCCGCCACGGCGGTTGTGCAGGCCGTGCGGGAGACCTGGCAGGTGGTGGCCAATACTTTCACCTATCTCGGCCGTATCATCGAGGGGCGCGAGTCCGGCGACCAGCTCAGCGGCCCGCTTGGAATCGCCAAAATGTCGGGGGATGTGGCCAAGAATGGCTGGCTCGGCCTGGTTTCCCTGATGGCGACCCTGTCGGTCGCCATCGGGCTGATCAACCTGTTCCCGGTCCCGATGCTCGATGGCGGCCATCTTATGTTCTATGGCATTGAGGCCGTGCGGGGCCGCCCATTGGGCGAGCGGGCTCAGGAATACGGATTCCGCATCGGCTTTGCCCTGGTCATGTCCCTGTTCCTGTTCGCTACGTGGAACGACTTGAACCGCCTGCCAATTTTCAATTTCCTCACTGGGCTTTTCTCGTGAATCCGGCTAAGTGAGGGGGCTCGATTGGCGAAGGGGATTATGGCGGATATGGTCCGATGCGAAACGCTGCGCAGGCTGCACCGCGCGGTATTGATGCCTGTGGTTGCCCTGCTGATGCTGTTCGCGGGGGTGCTCTGCGCGGATACGGCGCTTGCCCAGAGCGGCCCCCAGATTCGTGACATCGTCATTGAAGGTAATCAGCGGATCGAGATTTCCACGATCCAGAACTACCTGACCCTCCAGCCCGGGGCGACCTATTCCAGTGCTGAGGCCGACAAGTCGCTGAAGGCCCTGTTCGCCACCGGCCTGTTCGCCGATGTCAATCTGCGCCTGCAGGGCAGCAGTCTTGTGGTGCGGGTGACAGAGAACCCGGTGATCAACCGTATCCTGTTTGAGGGCAATCGCCGTGTTCAGGCTGATCAGCTACGTTCCGAACTGCAGCTCAAGACTCGTCAGGTCTATACACGGGCCAAGGTGCAGGCTGATACCCAGCGCATCCAGCAAATCTACCGCCGTACCGGCCGTTTTGCCGCCACGGTAGAGCCGAAGGTCGTGCAGCTGCCGCAGAACCGCGTCGATCTAGTATTCGAGATCAGCGAGGGCCCGCTCACCGGCGTCAGCCGTATCCGCTTTATCGGCAACCGGCATTTCAGCGACTCGCGCCTGCGCGAGGAGATCCAGACCAAGGAAAGCGCGTGGTATCGCTTCCTGTCGTCAGATGACAGCTATGATCCTGACCGCCTGACCTTTGATCGTGAAAAACTTCGCAAGTTCTATCTGAGCAAGGGTTACGCCGATTTCACGGTGATCAATGCCGTAGCCGAGCTGATGCCTGATCGCGAGAAATTCATCATCACCTTTACGGTGGATGAAGGTGAACGCTATCGCTTCGGTGAGATGGATGTCGTCAGCGAGTTGAAGGGAGTCGAGGGGGCGCAGCTCAAAGAGTTCGTCGCGACCAAGAAGGGCGAGGTTTATAACGCCGATCAGGTCGAGAAGACCGTACAGGACATGACCACCGAACTTGGCCGGTTTGGTTATGCCTTCGCCGATGTGCGGCCCGATACCCGAAAAGACCGCGAGAAACGGATTATCGATGTCACCTACCGCATCGGTGAGAGTCCGCGGGTTTTCGTCGAGCGCATCGATATCGTCGGCAATGTGCGCACTCTGGATAAAGTCATCCGTCGCGAATTCCGCCTGGCCGAAGGCGACGCGTTCAATTCGGCCAGGCTGCGGCGGACCCGTACCCGCCTGCGCGGCTTGAATTTCTTTGAGAAGGTCGAGATCACCGAAAGCAAGGGCAGCGCACCCGACAAGGTGGTGCTGACCGCTGAAGTACAGGAAAAATCCACCGGTGAATTGTCATTCGGTGTCGGTTACTCGACGACGGAAAGCGTGCTGGGCGACGTGAGCATCCGCGAGCGGAACCTGCTTGGTCGGGGCCAGGATCTGAGGTTGGGCTTCAGCCTGTCCACGCGCCGCCAGCAGATCGATCTCGGGTTCACCGAGCCGTATTTCCTTGATCGCGAATTGGCCGCCGGTATCGATATCCAGCGTCGCCGCACTGACTATTCACGACGCAGCAGCCTGGATCAGACCACCACCTCGGCCTCGCCGCGCATTTCCTACCCGATCACGGAAAACCTGTCGCAGCAGGTTTACTATCGCATCCGGCAGGATGAAATCACCAATGTGGACAGCACCGCATCGCGCTTCATCCAGGCGCAGAAGGGTGATTACGTCACCTCGTCGATCGGCCATATCCTGACATATGATCGACGCGACGACCGCATCGACCCCACCACCGGTTATGTTCTTCGTCTTTCGCAGGAAGGCGCAGGTTTGGGTGGTACTGAGTATTACTTCAAGAACGTGCTCAACGGGATGAAGTATTTCTCGGTAACCGATGAGGTGGTGTTGAGCTTGGGCGCCGAGGCTGGCATCATCACGGCTCTTCAGGATGACGTCCGGCTGCCGAACCGGTTCTTTATCGGCGGCGACAGTTTCCGCGGTTTCCGCACCGGCGGCATCGGCCCTCGCGATATCACCACGAATGACGCTCTGGGTGGCGAACGCTATTACAAGGCAGAAGCTGATCTGAGCTTCCCGATCGGTCTGCCGAACGAGTTCGGTATCAAGGGTCGTGTTTTCACGGAGGCAGGCTCGCTGTGGGAAACCAGCGATGCCGGCCCAGAGGTTGTCGATGAGAACAGCCTGCGTGTTTCATCCGGCGTCGGCGTGCAATGGAAATCGCCGCTTGGTTTGATCCGTGTCGATTTCGGTGTTCCTATCGTCAAGGAAGATTACGACCGGAAAGAGCTTGTCCGGATTAATTTCGGCTCCCGCTTTTAACAAGGTTCAAGAGTTATGCATCCTATCTCCAAGTTCCTGATTGCCATGACAGCGTTGCTGTGTATGGCAGCGCCTGAACTGGCCGTGGCGCAGGCCAAGACCCCGCCCACCGTCATTGCGGTGATCGACGGACAGCGGATTACCCGCGAGGCGGCAGCGCTGAAGAATGCGCGGCAACAGCTGGAGCAGTATCGCTTCAATTTCCAGTCCGAGATTGCCAAGGAAGAAGAGAAGCTGCGCGCAGAAGAGCAGGAAATCGCGCGCCAGCGCTCAGTGCTCGCGCCCGAAGCCTTTGAACAGCGTCGTCAGGCTTTTCAGGCGAAAGTCATCGACCTGCAGAAGCGTATCCAGGAACGTTCGCAGTCACTGGAAAAGATGCTGAGTGGCGTGCGCGAGCAGGTAACGCTCCAGGTGATCGAGATTCTGAAGGGCCTGGCGCAGGAGCGCGGCTTCAACATCGTGCTGGACCGCGCCCAGGTGCAGATATTCATCGGCGAGAATATCGACATCACCGCCGAAGTGCTCAAGCGCCTGGATCAGCGCCTGCCGTCGGTCAAGGTGGCCTTGCCTGCCGGGAAATAAGCATGGCTGATCCGCGCTTCTTTGAGCGGGCGGGGCCTTTCACGCTGGGTGATCTTGCCCAGCGCTGCGGCGCCAGACTGGCGGATGCCGGCCAGGCCGGTCTTCTGGTCAGCGATGTCGCTCCCCTGGATCAGGCCGGTCCGGGTCAGCTGGCATTTCTCGACAATCCCAAATACGCCGAGAGCTTCGCCGCTACCCGAGCGGGGGCCTGCATCCTGCACGAAAAACATGCCGGACTCGCGCCGGCTGGCGTGAGCCTGTTGTTTTCGGCCAAGCCGTATCTGAGCTATGCGCGGGCGGCGCAGATTTTTTATCCGCCGTCGCGGCCAGCGGCCGGTGTTCATGTCTCAGCCATTATTGACCCCACAGCCAAGCTGGGGGCGGGCACAACGGTGGCTGCGGGCACGGTGATCGAGGCCGGCGTGGAGATCGGGCCGGGAAGCATGATCGGCGCAGGCAGTGTGATCCATCGCAATGTAGTGATCGGCACCGAATGCCGCGTGGGCGCGAACGTGACTCTGACCCACTGCATGATCGGTGATCGCGTCACCCTGCATCCTGGCGTGCGGATCGGCCAGGACGGGTTTGGCTTTGCGCCTGATCCCACTGGTCACGTGAAGGTGCCGCAACTGGGCAGGGTGCTGGTTGGCGATGATTGCGAGATAGGAGCCAACAGCACGATTGACCGGGGGGCCGGGCCGGATACGGTGATCGGCCCAGGCTGTTGGATTGATAATCTGGTTCAGATCGGGCACAACGTGACCCTCGGGCGCGGCTGTATCATTGTGGCCCAGGCCGGCATTGCGGGCTCAACCCAGCTAGGCGATTTCGTTGTGCTGGCGGCACAGAGCGGCATTGCCGGTCATCTCAAGATCGGCACTGGCGCCAGGATCGGGGCAAAATCGGGCGTCATGACCGATATCCCGGCCGGGGACAGCTATTTCGGTATCCCGGCAACGAAGGTGAAGGAATATTTCCGGCAGGTCGCCACTCTACGGCGCCTGGCGCAGAAGAAGGGTGGGCAGAATGAGTGAGAGCCAGGCGGGAGCCAGTGTCGGAACCGTCGACATCCTCCGGATCATGGAGATGATCCCGCATCGCTATCCCATGCTGCTGATCGACCGTGTGGTGGACATGCATGCAGGCAAGGGCGCGGTCGGCATCAAGAATGTCACGATCAATGAACCGCAATTCACCGGTCATTTCCCCAGCCAGCCGGTGATGCCCGGCGTGATGATCGTCGAAAGCATGGCCCAGACGGCAGCCGTGCTGGTGGTCTACACGCTGGGGAAGGAGTCCGAAGGCAAGCTGGTTTATTTCATGACCATTGATGAAGCCCGCTTCCGTAAGCCGGTAACGCCGGGCGACCAGATGCATATCCATGTCAGTGCGCTCAAGCAGCGCGGGCCGGTCTGGAAGTTCGAAGGCAAGGCCATGGTGGATGGCAAGCTGGCGGCCGAGGCGATCTTCTCAGCCATGATCCTCGACAAGAAGTAAGCGCATGGCCCAGATACACCCCTCGGCTGTCATCGAAGACGGCGCCAAGATTGGCGCGGATGTGCGGATCGGGCCGTTCTGCCAGGTTGGCGCCGGCGTGGAACTTGGCGACGGGGTGGAACTGGTCAGTCACGCGGCTGTGGCTGGGCTTACCAGTGTCGGCAGCGGCACGAAGATATTCCCCTTTGCCTCGGTTGGTCACCAGCCGCAGGACCTGAAATACAAAGGGGAGCCTTCGCGCCTCGTGATCGGCAAGAACAATATGATCCGCGAAGGCGTGACCATGAACCCCGGCACTGAAGGCGGCGGCATGCTGACCAAGGTGGGCGACAATTGCCTGTTCATGGCCGGTGCCCATGTGGCCCATGACTGCATCCTGGGTGACCATGTGATCATGGCCAACAACGCCACCCTGGCCGGCCATATCGAAGTTGGCGATTATGCCTTCGTTGGCGGTCTGGCCGCCGTGCACCAGTTCTGTCGCATCGGCAAGCATGCCATGATCGGCGGCATGTCGGGTGTCGAGCAGGATGTCATCCCCTTCGGGATGGTGACCGGCAACCGGGCGCACCTTTCCGGCCTCAATTTGGTGGGCCTCAAGCGCCGTGGCTTCGATCGTGACGAGATTCATAAGCTGCGTTCCGCCTACCGGATGCTGTTCGCCGACGAAGGCACGCTGGCCGAACGCATGGAAGATGTCGCCCAGCTTTTCCCAAATGTAGGCCTCGTGCAGGATGTCGTCGATTTCATCCGCAATGCTTCTGCACGGGGCGTCTGCCAGCCGCTGCCGGATGGCACCAAACCCGCCTAAGCTTGGCCTCATCGCCGGCGGCGGACAGATTCCTGCGCTGGTCCGCGATGCCTGCAGGGCGGAGGGCCGCCCGCTTTTCATTGCAGCCTTGAATGGATTCTGTGAGCCTGCCAGCGTGGCCGGCGCCGAGCACGACTGGTTCGACCTGCCGCAAGTCGGCCGGTTGCTGAAAGCGCTCAAAGCTGCCGACGTGCAGGAGGTCTGCCTCTGCGGCCATGTATCCAAGCCTGATTTCTCAAACCTGAGGCCGGACTGGCGCGGCGCCATGTTGTTGCCGAAGCTGATCAAGGCCGCCCTGATCGGCGATGATGCCCTGCTGCGCGTCGTGACCGATACCTTCGAAGGCGAAGGTTTTCGGATCGTTGGGGTCGATGTCCTGATGCGGGATCTGCTGGTGCGCGAACAGGTATATTCGACGCGGCGGCCAACCGAGCAGCAGGAAATCGATATCAGGACGGCCATGGTTGCCGCACGCGATCTGGGCATCGCTGATCGAGGGCAGGCTGCCGTGGCGGCGCAGGGGATCGTCGTCGGTCTGGAGGATGATGCCGGCACTGACGCATTGTTGCTGCGCATGGCGTCGCGGCCGGAGGCGCGCGCGGGCGTTCTGGCCAAATGCGTGAAGCCGCAGCAGGATCGCCGGGTCGATCTGCCCACCATCGGCGTCACCACCATCGAGAATGCCTCTGCGGCCGGTTTGTCCGGTATCGCGGTCGAGGCCGGCGCGGCCTTAATGGTGGATCCGACCGCCACAGCTGCGGCTGCCGACCGTCTGGGGCTGTTTTTGATCGGGCTGCGTCATGGCGGGTGAAGCCAGGCCATTGCGCATTGCATTAATTGCCGGCGAGCCATCCGGCGACGTGCTAGGCGCCGGGCTGATGCGGGCCCTGCGCGAGGAAACCGGCGGCGACGTGGCATTCACCGGAATTGGCGGCGAGCAGATGGGTGAAGAGGGGCTGCAAAGTCTCTTCCCCATTGCAGAGCTTGCGGTGATGGGGCTGGTCGAAGTGCTGCCGCGGGCGAGGGCGTTATTGCGCCGCATACAGCAGACCGCGCAATTCCTGCTGAATGATCCGCCCGACATCGTGGTGACCATCGACAGCCCGGGTTTCACGCGCCGCCTGGCGCAGAAACTGGTGGTTCGCAGCTTCCCCCTGGTTCATTACGTCGCGCCCACGGTCTGGGCCTGGCGGCCGGGACGGGCTCGGCGGCTGGCGCGGCTGTGTGATCATCTGCTGGCCGTACTACCTTTCGAGCCGCCGTATTTTGAAGTGGTCGGTCTGCCGACAACTTTTGTTGGCCATCCCGCCGTCGAGACTCTCCGTGCTGCGCGTGAACGCGAAGCCGCCGCCGTCGCTCAGGGCCGGGACTTCCGTCGCCGCCATAATCTGGCGGCCGATGCCCGGCTGCTGGTGGTGATGCCGGGCAGCAGGCGAGGCGAGGTGACGCGATTGCTGCCGGTTTTCCGGGATGTGCTGTCGCGGCTGAAGGCTGAGGGACTGCAATTGCAGGTGCTTCTGCCCACGGTCGGAACCGTTGCCCCGATGGTGCGGGAGGCCGCGCTCAGTCTGCCTTATCCTGCCATTGTGCTGGATCGGGCTGACGAGCGTTATGCCGCCATGCTGGCTGCGGAGGCCGCGCTGGCAGCTTCGGGTACGGCGACGCTGGAACTGGGCCTAGCCGGGACGCCGACTGTACTGGCCTATAAGGTGAATCCGCTGACAGCGGCGATTGTGCGGCGTCTGATCCGCATCCCGTATGCAGGGCTGATCAATATCCTGCAGAAGAAACTCGTGATGCCGGAGTTCCTGCAACAGGATTGCCGCGCCGAACTGATCGCACCGGCCCTGAAGGCGCTGCTGAGCGATCCTGTCACGCGACAGCAGCAGATCGAGGCCTGCGCCGCCGTGGCCAGCCAGCTCGGCGCGGACGATGAGTTGTCTCCCAGCCATCGGGCGGCCCGTGCCGTGCTGGCCGTTGCGGCGCGGCGCCTGCCGCCACCAGCCTGACCTCGACTTCCGCTCGCTGATCACCATATTGCCGTTTCACATGCCCCGGAGGATTTCATGAGCCAGACCGCAACTGCCGACAAACCGGCAACCCCAGCCCAGGTCACGCCATTCCGCATGCTGCACACCATGCTGCGGGTGCTGGATCTGGAGAAGTCGCTGGATTTCTATGTCAACAAGATGGGCATGAAACTACTGCGCCGGCAGGATTATCCGGGTGGTGAATTCACCTTGGCCTTTGTCGGGTATGGAGACGAAAAGGATCAGGCGGTGATCGAGTTGACCCATAACTGGGGCCAGAAAGAGCCCTATACCATCGGCAGCGGTTACGGCCATATCGCCATTGGCGTTCCCGACATCTACGGACTGTGCGAGACGCTGCAGTCCGCCGGTGTTAAGATTCCGCGTCCGCCCGGCCCTATGAAGCACGGCGGCAGCGTAATCGCCTTCGTCGAGGATCCGGATGGCTATAAGGTCGAGCTGATCGAAAAGAAATAATTCGGATAGCCCAGGAAAGCGAAAGGCCCGGCATTGCCGGGCCTTTTTTGCATTTTGCTGCAGGCGTTGTTTAGAAGCGGGTGACGATCCAGGTCAGGCCGAGGGCCATCAGGCCGACCCAGACCCAAAATTGCGGCTTGCGCAACAGGGAACCTGGCGGCATCCGGTTGTCATTGGATGGCGCCGGCATGGTGAGATAGCCCGGGCGCAGCCAACCATAGCCGGTTGTCCGGTTGCCCGTCGGTGGTTCACCGCCATGCTGTTCCGCTCGCTTGCCCATCGGCCCGCCTCCCATCGGTGCCGCCAACAGCCCTTATAAAACGCGCATTATTTACGCTTGTCGAGTGGAATAAACGCGCGCTTGGGGGAACCGGTATAAAGC
>JBKBJT010000069.1:0-13022 GCA_046294345.1 Ferrovibrio sp.
GCTCGATCGCGGCCGGCTCACGTCCTTTCCCGGCGACTATGGTTACTACCTGCGCAAGAAAGACGAGCTGCTCGAAATCGAGGCGCGCGCCAACGCGAAGTTCGACAAGAAGCTCGCGCAGGAGGATGATCCCAGGCCGCCTCGGCCGCCGCCAGCAGGGCGGCATCGGGGCAGCTGGCATGATCCAGCGGCACCGGCATGGTGGACAGGCCCTCATAACCGAAATGGTCGCCCCGGGCGGCGCGGCGATGATTGCGGATCACGCGCAGCATGTTGTCGGCATTCGGCGCGTAGCCGGGGAAGGGGCCCAGCTCGCCGGCCATCTCGGCCGAGGTGGCGTAGGAAACGCCGGTCATCAGCGCGGTGATGGCGCCGCAGAGCGCGCGGCCCTGGTCGCTGTCATACGAGAAGCCGCAGGACATCAGCAGGGCGCCGAGATTGGCATAGCCGAGGCCCAGCGTGCGGAACTTGTAGGACAGCTCGGCGATCTCCTTGCTGGGGAACTGCGCCATCAGCACGCTGATCTCCAGCACCACCGTCCACAGCCGCGTGGCATGCCGGAAGCCTTCGATGTCGAACCTGCCGTCCGCCTGGCGGAAGCACATCAGGTTCATCGAGGCGAGGTTGCAGGCCGTGTCGTCGAGGAACATGTATTCCGAGCACGGGTTCGACGCGTTGATGCGGCCATCGGCCGGGCAGGTGTGCCAATCGTTGATGGTCGTGTCGAACTGGATGCCCGGATCGGCCGAGGCCCAGGCGGCATAGCCGACGCGGTCCCAGAGCTGGCGGGCCTTCAGCGTCTTCGCCGGCTTGCCATCGCCGCGCCGGATCAGGTTCCAGTCGCCGTCCTGCTCGACGGCGTGCAGGAAGTTGTCGTTGACGCGCACCGAGTTGTTGGAATTCTGGCCCGAGACCGAGAGATAGGCCTCCGAATCCCAGTCGGTGTCGTAGGTGGGGAATTCGATCTCGGTGTAACCCTGCTTGGCGAACTGGATCACGCGCTGGATGTAGTTTTCCGGGATCATCGCCTTGCGGGCGGCGACGATCTCGCGGCGCAGCTGGGTGTTCTTCTTCGCGTCAAAACGGCTCTCGCCGCTGCCGAGCTGGCAGGCGGCCATGATCGCGTTCAGGTGTTTCTGCGAGGTCTTGGAACCGGCCACCAGGGCGGCCACCTTCTGCTCCTCGATCACCTTCCAGTCGATGAACTGCTCGATATCGGGATGGTCGATGTCGCAGATCACCATCTTGGCGGCGCGGCGCGTGGTGCCGCCCGACTTGATGGCCCCGGCGGCGCGGTCGCCGATCTTGAGGAAGCTCATCAGACCCGACGATTTGCCGCCGCCCGACAGGCGCTCGTTCTCGCCGCGCAGGCGGCTGAAATTGCTGCCGGTGCCCGAGCCGTATTTGAACAGGCGCGCCTCGCGCACCCACAGGTCCATGATGCCGCCCTCGTTGACGAGGTCGTCCTGTACCGACTGGATGAAGCAGGCATGCGGCTGCGGATGCTCATAGGCCGAGGCTGACTTGGTCAACTCGCCGGTTTTGAAATCGACGTAGTAATGGCCCTGGGCGGGACCGTCGATGCCATAGGCCCAGTGCAGGCCGGTGTTGAACCATTGCGGCGAATTCGGCGCGGCGATCTGGGCTGCCAGCATGAAGCGCATCTCATCGAAGAAGGCGCTGGCATCCTCCTCGGAATCGAAGTACCCGCCCTTCCAACCCCAGTAGGCCCAGGTGCCGGCGAGGCGGTCGAACACCTCCTTGCCGCTGGTCTCCTGTGTGGTGCGGTCCTTCTCGGGCAGGGCGGCGAGGGCTTCCGTGTCGGCCTCGCGGCGCCACAGGAAGTCCGGCACGTCGGCTTCTTCCACCGGCTTCAGCGCGACGGGCACACCGGCGCGGCGGAAGTATTTCTGCGCCAGTACGTCGGCGGCCACCTGGCTCCAGCCGGCCGGCACTTCGAGCTGGTCGAGCTTGAACACGACGCTGCCATCGGGATTGCGAATCTCGCTGGTCGTGGTCTTCCACTCCAGCCCGGCGTAAGCATCCTGCCCCGCAACCGTGAAATGCCGCTGAATCCGCATCGTAATCTCCCCGCCCGAACCTTAAGAAAAATCAGGATGTTGTGCTCTGGATGGTCCTGTGATTATCGGGGCAAAATCCCAACATCTGGTTACCGAAAGCCGCAACGAGGGCTAAATCTAGTGGAGGCCGGGCGGGGATATCAAACGAGAAATCTTACTATATTTGGCCTTGTTCGTTCTGTGTTCCCTTGACTGGATTTCGCCATATTTTGGCGTATGACTATGACTCGTTGAGTTATTCAGGATTCGCCGATGCGCCGCCTTCCGCTTGCCGTTGTGATGATTGTCTCCGCCCTGCTGACGGGGCTGGCCGCCGGCCCGAGTCTGGCCCAGGACAAAGGGGCGCGGGCAGCGGCCGAGCGGCTGATGACCACCATAGGACTCGAGAAACGGGTCGACATGGTGACCCAGCTCTATCTCAACTTCCTGCCGGCCAGTACGCCGGCCGAGCAGCAGCGCGCCGCCGACCTGCGCCAGCGCGCGCCCACGGCCGGGCCACGCTTTCGCGGCGCCGTGGTGAACGCGGCGGCGCAGAGCTACAGCCGTTCGGAGCTGGAGGCACTGGATGCCTATTTCGCCAGCGGCGAGGGCCAGCGCCTGCTGACCACCGCCATCACCCGTGCCGTGCTGGGGCTGGGCCAGAAGGGGCAGGTGAAAGGCAGCGACATCCTCAAGCCCGAGGAGCTGCCGCGCGACAATCCGGCTTTGCAGGCGGCCGCCGTCAAATATCCGGCTTTCGAGAACAAGGCGCGGGCCGAGCTGCAGCGCGAGTTTGCGCAGGAAATCGCCCTGATTACCGCACGTTAGGCCGGTTCAGCGGGATGGGCAGGGCTTGCCCTGCCGGGGCGGCGATGCCATAGTCCGCCCGAATTTCCAGCGGATTCCCGAGGCCATCTTTGGCCGAGCGGCGAATTGGGACGGGGTTGCACAGCATGAGTCTGATCGGCACCAAGCTTTTTACCTGGTGGAAGGGCGAGGCCGTTGGCCAGGATACCTTCGGCAACCGGTATTTCCGCGCCAAGGATGGCAGCCGCAAGCGCTGGGTGATCTACAAGGGCAAGCCCGAGGCCTCGAAAGTGCCGCCGGAATGGCATGCCTGGCTGCATTACACCTCCGACGAGGCGCCGATCCACGGCGTGCAGCACAAGCCTTGGGAAAAAGAGCATCTGCCGAACCTGAGCGGCACGCCCTATGCCTACCGGCCGGAAGGCAGCGTGGCCAAGAGCGGCCATCGTCCGGCAGCGACGGGCGATTACCAGGCCTGGCAACCGGAATAAGCAGGCAGGCGAGGGCGGCATGAGCGGGAATCTGGTTGAGACCCTGATCGGCGCGGTCGTGCTGCTGGTGGCCGGCTTTTTCCTGGCCTTCGCCTATTCCACCGGCGGCGTCGGCAGCGGCCGGGTTTCCGGCTACGAGCTGCAGGCGCGCTTCAACCGCGCCGACGGCCTTGTGATCGGCGGCGACGTGCGGCTCAGCGGCATCAAGATCGGCACTATCACCAAGCAGTCGCTGGACCCCAAGACCTACGATGCCGTGGTGACCTTCACGGTCGACAGCCGTTATGAGCTGCCCGAGGATACCGCGCTCAAGATCGCCTCTGAGGGCCTGCTGGGCGGCAACTACCTTTCGGTCGAGCCGGGCGGCAGCGACAAGATGCTGAAACCCGGCAGTTTCGTGCAGTTCACCCAGGGTTCGGTCAACCTGATGGATCTGATCGGCCAAGCGATCTTCAGCGCCACCGGCGCCGGCAATGGCAAGGACAAAGAGAAGGGCGACGACGCCACGCTCAGCCCGCTGCCCAAGGCCAACTGACGCCCGTGCGTTTCCTGCTGCGTCGCCTGTCGTTCCTTGCCGCGCTGTTGATCGCGCCGGCCGTCGCGGCGCAGATTCCCGAACCGCAGACGCAATATCCCTCCACGCCGATGCCCGTCGCGGTGCTGCAGGGTTTGGACAAGATCACCGCCCGCATCTACACCTTCGAGGCGCCGGTGGACCAGACCATCGGCTTCGGTACCCTGAAAGTGACGGTGCGGGTCTGCCGCAAGCGGCCGCCGGAATATCCGCCGGAAAGCGCGGCCTTCCTCGAGGTCGTGGAGCAGCGGCCGGAGCAGGAGGCCAATGCCCTGTTCAAGGGCTGGATGTTCGCCTCCAGCCCGGGCCTGAACCCGCTGGAGCACCCGGTCTACGACGTGTGGGTGATCGACTGCAAAACCAGTTCCGGCGGCGCGTCGGGCGGCAGGCAGTAGAAATCGGCCCGGCGCGGCAGCGCGTCGAACAGCAAGTCCAGATACTGCGCGCGCGGCACCTCGATGGCGCCGAACTGCTTCAGATGCGGCGTCACGAACTGCGTATCCAGCAGCACGAAACCGCCGGCGATCAGCCGGCCGACCAGATGCACCAGCGCGATCTTCGAGGCATCGGTGGCGCGGCTGAACATGCTCTCGCCGAAAAACGCCGCGCCCAGCCGCACGCCGTACAATCCGCCCACCAGGGCGCCGGAATCATCCCGGCATTCCACGCTGTGGGCGAAGCCCAGGCGGTGCAGCTCGGTATAGGCATTGCGGATCGTCGTGTTGATCCACGTGGACTGGCGCTGGGGATGCTGCGTCGGTTCGGCGCAGGCCGCGATCACGGCGGGGAAATCGGTATCCACCGTCACGACATAAGGCGCGGCGCGCACCGTGCGGGCCAGCCGGTGCGGCAGATGGAAACCGTCCAGCGGGATGATGCCGCGCCGCGTGGGATAGACCCAGAAGTAACCCGGGTCGTCGGCGCTGTCGGCCATCGGGAAATAGCCGCGGGCATAGGCCTGCAGCAGCAGTTCGGGCGTGAGCGGTTCGGGATGCGTGCTCATGGCCAGGAGCTAGTGCGCATCCCGAAAATCCCTAACCCTGCCAAGGTCAATTTTGGCGGGCGATGAATTCTTCCAGCCAGTGGATGTCGTAGGCACCATTAACGAAATCCGGCTCGTTGATCAGGGCCAGATGCAGCGGGATGGTGGTTTCCAGCCCGCCGATCACATATTCCTCCAGCGAGCGGCGCAGGCGCATCAGGCATTCGTTACGGCTGGTGCCGTGCACGATCAGCTTGCCGATCAGCGAGTCGTAATGCGGCGGAATCTGATAGCCGGTGTAGAGCGCTGAATCGACGCGCACACCCAGCCCGCCGGGCACGTGATAGTCGGTGACGCGGCCGGGCGAGGGCGCGAAAGTGCGCGGGTTCTCGGCGTTGATGCGGCACTCGATGGCGTGGCCGTTGAACTTGATGTCGTCCTGCGTGTAGCCCAGCGGCGCGCCGTTGGCGATGCGCAGCTGCTCGCGCACCAGGTCGAGGCCGGTGATCATCTCGGTGACGGGATGCTCCACCTGCAGGCGGGTGTTCATCTCGATGAAATAGAACTGGCCGTTCTCGAACAGGAATTCGATGGTGCCGGCGCCGCGATAACCCAGCTTGGAGATGGCATTGGCCGCTATCTTGCCGATCTGCTCGCGCTGGTCGGCATTGAGCGCCGGCGAGCGGGCCTCTTCCAGCACTTTCTGGTGGCGGCGCTGCAGCGAGCAGTCGCGTTCGCCCAGATGCACGGCATTGCCGTGGCTGTCGCCGAAGATCTGCATCTCGATATGGCGCGGGCGGGCGAGGTATTTCTCGACATAGACCGAGTCATTGCCGAAGGCGTTGCGCGCCTCGTTTTTCGCCTGGGCCAGCGCCGTGCCGAATTCGGCCGGCGAGCGCACCACCTTCATGCCGCGGCCGCCGCCGCCGGCGGTGGCCTTGATCAGCACGGGATAGCCCATGTCGTCGGCCAGCTTCAGGCCCTGGGCCTCGCTTTCGATGGCGCCGTCGGAACCGGGCACCACGGGCAGGCCAAGATCCTTGGCCACCTGCTTGGCCGTGATCTTGTCGCCCATCATCTTGATGTGTTCCGAGGTCGGGCCGATGAAGGTGATGCCATGGGCTTCGACGATCTCGGCGAACTTGGCATTCTCCGACAGGAAGCCGTAGCCGGGATGGATCGCATCGGCGCCGGTGATCTCGGCGGCCGAGATGATCGCCGGGATATTGAGATAGCTCTGGCTGGAGGGCGGCGGGCCAATGCAGACGGATTCATCGGCGATGCGCACATGCATGGCATCGGCATCGGCGGTGGAATGCACCGCCACGGTGCGGATGCCCATCTCGCGGCAGGCGCGATGGATGCGGAGCGCGATCTCGCCGCGATTGGCGATCAGCACCTTGTCGAACATGGAGGCGGCCGGCGCTTATTCGATAACCAGCAGGACCTGGCCGAATTCGACCGGCTGCTGGTTCTCGATCAGGATGCGGGCCACGCGGCCGCCCTTCGGCGCGGTGATCGGATTCATGGTCTTCATGGCCTCGACGATCAGCACGGTCTGGCCGGCATTGACGGTGTCGCCGACCTTCACGAAGGCCGCCGCACCCGGCTCGGGCGCCACATAGACGGTGCCGACCATCGGCGACTTCACCGCGCCGGGATGCGCGGCATCGTCGCTGGCGGGTGCGGCCAGGGCCGGTGCGGCACCACCGGCCACGGCCGGGGCATAGGCGGGCATGGGAGCGGCGGCCATCACGGTGCCGCCCTTGGTGACGCGCACTTTCAGCGCGCCTTCGTTCCATTCGATCTCGGTCAGGCCGGTTTCATTCAGCAGATCGGCGAGGTCGCGGATCATCTGCTGGTCGATGCGGCTGCTGGCCGGCTTGGCGGCTTTATCCTTGGGCGCGGATGCCATGCGCTACTCCTGTGATGCGTAGACTGTGAATGGGGTTCAGACGATATCGGCCAGCGCTTCCAGCGCCAGCACGTATCCCTTCGGGCCGAAACCGCAGATCATTCCCTTCGCGGCAAGCGAGATATAGGAATGATGGCGGAATTCCTCGCGCCGGTGGATGTTGGACAGATGCACCTCGACGCAGGGCTTCTCGGCGGCGTTCAGCGCGTCGAGCAGGGCCACCGAGGTGTGGGTATAGGCGCCGGCATTGATCACGATGCCATCGGCATGCGTACGGGCCTCCTGGATCCAGTCGACCAGTTCGCCCTCGTGGTTGCTCTGGCGGAACACGATGGCCATGCCCAGGCGCTTGGCGGCGGCCTGGCACAGCTTTTCCACGTCGGCCAGGGTATCGCGGCCGTAAATCTCGGGCTGGCGCAGGCCCAGCATGTTCAGGTTCGGGCCGTTCAGCACATAGATCACGGGCGTGGAGGTCTTCGGCGAGGAAGCCTTCGATCCGGAAGCCTTGCCGCCCGACTTTTTCCGCTGCTGCGCCATGAGATGTGATCGCTCCGAATGACCGGCATTTGCCGTACACTATCGTTTCGTCCCGGGCAACCCGTTGATCGTGCAGGGCAGGGGCGGAAGAGGCGGCGCGCCACCCCGGCGGCGCGGGGCGTGCGCGCTGGGTTGTTCCCGCCCGGACCGGGTCTGGCCATTCTATCTATGAAAAGGCGAACTTGCATCACGACATCCCTCATAGGTGTGGGGATGCGTGCCCGCTCCAGACCGCAGGATGTACTCGCATCAGTAGTGATGCAGAGCGCGGGTAAGGTTAACGGTGATTTGCCCGCCATGTCTTATTTTCGCCGTTTACTGATAATTATTGGCGTAATTTATACTTAACGCCAAAGTTGCGGCTTGTTGGAAAGTTCGCGGAACTGCGGTGTTGGTATAATTTATGGTTGTGTTAAGATGCCTTCATGGTTGATGCCGTGGGGGGGCGCGCTGCGCTCTCCGTACTGACAGGCTCATCCACGGCGGAAAATACCGGCAATCGGAAGAATCCATTGCTGCCGTCCCCGTTGAACCAGCCGGAAAAAACCGGCGTGCAGCGGGCTCCGGCGATTCTGCGCTTCGATACCCCTCGCATCAGCAACGACACGTTTGCCGCCCTGCAGAATGGCGCCGTCCTGAACGCGGTGCGCCAGGAGGTGACGCTGGAGGAGCGCTCCCGGTTGGAGGCCGAAATCCGCCGCCGCATCCAGGTGATCGAAACCGGCGGCACGCCGGGCAGCCCGGGCACGCCCGACAGCACGACCACTGTCACGGTCACCGAGGGTCGTCTGGATCAGAATGCGCTCGGTGCTCTGAATGAGCTGATCGAGCAGTTCCGCCGCGGCAGCAGCGAATTGCCGTCGCGTTTCGTGCCCGCCCTGACCCGCGAGCTGCAGCGGTTCAGCGACAAGGTCGGCAGCGCCGAGGCCGGCGATGCCCTGGCCGGCATCATCCGCCGCATCGAGAACAGCGTGATCGGCGAGGACGGCCTGCAATTCTCCGATCTGTTCCGCGATCCGGGCTTTTTCATCAAGATCGCCGCCGGATTGGGCGAACTGGCCTCCAGCACCAACAGCCGCGCCGCCGATGCCCTGCGCGACGTGATCTTCCGGCTGGGCGACCGCCGGCTTTACGATGGCAATCCGCGTAACGATTCCCTGCGGGCTGTTGGTTCGGCCATCGAGCGACTGGGCCGGGCGCTGGACGATGAGCCCAATGCCGTGCCGGCACTGGAAGACTTCCTGCAGCGGATCGGCGGCGAACCGACCAATGGCAATGGCCGCTATGCCGCGCGGATTGCCGATATCCTGGACCAGACGCTGAATGACCTGCGTGGCGGTTCGCTCGACCTACAGGCGATCCAGCGGCTGCAGACGGCGCTGAAGGACGTCTCCACCCTGCAGGACATCGCCGGCAATGCCGACGACCGGCTGCGGCAGCAGGCCACGGAAGGCCTTGAAAGCATCCTTGATCGTTATGCCAGCGTGACGAACACGACACAGACGGTGGTGGTTCCCGGCCAGCCGGCGGTTCCCGCCATCCCGGGCGTGAAAGAGCTGGTGGTGACGGAAGAAACCACGCTGGTACCGAGGGTGGAGATCGTGGAACGGGTGGTCGCGGTCTATCAGGCCGTCCAGGACCAATTGCAGCCGCTGCGTAAACTGAGTGAACCGCCGCCGCCGGTGCCGAACCTGCAGGCGCTGGTGAGCCTGCCTGACGACGAGGAAGACAAATCCCGGAACCGTTTCGGCATCGATGACGACGATACGCGCGACAACAAGGGCTTTGGTTTCGATCGCGACGAACCCAATCGACTGATTCCGAGCCTGGCCGGTTACGGGCAATCCGGTTCCGGGCTGTCCACCTTGGGTTCGGGCCGTTATCTCGACAACACGATCTGAGCCGGCAGACGCAGTCCAGGCCTCGGGCGATTGCCAATCCGGCATTTGCGGGCTAAGCCGATAGCATGACTGCCGAGACATCCGCCCCGCAGCCCCGCCTGCACGCCGAGATCAATCCCGTCACGCCGTTCCAGCAGAACTGCACGCTGATCTGGTGCCCGGAGACCATGCGCGGCGCGCTGGTGGATGCCGGCGGCGAAGCCGAGCAACTGCTGGCCGCCGCCGAACGGCGCGGCGTGACGCTGGAAAAGCTGCTGGTCACGCACGGGCATCTGGATCATGCCGGCGCGGTGAAGGATATCGCCGAAAAGCTGAACCTGCCCATCGAGGGGCCGCATCGCGACGATGCCTTCTGGATCGAGGGCATGCCGCAGGCGGCCAAGCAGTATGGCTTCCCGCCTTCGCGCAGCTTCACGCCCGACCGCTGGCTGGAGAACGGCGACACGGTGACGGTGGGGAATCTCACCCTGGATGTCTACCACTGTCCCGGCCACACGCCGGGCCATGTGGTGTTCGTGCATGCGCCCTCGCGCGTGGCTTTGGTGGGCGACGTGCTGTTCCAGGGCTCGATCGGCCGCACGGATTTCCCGCGCGGCAACCATGAAGACCTGATCCGCTCAATCCGCGAACGACTGTTCCCGCTGGGCGACGACGTTACTTTCGTGCCCGGCCATGGCCCGCTCTCCACCTTCGGGCAGGAGCGGCAGGGCAATCCCTTCGTGTCGGACCGCGCGTTGGGGATCGGCGCGTAAGGCGGAAGAGCGTTAACGCCCAAGGATCGCGAGGTCTTCCTCGATTTCCCGGATCAGCGCTTCGGTCCAGTCGATTGAAAAATCCCCTTCAGGTCCACGTCTAAAATGACGCTCTCTGCCTGATTTTAGGTCAAGCAGCCATATCTGAAGCCGTTCACGTTCACCATGGCAATCGTACATGACTCATCTCCTGTAGAGTTGTGAAGATAGCCATTGCTCGCCGCACCGCTCCAATCAAGGAGCTAATTTCTAAAAGTTGTAAGCAAGTTGCCTGGACGTGTAAGCCAAAACATGCAACTGACGCGTTTCGCTGCGGCCTGTAGTCATGGCCGGGCTCGTCCCGGCCATCCACGTCTTAAAATTGAAAACTCGTGGATGCTCGGGCCAAGCCCGAGCATGACGACGTGAAAAGATCAGGCATGCGGCCTGGCATACCCAACCGTCATGGTTCGTTTGGACCTCACCGCCAGTGCGGCGGCCAGGTTTTCTCGGTGATCGGCAGGGCGCGCATGCGCTGCTGCCAGGCGTCCATCTTCGGCGTGACCAGGTCGGCCGGTACCGTGCCGGGTTTGCGTGTCTCGATGCGGCCCAGCATGGCGACGCTGGGATAGAGGGTGAAATCGGCCGCCGAGGGCGTCGCACCGCCGAACCAGTCGTTGTCCAGCAGCTTTTCCCAATAGGCGAATTCCGTGCGCAGGGCGGCGAGGCCCTTTGCCGTGCGTTCGGCGGCATCGGGCAGGCCGGGTTCGAGCAGCGGTCGGACCATCATCTCGACCGCTTCGACGAAATGGTTGTCGATCTCGCGGATCATGCGGCGCTGGATGGCGCGTTGGCGGATATCGGTCGGGAACAGCGAAGGGCCTTCGGGCCAGCGCTCGGCGATGTATTCCACGATGGCGTTGGATTCGAAGATGGCGAATCCGTCATCCACCAGGGCCGGCACTTCGCCGCGCGGATTGATCGCCAGGAATTCCGGCGTCTTGTGTTCGCGCTTGTCGAAGGAGAGGAGCTTGAAGTCGTAGCTCAGCCCCTTGTGTTCCAGCGCAAGCCAGACGCGCCAGGCAAAAGGTGAACCCGAGCCGTAATAGAAAGTCAGTGCCATGATCCCCTCCCATGCGATGGCTGCGGCAGCATAGCCCAGCTAGAGGAGGGCGGACGGATTTCAACGTGACGGCTGTCACACGGGGTTGTCAGACGGTTGCGGCCGACTCGGCGCGCAGCTTGAGTGCGGCATTCATCGCCTCGAAGCCGGCGCGGGTGGCGGCCTGCGCGCGGGCCCCGAAGATCACCGGCAGCAGCAGGCCGGAGAATGATTCACCATGGCGGAACAGGGTCCGTTGCCCGCCATCGACGGACTCAAGCAGGAAACGGTGTTCGCCATCGAACAGGCCGGGGATCAGCAGGTGGCCGCGCCAGCGCAGTTCCCGCTCGGGCGTCACGGCCAGCAGGCGTGGACGGAAGGTCATGCCGCCACTGCCCGGCGGCACGATCCGCACCCGCAGCCGTGTGCCGGCCTCGAGCGCGCCGGACATCTCGGGCATGAAGGGGTTCCAGGCGCCATAGGCGGCAAAATCGGTCAGCACGGCCCAGACCCGGGCCGGCGGCGCATCGATCAGGATTTCGGTGGCTATCTCCATGCCGGCATGGTGCGGGAACCGGCATGGCGATGCAAGCTGGCCGGGTTACGGGCCGGCGTATTTCACCACCTTCTGGTCGATGGCACCGAAGATCGACTTGCCGGCGGCATCGAACATCTCGATGCGGACCTGGTCGCCGAACTTCATGAACGGCGTCTTCGGCTTGCCCTCGTTGATCGTCTCGATCATGCGGATCTCGGCCAGGCAGGAGAAACCCTTCGAGGCGTCGCGGTTGGACACCGTGCCCGAACCGACGATGCAGCCGGCCTTCAGGTTGCGCGTCTTCGCCGCATGGGCGGCCAGGTCGGCGAGGCTGAACTGCATGTCGGCGCCGGCATCGGGTTCGCCGAATTTTTTGCCATTCAGATGTGTCACCAGCGGGCGGCAGACCTTGGAATCCTTCCACGCATCGCCCAGTTCGTCGGGCGTGACGGCCACCGGCGAGAAGGCGGTGGAGGGTTTGCCGTGGAAGAAGCCGAAGCCCTTGGCCAGTTCGGCCGGGATCAGGTTGCGGAGCGAAACGTCGTTCACCAGCATCAGCAGGCGGATATGCTTGGCCGCTTCGGCGCTGGATGCCCCCATCGGGACGTCGCCGGTGATGGCGGCGACCTCGCCCTCGAAGTCGATGCCATAGGCCTCGTCGGCCACCGGGATGTCGGCGGTAGGGGCCAAGAAGTCGTCCGAACCGCCCTGGTACATCAGCGGGTCGTGCAGGAATTCCGGCGGCATCGTAGCATTACGCGCCTTGCGCACCAGTTCGACGTGGTTGAGATAGGCCGAGCCGTCGCACCATTGATAGGCGCGCGGCAGCGGCGAAGCGAGTCTGCCGGCATCGAAGGGGATCGCGCCGGCGGCTTCGCCCTTGTTCAGGGCGTCGTACACGGCCTGCAGCTTGGGCGCCATCACGGCCCAGGAATCGAGGGCCATCTGCAAAGTGGGACAGAGCTGGTCGACCGGCAGCATGCGGGTGAGGTCGCGGCTGACCACGCAAAGGCGTCCGTCGCGGCCATGCCGCAGCGAGGCGAGTTTCATCGCAAATTACTCCCTAGACTTGGTTGTGCTTACTCGGCGGCCTGCTTGAAGCCCTCGGGGTTCCAGGTACCGACATAGCCCTTGAACTCGACGCTCTCGGCCGCTGGCGCGATATCGAGCGCGTCGCGGGTATCCAGCATCACCGCCACCTCGTCGGTCTCCTTGCGGGCCGCCTTGGCGCCGGCCGCAAAGGCCTTGGGATGCGGACCATGGGGGAAGCCGCAGGGATGCACGGTGATCATGCCGGGATGGATGTTGTCGCGGCTGAAGAACTGGCCCTGGTGATAGAAGATCACCTCGTCGTAATCGTCGTTGTTGTGGAAGAACGGCACCT
>JBKBJT010000070.1:0-12830 GCA_046294345.1 Ferrovibrio sp.
CCGGTCTCGATGGCATCAAGAACAAGATCCATCCCGGCCCGGCCATGGACAAGAACCTCTATGACCTGCCGCCGGAAGAGCTGAGCAAGGTGCCGCAGGTTTGCGGTTCGCTGCGCGAAGCCCTGGAGAGCCTGGACAAGGATCGCGCCTTCCTGAAGGCCGGTGGCGTGTTCAACGATGACTTCATCGACGCCTACATGGAGCTGAAGTGGGAAGAGGTGTATGCCTTCGAGCACACCCCGCACCCGATCGAATTCTCCATGTACTACTCGGTCTAAGACTGTCTTCCCTGGGCCCACGGCCTAACCGCCGAGAGTCCAATGAGCCCCGCCGGTTCCTGCCGGCGGGGCTTTTCTTTTGCCCTGCTTTTGCCCATGGGGTCGGGGCGGGAAAGGCGCTATGATGGCCTCCTCACAGGGAGGACGGACCATGCGCCTGAAACGTCGCCTAGCCATCGCCACTGCGGCCCTGTTCGGCTTCGGCCTGCTGGCCGTCGCCAGTCCCCTCAAGGCCCAGACCGCCGCGCCGACCACCCCGCCGGCCCAGGCCCAGAAGGGCATGGAAAAGAAAACCGAAAAGAAGGCCGAGAAGAAAGTCGAGAAAAAGACCGAGAAGAAAAAGGCAGATACCGCGAAGGGCAAGTCCGACGACAAGGGTCGTGCCCACGGCATGGAACAGGGCCAGAAGAAGGGCATGGACCAGGGGCAGAAGAAGGGACTCGACAAGGCGCCGGTAGGTCAGGACAAAAAAAGCTGACCGAAACGCGCCGCATGGCTGGCGGCACCGCCAGCCGGGAGCAGCCGCCGATCCGTGGCAATCGCATGCCCCTTGATTCCGCAGCCGACCCCGACGACACTCCGCCGCCATGAGCAGCCCCGCCCTCTTGTCCCGTCGCGACGACACCGCCGTGCGTCTGGCGCCGATCCTGTTCTTCGTCGGCGCGGTGAGCTGCTGTTTCGGCATCGCCATGCTGCCGCCATTGCTGATCGACGTGGCCGATGGCCACGAGGATTATGCCGTTTTCCTGATCTGCGCCACGGGCACGCTGTTCGTCGGCGCCGGTGTCGCCATCGCCACCTATAATCGGGCCCAGCAGATCAATCTGAAAGAGACCTTGCTGCTGCTGCCGGCAACATGGGTCACCGTCAGCCTGGTTTCCGCCGTGCCCTTCATGCTGTCGGAACTGCAGCTGCCGCTGGCCGACGCGGTATTCGAGTCCATTTCGGGCCTGACCAATACCGGCTCCACGGTGATCGTCGGGCTCGATGGCCTGCCCCGCGGCCTGCTGCTGTGGCGTTTCCTGCTGCAATGGATCGGCGGCTTCGGCGTCGTCACCATCGCCGTGCTGGCCCTGCCTTTCCTGCGCATCGGCGGCCTGCAGCTGTTCAGCCTCGACCTCTCACCCAATTCCACCAAATTCGTGCCGCGCATCGCCGAGGTGGTGAGCCAGATCGGCATCATCTATGCCGTGCTCACCGCGATCTGCGCGCTGTGTTTCTGGTTCGCCGGTATGACCGGCTTCGATGCCATCGGCCATGCCATGACGGCTTTGGCCACTGGCGGCTACTCCAGTCACGATGCCAGCATCGGTTATTTCGACAGCGCATTGATCGAATGGATCGCCATTCTGTTCATGACGCTAGGCGCCATGCCCTTCGGCCTGTACATCGTCGCGCTCTATGGCCAGCCCGGCCGCCTGCTGCGTGATGACCAGGTGCGCCTGTTCCTCGGTATCATCGCCGGCGCTGTCCTGCTGCTGGTGCTGTGGCGCATGATCGAGCAGGACGCGCCGTTCTGGACCGCCTTGCGCCAGGCCGCCTTCGTCACCGTCTCCACCATCACCACCACCGGATTCACCAGCCATGATTTTTCCGCCTGGGGCGGCTTCGCCGAGGTAGTAACCCTGCTGCTGATGCTGATCGGCGGCTGCACCGGTTCCACCGTGGGCGGCATCAAGGTATTCCGCATCTTCGCCATGCTGAAGATGCTGCGTGCGCAGATACACCGCCAGATGTTCCCGCACGGCACCTTCCGCGTCACCTTCAATGGCGAAAACATCCCCGATGCTGTACGCGCCGGCGTCGCCACCTATATCTTCATCTATCTGCTGCTGCTGATCGGGCTGACGCTGGCCATTGCATTTTTCGGCCTCGACTTCCGCGAAAGCCTCGGTGCTGCCGTCACGGCCATCGGCAATAACGGTCCAGGCCTCGGCCCCAATTCCGGCCCCTGCTGCACCTTCCAGAACGTGCCGACGGAAGTGAAATGGCTGATGTCGTTCGGCATGCTGGCCGGCCGGCTGGAAATCCTGATCCTGCTGATCCCCTTCAGCCGTTCCTTCTGGCGCCACTAGGCGGAACCGCCCCCTCTCCGGGTCGTTTATTGCGGGAAATCCGTATCCGAGGAACAGGCCGAGGAACAGGTATGTCCAGTGAAACCCTGCATGCGCCGCGCGACCGGCTGAGCGCCAAAACCATCGCCATGCACCACGCCATCGTTTCCCTGATGGAAGAGCTTGAGGCCGCCGACTGGTATCGCCAGCGTGCCGACGACTGCGACGACGCGGCCTTGCGCAAGATCCTGCTGCACAACATGCGCGAGGAAATCGAGCATGCCGCCATGGTGCTGGAATGGCTACGCCGCAACGACGCCGATTTCGCCGAGCAGCTTGGCGAATATCTTTTCACCGACAGCGATATCGCCGCCCATGAAGAGCAGGCAGCCGGGAAAGACTGATCAGCCGTTCAGCCGCGCCGCCGCCCGCGCATCGGTTTCCGCCATCGCCGTGGCATAGGCGCCCAGCCGGCCGCGCAGGCTGGCCACAATGGCGGGATCGGCGGTGGCCGGGGAACCGCCGTAAGGCGGCTGCGGTTCGTATTCGATCTGCAGCTGGATTTCGCGCGCCAGCGTCTCGCCCGCCAGCATGGCCACCAGCGTCAGGCCGAAATCGATGCCCGCCGTGACGCCGCCGCCGGTGACGCGGTTGCGGTCGATCACCACGCGCTCGGAGACCGGCTTGGCGCCGAAGGCCGCGAGGCGCTCCAGCGACATCCAGTGCGTGGTGGCGCGATAGCCGCGCAGCAGCCCCGCCGCCGCCAGCACCAGCGCGCCGGTGCACACCGCCGTGACGAAGCGGCAGCCCGGCGCCTGGCTTTTGAGGAAATCCAGCGTGGCGGTGTCTTCCATCGCCTGCAGATGCCCCGGCCCGCCCGGCACGCAGACCACGTCGAGCTGCGGGCAATCGGCATGGCGCGTGGTGGGCAGGATGGTGAGCCCGGCGCTGGAACTGCGCACCGGGTCCAGCGTGGGCGCGAGCAGATGGCAGGTGGCGCCGGGCAGCTTGGAAAACACCTCCCACGGCCCGGTCAGGTCGAGCTGCGTCAGGTTGGGAAACAGCAGGAAACCGATCTGCAGCGACATTCTTCCGGCCTCATCCGATGATTACCCTGTCGAGCCTGCCGCAGCCCGGCCATGGCGACAACCGCGGAATTGTCGCCATGCATTTCCATCGCTTTCGTACACACAGCGGCTGTGCCAGAGTCCGTCCGACCTTCATCTGCGGAGCCGCCCCATGGCCCATGCCCTTGATCCCCGCCCTGCCGTGCAGACCGGCCATAACCGCCCCGATCTCGACACGCCCGAGATCCGCCAGGCCCGCATCGACCTCGCAGCCTGTTTCCGCATGGCGGCCAAACACGGCATGCATGAGGGCATCTGCAATCATTTCTCCGCCGTGCTGCCGGGCCATGACGACCTGTTCCTGGTCAATCCCTACGGTCAGGCTTTCTCGGAGGTCAGCGCCTCCAGCCTGCTGGTCTGCGATTTCCACGGCAACGTGATCGCCGGCCAAGGCCAGCCCGAAGCCACCGCCTTCTTCATCCATGCCCGCATGCATCTGCGCGTGCCGCGCGCCCGCGTCGCCTTCCACACCCACATGCCCTATGCCACGGCCTTGTGCATGACGGACGGCGATCCGCTGGTCTTCGCCGGCCAGACCGCGCTGAAATTCTACGGCCGCACCAAAGTCGACGCCGATTATAACGGTCTGGCGCTGGACCATGCCGAGGGCGACCGCATCGCCGCCAGCGTGGGCGACGCCGACATCATCTTCATGCGCCACCATGGCGTGATGGTGCTGGCACCCAGCATCGCCGAGGCCTGGGACGACCTGTATTACCTGGAGCGCGCCTGCCAGGTGCAGTGCATCGCCATGGCGACCGGCCGCAGGGTGGTGCCGGTGCCGAAAGAGATCGCCGAGGCGACCTATGCCCAGATGCGCGAAGGCGACCGCGAATCCGCCCGCCTGCATCTGGACTCGGCCAAACGCCAGCTTGACCGCGAGCAGCCGGATTACCGCTTCTGAGTCTCGTCGTCCTTCGGCTCTGCCACCGCCAGGCGCCAGCCGCGCCGTAAGGCTGCGATGCGGATGACGAAGCACAGCACGCCGCCGGCGATCACGCCGGCATTGGGATCGAGCCCGGTATTGTGGACCGCCACCACCAAAGCCGCACCGGCCAAAGCCGCCACGGCATAGATTTCGGCGCGCAGCACGGTGGGGATTTCGGCCAGCAGGATGTCGCGTGCCATGCCGCCGCCGATGCCGCTGAGTGTGCCCAGCAAAGCGGCGGCCAGCGGGTTGAGCCCATAGGCCAAAGCCTTCTGCGCGCCCAGCACGGCGAACAGCGCCAGGCCGGCGGCATCGAAGATCTGCACCGGATGCTTCAGCCGCTCGACCTGGGCATGGAAGAAAAACACGATCAGGCCGGCCGCCACGGCCATCGCCAGATAGGGCCAGTCGCGCAGGGCCGCCGGCGGCAGGGCACCGATCAGCACATCGCGCAGGATGCCGCCGGCCGAAGCGGCAGCGAAGGCCAGCACCAGCACGCCGAACACGTCCAGCCGCCGGCGCACGCCGGCCGTGGCGCCTGAGAGCGCAAAGACGAAGGTGCCGAGATAGTCGAACAGGGTGAGCAGCATGGCTTAGTCATGCCATGGCCGCCCCCGCAAGTCAGCGGTTTTTTATGCGGGGTTTTTACGCCTTGTGGTCGCGCTTCTTGAATTTTGGCCCGCCGGCCTTGCCGGCAAAACTCGGCTTGTAGGGTTTGCCGGTTCCGCCGTCTTTGTCGCCCCGGGGCTTGCCCCCGCCAAACTTACCCTCACCGCCCTTGTATTGCCCCGGCTTATAGGGCGTCTTTTTATACGGCTTGGCATCCTCGCGCGGCCGTGCCTCGGCGGCCTGTTCGGTGGGCCCGCCGGGCAGCCGCGTGATGGTGATCTGCTTCTCGCCGGTGCCCTCGCGCTCGATCTGCGCGGCGAAGCGGTCTGCCGCTTCGGCCGAAATCTCGAACTGGCTTTCGGTGTGGAAGATCTTGATCGCGCCGACATCGCGGCGCGTGATGTGCCCGACCCGGCAGATCAGCGGCAGCAGCCAGCGCGGCTCGGCATTCTGCTTGTGCCCGGCAGAGATGCTGAACCACACGCCGCCCCTGCTCTCGCCGCTACCGTATTCGCGGCGCGGCCTGGGCTGGAATTCCGGCTCGGCCGCCACATCCAGCAGTTCCTCCGGCGCGGGCCGGCTCGCCTGCTGCAGGCGCAGATAGGCCGCCGCCACCTTCTCGGCGCCATGCAAAGCCAGCAGTTCGGTGGCGAAGCTCCGTTCGTCGTCGCTCACCTCGGCCAGCAGGCTGGCATCGTTGAGGATGCGCGTGCGGTCGGCAGCGATAATGTCGGCGGCGCGCGGCGGCGTGCCCCATTGCGCGACGATCTTGGCGTCCTGCAGCAGGCGCTGCACGCCGCGCTTGCGGTTATGCGGCGCCAGCACCACGCAGATGCCCTTGTTGCCGGCCCGCCCGGTGCGGCCCGAACGGTGCAGCAGCGTGTCGGCATTCACCGGCGGATCGGCATGCACCACCAGATCCAGGCCCGGCAGGTCGATGCCGCGCGCCGCCACGTCGGTCGCCACGCAAACCCGCGCCCGGCCGTCGCGCATGGCCTGCAGGGCATGGGTGCGTTCGGTCTGCGACAGTTCGCCGGAAAGCGCCACCACGGCAAAGCCGCGATTGCCCAGCCTGGCTGCCAGATGCGTCACCGCCATGCGGGTACCGCAGAACACCATGGTGCTTTTGGCATCGAAAAACCGCAGCACGTTGATGATGGCATTCTCGCGTTCGTTCGGCGCCACGGCCAGCACGCGGTATTCGATATCCACATGCTGGGATTTTTCCTGCGCCGTGCTGATGCGCACCGCATCGCGCTGGAAGCGTTTGGCCAGCATGGCAATGGGTTTGGGCACGGTGGCCGAGAACAGCAGGGTGCGGCGCTCGGGCGGTGCGGCATCGAGGATGAATTCCAGGTCCTCGCGGAAACCGAGGTCGAGCATCTCGTCGGCTTCGTCCAGCACCACGGCGCGCAAGGCACCGATATCCAGCGCGCCGCGTTCGATATGGTCGCGCAGGCGGCCCGGCGTGCCGACCACGATATGGGCGCCGGCATTCAGCGCCTGGCGCTCGGTGCGCATGTCCATGCCGCCGACGCAGGAGACCACGCGGGCGTGGGTGGGCGCATAGAGCCACTCGAGTTCGCGGCAGACCTGCAGGGCCAGTTCGCGCGTGGGCGCGATGATCAGCGCCAGCGGCGGCGCCCAGCCGCCCGGCCGGAAGGGTTCAAAGCCGTCGGAACCCTGCAGCAGGGTGGGCGCAATCGCCATGCCGAAAGCCACCGTCTTGCCCGACCCGGTCTGGGCCGAGACCAGCAGGTCGGCCTCGGTGAGATTGGGGCCCAGCATGGCCTGCTGCACGGGGGTGAGCGTGGCATAGCCACGCGCGGCCAAAGCCTGCGCCAAAGGCGGCACGACGCCGGCAAAGGCGGCGTTTTGGGAATCGGTCATGTAATCCAGTCTTCCGGGATACGAGGGCGGCGATATCGCAACGGCCCACCCAGCATAGTCAGGGCCGATCAGGGAATGGCGACCATCATCCGCCGGCCCTGCTGCGGCGGGGTATAGGGGGTAAGGGGGAAAACGTCAATGGCGGGGCACTGTCTTCCACACCCCTTCTAAAGGTCGACTGAGTATCCGGCGATTTTGCACCAGCACTCCTTCGCGTCAATCGGGCAGAAAAGCGAATAATTTTGATTGTGCCACTGAGAAATCTGATATCGAAAATACTCTTGGGACGGCTTGGCGCCACAAATAGGCACCAATTGCTGTCCCACTTGGGTTAGCCACGCCTTTCCGAGATCGAATTGCTTCTTTCCAAGTAGTTCGAGTTCGATAGGGCATCCGAAGTATTCCAGGCGCAACGTTTCAATTTTTTCCATCGTATAACTAATTAACTCACCAAACTTTATAAGGCCAATAGTGTCCAAGTGGTTTAACTTTTGAAAGTTTATTTCGTGTTTTTCACAAAGACCCTTGCCCAACTCCGGCACAATTAAAATTGATGCATGCCCATCGCCAGTAACATAGACCCATGAGAAAGCGCACAGGTCAGAAAAGGCTTTCGCATCTGACTTATCCAGAGACGCAACCAGCTCGATCGTTCTTTTTGAAAAACTTTCAGGCTCGTTTGCCTGTTTCGCCAAAATATTGGCCCACAGGGACTGCATTTCAGCGTCAGATATAAGTTTGCATCGATCAAAGAAGTGGGCGAGCCAATCTTTTTCAATCTTGTCTGGCTTGGCATCTTCTTTTAAATGAGGGATTGCTTTGGCAGTGATGCTTTCAATGTTTTCTTGCTTAAAGGCCTCATCGCGTATCAGTCGAAGAACAGCTCTCCGCTCAAGTTCGGATATCTGCATCTTGGTTTCAGCACGAATTATCTCCGCATGGGCCTCCGCTTTGGCCACGCGTTCTATTTGCCAAGGCTTTGCAATACCACCGACAGCATCTGAGATTTTCTCAATCAATACTGTTGCCGGTTTACTCAAATCACCCAAGTTAATTAGCGCCCCATCTCCAGCCATCAACTCCCCCAATCGTCATGCCACAACTCGGCCGCTCATCCCCCCACCGTCATGCCACGCCTTGGGCGGGGCATCCACGAGTTATTCGTTCATTGTCGGGGCTACGTCTAATTTTAGTGTCCCCCAAGCATCCTTATATTCATCGAGCCAACCCAACGGATATGGGTTTTTATTTTTGGGATATTTGTCTTTGTAGTCCGGCTGAAACCTCCTCATTGGGCCGTCTTTATGTTTTTGCCCTTTCTTTCCTTCCTTATCGAGCCAAGCCTTATGGGTGGCCTTAAGTGTTTTTGCGACTATATCGCTTCGAACTATCCAATATTTTGGAACACCCAATCCCTCTTTGCCCAAATCGACAAAACAATAAAAAAATTTGGCATCCGATGTTTCTTCATGTTTAGCACTCATGTGCCAACCACCATCCGAACCTTTGTCGCGGCGGGTTTTGACCTGTATAGAGCAAAGCCTGCTGCCTTTTAGATCTGTTACCAAAATATCCGTCATCGGCACGCCTTCAGGAGCAAGAGCTGCGATATAACCCCGTCGAAGCAATTCCGCCATTACAAGATATTGCCCAGCCGAACCGGTTAGTGTGGTGTGTGAAGCCATAGTTTCCTCCAAAAAAAATAACTCGTGGATGCTCGGGCCAAGCCCGAGCATGACGGTTGGTTCGGTGGTAAAATGGCATTATACGCCCCCAACTTTCCCCTTGCCCGCCGGTTCGCCACACGCAATTCTGCCGCATGTCCGGTGGCTAGGTCTATATCGTTTGCAACAAGCCCAACGGCACGATCTATGTGGGCGTCACGGCCGACATTCGCCGCCGCGCCCATGAGCATCGCGAAGGGCTGATCGAAGGTTTCAGCAAGACATACGGTCTTAAACGGCTGGTCTATGCCGAGGAGCATGCCAGCATCGCCGATGCGATCCGGCGCGAGAAGACGCTGAAGCGGTGGCCGCGCGCCTGGAAGGTGCGGCTGATCCATGCGCTCAATCCGGACTGGAATGATCTTTATGAAACGCTTTAAAAAGTAACTCGTGGATGCTCGGGCCAAGCCCGAGCATGACGGGGTTGGGGTAGGAATGTACGGATGTCCGAGCCATGGCATGATGGTTTGAGGGTCATCCCGTCTCGTCCTCCTGCCTGCGGCTAAAGCGCGGCATGTCCTTCGGGAATATCTGCCCCACCATCAAGAGCGGCATTTCGCCCGGCATGGGCGAGAGCGGCAGGACCAGCGCCTCGCAGGGCCAGACCTGTTTGAACGAGGACAGCCTGAAGACGACATGCACGGCGCATCGGTTGCGCCAGGCCAGGGTGAAGGCTGTCGCGATCTCGTCGATGCGGGCCGTATCGGGATGCTGCTCCAGCCACAGGCCGGTGAGTTCGACACCCAGGTGATCCACCACATCGGTGCCCGCCAGGCGATAATGGAAACGCAGCGGTTCGGGCTGCACATCGATCAGCATGATGTTGCCGATGATGAAGCGCAGCCGCAACGGATCGACGAAAGCGCGGCCCGGCGGTTTCAGGTTTTCGTCATGCGCCTCAAGCCACAGGGCATAAAGTCGGCGCAGGCGCTCGTCGGCCAGCGCGTCCGGCGCCTCCACGGTTTCAATCTTTGTCGACCCGACCGTCAGCATGGCATGCCCCCGCCATGGGGGAATGCTAGCAGTATCGTGGGCCGGGATCAGCGGCGAATAGCTTTCGTGTGGCCTTACCGCAGATAGGCCATTCTTCAGACAGACGATGCGTATGCGGTATTACAGCGTCTCCCCCAGCTTGCCCAACAGCCACGCCGTGCCCTCCTCGCGGGCCTTGGCATCGTCGTAGCCGTCGAGATAGACGCCCTGTTCGGTGAAGCTGAGCTTGGTCCTGCCGCCCGACTCCGCCTGCAGGTCGATGGTGGTGAGCGACACGGAAATGCGCTGCTCGTTCAGGTGCATGTCATAGGCATAGACGATACGTGCATCCGGCACGATGTCGTAATAGATCGAATCGAAGACATGCTTCACGCCGCTGCTGTCGCGGGCGCTGCTATGCTCGCGGCCGCCGACGCGGAACTCGACGCTCTGTTTCACATCCACCCAGTCCGGCGGCGGCGAGAACCATTTCGCCTTGGCCTTCGGATCGGCGAAGGCGGCGAACACGCGGGCCGGCGGCGCGTCGTAGACGCGGGTGATGGTGAAGGTGTTGTGCAGGGCGGAACGCTGGGTCATGGCGATGTTGCTCTCTCCTTGAATCAGGCCGCCTGCTGGCGGCGCAGGTCTTGCGCCAGGTTGTCGAGGCCGATGCGGGTGCCTTCTTCGCGGCCGGCCACGTCGGTCCAGCCATCCAGATAGGCGCCCTGCTCGGTGAAGGTCAGCCGCGTGCGGCCATGGCCCTCGGCCTCGAGCTGCACGGTCACCAGCGAGACGGAAATGCGCTGCGCATCCAGATGCATGGCATAGGACCAGACGATGCGCTGGCCCGGTACGGTATCGTGATAGAGCGCCTCGCAGAGATGCACGGTGCCGCCGTCGTCATTGCCAACACCCGGCCCGGTGCGCACGGTTTCGCGGCCGCCGGGGCGGAAGTCGAGGTCATGCTCCACCTGCCATTCGGGATGGCAGTAGAACCAGCGCCGCTTGGCCTCGGCATCGGCGAAGGCGGCATAAACGCGCGCCGGCGCCGCATCATAGACGCGGGTGATGGTGAAATCGGCGTGGGTGACGCGGTGCTGGTTGATGGGCTGGCTCATGGGCTGGTTCATGGGGCTTTGCCTTCGGTCTCGGGTTTCGTTGCATTCAGGAAATCGCCCAGCGCATCGAGGCGGCGTTCCCACATCGCCTTGCGCTCGGCGATCCAGCGTTCCGCCTGGGTCAGCGGCGCCGGATTGAAACTCAGCAGATGCTCCCGCCCCTGCCTGCGCCGGCGCACGAGGTCGGCGCGCTCCAGCAGGCGGATGTGTTTCGACACCGCGTTGAGCGACATGGCGAACGGCAACGCCAGGTCGGTGACGCGGGCCTCGCCGCCCTGGTCACACAGGCGCTGCAGGATGGCCCGGCGGGTCGGGTCGGCCAGCGCCAGCAGGGTGTGATCGAGAGCGGTGATCTGAAGATCGGGTATCGGGGTCGCGGTCTGCATGGCCGTTAAATATTCAACCTTTTGGTTTAATGTCAAGCCGCGATCTTGTCCTGACAAATATTCACCCTATGTTCTTGATAGCCGCTGTTGCGCATCGTGAATCGTCTCGTCCACCACCCGCCGCACGGGTGCGCTCCCAGCACAAGCCCGGGCGGAATTGGCGACGATTGGCCAAAGTTGGCGATCATTGTCGATAATTGGCGATTACTGGCAGGCCTCTGGCGACGGCTTGCCGCGCTTTGGCCAGCCTTGGCTGGATAATTTCGATGGCCAATCAAGGGCATGCCGCCCCCCGGACAGAGTCCGGCCACCGGCCGCCCGGCCACCCCTACTTCCGGCTGTGCCGGCGGCTAACCTTGCGGCGCCAAGACCTCACGGTTCGGGCAGAAGGCCGGCGCCCCGGCGCCCTCGTTTGCCGCCAGCCAGTCGCGGCAATCCGGCCGCTCGGCGCAGAAGGCGCAGTTATGCTGCATGTCGCGCAGCAGTTCCGGCGCCAGCCGGGGCTTGCCCGCCGCCGTCCGCCGGGCCAGCAGTTCCTCCAGCTCGGCGCTGCCGCCGCCATTGCGCACCAGGGCCGCCAGATCGCCGTCGCTCAACGCCATGTCCTGGGCGATGCGATGCCGGTCCTCGCTGGCCAGGCCGCGCCATTCCTGCTCCTCGGCCAGCTTGTTCCACACGGCCTTCAGCCAGCAGCCGAGGCCGGGTTTGGTATATGTGTGCTGCGCCTGCATGGGTCTCCTCCCGCTGCTGCTGCATTGCTGCACACCAGCCTAGACCCGCCCGGTTTAGCTGCTTTGTTCCAGATCAAACTATCGGCCTGACGCCCTACCCCTTGGCGTAGCGCAGGAACACCTCGCCGGCCAGCAGATGGGCGATCTCGCCGCGGCCATCCAGCAAAGGCAGGATCAGCCGGTCGTATTGCAGGATCTTCGGCCCGTCCCAGCGCGTCACGCTCACATGCACCGGCCGGCGCTCGGTCACCGCCAGGTCGAAATGCTGGCGCACCACCGGCCGGGTCTCGATCACGGTGCCATCCGCGCCGGTTTTCAGCGCCTCGCCCGCCACATGGCGATAGCCGTTGCCCATGGCCAGATAGCGGTAGCGCCCGTCGGCCAGCGCCTCGACCAGCGCCAGGTTGGCGACGCCCGGCAGGGCCTCCACCGGCGGCAGCGCGTCATAGGCCAGCATCGGCTGCTGGCCGCGCAAATCATCGTACAGCGCCTGCAGCGCGATCAGTTCCGGCGCGACGATCTCGTCGGCGGCGTAATGGCGCGGGCCGTTGGTCATGCGCCCTTCTCGGGTGGAACCGGGCGCGGCCGGCCGTTCTCGTCGATGGCGACGTAGGTATAGACGCCCTCGGTCACCTTGATCTCGGTGGGGTCCAGCCGCCGCGCCACGATGGTTTCCAGCTTCACCGCCATCGAGCTGCGGCCGACCCGCACCACGCTGCCGTATATCGACACCACGTCGCCCACCTTGATCGGCTGGTGGAAGGTCATGGCATCCACCGCCACGGTCACCACCCGGCCCTGGGCGCGCCGGGCCGCCACGATGCCGCCGGCGATGTCCATCTGGCTCAACACCCAGCCGCCGAAGATGTCGCCATTCGGGTTGGTGTCCTTCGGCATCGCCAGAGTGCGGATCTCAAGGCTTCCGCGCGGCTTGCGAACGCTGTCCATCGTCTCAACATCCTGTGGACATGGGGTCGTTGACCCACGATCTGTTGCCAGTTCGCGGCTCCCCG
>JBKBJT010000071.1:0-12760 GCA_046294345.1 Ferrovibrio sp.
CACGGCATAGGCGGTGTCGTCGCCCTTGGGACGATCCTCCTTCATCACCTCGCCCTTGACCGCGTAATGGATCAGTTCGGCGATGTTGGTGGCATGGTCGCCAATGCGCTCGATATTCTTGGCGATGAACAGAAGGTGCGTGCACGGCGTGATGGAGCGCGGATCCTCCATCATGTAGGTCAGCAATTCGCGGAACAGGCTGGTGTAAAGCTCGTCCACTTCTTCATCGCGCGCCCAGACCGCATCGGCCTTACCGGCATCGTCGGTGATATAGGCGTCCAGCGTATCCTTGATCAGGGCCTGCACCAGCGCCGCCATGCGCGGAATGGCATGCACCGGCCGCACCAGCGGCGCCTGGTTCAGCGCCACGGCGCGCTTGGCTACGTTCTTGGCATAGTCGCCGATGCGTTCGATCTCGGAAGAGATGCGCAAAGCCGCGACGATGACGCGCAGGTCGGCCGCCATCGGCTGGCGACGGGCCAGCAATTCGATGGCGAAATCGTCCACCTGGCTGCGCAGGGCATCGATCTTGACATCACCATCCACCACCTTGCCGGCCAGTTCGCTATCGCGCTTGACGATGGCCTCAACGGCGGAGGCAAGCTGGGATTCCGCCAGCCCACCCATTTGCACAATGAGCGTGGAGAGCTTCTTCAGTTCTTCGTCGTACTTCTGGACGATATGTTGCGGCATAATTCTGTCCTCGCTCTGCTCAGCCGAAGCGTCCGGTGACGTATTCCAGCGTCTTCTGCGACATCGGATCGGTGAATATCTTCTTGGTGTCGCCGTATTCGATCAGGCGACCCAGATACATGAAGGCGGTATTGTCGGACACGCGGGCCGCCTGCTGCATGTTATGAGTGACGATGACGATGGTATAGATGCCGCGCAACTCGTCGATCAGTTCCTCGACCTTGGCGGTGGCGATCGGATCAAGTGCCGAGCAGGGTTCATCCATCAGCAGGACTTCCGGATCGCCAGCGATGGCGCGGGCAATGCAAAGGCGCTGCTGCTGGCCGCCGGACAGGCCGAGCGCGCTGTCATGCAGACGATCCTTCGCCTCGTTCCAGAGTGCCGCGCCGCGCAGGCTGCGCTCGACAGTTTCGTCAAGGATAGCCTTGTCGCGCACGCCATCCACCCGCAGGGGATAGATGACATTCTCGTAGATCGACATCGGAAAGGGATTGGGCTTCTGGAATACCATGCCCATCCGCTTGCGTAGCGAGATCACATCTGTGCCGGGGGCATAGATGTCACGTCCGGACAGCTCGACCCTGCCGGTGATCGACAGATTGTCGATCAGGTCGTTCATCCGGTTGAGCGAGCGCAGCAGCGTAGATTTTCCGCAACCGGACGGGCCGATCAGCGCCGTCACCAGGCCTGCCTCGACCTTGAGGCTGACATCGTAAAGCGCCTGGCTGCTGCCATACCACAGGCAGAACTTCTCGATATCCAGCGCCACGCCGTGTTCACCCTGGGCCACATGGTAGAGGGTCGGCTCGAATGCCTGCGCGGCAGGCTTTTCTTCAATAGCAATGGCCATAACAACTCTCCTGGAGATCAGAACTGGCTGCCGGCAAATTTGCGGCGCAAGCGGTTGCGGATGATGATGGCACTGACGTTCATGGCCGCGATCAGAGCGATCAGCAGCATCGTGGTGACAAAGACCATCGGTTTGCCGGCTTCCGAGTTACGCGACTGGAACCCGACATCGTAGATATGGAAGCCCAGATGCATGAAGCTGCGCTCGAGATGGATGAACGGGAAGAACCCGTCTATCGGCAGTTCCGGCGCCAGCTTGACAACGCCGACCAGCATCAGCGGGGCCACCTCGCCCGCGCCTCGGGCCATGGCGAGGATCAGACCGGTCATGATGCCGGGCATGGCGCGCGGCAAAACAATGTTGCGGATCGTCTGCCATTTCGAGGCGCCGCAGGCCAGCGAGCCTTCGCGCATGGAACGTGGCACCGCCGCCAGGGCCTCCTCGGTGGCGACGATCACCACCGGAACGGTCAGCAGCGCGAGCGTCAGCGACGACCACAGCAGGCCGCCGGTGCCGAAGGTGGGGCTGGGCAGGCGTTCGGGATAGAACAACTGGTCGATCGACCCACCAAGGATATAGGCGAAGAAGCCCAGGCCGAACACGCCATAGACGATGGAGGGCACACCCGCCAGGTTGTTGACCGAGATGCGGACGATGGAGACCAGCCGTCCCTGCTTGGCGTATTCGCGCAGGTACAGCGCCGTGATCACGCCGAAGGGCGCGACAAAAACCACCAGCAGCAGGGTCATGCTGAACGTGCCGAAGATCGCCGGCAGCACGCCGCCCTCGGTGTTGGCCTCGCGTGGCTCGTCCGACAGGAATTCCCACCAGCGCGACAGGTAAACGCCCAGCTTCTCGAACACCGACATGTCATTCGCAGCATACATGCGGACGATGGCCGACAGGCTCAGCGTCTTCTCGGCGCCGCCGATTTCCGCCAACGTGATGGTGTATTTCGCATCTTCGGCCCGCAGGGCCTGCGCCTCGGCCGACAGCGCATCGTAATCCTTCTTCAGTTCGGCCGCATTGGCCGTCGCCTCGGCGATGGCGGCCTTATGCTCGGGGCTCTCCTCGCCGTAGCGGATCACGGCGCGCCGGATCGCCAGCCGATCCTGATTGATGTGGTGGTTGACCGCGCCAATCTCATCGCGCTCGATTTCAAGAATGCGGCTCCACCGGTCACGGGCCGCATCATGCAGGCGGTCGAGCTCCGCCGCGCTCACCTGCTCGCCCGGCATCGTGCTGCCGTCGATGGACAACGCCTTGATGCGGCCGATAAACAGGCCCCATTCGAGACGCTCGAACACCATCATGCCGGAAGGATACTCGACCTTGCTGATCTGGTATTCCGGGACCCAACGGAAATCCTCGTTATACACATCGTAATTGCCGGTGCGATAAAGCGTGCGGACGGCATAACCGCCATCGCGCCGCACCTGCTGCTGCACCGCGGGGTCCAGCGTGCGCAGCTGGTCGGCCGATGGCCGGTAATCCTCGGCCCGGCTGCGCTCACCCGCAATGACTGTGCCGTCGGACAGCGTCACGGCAGCAACCGGACGCGGCCAGAAGGTGACGGCTCCGTTCCAGAAGACCATCAGCAGAAAACCGGAAATCATCAGCACGCCAAGCGCCAGCGCGCCGCCCAATCCCCACAGGAAAGGTTCGCCTACTGCGCGCAGATCGGCGGTGCGCGCCCGCTTCACGGAGCGCACCGTGGCATCTTTCACATCAATGGCCTGGTTGATCGTCATGGTCTCGGCCTCACAGTTGGGCGGCACGCTTGCGGAAGCGCTGGCGGATCACTTCGGCAATGGTGTTGACGACGAATGTCATGATGAACAATGCCAGCGCCGCCAGGAACAGCATGCGGTACAGCGTGCTGTCCTTGACTGCTTCAGGCAGCTCCACCGCGATATTGGCCGACAGGGCGCGCAGTCCGTTGAACAGGTTCCATTCCAGGATCGGCGTGTTGCCGGCGGCCATCACCACGATCATGGTTTCGCCCACGGCACGACCCATGCCGATCATGATGGCGGCGAACACGCCGCTCATCGCGGTCGGCAGGATCACCGATATCGCCGTCTGCCATGGCGTGGCGCCACAGGCCAGGCTGGCGGCGCGCAGATGCTCGGGCACCGCATTCATCGCATCTTCGGCGATGGTGTAGATGATCGGTATGACCGCAAAGCCCATGGCGAAACTGACCACGAGGGTGTTGCGCTGGACATAGGTATCGACAACGCCGCCGCGCAGGTCGACACCGATGCCACCAAGCGCCGAAGCCGCCACAAAGGCCAGCAGGCCCGCCACAATCAGTTGCAGCAGGCCGCGCACCAGATCGACGCCACCGGCCTGCACCGACGGCAGCGAGGCCATCAGGTTGCCGAGGATATCGCCGGAAAGACGGCGGACCGCGAGATTGACGACCAGGATGCTGAGCGGGAACAGGATCAGGGCGAGGAACGGCGTGCCCGAGCCAACCGTGCCGGTGGCCCATTGCCGCAGGTCGCCGGCAAAGAAGATCGCCTCAAAACCGGGGCTGGCCTGAACGGTCAGCCACATGGCAAAGGCGATGACGACGAAAAACAGCGCGAATTTCGGAATGCCGTCGAGCCGGAGCGCGATATCCCTGGGCAGCAGCTGCCACAGATAGGCACCGAACAGCAGCGCCAGCGGAACGAACAGGAAGGCCAGGATGACCGCTGAAATCCAGACCTCGACGAACGGCGCCAGGATCAGGGCGGCGATGAAGCCCAGCACCACCGACGGTAGGGACGCCATCATCTCCATGACCGGCTTGACCGTGGCACGCACGGACTTGTGCACGAATTCGGAGGTATAGATCGCAGCCAGCAATGCCAGCGGCACCGCAAACAGCATGGTGTAGAGCGTGGCCTTAATGGTGCCGAAAATCAGCGGAACCAGCGACAGCTTGGGTTCGAAACTGTCGTTGCCCGAGGATGACTGCCAAGTGTAGGTCGGCTCCGGATAACCTTCATACCAGACTTTGCCGAAAATGGATGCCCAGGTGCTTTCGGGATGCGGGATATCGATATTCCAGAGGATGCCGCCGGTACCGGTGATGGCCAGCACGCCATTGTCGCGCGGAGCGAGCGTCAGGCTTTCCGCGGCTCCCTTGCCGGTCACGCGCGCCAGCGTCTGCTCGCTGGTCGAATGCCGAACCCACACATTGCCCTTGGTGTCGGCGGTGGCGAATACCTTGCCGCGCTGGCTCACCGCCAGGCCGATAACGGGCGCCTCATGCGGCTCGAGCTGGTGCGCCTTCACGAGCGTGAAACTGTCCGTGGATTTGGCGCCTTCGATCGGCAGGCGGAAATAGACATTCACGGCACCGTCGCTGGATCCCGCGATGATCGACTGTTCGCCGATCAGGAAGCCGAAAGCGTCGAGCGTCGCGTTGCCCGGCACCAGATCGACCGTCTCGGCCAGCTGGGGCTTGTCAAAATCGCGCGTATCATACCGCAGCACGGTGCCGTCGCGCTGGGCAACATAGACCTGGTCCGCCGCCGATGTCATCAGTACATCGGTCACCGCCGTGCCTACTGGCAGGGCCGGCAGCGTGGCGCTGCTCAGGGTCATGCGCATCTGGCGGGTCAGCATGTTAAGGCGGCCTTCGGCGCGGCTCAGGCGCACGGCCCCGTTCGCATCGACAGTGACGAAAGAACGGGTCGGACGTTCCGCCGTGCCGCCCTCGCGATAGTCCACCGCCACGATGGCGCTGCCGTCCTCGGCAATCGTCTCGGCCGGGTCGAGTGTCGTCTCTATCACGGTGCGGCGAATCTGGTTCCCCGCGATACGGGTATACAGGGCGGCGCCGTCGGTCTGGTTGGTTTCATCCAGGCGCTGCGCCGCCGGCGGCATGCTGTCGCCGGTCAGAACCTGGGTGGCCATCCTGAGACGGCCGAACCGCACGCTGCCGTCGTCGAGACCGAAAACAATATTGTCGCCCTCGAGAACCGCACCGAATGCCGTCACTTTCTTCCCGCCCAGATCGAAGGCCGGCGCGGAAATACGCGTGCCCGTGCCGGCATGGACGACAACGACCTCGCCCGTATCCTTCAGTTCAACCACCAGCGAGCGGTATTCATCCATCCGGATCAGCAGCGACTTGCCCGGGCTAGCCGGCAGGGTGATCTCGTGGCGGCTTTCCACTGTGCCGCCGGTGAACAGCGGCACGACAACCTCGGCCAGGAACGCCATGATGCCGAACACCGCGACGATCACCAGGATGCCGCCGACCGAGATGATCCAGTCGGCCGCCCGGTCGGCAACCAAAACGCTCTTGCGCGTCGTGCGATTGCGTCTGCGCTGCAGGATGGAAGAAGCCCGGTCTGCAGCGTTTTCAGGGAGGGCTGTGTCGCTCATGCGCGGGCTTCCAGAAAGAAACGGATAAAATCAAGCTCAGGGGAACGCAAAAATAAGGAAAAGCGGGGCGGCGAACAGCGCCACCGCCCCGCAATCGCATCAATTCATCAGCTTCATGATCTTGAGATCGCCATCGGCAATGGCGCTCACGACCGGGAAGTAGCCGTCCTTCAGCACGGCCTGCTGGCCCTGCTTGGAGTAGACATACTTGATGAATTCGGCGCGGACCGGATCCAGCGGCTGGTTCGGGTTCACGTTGACGTAGATGTAGAGGAAGCGGGCCAGCGGATAGTCGCCCGAATAGGCGTGCTCGGCCGTGGCATCGAAGCACTTGCCGCCTTCCTTGGCGGCCAGCGGCACGGTGCGCACGTCGGCGGTCTTGTAACCGACGCCCGAATAGCCGATGGCAAACTTGTCGGAAGCAACGCCCTGCACCACGGTGGACGAACCGGGCTGCTCCTTCACGCTGTCCTTGTAATCGCCGTTGAACAGCGCGACTTCCTTAAAGTAGCCGTAGGTGCCCGAGGCCGAGTTACGGCCATAGAGCGAAACCGGCTTGCTGGCCCATTCGCCGGTCAGGCCAACATCGCCCCAGGTCGGCGCGTCCTTGGCCAGACCGCCCTTGCGGGTCTTGGAGAAGATGGCATCGACCTGCTGCATGGTCAGGCACTTGATCGGGTTGTCCTTGTGGACGAACACCGCGAGCGAATCGACCGCCGAGCGGATCACCGACGGCTTGTAGCCGTACTTCTTCTCGAACTGGTCGATTTCCGCTGCCTTCATCGGGCGCGACATAGGGCCGAACTGCGAGGTGCCGGCGATCAGGGCCGGCGGAGCGGTCGACGAGCCCTTGCCCTCGATTTCGATCTTCACGTTCGGGTAGGCGGCCTTGAAGCCTTCGGCCCAGAGGGTCATCAGGTTGTTCAGGGTGTCGGAGCCGATCGACTTGATGCTGCCCGACACGCCGCTCACCGGCTTGTAATCCTTCAGAGCGGGGTCCAGAGCCACCTGGGCGGAAGCCTGCGAAGCGAAGCCGAGGGCGGTGGTCGCCATCAGGCTCGCGAGAAGAAGTGCCTTCTTGGTCACGGTGTACCTCTTTTGGTTTCGGTGTCGCGCCTGTGCGCGGCGGGATCGACCGTCAAACTGAAACATTTCCGTCCCGACGATCGGTGCGGACCCTACCCAGCGGCATTTGCATATATGTGACATGTAGTTTGCCGTTTTATGACAATGACCGCTGCCGCAAAGGTCTAGATCACACAGAGCTGAGACACTGGCCCAACCCATTGAACTGCATAAAAAAAGGCGGGGTAGCCCCGCCTTTTCCTGGATTGATCCAGTCTAAATTACTTCGCCTTGAGGTAGTCTTCGATGACCTTGGCGTCATTCGATTTGACGGTCATGCCGTTCGGGCCCTCGCCGATTCTGGTCACCACCACCTTAGGCTCCTGATTCTTCGACACCACGTCGATGTCCTTGTCGCCGGCCTTCAGCACCCAGAGGCGGCCGTCATGGACATGGGTGTAGAAGCCCGGCTTGGCATAGGACGAACCACCCGACGCGCAGGCGGCAAGACTGCCCGCCAGCAGGACGGCGGCGAAAAGATGTTTCACGAAGCGCATGGGATCCCCTCTAGGACGTTGTTTTTGCCCATGCTTGATCGTCCGCCCAGATGAAACGCGGGTTACGAAATCATGAAGATTATTTGACGGCAGCGCGCCGATTGTTGCACGCCGGTCAACTGCGCGGATTCGCCGACGGCAGGCGAACGGCAAACATGCTGCCCTGCCCTTCCTCGGATTCAATGACAAGCCGCCCCCGATGGCGGTTGATGATGTGTTTCACGATCGCCAGGCCCAGACCGGTGCCGCCCAGATCGCGGCTGCGGGCCGAGTCGACCCGATAAAACCGTTCGGTCAGGCGCGGCAGGTGCTCGCGCGGAATGCCCTCGCCATGGTCGCGTACCCCCACTTCCAGCCACTCGCCGTCTATCGCCTGCAGGGTGACCTCGACGGCGGTTTCCGGCCGGCCGTATTTGATCGCGTTGTCGATCAGGTTCTGGAACACCTGCATCAGTTCGTCGCGGGCGCCGCGCACCGGCGGCAGGCTTTCGTCCAGATCGAGCCGGATCGGCATGCTCTTGGCCTTGGCCTGTGGCTCCAGCGCGGCGGCGACATCGCGCAGCAGCGGCGCCAGGGCGATGCTTTCCGACGGGCGGTCATGTTCGCGCATCTCGATCTGCGACAGCGACAGCAGATCCTGGATCAGCCTGGACATGCGCGCCGCCTGGTCGCGCATAATGCCGAGGAAGCGGATGCGGGCCGCCTCGTCGTCGCGGGCCGGGCCCAGCAGGGTCTCGATGAAACCGACCAGAGATGCCAGCGGCGTGCGCAGCTCATGGCTGGCATTGGCCACGAAATCGGCGCGCATCTTCTCGGCCTTGCGCAGGGCGGTCAGGTCATGCAGCGCCAGCACGGCAGCAGAACCCTCGCGGCTGGCCGGCAGGGCCACTACGCGCAGGCTGAAGCTGCGGCCATCGGGGACCGGCAGGGTGAGATCGGCCGAGGCCATGCCAGTCTCGCCGCGCAGGACGGTATCGGCGGCGTCCAGCACGGCCGGATGCCGCATGGCCACCGCCAAATCGTTGCCGACGATGTCGTTGCCGAAGAATTTGCGGGCGGCGAAATTGGCGCGGGCGATGTTGCGGCCGCCATCCAGCAGCAGCACCGGATCGGGCAACGCATTGAGGATGGCATCCGAGGTGGTGCTGTGCAGAGCCACCTGCCCCTGCTCGTCCAGCAGGGTCTGGCGCAGCCGCTCCACCGTGGCGCCGAGTTCGCCGATCATGGTGAGCGCATCCCAGTCGCCGCTCTTGCGCGGTTCGCCACCAAGGATTTCGTCGGTGCGACGCAATACGCGCCAGGCAGCACGGGTATGCCAGCCGGCGAACAGTGCCGAGACAGCCAGCAAAGCACCGGCCATCAACCAGGCCGAGGCATCGGTCAATGCGCCGCCGGCCCGGGCAAGCAGCACGATGGCCGCCTGGGGCAAGCCCAACATAAGGAAAAGCGCCAACCAGCGGGTTACAGGAAAGCGGCCCCCGTTGCCCTTCGAGGCAGATGGAGGAGCATTCCGGCCTGCATGTGGGGGGTCGTTCATGATCCGCCTTTCACCGCCATGGCGTTTCAGCGATGGCCGGCCGGCCGCCACTGCGACAGGCTCTCCACCAACTGCCGCAGCACGGCGACCAGCGGCGCGGCGCGGGCGGGATCCCAATGATCCAGCCGCGCCTCGTCCATGTAGCAATCGCGTGCGATCTCCAGCTGCAGGGCATGCAGGCCATCGGCAGGACGACCGTAATGGCGGGTGATGAAACCGCCCTTAAACCTGCCGTTATGCACATGGCTGAAGCCCTCGGCCGCGCTGAGTATACCATAGGCCCGGGCTGCAAGACCGGGATCGCAGCTGGCGCCGTCATTGGTGCCGAGATTGAGATCGGGCAGTCGGCCGGTGAAGAAGCGCGGCACCTCGGCGGCGATGCTGTGGCCATCCAGCAGGATGGCATAACCGTGGCGGGCGCGGATGGCCTGCAATTCGGTTTCGAGTCGCTGGTGATAGGGGCGCCAGTAGGCGACGGCGCGGGCTGCCACTTCCGCCGCGTCGGGCTCGGCACCCTCGCGATAGAGCGGCGCGCCGTCAAAGCCACGGGTCGGGCAGAGTTCGGTGTTGTCGGCACCGGGGTACAACGCGCGGCCCTGCGGATCGCGGTTGAGATCGACCACGTAGCGCGAATGGGTCGCCACCATCAGGCCGACGCCCAGCTCGGCGGCAAAGCCATAGAGCTTCTCGACGTGCCAGTCGGTATCGGCCAGGCCCAGGGCAGACTCGGTCAGGCGGCCGGACAGGCCAGGGCTCAGGCCCAGACCGGCATGAGGCACGTCGATCAGCAGCGGGGTGCGGCCGGGAACAAGAGTGAACAGCGCGACGTTATCGGTCATGTCTGCAGACTGGCGAATGCGGGTCGACATAGGTAACAAAGCGCACCGTCCACGCCAAGCCGCGCTGCCAGCCGACATCTATATTTCACGGGCGAGTGCCGGAAACAGGGGCGGCATTTGAGCGTACAGGCGCTTTACCCTAAAGTGCGGCAGCTTTCCGCCCCCCAGACCTACAAATCGAGTCGCACAAAACAAGGCAGTTCGATGGACATTACCCTGCTCGGCTACACAATCACCGCGTCCCATATCAGCGCATTCCTGCAGGTGATCATGATCGACGTCATCCTGTCGGGTGACAATGCCATCGTTATCGGCCTGGCCGTCGCCGGCCTGCCGCCGCATCAGCGCAACAAGATCATCGTCTACGGCATCCTCGCAGCTACGGTGCTGCGCATCCTGTTTGCCGGCATCGCCGTGCAGTTGCTGCAGATCATCGGCCTGACGCTCGCCGGCGGCATCCTGCTGCTCTGGGTGGCCTGGAAGATGTGGCGCGAATTGCGCGCCCAGGCCAAAGGCGAAGGCGGCCATGATGGCGATACCGGCAAACCGGCGCCCAAATCCCAGCGCGAGGCGGTTACGCAGATCATCATTGCCGACCTCTCAATGTCGCTGGACAATGTTCTGGCCGTGGCCGGCGCCGCCCGCGAGCATCCCTATATCCTGGGCTTCGGCCTTGTGCTGTCGATCGCGTTGATGGCGGTGGCGTCGAAATTCATCGCCCGCCTGCTCGATCGCTATCACTGGATTGCCTATATCGGCCTGCTGATCATCGGCTATGTCGCTTTGCGCATGATCTGGGATGGCGGATACCAGGTGATCGATGCGACCGGGCTGGAGGCCATGATCAACGGCAATTAGCCTTACTCGGCCCAGAACTTGGCAATCGCGTCGGCGAGATCCTCGCCGTAGAGGTCCTGGAAGAAATGATCCGCACCATCCACCGTGATGGTGCGGATTTTTTCTGCCCCTGAGACTGCCCGCAGTTTCTGCGGCAGATCCTTCACCACCTCGTCGCCGCCGGCAATCGCCAGCAATACCGGGCGGCGGATACGCGGCAGCAGGCTGGGGGCATCGTTGCGGCCATCGCCGTTGTGGTAATCTGAAAAGGTGGTCGCCGCGACGCTGGTTTTCTGGCAGTACATGAAATCCGTGCCGGTCAGCAGCTCATCGCCCTTCCCTGTCGCCTGCAACGCTTCCGCCTTTGCGATAATCGCGTTGAAGTCGCCGCCGAACCGCGCCTGGTACTCCGCCGGCGCCGCGGCACGGTCGAAAGTGGTGGGCGCCACCAGCACGATCTTCTGCAAGGCAGGCGGTAGGACATCGCCTTTCTGCGCTGCGTAATAAGCCACCTGCGCGCCACCGCGCGAATGGCCCAACAGGCCGATCTTGCCCGCGCCAGCCTTGCCGGCCCAGTCGATCCAGGCCGCGATCTCGGCTGCGGCCTGCGCGTTGCTGTGGCGATGCGGCAAAGCGCAATCATACATTCCCTTGCGATCCGAGACGCCGAGCGACAACGTCACCGCGACGGTGGATAACCCGCGCTCGGCCAGCGTCTCCTGCAAGGACTGCATGATCTCCATGCGGTTATGCGCCAGCGTACCATGCACCAGCAGCATGATGCCGTCGCGCGGCGTCTTGCCTGCGGCCAGTTTCAGTTCGCCATCGAGACCACGCCCTTCATGAACCAGGCGTACCGGCTCAGCCTGTGCCGCGGTGAAACCAATGAGCGGCAGGATCATGGCCAAACCGAATGCAAGACTGTGACGCAGCGACATCTGTTTCTCTCCCTTTGGCCGGCCCGGCTATTGATCGCATGCGGAGCCTGAAATAACGTCAGCGTATGATATTTATCCGTGTCACACAATTCATTTGTGTTATAATGATTGCCCTAACGGCGGCTGCCTCTCCGCATGCCCAGACCATGGAACTGGTTATGTTCGAGCGCGCGGACTGTGCCTGGTGTCGTGCCTGGCACCAGGAAATCGGCCCCGGTTACGGGAACTCCACGGAAGGCCGTTTGGCGCCCCTGCGCCGGGTAGACCTGGATCGGGCCTGGCCAGCCGATCTTCCGAAGCTTGGAATCCGCTACACGCCAACCTTCGTGTTGATGCTGTGCGGGCACGAGTCGGGACGACTCATTGGATATCCCGGCGCAGACTTCTTTTATCCCAAGGTAGAGGCTCTTTTGGCGGAATCGCAAAAAGAGGGAAAAACGCCGGGAAACTGCGGTTAAATTTACCGCCACGGAATACCACTTGCCATGTGTGAAAAGAGTTTGCTATGGACACAACAACACACAGCTCAGAAGCTGACCTGACCGGATCAAACCCGGCAGAGACACCGGGAGGAACGATGCGCCATATGCGCCTTGCCGATATCCGCTTTGCCGCCGGCGTCATCGCCGGGACGGCGCTCATGCTGCTGGCCGCGCCCGCTCCGGCCCAGGACATCCGCGACGCCAATCTGGTTCCTTACGCGGTCAAGGATTACGCGATCGAGAAATCACTGACCGGCAAGCCGGGCGACCCCGCCAAGGGCCGGCAATTGGCGATCACCAGCGGCCAGGGCAATTGCGTGATCTGCCACAAGCTGCCCATTCCCGAAGTGGCCTTCCGCATCGGCAATGTCGGTCCGGACCTGACCGAGGTGGGTGGCCGGCTGACGCCTGCCGAAATCCGCATGCGCATCGTGAACCCCAAACTGCTGAACGAAGAAACCATCATGCCGGCCTATTACCGCGTGACCGGGCTCAACCGCGTGGACAAGAAAGCCCAGGGCAAACCGATGCTGACCGCCGAGCAGGTGGAAGACCTGGTCGCCTATCTCTCCGCCC
>JBKBJT010000072.1:0-12034 GCA_046294345.1 Ferrovibrio sp.
CATGGCCGATCATGGTCTCGCCGCCCCCGGAGGGTTACGTGCAGTCGCTGATCATCCTGATCGATATGGTGCTGAACCTCTACATGTGGGTGCTGATCGCCTCGGCCATCCTGAGCTGGCTGGTCGCGTTCAACGTGATCAACACCCGCAACCGCGTGGTCTATGCCATCGGCGACTTCCTCTACCGCATCACCGAGCCGGCCCTGCGCCCGATCCGGCGCATCCTGCCCAACCTGGGCGGCATCGACCTGTCGCCGGTGGTGCTGATCCTGCTGCTGATCTTCATCCGCAACCTGCTGTGGGAATACCTGGCCTGACGGCTGCCGCATCTGTGGCCCGGCCCTGGAAACGCCAGGCCGATGGCCTGCGGCTGTTCGTGCGCCTCACGCCCAAGGGCGGCCGCGATGCCATCGAGGGCGTGAAGCCCACGGCGGACGGACAATGCGAACTGGCCGCACGCGTGACCGCCGTGCCGGAAGACGGCAAGGCCAATGCCGCTTTGCTCAAGCTGCTGGCGAAAAGCCTGAAGCTGCCCGGGCGGGATTTTGAAATCGTCGCCGGCGCCACCGACCGGCACAAGCAGGTCTTCATATCGGGCGATCCGGCCGCGCTGGAAACCGCGCTCACCGGCTGGCTCGCCGCATCGAACACGAGGTGATCCCATGACGACAATCCTGGACGGCAAGGCAGTGGCGGCGGATCTGCGCCAGGACGTGGCGGCGCGCGTGAAACGCTTTCAGGCCAAAACCGGCCGCCTGCCGGGCCTGACCGTGGTGCTGGTGGGCAACGATCCGGCCAGTGAAGTCTATGTGCGCAACAAGGGTGTGCAGACGCGCGAGGCCGGCATGGTCTCCGATGAAATCAAGCTGCCGGACAGCACCAGCCAGCGCGACCTGCTGAACGTGGTGGCGCGGCTGAATGCCGATCCCGCCGTGGACGGCATCCTGGTGCAGATGCCGCTGCCGAAACAGATCGACACCCAGGCGATCATCGAGGCGATCGATCCGATGAAGGATGTCGACGGCCTGCATCCGGTGAATGCCGGCAAGCTGGCCCAGGGCATGGAGGCGCTCACGCCCTGCACGCCGCTGGGCTGCATGATCCTGCTGGAAAAGGCCGGCGTCGAGGTGGCGGGCGCCAATGCGCTGGTGATCGGCCGCTCGATCCTGGTCGGCCGTCCGGTCGCCGGTTTGCTGCTGGCCGGCAATGCCACGGTGACGATTGCCCATTCGCGTTCCCGCGACCTGCCGGCCTTGTGCAAGCAGGCCGATATCGTCATCGCCGCCGTGGGCCGGCCCGAGATGGTGCGCGGCGAATGGATCAAACGCGGTGCCGCCGTGATCGATGTGGGCATCAACCGCGTGCCGAAAGACGACGGCAAGACCAAGCTGATCGGCGACGTGCATTATGCCTCGGCCGTCGAGCAGGCCGGCGTGATCACGCCGGTGCCGGGCGGCGTCGGCCCGATGACGATTGCCTGCCTGCTGCAGAACACGCTGACGGCGGCCTGCTACCGCGAGAAGATCGACCCGAAATCGCTATAGACCGGCGCGGGTTCGACCAAGGTCGGGCCTGCCGCCACGTCAGCCTGCCGCCACGTCACGGCTTCCCATTCGCCTGAATCGTCCTAATCTGGGGCCATGGCGAAACGCCTGCCGCCCCTGCTGGCCCTCGAGGCCTTCGACGCCGCCGCCCGGCATTTGAGCTTCAAGGCGGCCGCCGCTGAGCTCAACCTCACGCCCTCGGCGATCAGCCATCGCGTGAAGCAGATCGAGCAGCATCTGGGCCTCAGCCTGTTCCGCCGGCTCAACCGCGAAATCCGCCTTACCGAGGCCGGGCAGGATTATTTCAGCACGGTGCGCAAGGCTTTCGACCAGGTGGCGCAGGCCTCCCTGCGCGTGGGCCAGACGCCCCATGCCGAAGACCTGCGGCTGTCGGCGGTGCCCAATGTGGCGGCCACCTGGATCATTCCCAACCTGGCCGAATTCCTGGAAAGCCGGCCGGGCCTGCGGCTGTTCGTGGAATCCTCGCCGCGCCATGCCGATTTTGCGCGCGACGCCATCGATGCCGCCGTGCGTTTCGGCCATGGCCGCTGGCCGGGGCTCAGCGCCGTGAAGCTCACCGACCTGGCCACCACGGTGGTTTGCGCGCCGAAACTGGCAGCGAAGCTGAAATCCCCGCGCGATTTGCGCGGCCAGACGCTGATCCATCTGTCCACCTTCGCCGATGCCTGGCCGCGCTGGCTGCGTGCCGCCGGCGTGGAGGGCGTGACGGCCGGCCGCGAGGTCTGGGTCGACAGCGTGGTGCAGATGCTGGAGGCAGCCGAACAGGGCCTTGGCGTCGCGCTGGCCGTGGTGCCGCTGATCGCGCCGAAACTGGCCGACAAACGGCTGGTGATGCCCTTCCCCGTGGTGGTGCCGGCCGACCAGGGCTACTGGTTCGTCTGCCGCCGCGCCGATGCCGAACGGCCGTCGCTGGTCGCGTTGCGCGACTGGCTGGTGGACCTGATGCGGCGGGCCAATACGCAGATGGCGCCCTTCCTGCCGACCAGCAGCGGAAACGGCAAAAAGCCGAAAACCGGAAAACGTCGCGCGCCGCAGCGTCAGGTGAAATGAATTCATCCGAAGCGCAACGCTTTGCATTTGTCCGCGCCGCATCCGCGACCCTATAGATCGTTGCATGAGCGATATCCTTCCGACTTCCGAATCCGTCACCCTGACGGCTGCCGACGGCCAGCGGCTTTCGGCGCGGCTGTTCGCGCCGGCCTCGACCGCGGCCGGCTTCAATGGCCTGACCCTGCAGATCAACGGCGCCACCGGCGTGCCGCGCGGCTATTACGATGCCTTTGCCGGCTTCATGGCGCAGCGCGGCTTTGCCGTGCTGAATTTCGATTATCGCGGCATCAGCGGATCGCGCGAGACCACGCCCGGCGCGCCGCCGCCGCGCATGCTGGACTGGGCGCGCCAGGATATTCCGGCGGCCGCCGCCTTCCTGCGCGGCCGTTTCCCCGAGGCGCGGGCCTGCATGATCGGCCATTCCTTCGGCGGCCAGGCGCTGGGCCTGCTGCCACAGGCGGAAGACATCGCCGCCGCGATCACCATCGGCGCGCAGCAGGGCTACTGGCGCAACTGGCCGGCGAAGCAGCAGGTGCGGCTGGCCGCGATCTGGTATGTCGCCATGCCGCTGACCGTGGCGTTGCGCGGCCATGTGCCGGGCCGCATGCTGGGCGGCGAGCCGCTGCCGCGCGGCGTGGCGCTGGACTGGGCGCGCTGGTGCCGCACGCCGCATTACATGTCCGACGATACCGGCAAGCCGCTGCAGACGCTGAACCGCCGCCTGCGCGCGCCCATGCGCATGATCAGCTTCGCCGACGACGTGGATTTCGGGCCGAAGCGCGGCGTGGATGCCCTGGCCCGGACCTATGCCGGCGCGCGGATCGAGCGCCAGCATATCGCGCCGGGCGACTGGGGGCTGCCGCGCATCGGCCATTTCGGCTTCTTCAAGCGCGACATGCCGCAGGAGCGCTGGGCCGAGATGGCCGAATGGCTGTATGCTGCCGCCTATCGCAGACACGATTCCCGGGCGGCCTGAGATGACGGCCGTTGCGGACTATCCAATCATCGATGCCTGGGCGCAGCCGGTTTTCAATGCGCGCCAGATCATGCCCGAGGTGGTGCGGTTGTTCGAACAATCGGGCACGGTGGCCATGCTCGACCACGCGTTGTCGCCCGACGAGGTGGTGGCGCTGATGGATGCCGCCGGCATCGACCGGCTGATGCTCTGCGCCTGGGCGCGGCCGGGCCGCTGGGTGGTGTCGAATGACGAAGTGGCGCGCTTCACCCGCGCATACCCAAACCGTTTCACCGGCGTCGCCGCTGCGAATCTGCACAAGCCGATGGAGGCTGTGCGCGAGCTGGAACGTGCCGTGCAGGAACTGGGTTTCAAGGCTTTGCGCGTCGTGCCCTGGCTGTGGGAATTGCCGCCCACCGACCGGCGCTATTATCCGCTCTACGCCAAATGCGTCGAACTGGGCATTCCCTTCTGCACCCAGGTTGGTCATACCGGGCCGCTGTTTCCCTCCGAAACCGGGCGGCCGATCCCTTACATCGACCAGGTGGCGCTGGACTTCCCCGAGCTGGTCATCGTCGGCGGCCATATCGGTTTCCCCTGGACCGAGGAGATGCAGGCTTTGTGCTGGAAACATCCCAATGTCTACATCGATACCTCGGCCTATCTGCCCAAGATGTATCCGCCGGCGCTGGTGCAGTTCATGAAAGGCTACGGCCAGGACAAAGTGCTGTTCGGAACCAATTTCCCGCACCTGCCGTTCGATCGCTGTATCCAGGGCGTCGACGCGCTCGGCCTGCCAGCCGAGGCAAAGGCGAAATTCCTCGGCGGCAATGCAAAACGCGTTTTCGGCCTGTGAGCGTGGCGTGGCGGATGGATCCCGGATTTCCTTTCGTCGCGGCGCGGCCGATCGCACGCGGGCATTGGCGCTGTTCAATCGCCGCGCGGAGATTCTCTGGTTCGGCTTCGAGGGAAGCTTCGGGGCGGACGAGGCCATCATCCGCCTGACGGCGCTACCCGAAGGCATGCTCGGCGGGGGCGGCGCGGTGGCGCTGAATGGCGGGGTGATCGCCGCCGGTTTCGATGCGGCAGTTGTGCTGACCGGGCTTGGCCATTACGACACCGACACCGTGGTGACGCTCAATCTGGCGGTGCAGTTCCTGAACCTGGCCCGGCCATCGCCGTCGCTCGCCTTCCGCGCCTGGGCGACGCGCACAACGCGGCATGTCTGCTTCGTCGAGGGGCGGCTGGGTGACGGCGAGGCGGTTTTCGCCAGCTGTACCGGCATGGTCATGCCGGTATACGCCGGGTAGTCGCGGTCGCTGTCGCTCGTCACGCTGTCGTGATTCAACGAATCGGCCTGACGCCACGGCAGATCGATCACAGTCGCGCGGCCTTACGTCGCGCGTAATTGCCGGCGCGGAATCGGCAGCTTTAGCCTGCGCCGCATGCACAAGCCGCCCCTCAGGATTCTCTCCGTTCCGATCCCGGTTTCCGATGGCCAATTGCTGGCCGGCACGCTGGTGGAACCGGCCCAGCCCAATGGCGTGAGCGTGCAGGTCAACGCCGCCACCGGCGTGTCGCGCCGCTATTACGAGCGTTTCGCCGCCTTTCTCGGCGGCCGCGGCTTCACCGTGCTCACCTTCGACTATCGCGGCATCGGCGATTCACCGCGCACGCCCGGCGCGCCTTTGCCGCGCATGCTCGACTGGGGCCGGCGCGACATCCCGGCGGCGGCGGATGTCCTGGCCGCGCGCACGCCCGGCCAACGCCGCGCCATGGTCTGCCATTCCTTCGGCGGTCAGATGCTGGGCCTGATGCCGCAGGCCGGCGAGATCGACGCCGTACTGGCGATTGCCTCGCAGCATGGCTACTGGCGCAACTGGTCGCGCCGGCACCAGCTGCGCCTGCTGCTGTCATGGTATGTCGCGTTCCCGATGGTGGTCGGCCTGATCGGGCGCATCCCCGGCTGGTGGCTGGGCAGCCAGCCCCTGCCGGCCGCCATTGCGCGCGACTGGCGGCGCTGGTGCTGCTCGCCGCATTACCTGGTCGACGATGCCGGCACGCCGCTGCGGCCTTATAACGACGCCGTGCGCGCCCGCATGCGCATGATCAGCTTTGCCGACGACCATGATTTCGGGCCGAAGAAAGGCGTCGACAAGCTGATGGGCTATTACCCCAATGCCAGTATCGAACGGCTGCATGTGGCGCCACGCGACTGGGGCCTGCAGCGCATCGGCCATTTCGGTTTCTTCAGGCGCGACATGCCGGCACGCATCTGGGGCGAACAGGCCGACTGGCTGCTGCGGGCCGCGGTCGGTGCCGACGGGGTGCGGAACCTCAAGGCAGGGTGATCAGGCGGCGTGATCAGGGCCGCGTGATGACGGGCGGCACAGTACTGCCGTCCCAGCCGCCGCCGAGCGCCTTGTAGAGGTCGACGCTGGCGGTGAAGCGGCTCAGGCCTGCCTGCACCATGGAATCGTTGGCCGAGAAGACCGAGCGCTGGGCATCCAGCAGGTCGAGGAAACCCACCGTACCGGCGCGGTAGCGCGCCTCGACGATGCGGTAGGCATCGTTCGCCTGTTCGAAGGCTTCCGAGGCGAAGCCGTATTGCCGGCCGGTATTCACGGTGGCGCCGAGCGCGTCTTCCGTGTCGCGGAAGGCCGACAGGATGGCGCCACGATAGCTTTCCACCAGTTCCTGGCTTTGCGCGCGGGCCAGCTCTTCCTGGCCTTCCAGCCGGCCACCCTGGAAGATCGGCGCGGTGAGCGAGGCGGCAATGGAATAGATCATGGTGTTGGGTTCGAACAAAGCGGCCGTCGTGCCGCTCTGGGTGCCGGCCCGCGCGGTGAGGTCGAGGCTGGGGAAACGCGCGGCGCGGGCCGCGCCGATATCGAAATTGGCGGCGCGCAGGTCGCTTTCCGCCTTGCGCAGGTCGGGCCGGCGCAGCAGCAGTTCCGAGGGCAGGCCGGCGGCGACCGGCGGCAGGCTGAGGCCGGCGAGCGTGCGGCCTTCGACGCGGAAGCCCTGCGGGTTGCGGCCGAGCAGCACGGCCAGCGCATCCAGCGCCTGGCGTTCGCTCTGCTCCAGCGCCGCCACGGTGGCGCGCTGGGTGGCGACGCTGCTGCGCTGCTGCGCCACCTCGTAATCGGTGGTCACGCCCAGGCGACGCTGGCTTTCCAGCAGCGCCAGCACGCCCTCGGCGATGCGCAAAGTCTCGTTGGCCAGACGGATGCGGTCGCGCAGGGACAGAAGCTGGAAATAGCCGGCGGCGATATCGGCATAGAGCGTGATCGCCACGGTCTCGCGGTCGAAACGGCTGGATTCCAGCCGCGTCAATGCCGCATCGGCGGTGGCGGAATTGGCGCCGAAGAGATCCACCTGATAACCGGCCGTGAGGTTGCCGGCGAAGCTGTTGCGGATCACCGCATCCGAGCGCGAACTGCTGGTCGTCGTCGTGGTGCTGCTGGTGCCGCGGCCGGTGCGGCTGCGGGTGGCCGAGGCGTCGCTGCCCAGAGTGGGATAGAGCGCCGCGCCGGAAATCTTGGCCTGGGCCTCGGCCTGGCGGATGCGGGCGACGGCGGCGCGCAGGTCGGTGTTGCTGGCCTGGGCTTCCGCGATCAGGGCGTTCAGTTCGGCACTGCCGAAGCTGTGCCACCATTGCGCATCGGGCCACAGGCCGGCGCCGTCCTGCCGGCTGTCCCAGGCCTGCGGCGTTTCGACGGTCGGTTTGAAATAATCCGGCACCATCGAGCAGGCGCCGAGCGACAGGGCGATGACGGCAGCGGCCGTCAGGCGGAAGGCGAGCATGTCGGTTTATTCCGCGGAAAGGGCGACAACGGGATCGAGATCGGCGGCCTTGCGCGCCGGCAGGTAGCCGAACAGCAGGCCGGTGGCGAAGGCGCAGGAAAAGGCGAGCAGCACGGGCTCGGGCGAAAACACCACCGGCCGGCCGAACCAGGCGAACAGCCAGGTCGTGCTTAAGCCCACGGCGACGCCGATCAGACCGCCCAACGTGCAGATCGCCAGCGCTTCGGAATTGAACTGCAGCATGATGTTCAGCCTTCGCGCGCCGGTGGCCATGCGCACGCCGATCTCGCGCGTGCGCTCGGTGACGCTGACCAGCATGATGTTCATCACGCCGATGCCGCCGACGAGGAGCGCGATGGCAGCAATCGAGCCGAGCAGGATGGTGAGCGTGTTCTGGGTGGCCATGGCGGTTTCGATGATCGAGGCCATGTTGCGGATCTGGAAATCCTCCGCGCGATGGCGCGCGATCAGAAGCTGGCGGATTTCCTCCTGCGTGTCATCGATCCTGGTCACGTCCTCGACCTGGACTGTGATCGTCTTCACATAGCGCTGGCCGAACAGGCGCAGCATGCCGGTGGTGAGCGGCACATAGATCACGTCGTCCTGATCGGCACCCCAGGGTGTGGCGCCCTTGGAGGTCATGGTGCCGATCACCTGGAAGGGAATGCTGTTCAGCAGTACATACTGCCCGATGGGATCGCCGCCGGGGAACAGGTTGTTGGCCACGGTCTGGCCGATCACCGCCACCGGCACATAGGCGCGCACATCCTCGGCCGAGAAGAACACGCCCTCGGCCACCGGCCAGTCGCGCGCCTTCGGAAAGTCGGCCACGGTGGAATTGACCTGGGTGACGGCGTCGCGGTCGCGGAACCGTGCCGTGACGTTGCCGGTATATTCCGGGACCACGGCGGCGATGTTGGCGATTTCGACGCGGATGGCATCGGCATCCTCGGCCACCAGGGTTGCGGTGATGCCGTCGCTGCGTCGGATATTGGGTGCGCCGGGCCGCACCAGCAGCAGATTGGTGCCCATGGCGGTGATGCGGTCGAGCACCGACTGCTTGGCGCCATCGCCGATGGCCAGCATCGCCACCACCGAGGCGACGCCGATGATGATGCCCAGCAGGGTGAGCAGGGTGCGCAGCAGGTTGCCGCGCAGGGCCTGCAGGGCCATGCGGCCGGCTTCCAGCACGTCGAATGGCGTGAAGCTTGTCCTGGCGCGATGCTGGGGGCGTTTCGGAACGGCCTGTGCCGTCGTGACGCTGCCGGTGGCGCGGTCGGAGACGATGTTGCCGTCCTTCAGCTCGACGATGCGGTTGGCCTGCGCCGCCACCTCGGGGTCGTGGGTGATCAGCAGCACGGTATGACCCTGGGCGTTCAGGTCGCGCAGGAGCTGCATCACCTCGGCGCCGCTTCTGCTGTCCAGCGCGCCGGTCGGTTCGTCGGCCAGGATAACGGCGCCGCCATTCATCAGGGCGCGCGCAATCGAGACGCGCTGCTGCTGGCCGCCGGAAAGCTGCGCCGGGCGATGATCCATGCGATCCGAGAGCCCCAGCCGATTCAGCAGTTCGGCCGCGCGCGCGGCGCGTTCATGCCGCGACAATCCGGCATAGATCGCCGGCATCTCGACATTGCCGGCCGCCGTCTCGCCCGGCAGCAGGTTGTATTGCTGGAAGATGAAGCCGAAAGCCTCGCGGCGCAGCAGGGCGCGCCGGTCGGCATCCAGCGCCGCGACCTCGGTGCCGTCCAGCGCGTAAGAGCCGCTGGTTGGCCGGTCGAGCAGGCCGATCAGGTTCATCAGTGTCGACTTGCCCGAGCCCGATGCCCCCATGATGGCGACGAATTCGCCGGCATGGATATCCAGAGAGATGCCATGCAGCACCTCGACGGCCAGCGTGCCGCGATAGAAGGTCTTGCGGATATCGCGCAGGCGGATCACCGGCATGCGGGTCTGCAGATCGGCAGTCTGCGGGGCAGTCGTCTGAGGCGCGGCCATCACGTTCATGGGGGGCTGCCCGTTTAAAGGCGCGGCGGCGGGCCGCTGGGGCGCGTGGCCGCGGCGTTGCGCGATCCGGCCGGCGGCGCATCCAGCACGATCTCCTCGCCCGCCTTCAGGCCGCTGGCGATGGCGGCATGCACGCGGTTGCTGGCCGCCACCTCCACGATGCGGCGGACCGGCTGGCCGTTCTCCATCACGCGCAGCGCAAAGCGCGTCTTATCGTTGGGCAGCGGGCGCAAAGCCGCCACCGGCACGACGGGCAGGTTCTCGGCTTTCGCCACCACGAAGAAGACCTGCGCACTCATCTGCGTCAGCAGGTCATGCTCGGGATTGGGCACGTCGAACAGGGCGGAATACAGCACCACGTTGTTCACGGTTTCCGGCGTGGGCAGGATCTGGCGCAGGGTGCCGGTGCGTCTCTTGTCGGGCTGGCCCAGGGTGGTGAACCAGGCCGGCATGCCGATGGCCAGCTTGGGCACATCGGCTTCCGAGACCTGGGTCTTCACCGTCATGGTGTCGAGATCGGCGATGCGCAGGATGATCGGCGCCGACTGGTTGGCATTCAGCGTCTGGCCCCGCCTGGCGCTGATATCCACCACCGTGCCGGTCATCGGCGCGTAGATCTTGGTATAGCCCAGGTTGGCCTGGTCCGATTTCAGTGTGGATTCGCCCTGCTGGATCTGCGCGTCGAGCACGGCGATCTGCGCCAGCAGAGAACGGCGGTTGGCCTCGGCGCTGTCGTAGCTGTCCTGGCTGGTGGCGCGTTCGGCCAGCAGGCGGCGCTGGCGCTCGAACTGCCGCTCGGCGAGGCCGAGCTGCACCTGCTTGTCGGACCGCTGCGCCTTCAGCGCCAGCAGGTTGGCCTGGTCGGCGGCGACGCGCGCCTCATAGACGGTGGGGTCGATCTGCGCCAGCAGGTCGCCCTGCTGCACGCGCTGGCCGTAATCCACGGAGATGACCTTCAGCTGGCCCGAAACCTGGGTGCCGACATCGACGTAATTCAGCGGCTGCAGGGTGCCGACCGCCGCCACCGTGTCTTCCACGCTGCCGACCGCCACGGTCTGGGTGCGGAAGGCGGGCTGGGTGTCGGCGCGGGCGGACCAATACCACCAGGCGCCGCCGGCCAGCAGCAGGACCAGGACGGCAGAGGACAGGATCAGGACAGGGCGTTTCATGGGAAGCACAGGAAATGGGTAAAACCGACACGACATTCACGAGCCAAAACCCGCAATCCTGCGCAGGCCGGCTGACGGGGAAGGGCCGAAAGGGTCTGGGGGCTTAAGAAATCCTACAGGAGGTCAGAGAATTATAGTAGTGAGAATTAGTTGCAATATGCCCCCCGGTAATGTTATGTCGCCAGCCATGCCGGCCGCCCGTGTGGGACAGGCCGAGCCCAAAGAAACGACCAAGCCAGCCAATTACCCGGCCGCCAGCCGGGCCAGCCAGCCAGGTTTTCACGTCTTCCGCTTCCCTGGGGGTGAACCATGGCTGATTCCGTTTTTCCGCAACCCGTTCCACCGCAACCCACTGTCGGGCGCCTGCGCCTGGGCCGCGTCTCGCCGCATGTGCTGGGCGCCGCTTCCGCCGTCGCGTTGAGCGCCGCCGCCCTGCCGGCCGCTGCCCAGACAACCGCGCCGCCAGCCCAGTTGCCGGCCATCTCGGTCGAGGGCCAGAAGCCTGCCGAGGGATATAAGGTCGATGAATCGGCCTCGCCGAAATTCACGGCGCCGCTGCTCGATACGCCGAAATCGGTCACCATCATTCCGCAGGAACTGATCCAGGAACGCGGCGCCACCTCGATGAGCGAAGTGCTGCGCACCACGCCGGGCATCAGCCTCGGCGCCGGCGAGGGCGGCACCGCCATCGGCGACCGTGCCTTCATCCGCGGCTTCGATGCGCTCAGCAGCACCTATGTCGATGGGATCCGCGAAACCGGCTCGCAGTCGCGCGATCCCTTCAACCTCGAACAGATCGAAATCACCAAGGGCACCAATGGCACCTTCGTCGGCCGAGGCTCGACCGGCGGCACGCTCAACCTGGTGAGCAAGACTGCAAAGGCGGAAGATTTCAACGCCGGCAGCGCCACGCTCGGCACCGACATGACCAAACGCCTCACCGTCGATATCAACCGGGTGATCGATGGCAATATCGGCCTGCGCCTCAATGCCATGGCGCATGATGCCGAGGTGGCCGGCCGCGACGAGGTCGAGATCACCAAATACGGCTTCGCGCCGACGATCACCTTCGGCCTCAACAAGCCGACGCGTCTGACGCTCAGCTACTACCATTACCAGGTCGAGGATATTCCGGATTACGGCCATCCCTTCGATCCGCGCACCGGCAAACCGGTAAACGTCGACCGCGATAACTTCTACGGTCTGACCGGCCGCGATTTTCGCGAAACCTATTACGATGGCCTGACCGGGCGTATCGAACACGATCTGACCGACGCGATCACGCTGAGCAACACCACGCGCTACAGCTATGCCGAGAACAGGTATATCGTCACCAAGCCGAATGTGAGTCTGGCGCAGGTGCAGTCGGGTACGATCTCGCGCGAGTCGCGCAGCCGCAACGCCGATACCGAAAGCATCATCAACCAGACCGACATGAAGGCCGAATTCGAAACCGGCGGCCTGAAGCATAATGCAATGGCCGG
>JBKBJT010000073.1:0-11529 GCA_046294345.1 Ferrovibrio sp.
CCTGTCGCCCCGCGTTCCCTTCCACCATGATTCGCTCAGCCAGTGGCAGAGCGTGTCGATCCTGTCCGGCGCCGCCATCATGCTGTCGCTGGCCATGGGCATGCGCCAGAGCCTTGGCCTGTTCATGCAGCCGATCACCCGCGACATCGGCATCTCGGCGGCCGATTTCGCCTTCGCGCTGGCGGTGCAGAACATCGTCTGGGGCATCGCGCAGCCTTTTGCCGGCGCGCTGGTCGATAAATTCGGCACGCGGTTCATCGCGCTGTTCGGCGGCCTGCTCTATGCCGCCGCCCTGATCATCACCGCCTATGCCGACGCCGCCTGGATGATCACACTGAGCTCGGGCGCCATGATCGGCGTGGCGCTGGCCTGCACCACCTCGGGCATCGCCGCCAAGATCGCCGCCAAGGTGGTGCGGCCCGAGCGGCGCAGCCTGGCCTTCGGCCTGGTCTCGGCAGCCGGATCCATCGGCACCTTCTTCTGCGCGCCGCTGGCCCAGGGCGTGATCCAGTCGAGCGGCTGGCAGATGGCGATGTTCGCCTTCGTGGCGCTGGCCGCCGCGATGCTGCCTGCGGCCCTGATGGGCGGCCGCGCCGACAAGGTGCCGGTCGGCGGCCCCGCCGGCGGGCAGGCCGAGACCATGCGCAGCACGCTGGCCGAGGCACGGCGCCATGGCGGCTATATCGTGATGGCCGCCGCCTTTTTCGTCTGCGGCCTGCAGCTGGTGTTCCTCACCACCCACCTGCCGACCTTCCTGGCCGATTGCGGCGCCGACCCGATGCTGGGCGCGCAAGCGCTGGCGGTGATCGGCGCCTTCAACGTGTTCGGCTCGTGGCTGTTCGGCTGGCTGGGCGACCGTTATCACAAGCCGATGCTGCTGGGCCTGATCTACATCGCGCGCTCGGTGGCGATCGCGCTGTATTTCATGCTGCCGGTCAGCAGCGCCTCAACGCTGGTCTTCGCCGCCGTGATGGGCACGCTGTGGCTGGGCGTGATTCCGCTGGTCAACGGCCTGGTGGCGCAGATCTTCGGCATCCGCTATCTCGCCACGCTGACCGGCATCGCCTTTTTCAGCCACCAGGTGGGCAGCTTCCTGGGCGCCTGGGCCGGCGGCGTGATCTACGACGCGCTGGGTTCCTACACGCTGGCCTGGCAGCTGGCCGCCGGCATCGGCGCCGCGGCCGGCGTGATGCAGCTGTTCATGAACACGCGGCCGACCGAACGTGTGCTGGCCGCCCAGCGCGAGGCGGTGGCCGCGGAGTGATCCGCGGCCGCGCGCCTGCCGCTAGCGGCGGGTGAAGAGGCGCCACAGTGTCAGCAGCGTGGTGAGCGCGGCTCCCGTGACCAGGCCGATCCACAGTCCGGTCACGCCCAGGTGCTGAACCTCGCAAAGCCAGATGCCGAGCGGTGCGCCAATCCCCCAGTAGGAGACGAGCTTGAACGTCATCGTCGCGGCGGTATCCTTGCGGCCGCGCAGCAGCCCCAGCGCCGCCAGCCCGGGATAGACGATCAGTTCCAGCAGCCCGAGCAGGAGCAGAAGACCCACCGCAACCTTGGCCGCGGCAATCCCCGCAGCACTGGAATCGAAGAACCAGACAGCCAGCGGTTCCGCGCTGACGGCCATCAATGCGAACAGCGCCGCGCCAGCGGTCAGCGATATGAGAAGGCTGCTGGTTACGACCGCCCGGGCCATCGCCGCATTTTCCAGCGTCGCCGCCCGCGCCATGCGCACCATGGCGGCCTGAAGCATGGCGGCCGATCCGGCATAGAGGATGCCCGACAGCCGGAGCGTCAGCGTATGGGCCGCGACATCGGCTGCACTGAGCGCTGCCGCATAGAGGGTCACCGCCAGGAAGATGCCGGTCTCGGTTAGCATCGTCACGCCGATGGGAAGGCCGACGCGCAGCACGGCACCCAGACCATGGTGTTCGACCGGTGCGCCGGCCGGGGCTGCCGCCGGTATCGCCGCGGTGGCGCGCCGCGCCACGAACAGCAGCGCCGCAAGGGTTGCCGACGCGACCAGCAGAGTGGAGAGGCCCGCGCCGGTTGGGCCGAAGGCAGGGATCGGCCCGGCGCCCATCATCAGCACATAATTGGCGCCCGCATTCAGCGGCAGCATCGCCATCGTGACATAAAGAAAGACTTTCGGCTTCTCCGCCGCCGTGAGGACAGTGCGATAGAGCGTGACGCCCAGCATGGGAATGAGCGTCAGCGCCATGCTGCGCGTGTATCCCGTACCCTCATCAAGCAGGCCGCGCCCGAGACCGAGATACTCCAGCCAGGTCGGCGCGAACCAGACCGCCGGGACCGACAGGAACGCCAGCAGGGCGACCATGATCCAGCCCAAGCGCTCGAGTCTTGCGCGGGAAACAGCATCGGCCCGCGTGACCGCCGCCGTATAGAAAGGCGCCAGACCGCCGAGCGTCCCGGCACAGAAATAGAAGATGATGGAATAGAGATCGCTGCCGACCGCCACCGCCGCCAACGCCTCGGCGCCGAACAGCCACGACACCATCAGCGTGTCGGTCACGCTCATGCCCATGTTGACCAGGGCGATCAGCGCAATCGGCAGAGCCAGCCGCAGCAGCGCCCGGCCTTCTTCAAGGCGCAGCACCCATCCCGATGCTGGCGCGGGGATGGCGGTGGATGCGAACCCGGCATCTGCGGTCGACATGAAAATCACTCCTGCATGTTGAATTGAGGATTCGGCGGCCGCGGCGTGACACGCGGCCGCCGGTCATCGGCGATCCCTGTTTCAGAGATCCCTGAGACGTCGTTCTGCGATCCAGAAGGGACGCGTGGCTTCGTAATGCGCGGCGACAGGATCGATCCCCGCATCGCGCAGGGTGCGGGGATCGATCCGCGCCAGCACGCGGCGCGCCCGGATGCGCCGGTGCCGCACGCGCAAGGCCTGGGCCACGCGGGCCAGCCAGCCGGTCTGGCGGTCTTCGGCACGCCGGCCGAAAGCCGCCCAAACGATGGCCTGCATGATCAGCGCCGCAGTTCCAGGATCAGGTTGAAGGGCGTTGCCGTGGCACGACGGAACCGCGTGAAGCCATTGGCCCGGGCGAGCTCCGACAGCCGGCCTTCGCCGGCCTGCGCGCCCAGCACATGGCTGCCATTCTCCGAAATCGCGTGGGCGCAGCACAGGGCGGTGGAACCCGCGTAGTACATGCGACCGATCGGGTTGAGGTTGTCTTCCACCTTGTCGTTGGCAAAGGGCTCGACCAGCATCACCGTGCCGTCCGGCGCCAGGCTCTTGGCGGCGTGGCGCAGCGCCACGTCCGGATGCCCCATGTCGTGCAGCGCGTCGAAGAAGCAGATCAGGTCGTAACCGGACGCGGCGTAATCGCCGGCCTTGGCCACGCTGAAAGTGACGCGGTCGGCCACGCCGGCCTGCTTCGCATTCTCGCGCGCCGCCTCGATCGACCCTTCATGGACATCGAAGCCCCAGAACCGCGACTTCGGAAAAGCCTGCGCCATGATGATGGTGGAATGACCGTGGCCGCAGCCCACATCGGCCACCTTCGCGCCGGCCTCGAGCTTGGGCACCACGCCCTCCAGCGCGGGCAACCATTCCGGCACCAGATGGGCCTGGTAGCCGTTGCGGAAGAAGGCGGCCACGCCGCAATACAGGCGGTGATGGTGATCGCCCCAGGCCACGCCCTTGCCGGTCTTGATGGCCGCGATGGTCTTGGCCTCATCGAACCACAGCGAGGCCGCCACTTCCCAGGCATTGGGAATGAAGACCGGGCTGCTTTCCTCGGCCAGCATCATCGCCTGCTCGGGCGACAGCTCGTATTTCTGCTCGGCCGCGTGATAAACCACGTAGCCGCCGGCGGCATTGCAGTTCAGCCACTCGCGCACATAGCGCTCGGCGCAGCCGGCGCGCTTGGCCACCTCCTCCGACGTGAGCGGGCCGGCGCCGGCCATGGCCTTGTAGAGGCCGAGCTTGTGGCCGATGCTGATCATCACGCCGCCGTTACTGGCCGACATATCGGCCACGGCCATGCCGACCAGCGCATGCAGCTTGTCCTGATTGATGTTGATCGCGTTCATTACCGTCACCTGATGCGTAAATTACTTCGGGGGAGTGGGGTTTAGCGGCCCGCTTGCGGGTCGGCGGCACATTGACGGTTGCCGGTCGCGCTGTTGAGAGCGTAACTTGTCAATACCGGTTCAAACGTGCCATCGGTGCCGGAATGTCGTCTCCGCCAAGCCTGCATGTCAGCCTGATCGCCATGCCCGAAGCCTCGGTCTCGGTGCTGTACGGGCTTTACGACCTGCTGAATGCCTTCCGCACCATGCAGGGCATCCTCGATTCGGCGACGAACTACCCGCCATTCGAGGTCGAGATCGTGGGCGAACAGGCCGGCGAACAGCGTCTGGCCGGCGACACCCTGACCCATGTGCATCGTTCCATTGCGGAGGTGCCGGCAACCGACATCATCATCGTGCCCGCCCTGGTCCTGGAGAAATGGCAGACCGGCCGTTATCCCGCGCTGGTGGCCTGGCTGAAGCAGCGATACGACGACGGCGCAATCCTGTGTTCCGCCTGTTCCGGCATCTTCCTGCTGGCCGAGACCGGATTGTTCGACGGCCGCCCGAGCACGATCCACTGGGTCTACAGCCGGCATTTCCAGAAGATATTTCCCAATATTCCACTCAGCCCGGAAAAGACCCTGGTGGTGGCCGGCGACCGCGAACAGTTCATCTCCTGCGGCGCCTCGATGTCGTGGCACGATCTGGGCCTTTATCTGATCGCGCGCCACGTCAATCCGTCCGCCGCCCAGGCGGTGGCGCGCTTCTTTGCCCTGCAATGGCATCGCGACGGCCTGGCACCCTTCATCGCCTTCGAAGGCCGGCGCGACCATGGCGACGCGGCGGTCCTGACGGCGCAGACCTGGCTGGCGACGCATTATTCCGTGGCCGATCCCGTCGAGCAGATGGTGCGGCAGTCGGGACTGGCCACGCGCACCTTCAAGCGCCGCTTCACCAATGCCACCGGCCATGCCCCGCTGGACTACGTGCAGCGCCTGCGCATCGAGGAGGCCAAGCGCCGGCTGGAGCGCACCGGCGATTCGGTGGACGAGATCGGCTGGCAGGTCGGCTATGAGGAGCCGGCCTTTTTCCGCCGCCTGTTCAAGCGCGTCACCGGCCTGTCGCCCAGCAGCTATCGCCGGCAGTTCCAGGTGCCCGACTATTCCGCGCGGGATACCGAATCGAAGCGGGATTAGACGGGATCAGAATCGGCGTGGTCCGGATTGGTCCATACCGGCATTGACGCCACGGCGGTTTGCATCCGCCGCGGCGCGGACTAGATTGCGCCGAAACATAGTTCCGGGAGGAAAATAAAATGGCCGCACCGATTCTGTTCCCCGCCACCCTGGCCGGCAGCCTGCCGAAACCCTTCTGGCTGGCCGAGACCAACAAGCTGTGGCCGCAATGGCAGCAGAGCGGCGAGGCGCTGGAAACCGCCAAGCGCGATGCCACTTTGCTGTGGATCAAGCGGCAGGAGGATGCGGGCCTGAGCGTGATCGGCGACGGCGAGATGTCGCGCCAGCATTTTGTGCATGGCTTCGTGGAGAATGTGGAGGGCATCGACCGCGCCCACAAGGTGGAGATCGGCATCCGCGCCGACCGCTACAAGGCGATGGTGCCGCAGGTGGTGGGCGAGCTGAAGCTGAAGGGCCGCGCTCATCCCTGGGAAGGCAAATTCCTGCGCGACCATACCAAGCTGCCCATCAAGTTCACCCTGCCCGGCCCGATGACCATCATGGACACGGTGGCCGACCGCCATTACGGCGACCGGGTGAAATGCGCCATGGCCTTCGCCGCCCTGCTGAACCAGGAAGCCAAAGCCTTGGAAGCCGAAGGCGTCGACATCATCCAGTTCGACGAACCGGCCTTCAACGCCTACACGAAGGAGGCCGCCGGCTGGGGCATCGACGCCCTGCACCGTGCCATTGACGGCCTGAAGACCAAGACCGCCGTGCATATCTGCTATGGCTATGGGATCAAGGCCAATATCGACTGGAAGCAGGGCCTGGGTTCCGAATGGCGCCAGTATGAGGATTTTTTCCCGGCGCTGGCGAAAAGCCGCATCCACCAGGTCTCGCTGGAATGCTTCAATTCCCGCGTGCCGCCGCACCTGATGAAACTCCTTGAGGGCAAGGAGGTGATGGTGGGCGTGATCGACGTGGCTTCTGACACCATCGAAACGCTGCAGCAGATCGCCGAGACGATCAAGACGGCGATGCAGTATGTGCCCAAGGAGCGCATCATCCCCTGCACCAATTGCGGCCTGGCGCCGCTGTCGCGCGAGGTGGCGATCGCGAAGGTGGCGGCGCTCGGCGAGGGCACGAAGCTGGCGCGGCAGATGTTCGGGTGAGGCCGGCGCTTACGTCACGTAGATTCCGCCCAGGAACATGTTGATCGACTGGCCGTCGTCGGAAAGCGGCAGGATCAGGCGTTCGTAATGCCAGTAGGTGTCGTCGCGCGCCAGCAGCCTGACATGGTCGCAGCGCGGCCGGCGGTCGGCCAGGGCGGCGCGATACTGATCCTCCACCATGGCGGCGACCTCGGTCGTCTTGATGTCGCGCGGTGATTTGCCGGTCAGGCTCTGGCCGTGGATTTCATCGACCTTGCTGCCCGACAGGCGGTAGCGGAAATGCGGTGCCTCGGCCAGAACCTCGATGATGAAGATGTTGGGCAGCAGATCGCGCAGGTCCAGCGGGTCGATGTCGGCGCGGGCGGGAAACGGCCGCGCCGCACGCTTGGCGTCCCAGTAATCGTGCAGGCGCAGAAGATTCGCCTTGCAGGGCTGCTTGCCGGCGGCGATGCAGCGACGGCAAAGCGTGGCGGTGCTGGTGTCGAATGGCGACATGACGATGCGGACCGGCCTTAGCCGGCCGACAGGCGGAAGAAGCCGACAATGCCGCTCAGGCGCCGCGCCAGATCGGCCAGCGTGCGCGCCGAGGCCGAGGTTTCCTCGACCAGCGCACTGTTGCGCTGGGTCATCTGGTCCAGGCTGGCGACGGCGGTATTGGCCTCGTCGAGGCTGCGCGACTGTTCGGCCGAGGCGGCGGCGATTTCGGCCACGATGTCGCTGGCCTTTTTCACCGCGCTGACGATATCGCCCAGCGAGGCGCCGGCGCGGTTGACCAGATCGGCGCCGGTTTTCACTTCCGCGCTCGATTCCGCGATCAGCGTCTTGATATCCTTCGACGCATTGGCGCTGCGTTGCGCCAGAGCGCGCACCTCCTGCGCCACCACGGCGAAGCCCTTGCCGGCCTCGCCGGCGCGCGCGGCCTCGACCGAGGCATTCAGCGCCAGCAGATTCGTCTGGAAGGCGATCTCGTCGATCAGGCCGACGATATCGCCGATCTTGGCCGCACTCTGCTCGATGCGACCCATGGCCTGCACGGCTTCCTGCACCACGGCACCGCCGGTCTCGGCCGTATCGCGCGCCGCCGCCGTGAGCTGGCTGGCGGCCTGGGCATTGTCGGCGGTCTGCCGCACGGTCTCGGTGATCTGGTGCATGGCCGCCGCCGTCTGCTCCAGCGTGGCGGCCTGGCTTTCGGTGCGGGCGGCAAGGTCGCGACTGCCTTCGTCGATCTCGTCGGCGGCGGCCTGCACGGCCTCGGCCGCGCGGCCAAGCTGCTGTGCCACGTCGCGCAGGGCCGCGATGGTACGGTTGGTATCCTGCTGCACGGTGGCGAAGACGCCCTGGTAATCGCCCTGCATCTGCTTGCTGAGATCGCCATTGGCCAGCGCCGCGATCACGCGCGCCACCTCGCCGAAGGCCGTGCCGGTGCGATCCACCAGTATGTTGATGCCCTCGGCCAGGCGCCGCATGAAACCGTCCTTGCCATCGAGGCTGAGGCGGCCGCCCAGATCGCCGGCGGCGGCGGCCGCCACCAGTTCGGCCACCTCGGCCTGCAGCCGCGCGGTTTCCTGCGCGCCGGCCTCCATGGTCTGGCGCGCGCCGTTGATGATATCGGCGCCGCCGCGGAAATTGCCGACCATGCCCTGGGGCAGGAAGGGACGGAAATACTTACCCTGGGCGGCGAAGGAGAGCGAGGCGCCGGATTCGCGGATATAAGCGTCGGTGAGATCGAGCAGCCGGTTGAAGGCGGCCAGCGTGGGCGCCAGGTCGCCGTAGTCCTTCAGATGCAGGATGCGTCCCGACATGTCGCCCTGCGCCGCCCTGGCGCAGATCGCATCGATCTGCGCCAATGCCTTCCGGTGTCGCGACGCACCCAGCATGTCATGTCTCCCGTTCTGTCGAGAATGCCTCAGGCCTGCACGGCCAGCCCCAGTATGAAACGGTCGTAGTCTAGGCCGCGCGCCTGCAACGCGCTTTCGATCAGCGCGATGCCGGCCTGCATGCCCTGTTTGCGGTCGGCCACCTGTTCCTCCGCTGCGCAGATCTGGCGATACAGCGGCTCGATCACCTGGAGCGCGCCGCGGCCCGGCACGCGACGATTGGAATGGAAGCCATCGACGTTGCCCTGCAGGTCGCGGCTGGGCGTGACATGGGCGAGTACCCAGTAATGATCGCCGTTCTTGGCCAGGTTCTTCACATAGGCGAAGATTTCCTCGCCATCGCGAATGCGTTGCCAGAGCAGATGGAACACGGCGCGCGGCATCTCGGGATGACGCACGATGGAATGCGGCTGGCCGAGGACTTCCTCTTCCTCGTAGAGGCCGACCTGGCAGAAGACATCGTTGACGTAGGTGATGCGCCCTTTCAGATCCGTCTTGCTGACGATGATCTGGTTCTCGGCGAATTGACGTTCCCGCCCAGTAGGCTCCGGCCGCCGCATTTCCCCCTCCCCCCGAAGGTTGAATACCGCGTTATTAGTCTCAGCAGGAGATTGTTCTGGCAAGAATAATTTATGTTTAAAACATTACTTAAGATATTGAGTCGATAATAAGATTTACGGAGAATTTGACTTAAATCAGTTCCAGTTTCCGTCGCGTATTCCGACAAATTTCACCGGAATCGATGGCGGACCGGAATGGTTCCCGGCCCGCCATTGCGGCATTCCGCCGGTATCGACGTTATTCGGCCGCTTCTAGGTATTCGACCGGAGGCGGCGACGAGATCTGCTGCCGCTGCTGCACCTGGAAGAAGCGCACCACGCTGGCCAGCTGTTCGGCCTGTTCCGCCAGGCTCTGCGCCGAGGCGTTGGTTTCCTCGACCAGGGCGCCGTTGCGCTGGGTCATTTCGTCCAGATTGCCGACGGCGACGTTGACTTCGTCCAGGCCGCGCGACTGCTCGCCCGAGGCGGACGCGATCTCGGCGATGATCGTGTTGACCTTCTTCACCGCGCCAACGATTTCGTTCAACGAAGCGCCGGCCTGATTCACCAAGGCCGCACCGGTCTTCACCTGGCTGTTCGACTCGTTGATCAGCGTCTTGATATCCTTCGATGCAGCCGCTGAACGCTGGGCCAGCGCACGCACTTCCTGCGCCACCACGGCGAAGCCCTTGCCGGCTTCACCCGCGCGGGCCGCCTCGACCGAGGCATTCAATGCGAGCAGGTTGGTCTGGAAGGCGATCTCGTCGATCAGGCCGACGATATCGGAAATCTTCTGCGCGCTCTGCTCGATCTGCGTCACGGCCTGCACGGCGTTGCGCACCACCTCGCCGCCCTTTTCGGCGGTGTCGCTGGCCGTCACCGCCAGCTGGGTCGCGGCCTGGGCGTTGTCGGCATTCTGCTTCACCGTGGCGGTGATCTGGTGCATCGCCGCCGCCGTCTGCTCCAGCGTGGCGGCCTGGCTTTCGGTGCGCTGCGCCAGGTCGCGGCTGGCTTCGGAAATCTCGCGCGCGGCATCGTGCACGGCACTGGCATTCTGGTTCAGCATGCCGGCCACGTCGCGCAGCTTGTCGATGGTGCTGTTGGTATCGTTCTGCACCGAGGCGAAGACACCTTCATACTCGCCGTCGACCTGTTTATTCAGATCGCCGCGCGCCAGACCGGCGATCACGACGGCGATATTGGTGATCACGCTGCCGCTGCGATCCACCAGGGTGTTGATGCCATCGGCAAGCTGGCGCATGAAGCCGTCCTTGCCGTTGAGGTCGATGCGCTGCTTCAGGTCGCCGGCCGCGGCCGCCACCACCAGGCCGGAGACTTCCTCCTGCAAGGCGGCAGTGTCTTTCGCGCGCTGGCCCATGCTTTCGCGGGCGCGGTTGATGATATCGGCACCCTTGAGGAAGCTGCCCACCATGCCCTGCGGCAGGAAAGGCCGGTAATACTTGCCTTCGGAGGCATGTTCCAGGCAGGCGCCGGATTCGCGGATATAGGCATCCGTCAGGTCGAGCAGGCGGTTGAAGGCGACCAGGGTCGGCGCCAGATCGCCATAGTCCTTTAGATGCAGGACACGCCCGGACATGTCGCCCTGGGCGGCGCGCTTGCAGATTTCATCGATCTGCTGCAGGGCCTTCTTGTGCTTGGAACCGATCAGCATCGTGACCATGTGCGTTTCTCCTTGATATCCGTATCGGTCAGGACTGGGCCAGGCCGAGCACGAATTCGTCGTAGCTCAGGCTGCGGTCATTCAGGATTTTCTCCAGCAGGGCGGCGCCGGCATGCATGCCCTGTTTGCGGTCGGCATGGCGCTCTTCCTCGGCCAGGATCTGGCGATAGAGCGGCGCGATCACGCCCAGAGCCGTGCGGCCCGGCATACGGCGGTTGGAATGATAGCCGTCGATATTGCCCTGCAGGTCGTGGCTGGGTGTGACATGGGCCAGCACCCAGTAGTAATCGCCGTTCTTCGCCATGTTCTTCACATAGGCGAAGATCTCGCGGCCGGACTGGATGCGCTGCCACAGCAGGTGGAACACCGAGCGTGGCATGTCGGGGTGGCGCACGATGCTGTGCTGCTGGCCCAGCACATCGGTCTCTTCATAGAGGCCGACATGGCAGAACACGTCGTTGACATAGAGCAGGCGGCCTTTGAGATCGGTCTTGCTGACGATGATCTCGTTCTCGGCGAAGCTGCGTTCGGTGGTGGTCGGTGTCGGGCGTTGCATGGCGGGCTCTGGGGTTGCGGTATCTGATGCCCGCTTCTTTGCACCCGCAGCATTGCGATTGGAAATTCCAACTGCGTAATACGTGCTTAAAGTTCAATAACTTGATTTGACGAACAGCAGATTCCGCATAACAGGGCCGTAACGAAAAAGGCCCGGTGTTTCCACCGGGCCTTTCCGTATCAGTGCAGGACTGATGGGCTTTGGACTTAGAAGTCCATGCCACCCATGCCGCCCATGCCACCCATGCCGCCGGGGGCGCCGGCCGGGGCCTTCGGCTCCGGCTTGTCGGCCACCATGGCTTCGGTGGTGATCAGCAGGGCAGCAACCGAAGCCGCACCCTGCAGGGCGACGCGCACGACCTTGGCCGGGTCGAGGATCCCCGCCTCGGCCAGGTCGCAAAAGGCGTCCTTGTCCGCGTCGTAGCCGTCGTTGTTTGCGATGATATGTCGCACGCGCGGGTCGACCACCCCCCCGGCCAGCCCCGC
>JBKBJT010000074.1:0-10819 GCA_046294345.1 Ferrovibrio sp.
GTTCGTTCATATCTCGGCCGTTGAGCGCGCCGGCATGAGCGGCCTGAACGAAGGCCAGCGGGTTTCCTTCGAGGAGCAGCGCGATCCGAAGCGCGGCAAGACCTCGGCCGTGAATCTGAAGGCTGCCTGATCTAGCCGTCAGGATTATTACCGAGGGGGTGCCCGGAAACGGGTGCCCCCTTTGGTTTTTTCCGCGCATGAATCCTGCGCGTGATTTTCCCAGGGAGGGCGCCATGGCCTTCAAGCCGAATTACAACCAGCAGCGCGCCGAGCGCAACCGCGCCAAGGAACAGAAGAAGCAGGAAAAGCTGCAGAAGCGCCAGGAGGAATCCGAGCGCCGCAAGGCCGAACAGCAGGGCGATGCGCCCGCAGCGGATGGCGCGCCCACCGATGATGCGGCGGACAGTTAAGCCGGGAAGCGTGTCATGGCCAAGGACAAGACCAAAAAACCCAAGATCAATCCCAACGCCGCCTTCATCCTGTTCGACGTGATCTACCAGGACGGCAGCCAGACCTCGAACCGCCGCGTGCCGATGAGCCAGTTCGCCGGCATGGACGACGAGGAAGACATCGCGCGCGCCTTCATCGAGGCGCAGGACCGCGACATCGCCGAGAAATCCGGCCGCCCGCGCGGCCCGATCAAGAGCCTGAGCCGCTCGGCCAACCAGCTCTGAATGATGTTTGTCATTCCCGCGAAAGCGGGAATCCCATTTTAATGGGACCCCGGGTCAAGCCCGGGGTGACGGAGAGATACTTCCCGCTTCAGCTTCACCACCGCCTCGTGCAGGGCCTGCAGGAAGGTCGAGCGGTCCTTCGCGCCGAAGGGCCGCGGACCTGAGCCGACGCGTTCGGTCGGGCTGGCCGCGCGCAGGTCGGTCATCAGGTTGCGCAGCGCCAGGTCCATGCCGATGCTGCCGTTGAAAGCCTTGCCGTTCGGCGCCAGCACAGTGGCGCCCGCCTTCACGCAGCGTGCCGCCAGCGGCACATCGGCGGTGATCACGATATCGCCCGCTTTCGCCCGCTCCGCGATCCAGTCATCGGCCTCGTCCAGCCTCGAGCCCACCACGGTGAGCGTGATCCAGGGCAGGCGCGGCACGTTCAGCCAGGCATTGGCCACCACCTGCACGGCGACATCGCCATGAACGGCGCCATGCCGCTCGGCCACGCGGAACACCTCGTCCTTGACCGGGCAGGCATCGGCATCCACATAGATGGTGATTGCATCGGCCATGGCCGCTTTATGCCACGGCATGCTAGGGTAAATCCATGAGCAAGGCCTTCACCAAGGAGCAGGATGCACCAGGACTCGATTCTGGGCTCGACGACGAGATCGACGAGGCGCCGCCGATTCCCAAAGGGGCCAAGAACTACATCACGCCGGCGGGACTCCAGCGCCTGCGCGACGAGCTGAAGCAGCTCAAAACCGTCGAGCGGCCCAAGGTGGTCGAGATCGTCTCCTGGGCGGCCGGCAACGGCGACCGCTCTGAGAACGGCGACTACCTCTATGGCAAGAAGCGCCTGCGCGAAATCGACCGCCGCATCCGCTTCCTGCTCAAGCGCCTCGAGATCGCCGAGCCGGTCGATCCGGCCCTGCAGAAAAACCGCGACCAGGTCTTTTTCGGCGCCACCGTCACCTATGTGGACGACAACGACCGCGAGCGCAAAATTCGCATCCTCGGCATCGACGAGGCGCGCATCGAACAGGGCGAGGTGAGCTGGATCTCGCCGATTGCCCGCGCCCTGATGAAGGCCCGCGTCGGCGACGTGGTGGAGCTGCGCACGCCCCAGGGGGTGCAATCCATCGAGGTGCTGAAAATCACATACGAGGACGCGCCCCCATGAAGGAAACAGGCCTATGATGAAGGCCATACCGGTGAAGATCGCCGAGATCTACGTGCCGGCCAAGTTCAAGGGCCAGCTCGATGCCGCGAAAGCTGCGGCGCTGGCCGACGAGATCGTCGGCGATGGCGGGCTTAAAATCCCGATCCAGGTGCGGCGCGACGAGGCGCAGAAACGCTATGTGCTGGTGGCCGGCCTGCATAGGCTGGAAGCCATGCGCTCACTCGGCGAGACCACCATCGCCGCCTATATCGTGGCGGCGCGCAAATTCTGAAGCCTTACTTCTGGGCCACCGTCTTCGGTGCCCCCAGCCGCGCCTGCAATGCCGAAGGCTCCAGCGGCGTTGCCGCCTTGCGGTCGGATGCGCGCAGCCCGGCGCCGATGGCGTCCAGGCTGGCGGCCACCTGCGCCTTGTGCGAATCCTGCCCGCGCTGCTCCTTCGCCCAGAGCAGCAGGCGATAGCCCGAAAGCCGGTCCATCGTCGTGCCGCGCCCCGTGGCCAGCATGGCGGCGATGTTCACCGCGGCGCCCACATGGCCCTGGCTGGCGGCGGCCAGATACCAGTGCAGGGCGGCCTTTTCGTCGCGGGTGATGCCGGTGCCGTTCTCCAGGAACTGGGCATAGGCATATTGCGACTGGCGACGGCCGGCCTGGGCGGCGCGGCCATACCAGTAGGCGGCCTCGGCCTCGCTGCGGCGCAGGCCCGACCCGGTCTCGTATAACAGTGCCAGATGCTCGGCGGCTTCGGCATCGCCCTTGCGGGCGGCGGCCATCAGGTGGGAATCGGCCCGCGCCGGCGCACTGGCCAGCAGCCCGCCGATCAGCAGGGCGGCGGCCAGCAGCGCGATGCCGGCCAGTTGCCACAGCATCAGGCGGCCGAGCGGCGCGCGGCCGGCGGAAAAGCGGGGCCCGAACAGGGAATGGGAATCGGTATACCGGACTGGGAGGGCCATGGCGGCTTTCTGCTGCTTGGCGCGCCGGCACGATGACAGGCCGGCGCCGCGATTTTGCGGGATCTCAGGGGTAACGGGTCGATACAACCAGTCCGGGTTCCCAATGTCCAGTTGAATCTTGGTTACCGGAACTTCCGCCCTGCCTGCGCTCCGGAGCATCTCCCGCCTGCCGCAGCGGCAACAGTCGGATAGGGGGGCACAAAGAATCCCCGTCATGCCGGGCCTGACCCGGCATCCCATTTTAATGGGACCCCGGCTCGTGAAGCATGCCGCCGGGCCGCGTAACACGCGGACCCGGTGGGCCGGGGTGACGGTCTTTCCCCAAAACCGTCATGGCCGGGCCCAAGAAGCGCTTGCTGGCCGGCCATCCACGCCTGTAAACCCCATCCATCATGCCGCCGGCTGCAGAGTCATACGACGTCATCATCCTGGGCGCCGGCGGCGCCGGGCTGTTCTGCGCCGGCATCGCGGCACAGCGCGGCAAACGCGTGCTGGTGCTCGACCACGCCGCCAAGGCCGGCGAAAAGATCCGCATCTCCGGCGGCGGCCGCTGCAACTTCACCAATCTCCATGCCGGGCCGGCCGATTTCCTCTCAAGCAATCCGCATTTCGCCAAATCGGCGCTGAAGCGCTTCACGGCGCAGGATTTCATCGCGCTGGTGAACAGGCATGGCATCGCCTGGCACGAAAAAACGCTGGGGCAGTTATTCTGCGACGGCCCCTCGCAGCAGATCATCGACCTGCTGCTGGCCGAATGCGGCAAAGGCGATCCGCCGGCCACGCTGCGGCTCAACACAAAAATCGAGCGCGTTGAAAAAACACCCGAAGGCTTCCGTGTGTTCAGCGCCAGCGCGGATATGTTCGACGCAGCAAAGCTGGTGGTCGCCACCGGCGGGCCCAGCATCCCGAAAATGGGCGCCACCGGGCTGGCCTACGAGATCGCAAAGCAGTTCGAGCTCGCCGTGATCCCGCCCAAACCCGCCCTCGTGCCGCTGCTGTTTGGGCCGGAGGATGCAAAGCGTTTCGATGGCCTGGCCGGCGTCGCCGTGCCCGATGCGGAAACCTCGATTGCCAAACGCCGCTTCCGCGAGGCCCTGCTGTTCACGCACCGGGGCCTCAGCGGGCCTTCCGTATTGCAGATTTCCAGCTACTGGGAATTTTTTGAACGCCGGCAGCCCATCACCATCAACCTGCTGCCCGGCATGGACCTGTTTGCGCTGCTCAAGGCCGCGCGGGCGCAGCACCCGAAACAGGAAATCGCCACGCAACTGGCATCGCACCTGCCGGCGCGACTGGCCAAACGCCTGTGCGACCTGGCCGGCCTCGACGGCCGCCTGGCCGATTTAGGCGACGCGAAATTCAAAACGCTCGCGGCACTCACGCAACACTGGCAGCTCACCCCTGCCGGCACCGAAGGTTTTCCAAAAGCGGAAGTCACGCTCGGCGGCGTGGATACCGCTTCGCTCTCCTCGCAGAGCATGGAAGCGCGTGCCGTGCCCGGCCTCTATCTCATCGGCGAGGCCGTGGACGTGACCGGCCATCTTGGCGGCTTCAATTTCCAGTGGGCGTGGAGCAGCGGGTATGCGTGTGGCAAAGCGGTCTAGGCTCAATGCGGAAAGTCACCAAGCCGACCAAATCATTTCCTGACCATAGGCGGAAGGAAACATCCAGTCTGTATGAGTTTTTTCATGATCTTTTCGAGAGAGTACCTCAAACTCGACATCTAATTCTTTAAGCTTCTCTCTCATCTCTCGGAAAATGGTGGTTTTATCTGCCAATTGTGCGGCGGCTGAGTAGACTCCCAGCAAAATAACATTAGGTCTAGTTGCTTGTGCGAGCTTGAGGAGTTTGGCCATTTCTCTATCAGTAATGCCCGATGCACTGCTCTTTACCTCAGCTAAATAAACAACCCCATCAACAGAAGCCAGTAGATCAATATCTGTTGAGGCATCATTCTTGTTGATGTCAAAGACATCAATTGAGGGGATAAAGCAGAATGAATTTTTAGATCTTTTATATAAATTGTCCAAGCACCACGCGACGGAGTCTTGAGCCGATGTCGAATTAAAGGCGTGCTGTACGAATGGATTTAACCGGAAATGGAATGACGTAGATACTGGTGCAGACTCTTTTATTTTGCATACCTCGCAATTCTGAATGGGCTTCAAATCTTCAAGTGATACCCAGTTGTTATGTTGGCATAAAGGGCACTTCCAGCCGTGTCCTTGCCGCAAAAAATCGCGATCGCGAAGATAGGCTGTGGATTTTGGAAGCTGAGAAAGTATCGTGTTGTGAGATACTTGTTTTCCATTCTCGAGAACAGATTTCGCTGTTTCCTTTGCCCAGCTAAGCAGTCCTTCAAAGGTAACGACCTTTGCGCTTTGTGACGATGATAAGTAAGTACGAGATGCAAGTTCTAGGGAGCGGCGAGCAAGCCACTCGTAGTTAATTTTTGTCTCGTTTTCTTTCTCGAATCCGTTCTTGATTTCCGTTTCGAGTGCCTTGATTTTATCAAGATTCTTTGCGGGTTCTTCAAGAGAGAGTTTAGCGATCACCTCAAGCCAATAAGGATTTGTTAGAAAGACCAGTGCTTCTGGGAGGGATCGGAAGAGTTGTAAGACTCCTAATAGATCGCGACCTTTATCAGAGACATTTATTTCCGAGAAGTTTTTGATTGGGTGATGACGGTCTTGAGGTGCGGTGCGCCAATAGTTGAACAACACGGCATTGCGGAACGCAGAAAAGTCAGTCGGAAGGTTTATTGATGGCCTGGACCATTGGCTACAATCCCAGACAGTGAGGTCGCCCAAGGCATTTGGTCTTCTATAGTAAGGAAAGTGCGGTCTCCGATCCACCTCAGGTGAATTTATGTCGACGCTTTGATCCAATCTTAATCTACGTGGAAATAACCACAGATGAGGGCGATTCGAGTATCTGGAGTGATTTTCGTTTCGCTCAATTGATAGATCGACTGCCCAAACTCCAATGCTAAGTGCGCTATCTGGAGTAAAGGTTAGATGATAAGGCTTGATAAGCGGTAGGTGGATTTCATTGTGTTCATATCGGTTGGTTTGTTTTACCTCAAGCGGGCTCCATACTAAAGGACGATTAAAACCGATATGGTTTTCTTTATCTTTTACTGCGTGAGCGCAAGCAGAGAATATATCTTCGGGGCTTCGGCGCTCAGTTAGTATCATTATGCCTTGTATATTTCCAAATAGAGATGCAATTTTTTCCAGTTCTTCGTTTGATAACGAGTTGGAAGTGATCAGGGTTCTAGGGGCTTGATTTCCGTTGAGATGACGGCGATTTCTGATTGATGCCCACTTTCTCAGCCAATTTGGACACCCTTTTTCGAAGCGTTTCTTTGATAAGCGTATAACGGGAGTATCTGCTAAAGAATCTAAAGATTTATATTTATGTTGAGCTGCCCAGAATAGAAGTCGGTCCTCCGGTTCGTCGCCGACTACAATAGTGAAATGATTGTTCCAGCTTTCATGGCCTTTCGCTAAGGGATATATGTGACCGCAGAACAAGTCGGATAGAAGGTTTAATGAAAGAATATCAGACCTATCGGTGATGGCGCCTAGGTATTGTTCAATATCGTCTAATGTTATCCTCTCACTACTTCTATAGTGACTACTTTCTATGGAATATTGAAATCTATGAGCGTGCGGAAGAAGTGATACGTTGATTCGGCTTGCGGTCGGACTTCCGAAAGAGTCCGCAAAGTCATTGTCGGAATCATTTGTCCAGTTTGTGTCGATAATTTGAGGTAGGGCATTTCCGCGCATTTGCGCTCTGCGAGAAAATAAAGGCAACAAAGAGGTTGCCTGTAAAAGGCTTTCTTGCCCATTAAATTGAGGCCATGAAGAAGCTGTTTCGGGGTGCAGTGATATTTCTGCAGGAGCAAATCGATAAGATAAGCGTTCATAAAGTCTATCTGAAATTTTGACAAAGCTATAAATTATATCGGCATCCCATAGCTCTAATAGGGACCAATATTCATTGCTAATATCATCGCCATTGGTTGGGATGAGAGGTGTCCTTCTCCCTCCCCACCTTGATTGGCATTCGGCAATGAGAGAATCAAGCAGGTCATGGCTTGGTTGGACTGGTATGAGATATGCCACTCGGGTCGGCCGCGGTGATGCGCTATAATTTACGGGCTCTTTAGTGGTCCACATCGTAGGCACCCCCCAAATTTTTGCAGATTATGTATTCCATCTTTGAGAGATAATAGTAAATCTGATTTTGTTAACATCATGAAGGGAAACGCCCGGCCATGTCGGCCCAACAACAAAGCCATAAATCCGCCGATCACGCAGACGGGGGCGAATTCGACTACATCATCGTGGGCGGCGGCACGGCGGGCTCGCTGCTGGCCAACCGGCTTTCGGCCGATCCGCGCAATCGTGTTCTGGTGCTCGAGGCCGGCGGCAAGGATGACTGGATCTGGTTCCACATCCCCATCGGCTATCTGTTCGCCATCGGCAATCCGCGCGCCGACTGGTGCTATAAAACGGAGCCGGTGCCGGGCCTGAATAACCGCTCCATCGGCTATGCGCGCGGCAAGGTGATCGGCGGCTGCACGGCCATCAACGCCATGGTCTACATGCGCGGCCAGGTGCAGGATTACGACACCTGGGCCCAGATGGGCCTGTCCGGCTGGGGGTGGGACGATGTGCTGCCCTACTTTTTGAAACACGAGGATCACCAGTCCGGCAAATCGGCTTTGCATAATGCCGGCGGCGAATGGCGCGTGGAAAAGGCCCGCGTGCGGTGGGATCTGATCGATAGCATCGCCGAGGCCGGCGCGCAGATCGGCATTCCGCAGGTGGAGGATTTCAACCTCGGCAACAACGAAGGCTCGGGCTATTTCCAGGTGAACCAGAAGCGCGGCAAACGCTGGTCGGCCGCCACCGGCTTCCTCAAGCCCATCCTCTCGCGCCCGAACCTGGAGCTGCGCACGAAGGTGCAGGTCTGCAACGTGGCGATTGAGAACAAGCGCGCGACCGGCGTGGTCTACAAACAGGGCGGCGAGAGCTTTTTCGCCCGCGCCAAGGCGGAAGTGATCCTCGCCGCCGGCGCCATCAATTCGCCGCAGCTCCTGCAGTTGAGCGGCATCGGCCCGGCCGACCTGCTGCAATCGCATGGCATCGGCGTCGTACACAACCTGCCCGGCGTGGGCGAGAATCTGCAGGACCATCTGCAGCTCCGCCTGATCTATAAAGTGCGCGGCGTGAAGACGATCAACGATGCCGGCCTGTTCGGCAAGGCGATGATGGGCGCACAATATGCGCTGCTGCGGCGCGGCGCGCTCACCATGGCGCCCAGCACCTTCGGCATGTTCACGCGCTCCTCGCCCGAACATGCCACGCCGAATGTCGAATTCCATATCCAGCCATTGTCGCTCGACAAGTTCGGCGATCCGCTGCATCCCTTTCCAGCCTTCACCGCCTCGATCTGCAACCTGCGGCCCACCTCACGCGGCCATGTGCGGATCAGGTCGGCCGATCCGCTCGCCGCACCCGCGATCCAGCCGAATTATTTAAGCACCGAGGCCGATATCCGGGTTGCGATCGACAGCCTGAAACTCACGCGCAGACTGGCATCCGCGCCGGCTCTGGCGAAATACGATCCGCAGGAATTCCTGCCCGGGCCGGAGGTGCAGAGCGAGGACGACATGCGCGTGGCCGCCGGCCAGCTCGGCGCCACCATCTTCCATCCGGTGTCTACCGCGAAGATGGGCGTGGATTCCGACCCCCTAGCTGTGCTGGATGGCCGCCTGCGCGTGCGCGGCGTGGAGCGCCTGCGCGTGATCGACGCCTCCGCCATGCCGCTGATCACTTCGGGCAACACCGCATCGCCCACGCTGATGATCGCGGAAAAAGGCGCCGAGATGGTGCTGGCCGATAACCGCTGACGCCCGCCACCCTCACCCTCCCGTCGCCTCATGGCGCCGGGTCCCTCCCTCTCCCGCCTGGGGGAGAGGGCCGGGGGTGAGGGCGCTCTGTTGAGAGGTCGTGTCCCTCCCTCTCCCGCTTGCGGGAGAGGGTCGGGGTGAGGGGCGCTCTGTTGAGAGGTCGTGTCTCTCCCTCTCCCGCTTGCGGGAGAGGGCCGGGGGTGAGGGCGTGTTTAAACCCGCCTCACTCCGGCACGAAGCTGATCACGTTCATCAGCAGGCCGACGCGGCCCGGGGTGTCGTCCGGCCGGCCATCCAGGCGCAGGGCGGCGGCGCGGTGGGTGAAGGGCAGCAGCACGCGGCGGTATTTGTAGAATTCCTTCTTCGCCCAGGTCATGCGGTGTTCGGCATGGAAGGGGCGGGCATGCAGCGCCGCCACGTCCAGACCGGCCTGCATCTCGGCGGTGTCGTCGCCGAACATCTCGTGCAGCATCAGCCCGCGCCCGTCGCGACCGTAGACCTCGCACAGGATCGTGCCGGCCAGGCGGCAGCGATAGAGCCGCGTGTCGTTCGGGCCGTGCAGCACGTCCCACAGGATGCAGTAGGGCAGCAGGTCGGTGATCTCGGCCGGGTCGATCTGCGCCCGGTCGGGCAAAGGCAGGGCCGAGACGGTGGCCAGCCCGCGCCACCAGTCCAGCGCGCGCAGCAGGCGCGGATCGTTCACGCTCCGCATGTCGGCCCCGGCGCGCAGGGCCTGGGGCAGGTGGCCGAGGTCGGCGGCATCCGCCGTTGCAGAAGCGGGGGCTGTCGACGAGGTCGGGGAAGAACCGTCGGGAATGCCGGGGATCGGTGCGGGCGGTTCGGCGGTCATGACATGTCCGTCGTTGCGGGGTAACGTCCTATATCTATCCCGCCCGCGTTATAAGGGAAGTTAATTTCAAGTAATTCTAGTGTGGTATGCGCCGGCTTGAATTATGGCACCGGAGTTCCATATATGTTCTGTCGGTGGTCGAAAGCGTTATGGAAAATCGATTTACGGAGAATCAAAGGCTTAGCATAGCAAAACCATCGCAAAACGACGCAAACCCGTCGCGGCGCGATGCGAAATCTCCGGTCCCAGGCAGGAAACGCCGGGGATAAAAAAACGGCGGCCGTAACATGGCCGCCGCCGAATTTGCCGGTCGCCGCGAGGGGGGATGCGGCGGCCGGCAGGGGGAGGAAACGTCAGGGGGTGCAGGGCGGGCAGCCACCCAGCAGGTCGTCGGCCCTGGTTTTCTGTTCGGGAGTCAGGGCGGCATATAGCGGTTTGGCCGTGCTGCTCAGGGTTTTGAGCGCGGCGAGGTGGCCTTCCATCCAGCCGACCCGGGTTTCCAGGCTGTCGGGCAGGGTTTGAGTCTGTTGGGTCTGCACCGGCGCCTGGCGGCCGGCGCGCGGGCCATGCATGGTGGTGCCAAAGCTGCGCAGCGCCTCGGCGAAGGGTTTCCACACCGCCTCCTGCTGCGCGGTGATGCCCAGCTCGGCCTTGAGGAAGGCGACGCTGCCCTCGGTATAGCCGCCGCCCATCATGCCCATCATCATGCCGTGGCCGCCCATGCCGTAGCCGGGGCCGTAGCCTTGGCCGTACATCATGCCCGGGCCCATACCCTGGCCCTGCTGCATCATCGGGCCGCGTCCCTGCTGGCCCTGCATCATCGGCTGGGCCGCTGTCGCGCCAGCCAGGCCGAGCGCCAAGCCGAGCGCCAGCGCGGAAGCCGCAAGAGTGGTTCTGAAATTCCGTCCGGTCATGGCATCTCTCCATGCTGAGGATACCGCAACCCTAGCGCCGCCGGCTTACGGCCACCTTGCGCTGCATCAATCCCGGATACAAAAAAACGCCGGCCGGGAGAGAGCCCCCGGCCGGCGCCTGATCGTCATAAGTCAATGGTGTTACTTGATTCCGGCCGCGCGCACGATGCCGTCGGTGATCATCTTGGCGGCCTCGTCCGGGCCGACCCAGCCGGCCGACTTCACGAACTTGCCCTTCTCCAGGTCCTTGTAGTGGACGAAGAAATGCTCGATCTGCTCGATCAGGCTGGCGGGCAGGTCGGCATAGGTCTGCACGTTGGTGTAGAAGGGGTGCAGC
>JBKBJT010000075.1:0-10062 GCA_046294345.1 Ferrovibrio sp.
GGAGGCGAAAATCTTCATCTCCTCGGCCGACTGGATGCCGCGGAACTTCGACCGCCGCGTGGAAGTTCTGATCCCGATCGAGAACGCGACGGTGCATGAGCAGATCATGGACCAGATCATGGTGGCCAACCTGAAGGATCAGGCGCAGAGCTGGTGGCTGGGCGCCGACGACCAGTATCTGCGCGCCTCCGAGGCGCCTGACGCATTCAGTGCGCATACCTATTTCATGACCAATCCCAGCCTGTCGGGCCGTGGTAAGGCGCTGAAGAAACCGGAGGCGATCCCGCGCCTCAAACTCAAGGACGGGCTGGGCGATCTGCCGGCCGAAACCCTGGTAGGCAAGAGTGGCCGTCGCGCAAACAATCAGTAAGGTTGCCCCGTCGCAGGCGGTTTCGCCGCTGCCGTTCGGAGTCATCGATGTGGGCTCCAATTCGGTGCGTCTGGTGGTGTTCGGCGAGCCGTTGCGCCTGCCGACCGCCATGTTCAATGAAAAGGTGCTGTGCGGCCTGGGTCGGGGCTTAAGCGAAAGCGGCGCGCTGGATGCCGAAGGCGCTGCGCAGGCGTTAGGCGCGATCCGGCGTTTCGTGACGCTGGCCCGCCACATGGAGGTGCGTTCGCTGCAGATCGTGGCGACGGCCGCTGTGCGCGATGCCAGCAACGGCGCCGAATTCGTGGCGCAGATCGAACGCGACACGGGCGAAAGCGTGCGTGTGCTGAGCGGGCAGGAAGAGGCGACCTATTCGGCCTATGGCGTTCTGTCGGGCATTCCCGATGCCTGCGGCGTGATGGGCGACCTGGGCGGCGGCAGCCTGGAACTGGTGTCGCTGGACGGGAACAAACTGGGCGACAGCGTGACCTTGCCGCTCGGCCCGCTGCGCATCGCGAATCTGGGCAATTACGGCGTGGTGAAAAGCTTCATCGACGAGAAGATCGCCGGCGTCGAGTGGCTGAAGAAATGGAAGGGCAGGTCGCTCTATGCCGTGGGCGGGTCGTGGCGCGCCATCGCCCGCGTGCACATGGCGCAGAAGCACAGCCCGCTGCACATCATCCACCAGTATACGCTGGGGCGCGGCGAGGCGAGCGACTTCACCCGCCTGATCGCCAAACAAAGCAAGGAATCGCTGCTGCGGGTGGAAGGCGTGCCGCGCCGGCGCCAGGATGCGCTGCCGCTGGCCGCCCTGGTGATGCGGCGTGTGATCAAGGCCCTGGAACCCAAGGACGTGGTGTTCTCGGCCAATGGCCTGCGCGAGGGCCTGGCCTATGCGCTGCTGAACGAGAAGCAGCGCGCCGAGGATCCATTGCTGGCCTATTGCCGGCATATGGCCGAGCGCGAAAGCCGCTTTGCTGAACATGGCGCGGAACTCGACCGTTTCATCGCGCCGATCTTCGACCGCGATCCGGCCGACCGTGCCCGCATCCGCCTGGCGGCAGCGATCCTGGCCGACACGGCCTGGCGCGTGCATCCCGATTATCGCGGCGAGCAGTCGATGGGCATCATCCTGCACGCGCCGTTCGGCGCCATCACCCAGGCCGAGCGCGCGCTGCTGGCGCTGGTTGTCTTCACGCGCTACGTCGGCACCGCCAGCGACCCGGCCGCGGCGCCAGCCTGGCAGATGCTGAATGCCGAGCAGATCGATTATGCCCAGCGCATCGGCCTGGCCATGCGGCTGGGCCAGACCCTGTCGGGCGGCGTGCCCGGCATACTGTCGGATTGCAAATTGCGGCCGAACGGCAACGGCATCGTGCTTGAGATTCCGGCCCAGCATGCCGCCCTGGACGGCGAAGCCGTGCAGCGCCGCATGGAAGCCTTCGCCAAGGCGCTCAACCGCGCCGGCGAAGTGCGCGTGGCGAAGCGCTAAGCCTTATTTCTTCAGTTCGACCAGCTTGATGCGGTTGCCTTCGGCGGCCAGCGCCAGTTCGCCGTGTTTCAGGCGCAGCGCGTCGTTGCCGAAAATCTCGCGGCGCCAGCCTTGCAGGGCGGGCACGACGGCCTTGTCGTCGGCGGCGATCTTGTCGAGATCGGAGGAGGAGGCGACCAGCTTCTGCGCGACGTCGAAATCGTCGCATTTCATCTTCAGCAGCACCTTCAGCAACTCGACCAGCGGGCCGATGCCGCGCGGCAGCTCGGCTTCCTTTTCCACCACTGGCCAGGTCTCGCGCGGGCTGGCCAGCTTCTCGGCGATGGCCGCCAAGAGTCCGGCACCCATCTTGCCCTCGGCGAAGCCTTTGGAGAGGCCGCGCATGCGCTCCAGGTCGTCGGCCACCTTCGGCGGATGGGCGGCGATCTCCATCAGGGTCTCGTCGCGGATGATGCGCTGGCGCGGGATGTCGCGGTTGCGCGCCTCGATCTCGCGCCAGGCGGCAGCGGCCTGCAGCACGGCCAGGTATTCCGGCTTGGTGGTGCGCGGCTTCAGGCGTTTCCAGGCATTCTCGGGCGGAATTTCGTAGGTGGCCGGATCGGCCAGCAGGGCCATTTCCTCGTTCAGCCAGTCGGCGCGGCCCGATTTCAGCAGGCGGGCGCGCAGCTTGTCGAAGCATTTGCGCAGATGCGTCACGTCGGACAGCGCGTAGCGCACCTGCTTGTCGGTCAGCGGGCGGCGCGCCCAGTCGGTGAAGCGCGAGGATTTGTCGATCTGCGCGCCGGCCAGCTTGGAGGCAAGCTGTTCGTACGACACCTGGTCGCCGAAGCCGCAGACCATGGCGGCTACCTGGGTATCGAACAGCGGGGCAGGGACCTCGCCCATCAGCTTGGTGAAGATTTCCAGATCCTGCCGGGCGGCGTGGAACACCTTCAGCACGGCGCGGTTGCGCAGCAGCTCGAACAAAGGTTCCAGCGACAGGCCTTCGGCCAGCGGGTCGATCGCCCGGGCTTCCTCGGGGCCGGCCACCTGGATCAGGCAGACCATGGGCCAGAAGGTGGTTTCCCGCATGAACTCGGTATCCACGGTCACATAGGGGGCCGTGGCGAGGGAGGCGCAGAAACGGCTGAGTTCGTCGGTGGCGGTGATCGGGGCGGTGTTCGGGGCGGGGTCGGTACGCATGGTTGGGGCTCATAGCATGCCGGGGGCCGCGACCCAACCCCGCAGGCTGTTCCGGGCGGCGATTTTCCCCTAGGATCGGCCTTGACTTTCCGCCTCTGGCGGGGCCTGTTCCCGCTTTGATTTCCACTGCTTTTTCAACGGATTCCCCGATGTCCCGTTATCGTACGCATACCTGTGGCCAGCTCCGTCCGGCCGAGGTCGGTTCCGAGGTCAAGCTGGCCGGCTGGGTCCACCGCAAGCGCGACCACGGCAACCTGCTGTTCATCGACCTGCGCGACCATTACGGCATCACCCAGATCGTGGCCGAGAGCGGCTCGGATGCCTTCAGGCAGATGGAAGGCCTGCGTTCGGAATACGTGATCAGCGCGGTGGGCAAGGTGGTGGCCCGCACGCCCGAGACGGTGAACCCGAACCTGCCCACGGGCAGCGTTGAAGTGGTGGTCTCCAGCATCGAGGTGCTGGGCGAGGCTCAGGAACTGCCGATGCCGGTGTTCGGCGAGCAGGAATATCCCGAAGACATCCGCCTGAAATACCGTTTCCTCGACCTGCGCCGCGAACGCCTGCACAACAACATCATCCTGCGCAGCAAGGTGATCTCGTCGATCCGCCGGCGCATGACCGACCAGGGCTTCATGGAATTCCAGACGCCGATCCTGACGGCGTCGTCGCCGGAAGGCGCGCGCGACTTCCTGGTGCCCAGCCGTATCCATCCGGGCCGTTTCTACGCCCTGCCGCAGGCGCCGCAGCAGTTCAAGCAGCTGATCATGGTCTCGGGCTTCGACCGCTATTTCCAGATCGCGCCCTGCTTCCGCGACGAGGATGCCCGCAAGGACCGCAGCCCGGGCGAGTTCTACCAGCTCGATGTCGAGATGAGCTTCGTGGAGCAGGACGACGTGTTCAACGCCGTCGGCCCAGTGATCCATGGCGTGTTCCAGGAATTCGCCAACGGCCGCGATTGCGGCCCGCTGGACTTCCCGCGCATTCCCTATCGCGAGGCGATGCTGAAATATGGTTCGGACAAGCCGGACCTGCGCAACCCGATCATCCTGGCCGACGTGACCGAGGTGTTCCGCGGCTCGGGCTTTGGCGTATTCGCCCGCAACATCGAGAATGGTGCGGTCGTGCGCGGCATCCCGGCGCCAGGTGCGGCCGGCCGTCCGCGCAGCTTCTTCGACAAGATGAATGACTGGGCGCGCCAGGAAGGCGCCGCTGGCCTGGGCTACATCATCTTCGACAATGGCGAAGCGAAAGGCCCGATCGCCAAGTTCCTGGATGCCGACCGCGTCGCGCTGCTGAAAAAGCTCGGCAATGTGAAGGATGGCGACGCCATCTTCTTCGCCTGCGACAAGGAGCTGCCGGCGGCCAAGCTGGCCGGCCAGGCGCGCATTCGTATTGGTGATGAGCTGGATATCTGCGAGAAGAATGTCTTCAAGTTCTGCTGGATCGTCGATTTCCCGATGTTCGAGTATAACGAGGACGACAAGAAGATCGATTTCAGCCACAACCCCTTCTCGATGCCGCAGGGCGGGCTGGAGGCGCTGAACACCAAGGATCCGCTGGATATCCTGGCCTACCAGTACGACATCGTCTGCAACGGCGTGGAACTTTCGTCCGGCGCCATCCGTAACCATCGTCCGGAGATCATGTACAAGGCCTTCGAGATCGCGGGTTACGGGCCGGAAGTGGTGGAAGGCAAGTTCGGCGGCATGCTGAACGCGTTCAAGTTCGGCGCCCCGCCCCATGGCGGCATCGCGCCGGGCATCGACCGCATCGTCATGCTGCTGGCCGACGAGCCGAATATCCGCGAGGTGGTGCTGTTCCCGATGAACCAGCAGGCCCAGGACCTGATGATGCAGGCGCCGAGCGAGGTGACGATGAAGCAGCTGCGCGAGCTGCATATCCGCGTCGTCGCGCCCGACGCAGACAAGAAATCCTGATCATGTGACGGCGACGCGGCCATGCTCGACAGCCTCGATTATGTCCGCTTCGCCGTCACGCTGTTCTCGATCCTCGATCCCTTCGCGGCGATCCCCTTATTCCTGCTGCTGACCGAGGGGCGTTCATCGCGCGAGCGCAATGCCACCGCGCGCACGGCATCGCTGGGCGTATTCACGGCCCTGGTGATCGCGGGTTTTTCCGGCGACCTGATCCTGCGCCTGCTTGGCGCCAGCCTGCCGGCCTTCCAGGTCGGCGGCGGCATCGTGCTGTTCCTGATGGCACTCAGCATGATCAACGCCCAGCTCAGCCCGCAGCAGCAGACGCCGGAGGAAGCCAGCGAGGCGGCGGGTCGGCCGCTGGATGGCCGTTCGGCCGTGGGCGTGGTACCGATCGCCATGCCGCTGCTGGTCGGCCCCGGCTCGATCTCGGCCACCATCATCTACATGGAGCGCGGCGCCGGCTGGCAGCATAAGGGATTAAGCGTGGCGATCCTGGCACTGATCTGCGTGGGCATCTGGGTCGTGCTCAAGCTGGCACAACCCATCGGCGACCGGCTCGGCCGTACCGGCCTCAACATCCTCAACCGCATTTTCGGCTTGCTGCTGGCCGCCGTTGCGGTTCAAATCTTTGCCAACGGATTGCGCGGCCTGTTTCCCGCCCTGGGCTGATACAAAAGATGGGCTGACACAAAAGAAAGATCGCCTCGCCATGCTCGACCCGGAAGCCAAAGCCCTGCTGGATGCCGTGAAGGCGGCGAACCGTCCGGAATATGCCGATCTGGGCGCGGAAGGCGCGCGCAAGCTCTACAAGGATACGCGCGGCGCCGTCACGCCGCCGCCGCCCGAGGTTTCCGAGGTCGACAATATCGCGGCCCCCGGTCCGCATGGGCCGATCCCGCTGCGCTATTACCGTCCGGCCGGCGTGGACAAGAAGGAGTTGCTGCCGGCCGTGGTGTTCTATCACGGCGGCGGCTGGGTGATCGGCGACCTCGACACCCATGACGTGGCCTGCCGCACGTTGGCCAACGAAGCGCGCTGCGCCGTGGTCTCGGTCGATTACCGCATGGGGCCGGAGCATAAATTCCCCTGCGCGGTGGATGATGCCTATGCCGCCCTGCTGTGGGTGGCGGAAGAAGCCAAGCGCCTGCGCATCGATCCGACGCGGATTGCCGTGGGCGGCGATTCCGCCGGCGGCAATCTTGCTGCCGTGATCTGCATCGCCGCGCGCGACAAGATCAAGGCTGGCGCAAGCGGCGTGCCGAAGCTCGTCTATCAATTGCTGATCTATCCGGCCACCGACATGCACATGAATACGGACTCGCACAAACGCTTCGGCGAGGGCCATCTGCTGACGCGCTCGGCGATGGACTGGTTCCAGTTGCAGTATCTGAACGGCCCGCAGGACCGCGACGACTGGCGCGCCTCGCCGTTGCGCGCCAAAAGCCTGGCCGGCCTGCCGCCGGCCTATGTGGTGGTGGCGGGCTGTGACCCGCTGCGCGACGAGGGCGAGGCCTATGCCATGGCGCTGAAAGCCGCCGGCGTGCCGGTGGCCTTCCGCGAATTCCCCGGCCAGATCCATGGCTTCGTGGTGATGGGCAAGGCGATCCCGCAGGCCAACCAGGCCCTGGCCGAAATGGGCGTGGCGCTCAAGCTGGCATTCGGGCAGGCCTAGGGCGGATCACTCCCGTCCCAGCACCAGCACCCATAACGCGCGGCGTGGATCGGTGGTATCCACGCGCGTGTCGGCGCCGAGTTCGGTGATGCCCGGATTGAGCAGGTTGCGGCGATGGCCCTCGCTGCCCAGCCACAATCGCACCACGCCGGCTGCGTCGCAGGCGCAGAGCGCGAGATTCTCGGCCGCCGCGCGGTAGCGATAGGCGGCGCGGTCGAGGCGCTGGGGCAGGTCGCTGCCGTCGCAGCCTTCATGGGCGAGTTTGCCGCAATGCTGAAGGTCGGCGGCGTGGATTGCCGCAGCTTGGGCGAGGCGGCTGTTCCAGGCCAGCGGCGCGAGGCCGGCCTCAGACCGCGCCAGATTCACGTGATGCAGAATCTCGCTGCGCCACTCGGATTCCATCGCCGCCGCATTGCGGCAGAAATATGGCGCAAGCATCAGCAGCGCGCAGAAGAACAGCACTTGAATTCCGCGCACGCCGCGCCGATCTCCTGATCTCGACATATCCGGAGGCTAACGCAGACATGCTCGACGCGAAATCCCTGTTGGACCAGTTCCTCGGCCAGGCAGGCCAGGCCAAACGCGGCATCGACGGGCTGGGCGGCACCGGCGGGCTTGCCGTGGGCGGCGTGCTGGGCCTGCTGCTGGCCAACAAGAAAGCGCGCAAGATGGCCGGCAATGTCGCCGTTTATGGCGGCGCTGCGGCGCTGGGCCTGCTGGCCTGGCGGGCCTATCGCAACTGGCAGGACGGGCAAAAGCCGGCCTCAGGCCCCGTGGCGCAGCCGGGCGACATGCCGCAGGTGGCGCCGAAATACCTGCCCTCGGCCGCGCCGGCCGCCGACGGCAATCCGTTCGAGCTGGCGCTGATCCGCGCCATGATCTCTGCGGCCAAGGCCGACGGCCATCTGGATGCGACCGAGCAACAGCGCGTGTTCGCCGAGATCGAGCGCATGGCGCTGGATGCCGAGGCCAAGAGCGCGGTATTCGCCATGCTGGCCAATCCGGTGAAGCTGGAAGAGATCGTGAGCAGCGTGAGCAACGAGGAGCAGGCGGCGGAAATCTATCTGGCCTCGCGGCTCGCCATCGATCCGGACCAGCCGGCCGAACGCGAATACCTCGCGCTGCTGGCGACGCGGCTGTATCTGCCGCCGGAACTGCGTGCGCATCTGGATGCCCAGGTGGAAGCCGCGCTGGCGCAGAAGGTGGTTTAGCCGCATTACGGCGCGGGAACGCTGTGTCGGCGCGCGTGTGCTAATGACGTATGCATCAGCCAGGACTGGCGAAAGCGCAGAGGATGGTGACTTCCGTCTGCGCGACGGCCTGCCGCCACCCGCGCCCGGCCACGTTACCGGCTTTTTAGCTGCGCCGGCGCCCGCGCAGGTCTAGGGTCGGGGCATGGTTATCGCGCCGTTGCAACGGCGCCAGTGCGAGATTTCAGGAGCGTTGCGTGTCCACGGTGATCGAACCCCTCAAAGCCAGCGGCAGCCTCGTTGTCACGCCCCGCCCGCTGGCCCAGCCGGTGGAACCCGTGGCGCAGGGTGCCGTTGTGCTGAAGCCGGACCAGCGTGGTCCGCTGAAGGCCGGTATCGGTAGCCAGATCGATTTGTCCGCGTAAGCGTTTCCTCCCCCCGAGTAAGCATCCCCGGACTGAAGACCGCCTCTGCCGCCCCCCGGCAGGGGCGGTTTGCATTCGGGCTCAAGAAAAAACCCCGACACCGTTTCCGGTGCCGGGGCGCTTCTCCTGGAGGAGAGAAGGCTTGGCTCAGCCGCATCCGCCTTACGAACAACCCGTAGTGCTGCCGCAGCTGTCGCATTTCAGGCAGGTGCCGTTGCGCACCAGGGTGAAGTTGCCGCATTCGGGGCAGGCATCGCCCTCGTAGCCCTTCATGCGCGCCTCGGCGATGCGCTCCATCTTGGTGCCGCCGCCGCCCATGGCGGTGGCCGACATCTCGACATGGGTGTGGGTGTCGGCGCTGACATGCATGACCGACATGGTCGGGCCATCGGTGCCGGTGGCCTGCAATTCGACCCCGCGATCCTGTCCGCCCTTCAGCACATAGAGGTTGGAGCGGATATAGCCCGTCGAGGCCACCTTGATGGCTTCCTTCTCCACCTGCAGCTTGATCGAGGCCGGGCTTTCCTTGGCGCCGAGCGTGTCGTGCCGCAGGTCGTCGGGCTGCACATGGGCCAGGTCGGTGCGGCCCAGATAGCTGACGGCCAGTTCGCGGAACACATAATCGAGGATCGAGGTCGACATCTTGATGACATCGTTGCCTTCCACCATGCCCGAGGGTTCGAAGCGGGTGAAGGTGAAGGCATCCACGAATTCCTCCAGCGGCACGCCGTATTGCAGGCCGATGGAGATGGCGATGGCGAAATTGTTCATCAGGCTGCGGAAGGCGGCGCCTTCCTTGTGCATGTCGATGAAGATCTCGCCCAGCTTGCCGTGATCGTATTCGCCGGTGCGCAGATACACCTTGTGGCCGCCCACCACGGCTTTCTGGGTGTAGCCCTTGCGGCGCAGCGGCAGCTTCTGGCGGCCGGCGATGTGCTTCTCGACGATGCGCTCGGCGATGATCTGCGCGCGCGCCGCCATCGGGGCCTCCGCCACCTGCTCGGCGACGGTCTCGCCGATGGCGTCGTCGACATCGTCTTCCAGCATCTGGGCCTGCAGCGGCTGGCTCAGCTTGGAGCCGTCGCGATACAGCGCCATCGCCTTGCAGCCCAGCTTCCACGACAGCATGTAGGCCAGCTTGCAATCCTCGACGGTGGCGAGGTTGGGCATGTTGATGGTTTTCGAAATCGCGCCGGTGATGAAGGGCTGGGCGGCGGCCATCATGCGGATATGGCTTTCCGCCGACAGGAAACGCTTGCCGTCCTTGCCGCAGGGATTGGCGCAGTCGAACACCGAGAGGTGCATGTCGCGCAGGCCCGGCGCACCTTCCACCGTCATCGAGCCGCAGCAATACAGATTGGCAGCGGCAATCTCGGCACTGGTGAAGCCGAGCGCGGAGAGCAGGTCGAAGGCGGGATCGTCGAGCTGGGCATCGGTGAAGCCGAGGCCGCGGCAGAAATCGGCGCCCAGCGTCCAGCGGTTCAGCACGAACTTGATGTCGAAGGCGCCACGCAGGCCTTTTTCGGCCTTGGCGATGGCCTCGTCGGTGAAGCCCTTGGCCTTCAGCGTCTCGTGGTTCACGCCCGGCGCGCCGTCCAGCGTGCCATGGCCCACGGCATGGTCGATGATGGCCTTGATCTGGCCGTCATTGTAGCCGAGCGTCTTCAGCGCCAGCGGCACCGTGCGGTTGATGATCTTGAAATAGCCGCCGCCGGCCAGCTTCTTGAACTTCACCAGGGCGAAGTCCGGTTCGATGCCGGTGGTGTCGCAATCCATCACCAGGCCGATGGTGCCGGT
>JBKBJT010000076.1:0-9452 GCA_046294345.1 Ferrovibrio sp.
TCAGCATGCCGAGCGTGACATTGAGCATCAGCGGCGTGGTGGCATAGGCGGTGAGCGCCACGCCGGCGGCATAGAACAGCGCGCCGCCGACCAGCACGCGGGCAGAGCCGTAGCGGTCGGCCAGGGCGCCGGCGAAAGGCTGGCCGAAGCCCCACAGCACGGTCTGGATAGCGATGCCGAAGGCGAAGACCTCGCGGCCCCAGCCATTGGCGGCGCTGATCGGCTCGAGGAACAGGCCGAAGCCCGAGCGCACGCCGAAATTCAGCAGCGCGATGGTGCAGCCGGCGAGGATGACCAGCAGGGGGGTGCGCCAGGAGATCGGTGCCCCGGAATGGGGGGCCTGGGTCAGGGTCGTCATGGGGAATCGTCTCCTGAACGGTCGTTCGTTTATACGCCCTGCAATTAGGGAAGCTGAGCCAAAGCGGCAAGTCTTAAATTGGCACCGTACAAGTTCTGGCCTGTTGCGGACGGTGCGGTGCGGGCCGGCGTGGGTTGCGCCGCTGTACTGGGATTTGCCGTCGTGCGCGACGCGTTTTGAATCGTTTTGCGATGGTTTTGCATAGGTAAGTTATTGATTTTTCATATAGGCGCCATTTTGTTTCAGCATCTTCAACGACGGCGGGAAGAAGGTTTGAAAACTCAATATGAATACTACTTTATGTATATATTTTTGCTTGATTAAAGAACATAGAGTGTATATTATATAGGAATATTATCAAGTCATATTCCGCCCTCCAGGAGCCGCCATGACTTTGCTGCCTCGGGAAGAAACTCCCTCCCCTTTTCCGCCCTTCACCGGCGACACCGATAACCCCTTCGTCTTTTCCGGCTCTGTCGGCCGTTTCGGTGACAATGACCGCGCCGATGTGATCCGCGCACAGATCCTGCTGGGCAATGCCGGCTATTACGACCTGCCGATGCCAGGTGTGCCGACCGGCTGGCCCGGCTCCGGCCTGGAGCGCGCCATCGTCGCCTATCAGAAGGATCGTGGCCTGACGCCGGACGGCCAGTTGCTGCCTTTGCCGGCAGGCGGCGTGGACGCCGCCGGCCGGGGCGAGACCGTCGCCGCCCTGCAAGACGATTTCGGTGAGCGGCTGGACGGCTACGGCGTGCCGCGGCCCGAGGATGTCGACCGTTTCTACACCCAGCGCCACAGCGCAGAAGATGCGCCGCCGGCCTCAAACATCGTGCTGACCAGTGACGCACAGCAAGACGGCGAACCGGTCGGCATGATCCGGCCTGGAAAGCGTCTGCCCCGACAACCGGCGCAGCAATTTGCCCAGGTTGCGCTGCCGCTGCCGACCCCGCCTGTAGCGACCGATGCGCCCGTGCCAAATGAACGGCCGCCCCATGAACGGCCGGATGTGAAGGCGGCCGGCGCATGGCTGGACAAGACACTCGAAGACGCCACGGACAGGATCGGCGGCGCGATATCCACCGCCGACCAGTTATTGAAGGCGGTTGGGCCTCTCAACCTGCTGACCACGCCGACGCAGGTCATCAGTCGCGTTGTGCATCCAGAAGCCTCCGTCATGCCGCCTTCCGAGCCGCCGAACGATAGGGACCGCGAAGTTAGCCGCACGCCACCGCTGGAACCGCCGAAGATCGATACCAACCTGAAAGGCCGGCCGGCAGAGCCGCAGGCGCAAGCCAGCGAAGGCCTGATCCCGCCGGAGCTTGAGGACTCGATCCGCCTTCTGCCATCGCAGCAGCGACCTCTGGCAGAGATGGTGACCGGCATCATCCTCGACCTGAACATCCATGGCGGGCGGGGAAAACCGGAAACCGTGGAAAGCAACAGGATTGCCGCCAGGGTCTGCGTGGAAACGCTGGGCGAATTTCCCAGGCTGGGAGAGATTCCCCACGCGCGTGGCGGCACGCATACAGAAAAAGGCGAGCTGCGGGAGCAGGTCATCAAGCGCGACGACAACAGCCCCGACCTGCGCGGCAGCAGCCGGCCGGATATCAGCTTCGGCGATCAGACAACACGCACCGTCGCCTATCTGAACACCGACACGATCCGCAAAACCGGCAGCGACAGCATCGAGACGGAAAGCCAGACGCCCGACCAGGCGCGCCGTTTCGCGAATCTGCAGAACAACATCAAAAAAGGCGTCGCCGTCTGGGCACGCAAGATGAAACCCGGAGAGACCGAGGAATCCTATTCCAGCTATGTGCGCCTGCGCTGCCGCCAGATGTGGTCAGCCCTGCAGGACAGGCTGGCAAAAGAGGGTGAGCTGTAAAGACGGATGGGAGAAAAGGATGAAAAAGGCGGAGCCGTTCTTCGATACGCGCGATCTGGTCCACATTCAGATACGATTTACTTACCATTACCCGGAGACAGTCCGTCGCCGCGAGGTGGGGTTATCCTATGCCGACTGGCTGGCCTTCGGCGATGCATGGCAGGAGCTGTATCCGGCCGGGCGCTGGCTGATCGACCTGCGTTCCAAGCCCTGGGCCTTCCTCGAAAGGAGCCATGTGCTGGTCGATCATCTCTGCGCCGTCATGGTGCCAAACGAACCGCCCCTACCGCGCGGCGGTTTCCCGTATTACATACGCTCCATTCTCGACCCCTCCTGGCAACCCGAATATTTCATAGAAAAAGGGGTTGGCGGATGCGGCGATTCCGCCCTGCTGACATCCAGGCACCTCCCCAGCGTCGCCATCATGCCCGGCTGCGAAGTGCTGGAGGAAGACAAGGATTGGCCGCAGCGGCTGCACGGCGGGCAGATCGCGGTCAACTGCGAGAAGGGCAACAAGGCGCATCTTGCCTTCGCCCGCCGCGTCTTTCGCCTGTTCTCGCGCTTTGCCACCAACCGGAACCAGCTCGCAATCAGCTATCCCAGCTATCGGGCAAGGATCTGGGAAAAAGGCAGCTATGCCTGGCTCGGCCATGATGCGATGCGCTGGGCGCGCGAACATCCCCGGCGCATGCTGCTGTTCCAGCAGTGGCATGGCTTTCGCCCCTATGATCCGGACTGGTCGACGGAGCTTGCGCTGAACTCCCCCGCTCCCGACCCCGTCAGATGATCGGTTGTGCGCGAGGCTACAGCGTGCGCCGTCCGGTCGCCTGCTCGATCTGTTTGGCCGTGTTGTACTGGCTGAGCGCATAGACCGCCCATAGCGCCGCCGGAATCCAGCCCAGGATGGTGATCTGCAGGATCAGGCAGATGATGCCGGCAATCGGCCGCCCGATGGTGAAGAACACCATGAAGGGCAGGAAAATGGCGAGCAGCAGGCGCATGGCGAGGGTCTCCTTCCCGACCAATGTAGGCAGTCAGGCGCGGTCTTTCCAGCCCAGCACGATCATCGCCTGGGCGGCCACATAGGTGATCCAGATCGCCGGGCCGACGAAGGGGATCGGCGCCACGAACTTGTCGAGCGCGATGAGGGAATCCGACACCATGAAGCTGAGCGCACCCAGCATCACCAGCGGCCGGCCCGGGAGTGCCGTGGCGGCCAGCGCCATGGCGGCGATGGCGGCGATATAGGCATAGACCGGCGCCAGCAGTTTGCCCAAGCCGGGCGTGAGCAGCACCAGCATGACGGCAATACCGATCACGATGCCCAGCGCCACCAGTCTGCGCGCCGGCGGCAGCATGAACGGCCGCGGACGGCGCGCCACGAACTGCCAGAGATAGACCAGGTGGGCGAGCAGGAAGCTGGCCAGCCCGGGCACGAACAGGCCGACGCGATCCACCGCCAGAAAGACGTCGCCGGCCGCCGAGAACAGCAGGGCGAGGCACAGGCGTCTGGCATCGGCGTCACCGCCGCGCGAAGCCCACAGCCCCAGCGCCAGCAGCGGGCAGACCGCGCCCTTCACCGCCGCCTTCAGCCAGACGATCTCGGGCCGCCGGGGCCCAGCACACAGTTTGAGGAGGCCCCGGCCGAGCGCGGCGACGAAGGCCGCGCGAAACAGAAACGGCGCGCCAGAGGCTGTCTGGCGCGCCGCGTCGGTCATCGGATGTCTCCGTCCGGCCGGTTATTTGCCGAGCGACGGATCGATCTGCTTGCAGGCATCGACCAGGCCCTTCACGGCATTGGCCGAATGCTCGAACATCTTCTTCTCTTCTGCATTCAGCTCGATCTCGACGATCTTCTCCACGCCGTTGGCGCCGATCACCACCGGCACGCCGACATACATGCCGGTCTGGCCATACTTGCCGCCATCCAGCCAGGCGGCGCAGGGCAGCACGCGGCGCTTGTCCTTCAGATAGCTCTCGGCCATCTCGATGGCGGACGAAGCCGGGGCGTAGAAGGCCGAACCGGTCTTGAGCAGGCCGACGATCTCGGCGCCGCCGTCGCGGGTGCGCTGCACGATCTTGTCGATCTTCTCCTGGGTCGACCAGCCCATCTTGATCAGGTCGGGCACCGGGATGCCAGCCACGGTGGAATAGCGGATCAGCGGCACCATGGTGTCGCCATGGCCACCGAGCACGAAGGCGTTCACGTCGTTGACCGAGACATTGAATTCCTCGGCCAGGAAGTGGCGGAAGCGGGCGCTGTCGAGCACGCCGGCCATGCCGATCACCTTGTTATGCGGCAGGCCGCAGACCTCGCGCAGCACCCAGACCATGGCATCCAGCGGGTTGGTGATGCAGATGACGAAAGCATTCGGCGCATGGGCCTTGATGCCGGCGCCAACCGCCTGCATGACCTTGATGTTGATGCCCAGCAGGTCGTCGCGGCTCATGCCCGGCTTGCGGGCCACGCCGGCGGTGACGATGATGACATCCGAGCCCGCGATGTCCTTGTAGTCCTGGGTGCCGCGCAGCTTGGCGTCGAAGCCTTCCACCGCGCCGGCCTGGGCCATGTCGAGCGCCTTGCCCTGCGGCAGGCCTTCAACCACGTCGAAGATGGTGATATCGCCGAGTTCCTTCATGCCGGCCAGCAGGGCCAGGGTACCGCCGATATTGCCGCCGCCGATGAGGGCGATTTTCTTGCGCGCCATGGGAAAAACCTCCGGAAAATTGCGTCTGTTCTGGGGTGGAAATGGTCGGCCCAAGGGGTAGCGGGAATCGCCCGGCCGGGCAAGGGCCGCCCCCCGCCCTCCGACCAAAGAAAAGGCCGCCGGTTGACCGGCGGCCCTGTTTTACGACCCGATTACGGGGCGGTTATCAGCAGGCGGTTACTTCGGCGCCATACGCAGGGCGCCATCCAGCCGGATGGTCTCGCCGTTCAGCATCACGTTCTCGCAGATGTGGCGGGCGAGCGCGGCATATTCCTCCGGCCGGCCCAGGCGGGACGGATAGGGCACCGACTTGCCCAGGCTCTCCTGCGCCTCGGGCGGCAGGGCGAACATCATCGGCGTGCCGAACAGGCCCGGCGCGATGGTGCAGACGCGGATGCCGTGCTGGGCGAATTCACGCGCCAGCGGCAGGGTCATGCCGTGCACGCCGGCCTTGGAGGCACCATAGGCGGGCTGGCCGATCTGGCCGTCGAAGGCGGCCACCGAGGCGGTGTTGATGATGCAGCCGCGTTCCTTGTCGGCCATTTCCGGCTGCTGCTGCATGTGATGCGCGACCAGGCGGATCATATTGAAGGTGCCGACCAGGTTGATCTGCACCACCTTGATGAACTTCTCCAGCGCGACCGGGCCGTCCTTGCCCACCGCCTTCATCGGCGTGCCGACGCCGGCGCAGTTGACCAGCACGCGCACCGGACCGACCTTGGCGATGGCTTCCTTCACGGCGGCTTCGCCGCCCGGGCCATCGGCCACGTCGCATTTCACGAACACGCCGCCGATCTCCTTGGCGGTCTGCTCTCCGATTTCGGCATTCATGTCGAAGATGGCGACCTTGGCGCCGGCCTTGGTCAGCTCGCGCGCGGTGGCCGCGCCCAGACCGGATGCGCCGCCGGTGACAATCGCGCCTACGCCCTGCAACTGCATGGAACCTTCCTCCTGATCGTTTGTATCCATAACGAAGTGCCGGGTTCTAGCAGATCGGCCGGGCCCTGACGAGACTTAGGGGCCCAAACCCTGCCCTTGCGGCAGGGCCGCCGCCCTCCCATATCTGGGGCGTGCTGACCGATCCGATCATCGATCCCAATCCGCCCGCCTACCAGCTGCCGGCCGATCCCGCCCGCCTGCGCCTGGAACAGCCGCGCCTGGCCAAACGCTTCTGGCGCAAGCTGAAACGCGTGCTGGGTCACCTGCCCTTCGCCGAGACTTTCCTGGCCGCCTATTACGCCGCCATCGACCCGAAAACGCCGCTGGGCGCCAAAGCGATCCTGCTGGGCGCGCTCGGGTATTTCGTCGTGCCGCTGGACATGATCCCCGACATCTTCGGCGCCATGGGCTATGGCGACGACCTGGCCGTGATCCTGGCCGCGATCCGCGCGGTGGAGACCAGCATCACCGAGCGCCACCGCGACAAGGCCCGCGAGCGGCTGGAGAGCCTGCGCAAACAGGCGTGAAGCCGTGCTAGGCTAGCGGCATGCTCCGGCTGCTTCCCGTGCTTCTGCTGACCGCCCCGTTTCTGCCGCTTGCCTCAGTCGCGCAGGCGCAGGCGGGCGAGCCCGCCCCGCCGCTGTTCTTCGCGGCCGGCACCGTGCTGGCCGGCGGCCATGAACTGGCCGCGGATGTGACCCTGCCGCCCGAAGCCGGGCCGGTGGTTCTGCCCGTGCGCGACGGCACGCCGCTGCGCTGGCGGGTGACGGTGGAAAACGGCGAGACGCAGTTGCTGGCGGAGAATGGCCGCTGGGTGGCCAAGGCGGAAATCCATCGCAGCGAAAAACGCGGCCGCATGGTCTGCCTGATCTACCAGACGACAATCTCGCCGGAATGGGCGGTGCGCGGCGGCGGCCGTCCGCAAGACCAGGCGCAGGGCCGGGCGGATTTCCAGCCCGCCGACGACCGCGTCTATGCTTTCCGGGAAATCCCCTGTCCCTGAAAAAAGAAGGCCCGCCCTCGCCATGAGGGCGGGCCGTTTCGTCACGGCGCCGGCTTCAGCGCGCCGGATTGAGGATCACGCTGCCCGGCGGCGCCGTCGCGGGAGCCGGCTGCACCACATAGGTGTTGCCCTGCGGCGCCGGCTGCACGATCACCGTGCCGCTGCTGCTCGGCACCACGGTGGCGCCAGTCGGCGCCGGCGCGGGCACCACCATCGCCGCCACCTGCTCCAGCTCGACATGAACGTTGCTGGTGGGCGAGCCCTTGGTCAGCACGGCGTAAAGTTTCGCATTGCGATACAGGATGCGGCCGCCCTGCTCCACCCAGGCATTGACCACATAGGTGGCCTGGGGGTTCACCTCATTGAGGGTGTAGGGCAGCGCGAACTGCGTCACGCCGGCGCTGTTGGGCAGGATGCGCTGCTCGGCCACCACCTGCGGCCAGGACTGGCCTTTCGAAATATCCTCCAGCCGCACCACCACCTGCGAATCCGCCGGCAGGATCAGGCGTTCGCGATAGGAGACCGTGCCGGTGACGGCATTGCTGCGCGATGCGCAGGCCGCGACCGCGGATAATGCGATGGCGGCGGCGGCGATGCCGATGAATGAACGACGCGCGATCATGTGTCTTCTCCTCACAAGCCAGGGGGCGCCGGAGACGGCAGTATCCTGCGTGCCATCGCGGGATGGCGCGGCGGTCGGCTGTCTGTGATCCGGTCGGAGTAGAAACGCGCGGAATGCCGCGCGGTTCCGGCTTTACAGATAGGCGATCAGGCGGCCGCCGATGATGGCCCCGCTCCAGGCCAGCAGCGAGACCGTGGCGCTGAACTTCGCGGCCAGGGTCACCTCTCCCCGCTGCACAAGGTCGCGCCAGGGCCCGAGGTGGAACAGGCCTGCATTCAGCAGGCCGATGCCGATACAGGCCAACTTGACCTGGAAGGCCGGATTGGCGGCGATGCTGGTGGCTTCGGTGGCGAACAGCAGGAATCCGCATGGAACCGCGATAGCAAATCCCAGCGCCGAGAGCGGCACGACCAGGCGCGCGAAGGGCTCGATGGGCAGCCGCCGGCCGAGGCCCAGCACGCGCAGATCAAAGCCCAGGATGCTGCCGACCAGCACGACGAAACCGAAGATGTGCAGGATCTCGACGGCAGGATAGAGCAGCAGCGACTGGCGCATCTGCGCCCCCAGCCCCGACTGCTCCAGCGCGACCAGCCAGGGATGCGCGTCGACTGCGGCGTGTTCCATGGAAGGTTATCGCAGCTCGACGGTGACACCGTTATGGGTGATGCGCTCGGCGCGCATCTCGTTGGCGTGCGTCTTGCTCGCATAACCGACGGCGATCACCCGGTCGCCCGCCCTGATCTCGGCAATCGCCTTGCCGCGATTGGCCATGCGCGAGGGCGGCGACAGGATCACCTGCCAGACCTTGCCATCGGCCTTCAGCATCAGCTCGCCATGGGGATTATCGGGGTCTACCTTTTCCACGATGCCGTCCAGGGTAAGCGTTTTCGTGGCATCGTAGGAGCCCCAGCCATGATGAGCCGAGGCAGGGTTGAACGGGGCAAGACCGGACAGGGCAAGGCCGGCGGCGGCAAATCCGGCGGCCATCAGATGGCGGCGATGCAGCATGATTTCCTCCATTCATACCGGCATGACGACAATCTAGGTCGAGGCCGGGCATAAAAAAGGCCCCGGCAGTCGCCCGCCGGGGCCGTTCTTTTGCGGCAAACCGCTTACTTGGCCGAGTCGGCCACCGTGTACATCGCCTCGGTGGTGCGCTCGATATCGGCCAGCGACACGCCGGGCGCGCGCTCGAGCAGAACCATGCCGCCCTTCTTCTTGTCGATCGAGAACACCGCCATGTCGGTGATCACCATGTCGACCACGCCGGCACCGGTGAGCGGCAGGGTGCAGCGCTTGAGCAGCTTCTTCTCGCCGTCCTTGGAAGTGTGCTCCATGACGACGACGACGCGCTTCACGCCGGCGACGAGGTCCATCGCGCCGCCCATGCCCTTGACCATCTTGCCCGGGATCATCCAGTTGGCCAGATCGCCGTTCTCGGCCACCTGCATGGCGCCAAGGATCGACAGGTCGATATGGCCGCCGCGGATCATCGCAAACGACTGGTCGGAGCCGAAGAAGCTGGAATGCGGCAGCTGGGTGATGGTCTGCTTGCCGGCATTGATCAGATCGGGGTCTTCCTCGCCCTCGTAGGGGAAAGGGCCCATGCCGAGCATGCCGTTCTCCGACTGCAGCACGACATCGACGCCGTCGGGAATGAAGTTCGACACCAGCGTGGGGATGCCGATGCCGAGATTGACATAGAAGCCGTCCTGCAATTCCTGCGCGGCGCGCAGCGCCATCTGGTCGCGGCTCCAGCCCTTGGTCAGGCCATCATGCGTGGTCATAGTGTCTGCTCGTCCTTACGGCTGGGGTGTGGGGGATGGCGGGACCGGAGAAAGCGGAGGTGGCGCGAGAAACCAGCCCCGGCCGATATGCACTTCCAGTTCGCCGGCGACCTCCAGGCTGCGCACATATTCATACAGATCGTCGAAATC
>JBKBJT010000077.1:0-9245 GCA_046294345.1 Ferrovibrio sp.
CGCCATGAGCAAGGACCTCCTCAAGGAGATGCAGGCCTATCGCGAGGAACTCACCGCGATCCGCCACGACATCCACAAGCATCCGGAAACCGCCTTCGAGGAGAACCGCACCGCCGACATCGTGGCGGCCAGGCTCACCGAATGGGGCATCCCGATCCATCGCGGCTTAGGGAAAACCGGCGTGGTCGGCACGCTGAAGGGCAAGCGCCAGGGCCAGCGCGCCATCGCCCTGCGCGCCGACATGGATGCGCTGAACCTGCAGGAAAAGAACAGCTTCGCGCATAAATCCGTGCATGACGGCAAGATGCATGCCTGCGGCCACGATGGCCACACCACCATGCTGCTCGGCGCAGCCAAGCACCTGGCGAAGGATCCCGATTTTGCCGGCACGCTGCATTTCATCTTCCAGCCGGCCGAGGAGGGCGAGGCCGGCGCTCGGGTGATGATCGAGGACGGCCTGTTCGAGAAATTTCCCTGCGATGCCGTCTATGGCATGCACAACATGCCGGGGCTTCCCACGGGCCATTTCGCCATCCGGCCGGGCCCGATGATGGCGGCGTCGGATACCTGGGCCGTCACGTTCCGTGGCACCGGCGGCCATGGCGCCATGCCGCAGATGGGCACCGACCCGACCCAGCCGGCGGCGAATTTCATCACCGCCACCCAGGGCATCATCGGCCGCAATGTCTCGCCGCAGAACGCCGCCGTGATCAGCGTGGGGCATATCGCCGCCGGCGCCTATGGCTCGCCCAACGTGATTCCATCGGAGGTCCTGATCCGCGGCACGGCGCGCAGCTACACGCCGGCCGACCGCGACCTGCTGGAACGCCGCCTCGCCGAAGTGGCGCAGGGCATCGCCCAGGCCCATGGCTGCAGCGCGGAATATCACTACCTGCGTCGTTATCCGCCGCTGGTGAACGCGCCGGAGCAGACCGCGCTGGCGCTGAAGGCGGCCGCATTGACCGTGGGCGAGGCGAAGACCGACGGCGATGTCGAGAAGCTGACCGGCGCCGAGGATTTTGCCTTCATGCTGGAGCAGAAGCCCGGCGCCTATATCCTGGTCGGCAACGGCGGCAGCATCGAGGATGGCTCCTGCCATTACGTGCACACGCCGCATTACGACTTCAACGACCAGATCCTCGTCACCGGCGCGGCCTACTGGGTGAATCTGGTCAACGTGGAACTGGGCGACGCCGCCTGACGCCGCCGCGCCTCAGGCAAAGAAGTAGCGTTGCGTCATGCCCTGAAGGGCGGCGCGCATGCCGTCATGGCCGAGGCTGATGCTTTCATCCAGCAGGCCCGGCGCCATCGCGCAGAAACGCGCCAACAGGTCTGGGTCGAAGTGGCGGCCGGCGCCTTCGGTCAGGATGCCAATGGCCTGGGCGAGGGGCATCGGGTCCTTGTAGGGCCGCTTTGACGTGAGAGCGTCGAAAACGTCGACGATGGCGAAAATCCGCGCCACCAGCGGGATCGCCTCGCCTGCCAGGCCACCCAGATAACCGCTGCCATCGTATTTCTCGTGGTGGTAACGCACCACGTCGCCCGCTTCCGACAGCCATTCGGACTGGCCGATGATGTCCAGCCCCAGCGCGACATGCTGCTGCATGGTGCTGAATTCCTCCGGCGTCAGCTTGCCGGGCTTGAGCAGTATGCTGTCGCTGATGCCGATCTTGCCCACATCATGCAGGAAAGCCCCCTTGATCAGACGCTGCATCATGGTCTGGTCCAGTCCGACCGATTCCGCCAGCCGCACCGCATACCAGGTCACGCGGTAATTATGCGTGTCGGTATCGCTGTCGCGTTTGGCGATGGCGCTGCCCAGAACCTCCAGCATCTCCAGGTTGGCCCGCAGCAGCCGCTCGGCATGCAGGAACAGGCTGCGATTCAGGGAGAGGATGACCGGGTATAGCAAAATCGACGTGGCGAGAACGGCGATGATGACAATCGCAAGGGAATGCAGCACGCCGCGGCGGATATCGGCCATCGTCGCCGCATCGACTTCGTATATGCCTTCGAAAAAAGCGACGACCTTGCCGTGGCCGTCGCGGATCGGCGTGATCATCTGCAGATACAGCGACCCATGTACCAGGTGTTTGGTGTAGTACGAGGCCGTGCTGTCCGGAAAGCGATGCGGACTCCGGTCCAGGGCAACCTCAACATCGTGATATCCGGGCCGGCTGCGCTCGATCAGGGCTTTCTGGTCGGCATTGTAGATTTCAACGATGACGAAATGGTTCGATTCAAGCAGGGCTTCAACGGCCCGCACGAAGTCCGGCGTCATGGCGCCTGCATCCGCCCTGATCAGGGCGGCATGGTTGTCGCGCAGGAATTCATCCGCCGCCGCCTCGCCCAGCCGGACGACCTGCTCGTCCACGGCCTCCAGATCGAAGTAGACGACCGCCGATCCGATCAGAACCGACAGAATGGCGAATCCGGCAAGCAGACGCGTGATGATGCGCCGGTGCAGGCCATGCATGCCTGTTCCCTCCCGATGTCAGATTCGGCAAGCCTAGGCGCTGGCCGGAAGGCAATCAATGCATGTGCGTGACGGAAGAAATAGTTGCGATTCGCTACGCAGCCTGACGCCGGTGTTTTGCACGAGCGATGCGCGGCATTGATCCGCGCATCGCACGGCTGCGCTTAATTCCTCAGTGCAGCACCCGGTCGGCCAGCGGATAAAGTTCACGATCCTCACGCTCGATCCGGGCCCGCAGGGTGGAAAAGATCGCCCGCGCTTCCTTCAAGAAGTCGCCGGTATCCTTCTGAAGCTGCGCCGCGGAACGCCAGCGCTTCCAGAAATCCATGTAGGATCCGTACAGGTTCCCCATCTCGGCCTTGTAATGTGTTGCCATGCGCACGAGGTCGGCATGGCCAGAAGCCAGCAGATTCGGATACAGGGTGTTATCCTCAACCGACAGGTGGGTCGAAAGCCGCGCGGTGAATTCCGACAACAGGCGTGTCGTGTCATGAGCCCATTTGTCGCCGACGGGATTGTGCAACTGGTGGACGACCTTGTTGAACAGCGCATCGAGCTCGTTGTGATGCTGGCGATAACGGTCGGTGGCGGCCATGGGAAACTCCGTTTCTTATCATGTTGAGACGGAGTGTCAGATAATGCGGGCAGTCATAAGATGCAAGTAATATGCATCTTATGACTCTAGGGCAAACTGTCGCACACCTTTCAGGCTCAGTGCCCCAGCTTGGCGTAACGGTCGCGCACCGCATCGGCCAGGGCTGAGTCGCGGCCCGTACTGCCGTGATGGCCATCGGCCTTGGCCCTGGTGGATTCCGGATGGGCGCGCAGCGGCCGCAGCAGCAGGCCTTCCGGCCGGTCCTCGATGCTGAATTCGGTGCCGGTGCGCCAGTGATGGCTGCCGATCAGCTCGGCGGGCAGGACCAGCCTGCCCTGTTTGTCCAGACGAATGGTGGCCATGATCGCCTCGCAGCAAAAGAAGGATGCGCAGGCAACGGCGGCCGGCCGGGGAAGGCGGAACCAGTGAACCGCCTAATGCTTTGGCAGACAAGAGGGTGAGAGTGCCAGCCCCAGCCACCACCTGTTGCGGTTTGCCCGGAATCAGGGCTGGTGCGATGCGTGGCTGCCTGCCTTTTCGGCAAAGGCGGCCCTGGAAATCCCCAGAGCCTTGATGCGCGAGGCCAGCGTGGTGGGTTTCACCCCCAGCAGGGCGGCGGCCCCGTCGGCGCCGAACAGTTTGCCGCCGCAGGCCGCCAGGGCGGCGCGGATATTGGCGCGGTCGCGCTCGCGCCGGTCCTCGTCGGTCAGCAGTCCGCCATTGGCCTCGCTCATGGCCGGCACAGGTCGGTGCGCCGTCTGCGCCTCCGGCAGTTCGATGCGCAGGCGTCCGTCGCGCGCCAGGATGGCGGCGCGTTCGATCACGTTCTCCAGCTCACGCACATTGCCCGGCCAGTCGTAATGGCTCAGCCGCCGCGCGTCGCCCTCGGTCAGGCGCAGGCCGCCGGTCTTCAGCTTGCGGCTGGCGCCGCGCAGGAAATGCGCCGCCAGCAGGGGGATGTCCTCGCGCCGCTCGCGCAGGCTGACCGATTCGATCGGCACCACGTTGAGGCGGAAATAGAGATCCTCGCGGAAGCCGCCGCGACGCACTTCCGATTTCAGGTCGCGGTTGGTGGCGGCGATCACCCGCACATCCACATGGCGCGTGCGTTCCTCGCCCACGCGCTCGAACTGGCCTTCCTGCAGCACGCGCAACAGCTTGCCCTGCAGCTCCAGCGGAATCTCGCCGACCTCGTCGAGGAACAGTGTGCCGCCATCGGCCAGTTCGAAACGGCCGATGCGGTCGCGCAGGGCACCCGTAAAGGCACCGCGCACATGGCCGAAGAACTCGCTCTCGAACAGCTCGCGCGGTATGGCGGCGCAGTTGACGCGGATCAGCGGCCGGTCGCTGCGTTTGCTGGCCTCGTGGATGGCGCGCGCGATCAGTTCCTTGCCGGTACCGCTCTCGCCGGTCACCAGCACGGTGGCATCGGTGGGCGCCACCAGTTCCACCTGGCGCAGGATGTTCTGGATCGCCGCCGACTTGCCGATGATGCCGCGATGATTGCTCTCGGCGCGGATTTCCTCCTGCAGATAGGCGTTTTCCAGTTCCAGCTTCTGCCGCAGGTTTTCCACTTCATCCAGGGCCGCGCGCAGCTTGTCGTCGGCCTCGCGCTTCAGGCTCACGTCGCGGAACACCACCACCGCGCCCACCAGGGCGCCGCGGTCGCGGATCGGCGTCGAGGTGTATTCGACCCAGAAGGGCGTGCCGTCGCGGCGCCAGAACACCTCGTTGTCCACGGTATGCACATGGCCGTCGCGGAAGGCGCCGTAGATCGGGCAGTCGTGGCCGTGGTAATGCGACCCGTCGGCATGGCTGTGATGCACCATCGAATGGATGTCCTTGCCGACCAGTTCCTCGGCGCTCCAGCCCAGCATGCGTTCGGCGGCGGGATTGACGAAGGTTGTCTTGCCCTCGGCATTGACGCCGTAGATGCCTTCGCCGGCGGCGCGCAGGATCAGCTGGTTCTCGCGTTCGATGTCGCGGAAGAAACGCTCCACGCGCTGCCATTCCGCCAGGCCGCCGCGCACGTAATGATCGGCCTCGTCATCGACGGTATGGCGCTGCAGTTCCTCCAGGTCCTGCGCGATCAGCAGCAGACGCGGCGGCTGGCCCGGGGGCTGATCTGGCGCGCTTTCCAGCGGTGCGCCGACATATTCCACCTTCACCTCGCGACCGCCGGCATGGCGCGGGCTCAGGCTGCGGGTCCAGTAGCGGCCCTTGGCGGCCACGGCTTCGGTGAACACGATCAGCGCCGGCCGCTGGCCCGGATGCAGTTCGGTCATCTTCAGGGCGCACAGGGCGGCGCGGTCATAACCCAGCAGGCGGCAGGCGGCCGGATTGGCGTCGATGATGCGGTCCTGCGCCGGGTCGACGGCCAGCATGGCCTGGGGATTGGCCTCGAAGGCGCGGCCGAAATCGGCGGTGTCACGATCCATGGCAGGGTCCGGCAGGTCTACGATTTATCGTAATCAATACTACGATAAATCGTATATTACGAATAATCGTAGTATAGCCGATCCGCCAAAGCCTTGGCAATTGTGGTTTTTGCGACCATGGCACGCTCCTTGCTGTTTTCTGCCCGAGGCATCCGCAACAGGAGAGGCAGGCAGCATGTCACTGTTCAAGAATCCGTTCGATCACCAGAGCGATCTTTCCGCCTGCCCCTGCGGCGCCCACCGCTCGCTCGCCGAGCACAATGCCGAATTCGCCATGCTGCAACGCCAGCAGCAGCTCGCGGTGGCCGCCGACGAGGAAAAACGCCTGACCAACGCGGTCGACCAGGCCGTGGTGCGCGCCCTGATCCCCAACGACATGACGCGCCGCCGCGTGCTGCATGCTGTCGGCGCCGGCACCCTGCTGGCCGCCATCGAGCAGGTCTTCCCGCTGGCCACCGCGCGCGAGGTCTTCGCCCAGGACAAGGGCCCGCTGGAAAAGAAGGATCTCAAGGTCGGCTTCATCGCCATCACCTGCGCCACGCCGATCATCATGGCGCATCCGATGGGCTTCTACTCCAAGCACGGCCTGAATGTCGACGTGATCAAGACCGCCGGCTGGGCAGTGATCCGCGACAAGACCATCAACAAGGAATACGACGCCGCCCACATGCTCTCGCCCATGCCGCTGGCGATCACCACCGGCACCGGCTCGAACCCGATCCCCTACACCATGCCGGCGGTGGAGAACATCAACGGCCAGGCCATCACGCTGGCCATGAAGCACAAGGACAAGCGCGATCCGAAGCAGTGGAAGGGTTTCAAGCTGGCGGTGCCCTTCGACTATTCGATGCACAACTACCTGCTGCGCTACTATCTCGCCGAACACGGCGTCGATCCCGATACCGACGTGCAGATCCGCGCCGTGCCGCCGCCGGAGATGGTCGCCAACCTGCGCGCCGACAACATCGACGGCTTCCTGGCGCCCGATCCGGTCAACCAGCGCGCGGTCTATGACGGCGTCGGCTTCATCCACCTGCTGACCAAGGAAATCTGGGACGGCCATCCCTGCTGCGCCTTCGCCGCCAGCCAGGAATTCGTCACCACCGCACCGAACACCTACCGCGCCCTGCTGCGCGCCATAATCGAGGCCACGGCCTATGCCACCAAGGCCGAGAACCGCAAGCAGATAGCCGAGGCCATCGCGCCGGCCGCCTACCTCAACCAGCCGGTGACGGTGGTCGAACAGGTGCTGACCGGCACTTACGCCGATGGCCTGGGCAATGTGAAGAAGGTGCCCGACCGCATCGATTTCGCGCCTTTCCCCTGGCAGAGCTTCGGCATCTGGATCCTCACCCAGATGAAGCGCTGGGGCCAGCTCAAGGGCGATGTCGATTACCAGAAGGTTGCCGAACAGGTCTTCCTCGCCACCGACACCCAGAAGCTGATGCAGGATGTCGGCCTCACCCCGCCGAGCAGCCCGTACAAGACCTTCTCGGTGATGGGCAAGCCCTTCGACCCATCCAAGCCGAACGAGTACATCAACTCGTTCAAGATCAAGCGCGTCTGATCGGCGGAGCGCCAGTGGAGTCGAGCGTGGAGTCTTGCGCATGAAGATGTCGTTCCGCCTGCGCGCCGCCATCGTGTCGGTGGCTTTGCTGGTCGCGTTGCTCGGGGCATGGCATATCGCCACCTCGGGCACCGGCCAGACCCAGGCCATGGATCCGGAATACGCCAAGCTGATGGGCTTGACCGCCACCCAGGGCAAGTCGGCCATGCCGGGTCCGCTGGATGTGGGGGCTGTGTTGTGGAAGCATCTGGCCGACCCCTTCTACGTGAAGGGCACCAACGACCAGGGCATCGGCATCCAGCTCGCCTATTCCGTCGGCCGTGTCGCGCTGGGCTTCGGTCTGGCGGTGCTGTTCGCCGTGCCGCTGGGTTTCCTGATCGGCCTGTCGCCGCTGTTCCGCCAGGCGCTCGATCCTTTTATTCAGGTCATGCGGCCTGTCTCTCCGCTCGCATGGATGCCGCTGGCGCTCTACACGATCAAGGACAGCGCGATCTCGTCCATCTTCGTGATCTTCATCTGCTCGGTCTGGCCGATGCTGACCAATACGGCCTTCGCGGTGGCCAGCGTGCGCAAGGAATGGCTGAATGTGGCGCATACGCTGGAAGTCGGCACCTTCCGCAAGATCTTCCGCGTCATCCTGCCGGCCGCCGCACCCACCATCCTCACCGGCATGCGCATCTCGGTTTCGATCGCCTGGCTGGTGATCGTCGCCGCCGAGATGCTCGTCGGCGGCACCGGCATCGGCTACTTCGTGTGGAACGAATGGAACAATCTTTCGATTGCCAACGTGATCAACGCCATCCTGTTCATCGGCGTGATCGGCATGCTGCTCGACCAGCTGCTCGGCTTCCTTACCCGCCTCGTCACCTATCCGGAGTGAGGGGAAAGCCATGAGCCAGCATTTCATCTCGGTCGAAGGCCTCAAGCGCCAGTTCCCCGGCAACGACAAGGCGGTGTTCGAGGATCTGTGGTTCGGCGTCGAGAAGGGTGAGTTCGTCTGCATCATCGGCCATTCCGGCTGCGGCAAGACCACCGTGCTCAACATCCTGGCCGGGCTCGACCGGCCCAGCGACGGCGCCATCATCTTCGACGGCAAGGCCGTCGAGGGCCCCAGCCTGGATCGTGCCGTGGTGTTTCAGGGCCATGCCCTGATGCCGTGGATGAGCGTGCTCGACAACGTGCTGTTCGCCGTGCAGTCGCGCTGGCCCGACTGGCCGAAGGCCAAGGCGGCGGAGCATGCGCGCAAATACATCGCCATGGTCGGCCTGGCCGGCGCGGAAGCAAAAAAGCCGGCGCAGCTTTCGGGCGGTATGAAACAGCGCGTCGGCATTGCCCGCGCGCTCTCCATCGAACCGAAGACGCTGCTGATGGACGAACCCTTCTCGGCGCTCGATGCGCTCACGCGTGGAACATTGCAGGACGAGGTTCTGCGCCTGCGGTCTGCCACCAACCTCACGGTGTTCATGATCACCCATGATGTGGACGAGGCCATGCTGCTGGCCGACCGCATCGTTTTGATGACCAACGGGCCGGGCGCCCGGATCGCCGAGATTCTGGTCAATACCCTGCCGAAAGATCGCAGCCGCGAAACCCTGCATCAGCTGCCGGATTACTATCCGATCCGCAACCACCTGCTGGATTTCCTGGTCCGCCGCTCGAAAGCCTTTACGCCGCCGGCCGGCTGGGATGCCCGCAAGCCGCCGCATGTCTATGCCGCCGCGCCCAAGACAGGACTTGGCGTGGGTCTGGGCGGCGCAGCCGCCGAATAACCATGTCCGTCGTCACCCGAGCCACAGGAGAACCATCGTGAAGCGCGAGTCCGTCACCGAGAAAATTCTCGACATCAAGCGGATGAAAGGCTGGAGCTGGAAGGAGATCACCAAAAAGATCGATTCCAAGCAGTCGCCGATCTTCCTCACCGCCGGCCTGCTCGGCCAGATGAAGCTCACGCCGCAGCAGGCCGCTAAGGCGGCCAAGCTGTTCGGCCTGGGCAAGATGGAAGAGAAACTGCTGGCCGAAGCGCCCTATCGCGGTTCGCTGCCGCCGGGCCCGCCGACCGATCCGCTGATCTATCGCTTCCACGAACTGGTGCAGGTCTACGGCACCACCTGGAAGGAACTGATCCAGGAGGAGTTCGGCGACGGCATCATGTCGGCGATCGATTTCAAC
>JBKBJT010000078.1:0-8887 GCA_046294345.1 Ferrovibrio sp.
GATCAAGGGGGCTTCGGCGACGCGGAAATCATCAAGATTTCTGGCAAAGTTAAGTGGTTCAACGCCGTCAAAGGGTTTGGTTTCGTCAGTCCAGACGACAATTCCGGTGACGTGTTCCTGCACCTGTCCTGTCTGCGTCAGGCGGGTCACGAAAGCATCGAGGAAGGCACCACCGTGATGCTTGAGGTTGCCCGCCGGCCGAAAGGCATGCAGGCGATCCGCGTCCTGTCGGTTGATACCAGCACGGCTGCGCCGTCGGCTGGCCGTGATTCCGGTGGTTTCGGCGACCGTGGTCCGCGTCCGCCGCGTCAGCCGCGCTTCGGCGGCAATGACCGTTTCGGCGGCGGAGATCGTTTTGGCGGTGGGGATCGCTTTGGCGGCGACCGCGGTGGATTTGGCGGCGGAGGCGGTTTCGGGGGAGACCGTGGCCCGCCGCGTTTCCCGTCGGTGGTTGCCCAGGGCGATTTCTTCGAAGCCAAGGTGAAGTGGTTCAATGCCGTCAAGGGCTACGGCTTCGTGTCGCGCGGCGATGGCCAGCAGGACATCTTCGTGCACATGGAAGTGCTGCGCCGCGAGGGCATCAACGAACTGCAGCCGGGCGATTCCGTGCGTGTACGCATCGGCCAGGGTCCCAAGGGTCCGCAGGTCGCGGAAATCCGCAAGGACTGACTGCGCGACTGATACTGCGCTACTGATTGATATAGGGTCCTTCTGAACGCCGGCACGTCTATCGTGCCGGCGTTTCCGTTTCTGGCGGCTGGGAGACGGAAGAGACATCTGGCAAGTCCGGCGGCAATGGGCCGGTCTGCGCTTCGTCATCGGGGTAGCCGTTGAGGATCAGCAGCATGTCGACGGCTTCGCCGTCGCGCGCCAGCGGATAGTAAACCCGCTCCGTGCGGATGAAATCGCGGTCGGGATGCGGCATCGCGAAGGCATCGTAGATCGCCTCCCGCTGCTCGGCGCAGGCGGTCATGTTGTTCCGGATCCGCTCGACGAACAGCGGCAGAACCGCATCTTCCAGATACAGGCCGGTGATCTCGCGCCCCGCGATCTTGGTCTGCAGCGTGCCGACAAGGCGGTAGCGGAAGCGCAGACCGCCATCGACGGCATCGACATCCACCAGGTTGATGAAGGGCAACAGTCTCTTGAAGATCACGGGTTCGAGATGCTGGCGGCCCGGCAGTTTGCCGGGCGGCGCAACCTGCAGAAGATAATCGCGCATCCAGCGGAAACGCGGATGAATTTCCTCATAGATCGGTCGCCACATCGGACTGCTCCTCCGGGCTTCCTCCCTGATCGTTCACTGATATAACGATGCCCCTTTCCCGGCTCATGGCAAGCCTAATATCTTCCGTACCCGGCATATATCACGGCAATTCCACAGCATAATCGCCCACTGGCAGGGCTTTTGGGATCAGGCCCTGCCTGGTCAGGTAATCGGCGAAGCGGGCATAACGCCGGCTGTCCAGCGCGCGCGGCGACTGGGCGAAGCGCGGCAGGGTGGCGGCCCAGGCGCGGCGGTTCAGCTCGTCGTCCAGGGTCTTGTTCTCCTTGATGAAGGCCTGCCAGCTCTGCTGCGGCTGGTTATGCAGGGCGGCGACGGCTTCCTCCAGCGCATCCAGCAGGCGCGACAGGCGCTTGTCGTTGAGCTTGTCCTTGTGCGCCACCAGGATCAGTTCGTCATAGAGCGGCACGCCGTAGTCTTCGGGATAGAAGGCGCGGCCGGGCTTGCCCGCGATGTCCATCTGGTTCAGCTCAAAATTGCGGAAGGCGCCGATGGTGCCGTCCACCTTGCCGGCGAAGATCGAGGGCGAGAGCGCAAAGTTCACGTTCACCAGCGTCACGTCCTTCAGCGTCAGGCCGTATTGCCCCAGCATGGTTTTCAGCAATGCATCTTCGAAGCCGCCGACCGAATAGCCGATGGTCTTGCCCTTCAGGTCGGCCACCGATTTCACCGGCCCGTCGCGCAGCACCACCAGCGAATTCAGCGGCGTGGCCACCAGCGTGCCGATGCGGCGCAAGGGCAGGCCCTGCGCCACCTGCACATGCAGCTGCGGCTGGTAGGAAATCGCCACATCGGCCTTGCCGGCCGCCACCAGCTTGGGCGGATCGTTCGGATCGGCCGGTGCGATCAGCTCGACCTGCAGTTCGTGACGATCGAAGATGCCGGTCTGCTTGGCCACGATCAACGGTGCATGATCCGGGTTGACGAACCAGTCCAGCATCACGGTCAGCTTGTCATGGGCTGAAGCCGCAACCGGCATGAGCAGCAGCGCGGCGGCAAGCGCGATATTACGAAACATCATCACGAACTCCTTCAATTCGATGAATGGCTGTCCGCCTGCCAGGGCAGCAGGCGGCGCGAGAGGAAATCCACGGCCGCGTAGAGCGCGACGGCGCAGAGCGCCAGCGTGATCAGGGCGGCGAACATCAAATCGGTCTGCACGCGCGCATTGGCCTGCAGCATCAAAAAGCCGAGCCCCGCGCTGGACCCGACCCATTCGCCGATCACCGCGCCGATGGGCGCCACGGCGGCGGCGATCTTCAGGCCGCTGGCAAAAGCGGGCAGGGCGGCCATCAGGCGGATGCGCAGCAGCACGCGATGGCGATGGCGCAGATCGTTCGCCGTCATCACCTGTGCCAGATCGAGCCAGCCCGGATCGGTGCGGCGCAGACCATCGTAAAGCGTCGCCGCCACCGGGAAGAAGATGATCAGCATCGCCATGACGATCTTCGACGCCATGCCATAGCCGAACCACAGCACCAGCAACGGCGCCAGCGCAAAAACCGGAATCGCCTGGCTCGCCACGATCACCGGCAGCAGCCAGCGCCGCGCCGTGTTCGAGGCCAGCAGCCCGAGCGCTGCCATCGCACCCAGCAATGCACCGAACAAAAGGCCCAGCAGCATCTCGGCCAGCGTCACGGTCGCCTCGGCCAGCAGCACATCGCCGCGCTCGACGAAGGCCCGCGCCACCGCATAGGGCGGCGGCAGGATGTAAGGCGGCAGGGCAAACAGCGTGACGATCAGCTGCCACAGCAGCACGAGGCCTGCCAGCGTAACCAGCGGCCGCATCATGGCAACGGCTCCTGCAGGGCGGCATGGATCAGGCGCAGGGCCGGTAGCACGGCGGGCGACAGCGGATCGCGCGGCGCGGGGATGCTGAATTCTGTTATCGGGCGCAGCTGCGCCGGATGCCCGGCCAGCAGCAGCACGCGGTCGGCGATGCGGCAGGCTTCGGCGGGATCGTGGGTGACGAACAGCACCATGCGATCCCGCAGCAGCTCGCAGGCCAGCTCCTGCATCGAGGCGCGCGTGATCGCATCCAGCGCCGAGAAGGGTTCGTCCATCAGCACCAGCGGCCGGTCTTCCATCAGCGTGCGGGCCAATGCCGCGCGCTGACGCATGCCGCCTGAAAGGGCTGCGGGATAGGCGTCCATCCAGGCACTCAGGCCCAGCCGGCGCAGCAGGGCCTCGGCTCTGGCGATGTCGGGCGTCTCGCCGCGCAGCCGCGCCCCCAGCAGCACGTTCTCGCGGATCGTCGCCCAGGGCAGCAGCAGGTCCTGCTGCGCCATCCAGGCCACGTTTCCGGCAACCGGTGTCTCAAGGCCGGGCAGCAGGCCGGCCACCTGTTTCAGCAGCGTGCTTTTGCCGCCGCCGCTGGGGCCGAGGATGGCGACGGTTTCGCCCGCGTGCAGATCGAGCGCGAATGGCGCCAGCACGGTACGGTCGCCATAGGCAAAGCCGCCGCCCTTCAGGCGAAGGGCGAAAGGCGGACTCGGAGACGAGGAGGAGAGTGGCAAGGTCACGCCGCTGATCCCTACGCCGGTCTTAACCGGATCAGGTTCGAGGGGTCGTCCGGACAACCCGGACCTCTCAGCCGCCCATCGGCTCCCCCTCAGAGGCAAGGCGTCATTATAGGGCGGCGCGTGGACTTGTTAAGTCTTGTCTGGCCGCTAGATTCAGCGCATATGCCGGCCCCGCTGCTGATCGCCAACGACATCTACCGCCATTCCACCCTGGGCGGGAAACATCCGCTCTCGATTCCGCGCGTCTCAACGGTGCTCGATCTCGTGCAGGCCTTGGGCTGGCTGGCGCCGCAGCAATACCGCGACAGCCGCCCGGCCACGCCCGAGGAACTGGCGCGTTTCCACCGCCCGGACTACATCGCCGCCGTGCAGGCGGCCGAGCGCGACCTCAGCATCAGCACGGAAGACTCCGAACGCTACAACCTCGGCCGCGGCGGCAACCCGGTCTATGCCACGATGTTCCGCCGCCCGGCCACCGGCGTGGGCGGCAGCCTGATCGCCGCGCGCCACCTGATCGAGCAACCCGGCATCATCTACAGCCCCGGCGGCGGCACCCATCACGGCCGCCCGGCCCAGGCTTCGGGCTTCTGCTATTTCAACGATCCGGTGCTGGCGATCCTGACCTTCCTCGATGCCGGCCTGTCGCGCGTGGCCTATGTCGATCTGGATGTGCATCACGGCGATGGCGTGGCGGAAGCCTTCGCCCATGATTCGCGCGTGCTGGTCCTGTCGGTGCACGAGGCCGGCCGCTGGCCCCATTCTGGCCGGCTGGAGGAAGAGGGCGCCGGCAACCTGTTCAACCTGCCGGTTCCGCCCGGCATGATCGACGACGAGATGGCGGCGCTGGTCGATGAGGCCATCGGCCCGCTGCTGGAAAGCTTCAGGCCCGAGGCCATGGTGATCCAGTGCGGCGCCGATGCGCTGGCCGACGATCCGCTGGCCAAGCAGGATTTGTCGAACAACGCGCTGTGGCAGGCGGTGGCGGCGCTGAAAGGCATCGCGCCGCGCCTGTTGGTGCTGGGCGGCGGCGGATATAATCCCTGGTCGGTGGCGCGCTGCTGGACCGGGATCTGGGCCGAACTGAACGACCTGGAAAAACCCGACCGTCTGCCGGCGCCGGCGGAGAGCCTGCTGCGGAGTTTGAGCTGGAACCGCACGGCCGGGCGTTATCCGCCGGAGCACTGGTTCACCACGTTGCAGGATGCGCCGCGTTATGGTGCCGTGCGGCAGGAAACCCGCGACCTGGTGCGGCGGATGAAGGAAAGGATGAGGGCGTGAAACTGAAGTTGGTATGTGCCGTTCTGCTGTCCGTGATTCTGTTCAGCGCATCCTTCACGCTTTCCGCCTGGGCCCAGCCGCAGCCGACCCTGCCCCAGAGCGAGCTGGTGATCGTGACCAGCGGCAAGGGGCCGCAGCGTTTCACCGTCGAACTGGCCGACAACGACCAGAGCCGGGCGCGCGGCATGATGTTTCGCCAGTCCATGGCGCCCGATGCCGGCATGCTGTTCGATTTCAGGCAGGAGCAGATGGCCTCCTTCTGGATGCGCAACACCCTGATCCCGCTGGACATGATCTTCATCAAGGCCGACGGCACGATCCTGAACATCCACCAGCGCGCGATTCCCCGCGACGAGACCGGCATCAACTCGGCCGGGCCGGTGCGGGCGGTGCTGGAGGTCAATGGCGGCACGGCCAGCCGGCTGGGCATCAAGGCGGGCGACCGGGTGCAGCACGCCATTTTCGGCAATCCGCCCCGGAAATAAGCCCGAAACAACTTTGGAATAGCCCGTTAACCCGGTATTTCCGGCTCCTGCGGCAGAGTGTCCGGGCACTGGCCCAGACCGGGCCGTCTGTGCTAAAAGGCCCTCGCTTTTCCGCCATTTAGGGCGGGGTGTAGCTCAGTCTGGTAGAGCGCCTGCTTTGGGAGCAGGAAGTCGCTGGTTCGAATCCAGTCACCCCGACCATAATGACGGCCAGACCAGGATGAGACCGTTTCCAGAGGTTGTCCCATGACCAAGGCGCGTATCTATCAGCCGGCCAAGACCGCGATGCAGTCGGGCAGGGCGAAGACAAAGCAGTGGGTGCTGGAATACGACACTGCCGATGCCCGCTTCGTCGAGCCGCTGATGGGCTGGACCGGGTCGCAGGGCACGCTCAGCCAGCTCACCCTGAAATTCGACACGCTGGACGACGCCAAGGCCTATGCCGACAAGCGCGGCATCGACTACGAGGTTGAACTGCCGCAGGAGCGCAGGCTGGCCAACCGCGCCTACGCCGATAACTTCGCGTATACCAGAATCCGCTAAACCGGTTTCCGGCGGGGCGCCCATCTTGGCCGGCTCCGCCGGCCATTGAAGCCCGTTGACCTTGGGTGCCCTTAGCTCAGTTGGATAGAGCAGCCGCCTTCTAAGCGGCAGGTCGGTGGTTCGAATCCACCAGGGCACGCCATTTTTTCAAACAATCTATGAGAGCGATTTTACAAAACTGCTTCACTTTTGCATTTACTCATACGGCAGTTTCAAACTTGGCGAACTTGAATAGGCTGTTTGCCATTCAATTGGTGATGCGGCGCACGATCCCAGATGCGCTCGAAATCTGCATAGAACGCATGATAGAGGCCTTTTTGATCGTCGGTGCTGTAAAAAAGATAAACCGGCGTTTCAGCTACATGTATATTGGCTTTGTAATGCTGAAGCCATACTGCTCTAGCAGTGAAGATCATCTTCCAGTTTGGAATGCTGTCATACAGCGCCAGTTCAACATGTTTGCCTTGTGCCTTCAGCGCGGTTAGCCACTTTATCGATTTCTCAACTTGTTTACGGTAACTATCCTCCTTCATTCCGACGCTTCCCGCTCTGTCGCATAGGAAGCGGGAAGTTGGGTCGATCAAAATAATACGGATTGTGCCGCTGAAATTTTTCACTGCTTCATGCAGCGGAGAGTTCTTCGCACCGAATGTTTCCCAACCGGTTGCTCCGAGAATATTTAAAATGCGGTTGTCTGGGCGATTGATGTTGGCAATGAAGTGGCCAACATCGGCTTTAGCGTCTTCGATGGTCGTCGACTCTCTGAAGCCATAGAGTCCAACACGGGATAAAAGGCCTTTGCGTTGGGCACCTTCCGTGAAGAAACCGACCGCATGCCGGCTTAGCTTGAGAGTAAACACTAGGCCGGCGAAAGCTATGGCGAAGCCGAGTGCGTAGATAGAAGACTCAGTTGGGTGGTTGGTTACGTATTGTAGGGATGCCTTGAAGGTCGCCGCGACTTCCAGCAGCGCCCACATCGTGAATTTTTCCGATGAGAATACGCCGTTTTCCAGTGCCTCTGGTGGCAGCCCATGGGCTAACGGGGTGGCAATAGGCTTTATGACTACGACCCAGAGCAACCAAAAGAGGCTGGCTAGAATTGCCCAGAGCCCTTTTTTCGCTCCTTCTGTCGGAAGGGATTTAAATGCCTCTGTGAGGGGATTCTTCTTCTGATCCAAAGGTGCCGGCTTTGAAGTTAGGCGGCCTCGGCACCATTCTGAATCGGCTTCGCGTTTTCACCCGGCTGGATGGTGATCACCTTGGTCTCGGCCATGGTGAGTCCCTTACGAACGCGCTGCTCGATCAAATTGGAACCAACCTGCGAGCCAAAAGCAGCAATCGCAAGGGCGGCAACGCCAATGATGAGAGTTATGAGAAGTTCAAGCATGTTTTTTGCTCGCGCGGTCGAAGGTTCGACGTACCTTCAGCTTAGGATCTTCACTTAAACTGAGATAGTGGACATTTGGTTATTTTCGAACGCGATAGAGTGATTGGTATCACTCTAAGTGGCAAAACTCCACATATTTCCGCCACCCAAGGTTAATAACATTGTATGCATTACTCAAAATCGACGCAGCCACCACCTGCGTTGGCAATTCGAATGAGGTCGTCTGTCCGGATAAAGTTTGCATCAACTATCTTCAATCTTGCCCTCTTGCCTGAAGAAGCACTCGCGATTCGAATGAGGTCATCGACAACAAAACTCTTCGCCGAAAGTGTCATTCCGCCTCCGGCGTTAGCGATACGAATAAGATCATGGACTACTAAGTTTAATGACATTGCATCCCCCCGCTTTGTAGCGTTTCAGTGCGTGAATGATTTTGTAAACAAGACAGTAAGCTATTGACTTAAGCAGGCCGTAATCAATGCTTTTGCAAGCAAGCCTTTGGGCCGCACTTAACACGCTTATCTGTAAACTTAGAGGTGCTGGTTCGCTCTAGGGGCGCTGAGTTCGATTCAGCAGATGCAATTCGCATTTTTTCTGCGGCCGAGCGGATTTTGAGATTCTCGGCGCTGACGCTGTACCTGCCGACGCTGTGGTCCCGGTGAGGGGTAGGGGTCACAGACTAGGCTTGCCGTTTGCACCATATGTTGCTATATTGTTCTATGCAGCGAGATTTCGATTTCTGATTATGGAAAATCGCCGTTTCTAGTAAATTCAATAGCTTAACACATCAAAACCATCGCAAAACGACGCAAACCGGTTGAAAACCCGCCGCATAACGGCAAACAAAATGCGCGATCCATATGGTTCGGTTGCCCGGGCCGCGCCCGGCGCTTTTCTGCCGCAGGCGGACGGGTATGGTAGGCGACCGAATACAGGCCGGACCCGCATAGGCAGCCGGCCCACGGAACAGAGGTTGGAGGAAACCCGGATATGACCATCACCAAGGTCGCCCTGATCACCGGCGCGGGCACCGGCATCGGCAAGGCTTCGGCCATCGCCCTGGCCAAGGCGGGCTACAATGTCGTGCTGGCCGGCCGCCGGCTGGAGCCGCTACAGAATGCCGCCCGCGAGGCCGAGGCCCATGGCGTGCGCGCCGTGGCGGTGGCCACCGATGTGGGCGACCATGCCCAGGTGAAGGCGCTGTTCGCCAAGACCAAGCAGGCCTTCGGCCGACTGGATGTGCTGTTCAACAATGCCGGCATGGGCACACCGGCCATGCCGCTGGAAGACCTGTCGTACGAACAGTGGAAGGCGGTGGTGGACGTCAACCTCACCGGGCCGTTCCTGTGCACCCAGGAAGCCTTCCGCATCATGAAGGACCAGACCC
>JBKBJT010000079.1:0-8832 GCA_046294345.1 Ferrovibrio sp.
CTTCGGCCTGAGAGTTTCCGGGGCGGTTGCTCCTTCGGCGCGCGGGCCCCCGTTAAAGCTCGGGTTTCGCGTCTCTCCCGCCGGACTGAATGCGACGCCGCGAGAATAGGCTGCGGTGCAACAGAGTCAAACCCTTTCCCTTTTACGCAACGGCAGCGCGAAAACTCCACAATTGACAATGCCTTAGGGGGGCTTAGGCTTATCCACAAGAAGCCTTCAGGCGGCGACTCGGCCGCGACTCGCAGGCATATAAAAATCCGGAGGAAACCGCCATGAACCCGTTCTTCGTCGAGCAGATGGCGATGTATTCGGCCTATCACCGCGATCCGCGCAACCGGGCCACCCATTTCATCGGCATCCCGTCCATCGTGTTTGCCATCTTCATTCCGCTGCACTGGGTGGTGCTGACCGAACTCTGGGGCGGCCAGGCTGTCATCACGCTGGCTACCGCATTGTGGTTCGCCACCGGCATTTTCTATCTCTGGCTTGACCGCACGGTTGGCGGCCTGATGGTACTGGTCGGTTTTGTGCTGATGTTGCTGGCCGAACAGGTGGCGGCTATGGGCAGCACGGTCGGCTGGGTCACCTTCGCGGTCTTCTTTGTCGGCGGCTGGGTGTTCCAGCTGGTCGGCCATGCCTTCGAAGGCCGCCGCCCGGCTTTGGCCGACAATCTGCTGCAGGCCCTGATCGGCCCGACCTTCTTGGTGGCGGAGACCGTCTTTGCAGCGGGCCTGCGCAGGGAATTGCATGACGCGGTCGAGGCGCGCTGGAAGCATTATTCCGTCGCCGCCATGCAGGAACGCGCCGCGTAAACCCGGAACAGAGGACCAATGGCACGCTGGAAGAACCGGCCCGAAGGGTCGAACTGGGGCGACTTCGGGCCGGACGACCGGATCGGCCGCGTCAACTGGATCACGCCGGAGAAGGTGAAGCAGGGCATCGCCGAGGTGCGTGAAGGCAGGACCTTCTGCCTGTCGCTGCCGCTGGAATATCCCGGCGGCAACCTGCTCAACCCGCGCCGCTTCCCGCCACAACTCTTTGCCGTGGTGCGCGAGGGCAGGCCCAACATGGCGTTGCCGCTCTCGCTGTTCGATCCGCGCGTCACCGATGTTTCCAGCGACGATGCCGCCCTGCTGTATCTGCAGTATTCCACGCAATGGGACAGCTTCGCCCATATCGGTTCGATGTTCGATGCCGATGGCGACGGCGTGCCCGAGCGCGTCTTCTACAACGGCTGGCGCGGCGGCAGCGACGTGCCGGATGTCGAGGACCGTAATGTGGGCGAGCCGCGGCTGGAACGGTTCCCCTCCAAAGGCACCGAGGCGCTGGGCATCCACAATTTCGCCCGGCATGGCCTGCAGGGTCGCGGCGTTCTGGTCAACCTGCATGACGCATGCGGCGAACGCCGGGAATGGATCGGCTACGACCGCCTGATGCAGGCCATGCAGGCACAGAAGGTGGAAGTGGAGAAGGGTGACATGCTCTGCTTCTACACCGGTTTCGGCGACGTTGTCTTAAACATGGGCCGCAAGCCAGACCTGCACCGCCTGGAGAATTCCTGTGCCGTGCTGGATGGCCGCGACAGGGCGCTGCTGAACTGGATCACCGACAGCGGCGTAAGTTGCCTGATCGCCGACAATTACGCGGTCGAGGGCCTGCCCGCGAAGCCTGTGGATGGCAGCCATGCCATGCTGCCGCTGCATGAACACTGTCTGTTCAAGCTGGGTATCCCGCTCGGTGAGTTGTGGTACCTCTCCGAACTGGCGGCCTATCTGAAGCAGCACAAGCGCAGCCGCTTCCTGCTCACCGCGCCGCCGCTGCGGCTCACCGGCGCAGTCGGCTCGCCATCCTCGCCGATCGCCACCGTTTAGTTCGGCCCCTGATCAAATCGGAATCATAAGGCTGTAGTGCCGTCACTGCAGCCTATGGTCTGCCTTTATCGCAGCGCATCTACTCCTATTGGTGGAGTTTGGTGCGTTATGGCCGCATCGATTCTCGAAAAGCGATGGCATTACTCTTTCTTAATGTGTCAGCCGCGCACAATGACCATACGAATAAAACACATCGCTGAATAATAAGTCGAAAAGGGAGATGGTCATGAAGATTCGCGCATTTATTCGTATTGCTGCCTTGATGCTGACAGCCACCATTATTGCCGGCGCGATGCCGGCGCGGGCGCAGGACAAGCATGTTCCGAAAGCGCAGGCCTGGGCTGAGCAGACCCTGCGGGGCTGGATGAAGGACCCCGTCGTCATCGAGGCGGTAAAAGCACAGAATGCCAAGCATGCTGCTCTCGATGCAGCTAAAATCGACACGCTCGACAAGCAGTGGCGCGCTGAAACCAAGGCAGCGGCAAAGCCGCTGATCAACGAAGTCATGGGCAATCCGCTATCTGCTTACCTGAAGAAGAAGGAAGCCGAGTCCAAGGGACTGGTCACGGAAATCTTCGTCATGGACAACAAGGGTCTGAATGTTGGCCAGAGCGACGTGACGTCGGATTACTGGCAGGGCGACGAGGCCAAGTGGCAAAAGACATACTCCGTCGGTCCGGCCGCGATTTTTGTCGACAAGATCGAACAGGATGAATCGACCCAGAAGTTCCAGACGCAGGTCAGTATCTCCGTAGTCGATCCCGCCGGCGGTGCCGTTATCGGCGCCGTGACCGTCGGTCTCGATGTCGAAATGCTGATGGATATGTGACGGCGCTGCCTGTCTTACCCATCCACAGGAGCAGACCATGCAGAACGTATCGTCTCAATCGGTCCCGCCCATGGCGGGACCGGCCAGGACGGGCTTGCGCCTGTCGCTGTCGCAAAAACTCGGTCTCTTGATCGCCATTACTCTCTGTATTGCCGTTGGCGCCACGGTCGCAGTGCAGTTGCAGGTGCGGCAGGCGACTTCGATCCAGGATTTCCGCAGCAACAATCTGCAGATCGTCACCCTGGCGGCCCAGCAGATATCGGGCGGACTGCGCTGGAGCAAACCAGAAAGCATCACGCCGGTTCTGGAAGGCCTCGCCGAATTCGACGGCAGCGCGCTTGCCAACGCCATCGCCTTCGATGCCCAGCGCAAGCCGGTCGTCAATTTCGAGAGCAAGCGATTCTCACCCCATACTGAACTGGAGGCCGAGTTCACTTCTGCCATTGAACAGGGTCTGAAGTCCGGCCAGGTTCATGCCTATTCTGATGGTATGGATCATTACATCATTTCCGTTCCGGTCACGGCCGGTCGGGACAAGGAGTATATCGGCGCCCTGAGTGTGGCGCTGAGTCTCGATCAACTTAATGCCACAAATCAGCGCGATAGCCAGCGTGGCCTGTATATGGGCGGCGGCCTGCTGCTCGCATTGCTGGTGGCGCTGGTGCTGGGCACCCAGATTCTGGTCAGCCGGCCCTTGCGCCGGATCACCGGCACCATTGCCGATCTGGTCGCGGGCAAACAGGACGTGGCAATCGCGTATCTGGGTCGTCGCGACGAGGTCGGCGACATTGCCCGCAGTCTGGACGTCTTCAAGGCGCAGATCGCGCAGAACCAGACCCTGCAGCGCGAACGCAGCGAGGCCCAGGCCCAGCAGCTTGCAGAGCGGGAGCGCGCCGAAGCCGAACGCCAGCGCCAGGAAGCCGAACTCGATCGTTCCGTTGCCCGTGTCATCGACGCGGCGGTGGGCGGCGATCTTGGCAATCGCATCGAGGCTGCCAGTATGAACGGGGCCATCCGGCGCATTGCCGATGGCATCAATCGCCTGCTGGATGTCACCGACCGCTCGCTGCAGCAGATCAGTGCCATGCTGGCCGGCATGGCTGAAGGCGATTTGTCGCGCCGCATACAAGGCGATTTCTCTGGCGTGTTTGCCCGCATCCAGGGCGATGCCAATGGCACGGCAGAGAAGTTGACGGGTATCGCAGGCCAGTTGAACGACACGGCGCGCACCGTGCGCGATGCCTCCAGCGAAATCTCCACCGGCAGCCAAGACCTGGCGCAGCGCACGGAGAGCCAGGCGGCGAGCATCGAGGAGACGGCGGCCTCGATGCACGAGATCACCACGACGGTGAAGCAGAATGCCGACAACGCCCAGGCCGCCAACCAGTTGGCCGTCGCCGCCCGCGATACCGCCGAGAAGGGCGGCAGCGTGGTCGCCGACGCGGTTTCGGCCGTCACGCAGATCGAAACCAGCGCGCAGAAGATCTCCGACATCGTCGGGCTGATCGACGAGATCGCCTTCCAGACCAACCTGCTGGCGCTGAATGCCTCGGTGGAAGCCGCGCGTGCCGGCGAGGCCGGCAAGGGCTTTGCCGTGGTGGCGCAGGAGGTGCGTGCGCTCGCCCAGCGCAGCGCGAACGCATCGAAGGACATCAAGGCCCTTATCACGGAGTCGAACGCACAGGTGAAGACGGGTGCCAGTCTTGTGAACCAGACCGGCCAGTCGCTGACCGAGATCGTTTCCGCGATCAAGAAGGTCAGCGACATCGTGGCCGAAATCGCTGCGGCGTCACGCGAACAGGCCAGTGGCCTGGAGCAGGTGAATACCGCCGTGGGCCAGATGGACGAGATGACCCAGCGCAACGGCGCCCTGGTGGAGGAAACCACGGCCTCGGCTCAATCACTTGCCGGCGAAGCACAGCGTCTGGCCGAACTGGTCAGTTTCTTCCGGACTTGATGGCTGATCCGAACATGTTAGGGCGGCTTTTGCTTTGACGGCAGGCCTCGAGCCTTGCTCTCCATGCTGATGATCTGGTTTGATCCTCCGTCTATATGGACGGGAAGGATCTGATCCGATGAATGGTGCGGAAAGCCTGGTGCGGACGCTGGTGGCGTCTGGCGTCGATACCTGCTTCGCCAATCCCGGCACCTCCGAGATGCATTTCGTGGCGGCGCTGGACCGCGTGCCGGGCGTCCGCTGCGTGTTGGGCTTGTTCGAGGGTGTGGTGACCGGCGCGGCCGACGGCTACTGGCGCATGGCCGACAAGCCGGCCGCCACCTTGCTACATCTCGGACCCGGCCTCGCCAATGGCGTGGCCAATCTGCATAACGCGCGCAAGGCCAGCTCCGGCATCGTCAATGTGATCGGCGAACATGCCACCTATCACCTGCAATATGATGCGCCGCTCACCGCCGATATCGAAGGCATCGCGCGGCCGGTCTCGCACTGGATCGGCCGTGCCAATTCCGCCGCCGATGTCGCCGTCCTGGGCGCGGAGGCGGTTGCGGCGGCGATGGGCAATGGCGGCCAGATTGCCAGCCTGATCCTGCCCGCCGACACGGCCTGGAACGAAGCCATCGACGTTGCCGTGCCGCTGGCGGTGCCGCCGCGTACCAAAGCCGAGGAATCCGACCTGCGTGCGGCGGCGACGGCACTGAAAAAGGCCGGGGCGCATGGCATGTTGATCCTGGGGGGCATCGCGCTGCGCCGGCGTGGCCTGGAGCTGGCGGCGCGCATCGCGGCCGCCACCGGCTGCAAGCTCTCCAATTCCGGTTACAGCGCCCGTATGGAACGCGGCGGCGGCCTGCCGCATGTCGGCCGCATTCCCTTCGTGGTCGACCAGGCGGTGGCCTATCTGAAGGATGTGCGCGAACTGGTGCTGATCGGTGCGCGTCGTCCGGTGGCCTTTTTCGCCTATCCGGGCAAGCCCAGCATTCTGACGCAGGAAAATTGCAACATCACCGCGGTCTGCGACGTGGAGGCCGATCTGATCGATGCGCTGGAACGCCTGGCGGATCTGGTCGGTGCGCCCAAAAACGTTCCGGCCACCATCGTGCCGCCGAAACCGGCCCTGCCTGAAGGCGCTCCGACGCCAGACAAGATCGCCGCCGCCATGGCGGTGCTGATTCCGGAGAATGCCGTGGTGGTGGATGAATCCATCACCTCGGGTCGTGGCATCTTCACGGCTTCCCAGGCATCCGCACCGCATGACTGGCTCAACAACATGGGCGGTTCGATCGGCTACAGCCTGCCGGTGGCCATCGGCGCCGCGATCGCCGCACCCGCCCGCAAGATCGTTGCACTCACTGGTGACGGCAGCGCCTTCTATACCCTACAGGCCCTGTGGACCATGGCGCGCGAACAGCTCGACGTGACCATGGTGGTGTTCGCCAATCGCTCCTACGCCATCCTCCGCAACGAGCTGGCCAATGTCGGTGCCGCCAATCCGGGGCCGCGCGCCATTGATATGCTCACTCTCGACCGGCCCGATCCCGACTGGGTGGCACTGGCCAAGGGCCACGGCGTGCCGGCCGTGCGGGTAGACGAGATGAACGATTTCGCCCGGGCCTTTCTGGCAGCGCTGGAGGTGCAGGGGCCACAACTCATAGAGCTGGTTTTCTGAACCGACCCCACAGGTTGTGGGTCGGTAAGGTTTCACTCTGTAAATTCTTGATAACCCCCGATTTTCCCTTATGGGATTCTGTTTGCAGATCAATTAGAAGTTTGCCAATGATTGTAGTGCGGTACCCCTGAAGCAGTGCGGTATGTCACGCCCGCTGCCGGACCGACCACCGAAGGGGCCCCTGCCAAAACTCGAAACCCACCCCCACCGGGTCCGCGCCGTCCTTGTTACCCAGGACGGCGGTCAGGGGGGAAGCGGAGCCGCAAGGTTTCGTTTACCGCGTTGTTCCAGATTCGAATTCCAGCCGACCGACCACAGCAGAAAGTGTGAGCGCCATGTCCACGCCCGCTACCGTTCCCGCCGCCAGCCCCGCCGCTGGCATGCCGGCCATCGCCGACCAGAATGCATCGGCCCTGCGCGGCAACCAGGAAGTCCTGACCTTCACCATCGGTGAGCAGAATTACGGTCTCGACCTCTTGAGCGTGCGCGAGATCCGCGCCTGGACTGAAGTCACGCCACTGCCCAACACGCCGCCTTTCGTGCGGGGCGTGATCAACCTGCGCGGCGCCGTGGTGCCGATTTTTGATCTGCGCGTCCGCCTCGGCGGCGGCGTCACCAACCCGACCAGCGCCAATGTGGTGATCGTGGTGGAGATCGGTTCGGAATCCTGCGGCCTGCTGGTTGATACGGTTTCCGACATCTTGGCGCTCGATGCCAGTGCGCTGCAGCCCGTGCCGGCCACGGCGGCCGACGAAGAACACGGCTTCCTGAGTGCGCTCGCCACCCATGAAGACCGCATGGTGGCGCTGATCGACGTCAATCGCCTCTTCAGCAAGGGCGTTCCCGCGCTGCCTGCCGCTGCCTGATTGGTCCGGTGACATAGCCGCCTAGGGGGAGGCTAGCCCGAGACACAACCAAGGTTAGAGGAAGCAATGATCAAGAACTTGCGCCTGCAGGGGCGGCTGATCGCTTGTGCCGCTGTCGTGGCCGTCCTGGCCATTGTCGCGACGATATCCCCCTCTCTCCTGGTCATGGACGGCCTGGTCGACCGGGCCGAGCGGCGTGAGCTGCAAAGCTATTACGAGAACATCACTGCAGCTGTGGCGGCCGATGCCGCCAAGGCCACGGCGCTCAGCGCGCTGGTGGCCAATATCCCCGACGCGCAGGCCGCGATGGCCGGCGGCGACCGTGACCGCCTTGCCAAGATGTTCGTGCCGGCGTTCCAGGCGCTGAAAAAAGACCATGGCGCGGTACAGATGCAGTTCCACACACCGCCGGCAACATCGTTCCTGCGCGTGCACCGCCCGGACCGTTTCGGCGATGACCTGTCCTCTTTCCGCCATACGGTGGTGGCGACCAATTCGACCCAGAAGCCGACCCAGGGTCTGGAATTCGGCGTCGAAGGCCTTGGCGTGCGCGGCATGGTGCCTGTGCTGCATGAAGGCAGGCATATCGGTTCGTTCGAGCTCGGCATGTCTTTCGGCCAGTTCTTTTTCGACAGCTTCAAGCAGCGCTACGGCGTCGATGTCGCCCTGTTCGTGCAGGAGAAGGACGCCATGAAGCGCTTCGCCGGCACTTTCGAGAACGAGGCGCTGACCCGGCCAGAGCATCTGGCCGTCGCCTTGAAGGGCGAAACGGTAGTGCAGCGGGTAAACACAGCAGCAGGGCCGCGTACCGTGCTGATCGGCGCCGTGCGAGATTATTCGGACAAGCCGTTCGGTTCCGTGGTCATCGCCATGGACAGCAGCGATTACACCAGCGCGATCAACCGCGCGCAGCTGATCGCTGGCATTGCCGGCCTGGCGGCGCTGGCCATCGGCGTCCTGATGGCATGGGTGATCGGCCGCAACATTTCGCGACCCATCGATGCCATTACACAGACCATGAACCGACTCTCCGGCGGCGATCTTGCCGTGGCGCTGCCCTATCAGGAGCGGCACGACGAAGTGGGCGAGATGGCACGCGCCGTTGCCGTTTTCAAGCGCAATGCCGAAGACAAACTCGGACTGGAACGCCAGCAGGAAGAAGAGCGCAAACGCTTTGCCGCCGAACAGGCTGCCGCCGAACAGCGCTTCGAACAGTCGATTGGCCAGGTTGTCGCAGCGGCTGCCGATGGCGATCTGTCGCGCCGGGTCGAACTCGGCGGCCTCAGCGGTGTGATGCAACGTGTTGGCCAGTCGGTGAACGACATGATCCAGCGCACCCATGCCGTAACCAGCGAACTGGCCGATGTCACCGGCGCGCTGGCCGAAGGCGATCTGACCAAGCGGGTGCAGGGCAATTACCATGGCGTGTTCGGTCAGTTGAAGAATGGCGCCAACCAGATGGCGGAACGGCTGCGCGATTTCGCTCGCCGTCTGGCCGAGAATGCGGAAGCCGTGAAAACTGCTTCGGCCGAGATTTCCTCTGGCTCGCAGGACCTGGCGCAGCGTACGGAAAGCCAGGCAGCCAGCATCGAGGAAACGGCCGCCTCGATGCACGAGATCACCACGACGGTGAAGCAGAATGC
>JBKBJT010000080.1:0-8506 GCA_046294345.1 Ferrovibrio sp.
ATGATCGCGACCTGCAGGTCAGCTTCGGGCCGGAAACACCGGGTCTGCGCGGCAAGCGCGCCCGCCTGCCGGTGCCGGGCCGCGACCTGCCGGCGGCCGAGGTGGCGCAGATCCGCGGCATGGCCGATGCCATGGCGCTGCGCCTGCGTCACCACGACGATGGCCTGCATTCCCGTCTGCTGCCTCAGGGCGGCACCGCGCGTGCGGTGTTCGATGCCGTCGAACAGGCGCGCGTGGAGGCGATCGGCGCCAACCGCATGGCCGGCGTGGCGCAGAACCTGAACGCGGCGCTGGAGGAACGCTGCCGCAGCAGGGGTTACGCCAAGATCGGCGACCGGTCCGAGGCGCCGCTGGCCGATGTGCTCGGCCTGCTGGCGCGCGAGCGCCTGACCGGCGAGAAGGTGCCCGCCCAGGCGCAGAAGATGGTGTCGTTGTGGCGCGACTGGATCGAGGAGAAGGGCGGCGCCGACCTGGACGAGATGCTGAACCGCATCGACGACCAGCGTGCCTTCGCCAAGGTGGCGCGCAAGCTGATCAAGGACCTCGAGCTGGTCGATGACGAAGACGGCGACCTGAACGACGAGGACGAAGGCGAGGACCAGGACAGCCAGGGCCAGCAGCCGCAGAGCCAGTCCGACGGGTCGGAATCCGAGCAGGGCGAGGCCTCGTCCAGCGGCATGGAGCAGGCCGATGCCGCCGATGCCGCGGGCGGCGAGGCGGTCGAGATGGATGCCGAGGCCGGCATGGAGGAACAGGTGGCGGGTTCCGGCGAGGAAGCCGGCAAGGGCCGCCGTCCGCCCGGTTCGGACATGATGGGCCATAACCGCGAGGCGGTGTACAAGGCCTATACCAAGCAGTTCGACGAAGTGGTAGGTGCCGACGACCTGTGCGATGCCGAGGAACTCGGCCGCCTGCGTCATCACCTGGACCAGCAGCTTTCCAACCTGCAATCCGTGGTCGGCAAGCTGGCCAACCGGCTGCAGCGCCGCCTGATGGCCAAGCAGTCGCGCTCGTGGCATTTCGATCTGGAGGAGGGCATCCTCGATGCGGCGCGTCTGGCCCGCGTGGTGGCCAACCCGACCCTGCCGCTGTCCTACAAGCAGGAAAGCGACACCGATTTCCGCGATACTGTTGTCACTCTGCTGATCGACAACTCAGGTTCCATGCGCGGCCGGCCGATCACCGTGGCGGCGATGTGCGCCGACATCCTGGCCCGCACGCTGGAACGCTGCGCGGTGAAGGTCGAGATTCTCGGCTTCACCACGCGCGCCTGGAAGGGCGGCCAGAGCCGCGAGAAGTGGCTGTCCGACAACAAGCCGGCGCAGCCCGGCCGCCTGAACGATCTGCGGCACATCGTCTACAAGGGCGCCGACGCGCCCTGGCGCCGCGCCCGGCGCAACCTCGGCCTGATGCTGCGCGAGGGCCTGCTGAAGGAAAACATCGACGGCGAAGCCCTGATGTGGGCGCACGACCGCCTGCTGGCCCGCACGGAGCAGCGCCGCATCCTGATGGTGATCTCCGATGGTGCGCCGGTCGATGATTCGACGCTGTCGGTCAATCCGGGCAATTATCTCGACCGCCATCTGCGCGAGGTGATCGACTGGATCGAGAAGCGTTCGCCGGTCGAGCTCACCGCCATCGGCATCGGCCACGATGTCACGCGCTATTACAAGCGGGCGGTCACCATCGTCGATGCCGAGCAGCTCGGCGGCGTGATGATGGAAAAGCTGGCCGAACTGTTCGACGAGACTCCGCCGATGCAAAAGCCCGCGCGGGGTCGGGCCGGCGGCCGTCGCGCCGCCTGATAATCGTCAGACCCAGGCCGGGCGTCAGTTCAGCTTCTTCAGCGACGCCAGCAGGCTGCTCAGCCCGCTTTTCGCCTTCTCGCTCAGCACTTCGCCCGTCGGCTGCTGCGCCGGCGCCACCGGCTGCGTCGTGGCCATGCTGTCCGGCTTGCCGCCTAGCACGCGGTTGATCGCCGCGATCAGCTGTGGCAGGGCAATCGGCTTGGCGACGTAATCGTCCATGCCGCCGGCGATATAGCGCTCGCGGTCGCCTTCCATGGCATTGGCGGTCAGCGCGATGATCGGCAGGCTGGCGCAGTCCTGCGGCAGCCGGCGGATCGTCTGCGTGGCCGTCAGGCCGTCCATCTCCGGCATCTGCATGTCCATCAGCACCAGGTCGTAAGGCGCCTTCTGCACCTGCTCGCAGGCCTCGATGCCATTCGTCACCAGATCGACCTGGTGCCCGAGCTGCCGCAGCATCAGGCCGATCACCATCTGGTTCACCTGGTTGTCCTCGGCCACCAGGATGCGCAGGGATTTCTGCGTCGCCGGGCCGTCGGCCTGCGCCGCGGCGATGTCGGTTTCCACCGGCTGGCCTTCGCGCAGCGGCAGGGTGAACCAGAATATGCTGCCCTCACCCTCGGTGCTTTCCACGCCGATCTTGCCTCCCATCAGTTCGATCAGCTGTTTGGAGATCGCCAGTCCCAGGCCGGTGCCGCCGAAGCGGCGGGCAATCGAACTGTCGGCCTGACTGAAGCGGCCGAACAAGTGTTTGATCTTGTCGGTGGCGATGCCGATGCCGGTGTCACGCACCTTGATGGTCAGGTTGAAATGCCCTTCCGGCTGCCGTATGGCATCGGCGATAATCTCCACTTCGCCCTGGTCGGTGAATTTGATGGCGTTGCCGGTCAGATTGAACAGAACCTGGCGCAGTCGCGCCGGATCACCCTTGGCAAAGCGCGGCACTTCCGGCGCCACGCAGGTGCTTAGGCGTAATCCCTTCATCACTGCGCGCGGGTTCATCATCGATACGGCGCTCTCGATCACGCGGGGCAGGTCGAAATCGATTGATTCCAGGTCAATGCGGCCGGCTTCCAGTTTCGAGAAATCCAGGATGTCGTTGATCAGGGTCAGCAGATGTTCGGCCGATTCGCGCGCGGTCACCACCAGCTTGTGTTGCTGCTGCGACAGTTCGGTATTCTGCAGCAGGCCGATGGTGCCCAGCACGCCGTTCATCGGCGTGCGGATTTCGTGGCTCATCATCGCCAGGAATTCCGACTTGGCGCGGCTGGCTTCCTCGGCGCGCTCCTTTTCCTCCGAGAAGCGGTCGGCCAGTTCGCGCAGACGGAAGGATTGCTGCTCGACCTGGCGGTTGGCGGCCTCCAGGTCGGTGATATTGCGTTGCAGAACCTCTTGTTGCTGCTTCAGTGCGGTGATGTCGGTGCGGATGCCGACCACGCCGCCATCGCTGGTGCGCCGTTCGGTGTTGCGCAGCCAGCGCCCATTGGCAAGCCGCGTCTCGGTGCTGCCGCTGCCCTTGCGGAACAGCTCGACGCGCTCGGTCAGCCATTCCTCCATGAAGGCGGGCTCCATATCCACCATCTGGCGCTGGATACTGGCGCGCAGGATGTCGCTGAATTTCGCGCCGGGCACCAGCAGGTCGCGGATCTCGCTGTAGAATTCCCGGTACTTCGAGTTGCACAGCACCAGGCGTTCATCCTTGTCGTAAAGGATGAAGCCATCCGAGATGCTCTCGATGGCGTCGAACATCTGGCGTTCGGCCTGTTTGATCGCGGTGATGTCGGTGCCAATGCCGACCAGGCCGCCATCGACGGTACGCTGTTCGTGCACCAGCAGCCAGCGCCCATCGGGTGTCTGCCGTTCGATGGCGATGCCGGCCGGATCACGGTGCTGCTCCAGCCGCTCGGCGATCCACGCCTCGGGATCTTTCGCGCCGATGGGGAAGACGCCATCTGCCAAGCCTTGGCGTATCATGTCCTCGAAGCGGATGCCGACCTTCACGATATCCTTCAGGCCCGGGAAATACTCGATGAATCGCCGGTTGAACAGCACCACGCGATCTTCGGCATCGTAATAGACGAAGGCTTCGCTGATCGCCTCGATGGCATCGCGCAGACGCTGCTCGGCCAGCTTCAGGTCGGTGATGTCGTCGATGATGGCGATCACGCCACCTTCGGCGGTGCGGCGGCGCTGGTTGCGCAGCCAGCGGCCCTGCCGAAGCTGCACGTCGATCGGTTGGCCCGAAGGGTTATAGAAATCCGCCCGCAGCCGGGCGACATAATCCATAACATCTTCGCCTTCGGCCATGCGGTCCTGTTGGGCGGCCACCAGGTCCATCATCTGGTCGTAATGGATTCCGACCGCCACTTTCTGCGGATCGTGACCGGTCAGGTCGTAGAACCGGCGGTTGGCCATGGCCAGACGACCGTCGCGGTCATACAGGGCAAAGCCTTCAGCCAGGGACTCGATGGCATCGCGCAGGCGCTGCTCGGCATTCTTGAGATCGGAAATGTTGGAGACGATGCTGATGATGGTGCCTTCCGGCGTGCGGTGGCGCACGGTGCGCAGCCAGTAGCCGGGGCGGGCCTCGATGTCGAAGGGTTGCCCGCTGGGCTGCTCGAAATCGTGCCGCAGGGCAGCGACATAAGCCTCGGCCTCGGCCTCGCGGCGCTGCTCGCGGCCCAGGGCCAGGATGCCGGCCAGGATGTCGTCGTTGTGGGTGCCCGGGCCGATCATGGCCGGGTCGTGGCCGGTCAGCTCGTAATATCGCTGGTTCACAGTGATAATATGGCCGTCGCGGCTGTAGAGTACGAAGCCTTCGGCCAGGGATTCGATGGCGTCGCGCAGGCGGCGCTCGGCCAGTTTCAGGTCGCTGATATCGTTGAAGACGGTGATCACACCGCCATCCAGGGTACGGCAGCGCTGCATGCGCAGCCAGACGCCGGGGAAGGGCTCACTGTCCACAGGCTGCCCGGTCGGATTCAAGAATTCCGCGCTGATCGTCTCCACGTAGGCATCGACATCGAAACCGGGCGTATATCCCTGCCGCTCGGCCGTGATGCGCATGATGTCCTTGAAGTGGATGCCGGGCCTGATCTGGGCGGGGTCATGGCCCGTCATCTCGTAATAGCGCTGGTTGGCGATCACCATGTAGCCGTCGCGGTCATACAGGATGAAGCCCTCGGTCAGGGCTGCGATGGCATCGCGCAGGCGCTGCTCGGCCAGTTTCAGGTCGGTGATGTCGCTGACCACCGATATCGTGCTGCCGTCGGCGGTACGGTGGCGCACGCTGCGCAGCCACTGGCCCGGCAGGGCTTCGCCGTCGATCGGCTTGCCCGACGGGTTACGGTAGTCGCGATGCAGCGCCGCCGCATAGCCGCCATGATCGGAATCGGGCCAGTGGGCGCGGCGCATCCTGAGGACTTCGCGGAAGACATCCTCATAGGTGACGCCTGGCTTGATGATCTCGGAGTTGTGGCCGGTCAGTTTGTAGAAATTGTGATTGGCCAGCCGCAGGCGGCCGTCGGGAGCATACAGCACGAAGCCGTCCGAGAGGCTTTCGATGGCATCGCGCAGATGCTGTTCGGCCAGTTTCAGGTCGGTGATGTCATCGATCACCGAGATGATGCCGCCGTCGATGGTGCGGTGGCGCTGTGTGCGCAGCCAGTAATTGGGACGCACCTCCGCATCCACCGGCTTGCCGGTGGGGTGCCAGAAATCGCGGCGCTGCTGCTCCTTGAAGGCGACGGCATCAAAATCCGGCCAGCGGGCAACGCGGCGCTGGGTAATGATCTCCAGCATCTCCTCCACATGGGTGCCGGCGCGGATTTGCTCAGGGTCGTGGCTCGTTAGTTCATAGAAACGGTGGTTGGCAACCATCAGGCGGCCGTCGCTGCCGTAAAGCACGAAGCCGCTGCCCAGCGCCTCGATGGCGTCGCGCAGGCGCTGCTCGGCGATCTTCAGTGCGGTGACGTCGCTGGTGATGCCCACCGAGCCGCCTTCGCTGGTCGGACTGATCGAGAAGCGCAGCCATCGGCCATCTGCCATGCGCCATTCATACATGTAGCCGCGCTTTTCCCGGGTCAGGCGCTGGGTGCGGAAGGCCAGGTGGCGCTGGCGGGCTTCCGGTGTCGAGGCGGAGCCGAAATCGGCAGCCGTGGCTTCCAGAACCTCGCGATAGCTGACATCCTCGCGGCCGATGAAGGCATGGAACCCGGGCAATAGATCCAGGGTGTTGTGGTTGAACAGGGCCAGGTTGTCGTTGCTGTCGAACAGCACGAAACTGTCCGGCATCGATTCCACCGCGTCACGCAGTCGTTGCTCGGCCCAGGATGCGCGTTCGCTCTGGCTGCGCAGGATCAGCACAAAGCCGATGCCGGCCATGCTGGCCAGCAGGATCGCGGCGATGCTGAAGGCGAGGTTTTCGCGCCAGGAGGCGAGGATTGTGTCGAGCGAGACGCCGGCGGCGACGATCAGCGGAAAACCGGGCACGCGGCGGAAAGCGAGGTAGCGCTTCACGCCGTCGGGCAGTCCGGCGGTCAGGTAGAGGCCGGCATCCACATTGTCGTATTGGCCGCTGAACAGGGGAATGCCCTGCGTCGAGCTGCCGATGCCGGGGCCGGTTTCGGGGATGCGGGCGATGCGAAAACCGTTGGCGTGATGCAGGGTGAGCGAATTGTCCGGTGTGATCGCGGCTTCGCGGTAAAAACTCATGAAATATTCGGGGTCCACCGCCACCACGATGATTCCGCCAAAGCTGCCATCGGGGTTGTTGAAACGGCGGCTGACGTTGAGCGTCCATAATGCGGTGAGCCGGTTTTGCATCGGCTCGCCGATGTAAAGCCCCGCATGGGGGCGTTCGCGATGTATCCGGAAATATTCCCGGTCGGCGGCATTGAACGGACGCGGCTGCAGGCTCGCGCTGTCCAGGATCGAATTGCCGTTTTCATCGAGCACCAGAAAGGCGCGTACCTGCGGCAGTTCCGACAGGCGGGCATTCATGCGCTCGCGCAAGGCCGAGAGGGTTTGCGCCGGCAGGGTGCCGGCCATGCCGCTGAGCGTTTCGGTGTGGTTCAGCAGGAAGATATCGACGGCGGCGAAGCTGCGGCTGGCATGTTCCTCCATCATGATCGCCAGAGAACGTGCCGTGGCCTGGCCGTTGGCGATCTCGTCCTGATACTGGCGATAGAGCTGCAACCCGAGCACGCCGCCCAGCAGCAGCAGCATGGCCGCCACGAACAGGCGCGGCAGCCTCATCGCGGCGCGGCCGATCGGTGCGATCTTCGGGGGCTGGGCGGAGGGTGCCATCCTGGGATATCAGTGACGTGCGAGGCTGCGGAAAAACATGCGGGCCATCATGAAAGCCAAATCTAAACAATTGATAAGTCTAGCACTGCTTCTGCTGCTGGCTATCGGCCAGCTGCTGGCCGGGCCGGGGGTGCGGGCAGGGGCGCGGGCCGAGCCGCTTGTCGTGCACAGCGTTGCGCTGGAACTGCTCCCCGGTCAGCCCGAGCAGGTGGAACTGGGCCGGCTGCGCTATCTGGGCGGTCTGATCCTGGCGGCGGAAGGCGATGTTTTTGGCGGATATTCCGGGATTGCCGTGGATTCCGATGGCGGCGGGCTCTGGGCAGTTTCCGATCTGGGCCATTGGCTGCGGCTGGATTTCACTCGCGATGCCGCCGGTCTTCCCATCGGCGTGGCGGGAGCCCGGCATCTGCCGCTGGCCGATGCCCGAGGCCAGCCGGTCGCCCGCAAATCGCTGAGCGATGCCGAGGCCCTGCGCCGCCTGCCCGACGGGTCGTGGCTGGTGGGTTTCGAGCGCGCTCATCGGCTCTGGACCTATGCCGAACCCGGTGGTCCGGCCCAATTCACCCTGCCCGTGCCGCCGGGCTTTGATGCGCAGCCCGATAATGGCGGGGCCGAAGCCGTAGCCGTCTGGCCCAACGGCGACCTGCTGGTGCTGAGCGAGGACAAGGAATCCGGGGCCGGCCATACATCCGTATGGCTGCGCCAGGGCGGGATGCAGGGCGAGGCATGGTCGGACCTGTCCTGGCCGGCCCGCGACGGCTTCAGACCGACCGATGCCGTCGCCCTGCCCGATGGCGACGTTCTCGTGCTGGAACGGTTCTTCACGCCGCTAACCGGTCCGAAAGCGCGCATCAGCCGCGTGGCCATGGTCTCCATCCGGCCGGGTGCGGTGCTGCAGCCGGAAACGCTGGCGGAATGGGCGCGGCCGTTTTCCGTCGACAACATGGAAGCGCTGGATATACGCCGCGCCGATGACGGCAGCCTGTGGCTCTATGTGATGTCGGACGACAACCGCAACAGCCTGCAGCGCACGCTGCTGATGGTGTTCCGGCTGCAGTCATAAAACGAAAACGCCGCCGGCATCTCTGCCGGCGGCGTTTGCGATCCCGAGGGATGAAAAAGTCTTAGGCAGCCTTGGCGGCCAGGGCCTTCTTGATCTTGCGCTTCAGCACCTTGGCGTCGTCCGACAGGCGGTCGTCGCGGGTCTTCAGCAGCCAGTTGTCGATGCCGCCGTTATGCTCCACCGAGCGCAGGCCGTGGCTGGAGACGCGCAGGGTCACGTCGCGGCCCAGCGCCTCGCTGATCAGCGAAACCACATGCAGGTTCGGCAGGAAGCGACGCCGGGTCTTGTTGTTGGCGTGGCTGACGTTGTTACCGGACTGAACGCCCTTGCC
>JBKBJT010000081.1:0-8337 GCA_046294345.1 Ferrovibrio sp.
TCGCGTAGTCGCCGTAATCGAACACGATGTCGTCGACCACGCCATTCTCGAACAGGCGGTAGGCGATTTCGTAATCGGGCGTGTCCTGCGTCTTGTCGGAGGTGAAATAGGCCAGCCGCACGCGCCAGGAACGCTGGCCCTTCAGCGGCGCCAGCAGCGGCGTGTCGCCCTTTTCCACCGGCAGTTCGCCGCCGATGAAACCGCCCACCTCGCTGTAGCCCTCGGCCGAGGCGCCATCGAAGACCGCGGCATGCAGCCAGTTGCCGCCGGTGCGCGCCATCTGGATCAGGCGCATGGTGTGTTCGGTGGGGAAGGCCGTGCCGGCCGGCAGGGCCAGATCGGTATCCTCGGGCTGGGTGAAGCGCACCAGGCCGGATTCGCCGCGGCCTTTCAGTGTGCCCTCGCCGGCCAGTTCCTGCTCGAGGTCGCCATTCACCTCGTCCTTCATCTTGAAGCGGAAGCGCTGGCCATCGAGCGATTCCCAGGAATTCAGCACCATGTCGTTGATCAGCGTGCCGTCCTCGGTGTTGGTCTCGATCAGGAAGCGCTGGTTCAGCACATAGCCGTCGCAGGCATTGAGGAATTCCAGGCTCAGCCCCCCCGCGATGCCGTTACGATAGTTGCGGGCATCGAGCTTGGCGATGGACAGGCCATAGAGCGCCTTGTGACTCACCAGACCACGGGCGATCTCGTCGAGCTGGCTGGCATCGGCCGCACGGGCAACAACCACAGGTGCGGTGCCGACCGGCAATGTGGCCAGGGCGAGCAGCAGGATGAAAACGCGCAATCTGGCAACAGCCGACATGGGGGCCTTCGAATTGGGCCGGGTGTGGCCCGGAAGTGAAAATATGATGCGACTCAAGAATACCCTTCGCACTGCAAGAAAGAAACGCCTGCCCAATGCACGGGTCGGTTACGGCACCATCCGGGACCATTTGCGACCATTCGTGACGGTTTCGGTCCATTCAGGCCCATTCGGGTCCGTTCCGGTCCATCTGGGTCCATTCAGGTTCGTTTCGGTTCGTCACGCTTCGTTTGACTTCGTTCGTGTTCGTTTTGCTTCGTTACGCTTCGTTTGGTCTACCGGCGCGGATCGGGCCCCATGGCGCATCATGACGGCCTAGCGGACGTTATCGCCGCTTATCGCATGCCATGATGGGCAATCCAGCTGGATACGAGCCTTACTCACCGTGACAATGGCATTTCATAAAAAGAACATTATAGGAACTTACGACAGAAAGTCCAGACATAACTTTGGACTGCCCCGGCAAATCCTGCCGGCCGACCCGCGCCACGAATGCTGGTTTTCCGCCATTTTCCGCTGGCATACGGCTTGCTTTGTCCTGATCTGAGGACAAACACCATGATGCCCGCAAACGATTTCCCGATTTCTTCCTGGCCCGCCGATGCGGGTGACGCCCAGGCTGCGTCCCACCATGCGCCCGGTTTCGCCAGTCTGGTGCTGCGCCTGCGGCTGGCGTTGCGGCGCGACCCCGATCCGCGCAAGCGCGAGCTGGTGGAGCAGATCCTGACGGCGGCGGCCGAAAGCGAGCAGCGGCTGGTGGAGCAACAGGCGCGCATCGACGAATTGCAGGCGATGTCGTCCACCGACGAACTGACCGGCCTGCCCAACCGCCGCGCCTTCGAGGCCTTCATGACGGCCGAGCTGGCCCGCGCCCGGCGCGAGCAGCGCGGCGGCTGCCTCGCCTTCCTCGACCTCGACCGCTTCAAGGCGATCAACGACCGCCACGGCCATGCCGCCGGCGACGCCGTGCTGCGGCAGATCGCCCTGCGCCTGCGGCCCGCCGCGCGCGCCACCGACTGCCTCGCCCGCCTGCATGGCGACGAATTCGTGCTGGCCATGCCGGGCGCCAGCCTGGCCCAGGCCGAGACCCGCCTGGCCGACCTGACCGCACAGATCGAACGCCAGCCCCTGCGCCATGGCGATGCCCTGATCCCGACCGGCCTGAGCTATGGCTTCGCCGCTTACGATGGCGATACCGACCTCAAGACCCTGCTGCGCGACAGCGACCGGGCCATGTATGCCCGCAAGCAGGCGCGGCGCCGGCCATAACCCCGCGAACAGCATAACCCCATACCCCGCCGGCGCGTTGCCATGGCGGCGGCTTCCGGGCTAGAACCGGTCATCCCCCAGATGACCGGAAAGGCCTACCATGAGCCACGACGCCCGCCTCGCCGCCCTCAAGATCGAACTGCCCAACCCCGCCGCCCCGGCCGCCAATTACGTGCCGACCGTGATCGCCGGCAACCTGCTGTTCGTGGCCGGCCAGATCACCATCTTCAACGGCGAAGTGCGCTATCTGGGCAAGCTGGGCGCCGACATGGATGTGGAGACCGGCAAGCAGGCCGCGCGGCTCTGCGGCCTCAACATCATCGCGCAGGCCCGTGCGGCTTTGGGCGGCAGCCTGGACCGCGTGAAGCGCGTGGCCAAGCTGGGCGGCTTCGTGAACTGCACACCCGATTTCATCGACCATCCGCAGGTGGTGAACGGCGCCTCCGACCTGATGGTCGAGGTGTTCGGCGATGCCGGCAAACATGCGCGCTTCGCCGTGGGCGCCGTGTCGCTGCCGCGCGGCGTGTCGGTGGAAGTGGACGCCATCTTCGAGATCGCCTGAGCGCGATGTCAGGTTCCGTCGCGGCGAAGCTGAAGGCCATGGGGCTGGAACTGCCGCCGGCCCCGCCGCCGGTGGCTACCTATGTGGGTTTCGTCACGACCGACAAACTGGTGCATGTGGCCGGCGTGGGGCCCACCTGGGGCAGCGATATCCGCTATCGCGGCAAGGTGGGCCAAGCCTTGAGCATCGAGGACGGCTATGCCGCCGCCCGCCTCACCGGCCTGAACCTGCTGGCGCATATGAACGTGGCCTGCGACGGAGACCTGGACCGCATCGCGCGCTGCGTGAAGGTGCTGAGCCTGACCAATGCGGGCGCAGATTTCACCGAAGCCCATCGCGTGGCCGATGGCGTGACCGACCTGTTCGCCGAGCTGTTCGGCACGGATGCCCTGCCGAGCCGCAGCGCCACCACCGCGCCGGCCCTGCCCTTCGACATTGCCTTCGAGGCCGATGCCATATTCATGCTGCATTGAGATTGAAGACCATGAGCAAACGCGACCTGCCGAAATGGCTGACCAAGACTCCGGTGGCCCATCGCGGCCTGCATGACATCGCCAAGGGCGTGCCGGAGAATTCGCGGCTGGCTTTCCAGAAGGCCGTCGAAGCCGGCTTTGCCATCGAGACCGATGTGCGCATCACCGGCGACGGCCAGGTGGCGGTGTTCCACGATCCGGACCTGACCCGGCTATGCGGCCGCGAGGGCATCGTGAAGCGCATGCCGCTGGCCGAACTGAAGCCGCTGACACTGCTGGGCACGCAGGAAACCGTGCCGAGTTTCCGCGACCTACTGGACCAGGTGAAGGGCCAGGTGCCGCTGGTGGTGGAGCTGAAGAAGGACAAGGGCGAACTGCCGGGCCAGCTGGAGGAAAGCGTGGCCCGCATGCTGCAGCATTATCCCGGCCCCTTCGTGGTGCAGTCGTTCAATCCGCGCACCGTGAAATGGTTCCAGAAGCATGCGCCGCAGATCGTGCGCGGCCAGATCGCCACCAACCTGGCCGACATGACCAAGGGCCTGGGCTGGTTCACCCGGTGGCAGCTCAAGCGCGCCCTGATGAACGGCTACGGCGAGCCGGATTTCCTGGCCTATGACGTGCGCGACCTGCCGTCCGAGATCACGGCGGCGGCGCGGCGGCGCGGTCTGCCGATTTTGAGCTGGACCGTGCGCACGCCGACCGAACGCGCCCGCGCGGCGGCCCATGCCGACAATGTGATCTTCGAGGACCTGTCTACGGCGGCATGACACGCAGCGCGGGTTCCAGCAAACGGATCGAACTGCGCAGCCTGAAGCGCGTCGCCGACCTGGCCGCGCCTGACTGGGATCGCTGCGCCGGCCAGGACAATCCTTTTGTCAGTCATGCCTTCCTGAATGCGCTGGAACAATCGGGCTGCGTGACGCCGCGCACCGGCTGGCAGCCGGTGCATCTGGTGGCCGAGATCGACGGCGCGGTTGCCGGCATCCTGCCGCTTTACGTGAAGGGCCACAGCCAGGGCGAATACATTTTCGACCATGGCTGGGCCGAAGCCTATGCCCGCGCCGGCGGGCAGTATTACCCCAAGCTGCTGTCGGCCGTGCCCTTCACACCCGTGACCGGGCCACGTTTCCTGGTGGCGCCGGGGCAGGATTTCGACGCCATCGCCACGGCCCTGCTGCAGGGCGCGCAGGGCATCGCACGCCAGCATGGCCTGTCGTCGCTGCATGTGAATTTCCTGCCCGGGGAGCAGGCGGACTGGGCCGGCGGGCAGCCTGACCTGCTGCTGCGTCTGGGCGAGCAGTTCCACTGGCGCAACGACGGCTATGCCGATTTCGAGGCCTTCCTCGCCCAGCTCAACTCGCGCAAGCGCAAGGCGATCCGCAAGGAACGCCGCGAAGCGGTGTCAGCCGGCATCGAGATCGTCACGCTGCAGGGCGACGACCTGAGCCCCGAGCACTGGGATGCCTTTTTCGACTTCTACATGGATACCGGCAGCCGCAAATGGGGCCGGCCGTATCTGAACCGCGACTTCTTCACCCGCCTGCATGACAGCATGGCCGAACGCATCGTTCTGGTGATGGCGCGCCGCGCGGGCCGCTGGATCGCCGGGGCCTGGAACATGCTGGGTTCTGATGCCCTCTATGGCCGTAACTGGGGCTGCAGCGAATACCATCCGGGGCTGCATTTCGAATGCTGCTACTACCAGGCCATCGACTATGCCATCCGCCACGGTCTGGCCCGCGTGGAGGCTGGCGCCCAGGGCGAGCACAAGCTGGCGCGCGGCTACCTGCCGGTGCCGATCCATTCCGCCCACTGGATGGCCGATCCGGGTTTCCAGCAGGCCGTCGCCCGCTATCTGGAGGAGGAACGCGCCTATATGGCTGGCATGATCGAGGCGCTGGACCAGCATTCACCTTTTCGTCAGGTGCAGGCCGAGCCCGAAACGGAATAGCCTGCCCGGGCCCGGCCGGCTAAGATCGGCGAAAATAATGGGAGGACTCGGATGGCTGCCATGCCGCATGATGCCGGCTGCATCTTCTGCAAGATCGTGAAGGGCGACGCGCCCAGCTTCAAACTCTATGAAGACGAGCTCACCTTCGCGATCATGGACATCAACCCCTTCATGCCCGGCCATGCCCTGGTGCTGAGCAAGGGCCATTTCGCCAACCTGCACGAGGCCAGCGACGAGAGCGTGGCCGCCGTGGCGCGCACGGCGAAGAAGATCGCCGCCGCCGTCAACGAGGCCGTGAAACCTGATGGCATCAACATCGTGCAGGCCAACGGCCAGGGCGCGGCGCAGTCGGTGCTGCATTACCATGTGCATGTGCTGCCGCGCCGCTTCGGCGACAATGGCAGCCTGAACTGGAACCTGACGCCGGGCGACCACGAAGGTATCGCCAAGCTGGCCGCCGATATCCGGGCCTGCCTGTGATCCGTTTCGCGTGTGCTGCACTGGGGTTGCTGTGCCTCGCCCTGCCCGCTGCGGCGCAGGACCTGGCGGCATCCTGCCGCGAGGAAGCCCAGCGCGGCCTGACCAAAGCCTGCGAGGCCGCCATCGCCAGACAGCCGCGCGATCCGGTCCTGCATTCCCTGCTGGGCGAGGCGTATTTCGCCAGCGGTTTTTACGGCGAGGGCCTGAAAGCATTCCGGCAGGCCATCGCGCTGTCGAACGGCAAGGCCGAATACCGCTATCGCTATGCCGGCTATGCCGCGCTGATCAACGAATACGCGCCGGCCGCCGCCGAACTGGAACTGCTGGTAACGGACGAGCCCAGCCATGTGAAGGCCTGGTCGCTGCTGGCCGACTGCTACCGCTACATGAAGGACAAGCCGCAGGCCGTGCGGGCCGGCCGCCGTGCCGCCGAACTGGGCGATGCGGCCGAGGCCTATGCGCTCGGCGTGCGCTACGGCAATGGCGACGGCGTGCCGGCCGACATGCGCGAGGAACTGCGCTGGCTGGAGCGCGCGGCACAAAGCGGCTATGTCGCCGCCATGCAGGAACTGGCCCGGCTCCATGCCGAGGGCCGCCCTGGCCTGCCGCCGGATTCCACCAAGCAGCGCCAGTGGGAAGACGCCGCCCGCAAGGCCATGAAAAACTAGCCTAGCGCAGCTTGGGATTCAGCGCGTCGCGCAGCCAGTCGCCCAGCACGTTCACCGCCAGCACCAGCAGCACCAGGGTCAACGCCGGGAAGAAGGTGATCCACCATTCACCGCTGAACAGGAAACTCTGGCCGACGCGAATCAGCGTGCCCAGCGAGGGCTGGGTCGGCGGCACACCGACGCCGAGGAAACTCAGCGTCGCCTCCGACAGCACCGCCAGCGCCAGGCCCACGGTGGCCAGCACCAGCACCGGCCCCAGCGTGTTGGGCAGCACATGGCGCAGCACGATCACCCAGGAGGGCTGGCCGATCACCCGCGCGGCGGCGACGTAGTCCTTGTTGCGCTCGACCAGGGCGGCCGAGCGGGCGACGCGGGCGAATTGCGGCCAGTCGGCCACGCCGATGGCAAAGATCAGCACGAAGATGGCGATCTCGTTATGCAGCTCGCGCGGCAGCGCCGTGCGGGCGACGCCGTCGATCATCAGGGCGATCAGGATGCTGGGGATGGTGAGCTGCACATCCGCGGTGCGCATCACCACGATGTCGAGCCAGCCGCCGCGATAGCCGCACAGCACGCCCAGCAGGGTGCCGAACACCGCCGCGAAGGAAATCGCGGCGAAGCCCACCAGCAGCGAGATGCGGCTGCCATAGAGGATGGTGGAGAACAGGTCGCGGCCCTGGTCGTCGGTGCCGAGCAGGTAGGCTCCCATGCCCTGCCCGGTCCAGGCCGGCGGGGTGAAAGCATCCATAAGCTTCACGGCGCCGGGATCGAACGGATTGAACGGTGAAACCAGCGGCGCGAAGACGGCAGCCAGAATGATCGTCAGTGCCACCACGGCGGAGACCACCACGGCTGGCGAACGGCGGAAGCTGTAGGCCAGGTCGCTGCCGTACCAGCGGCGTAGGGTTGCCATGGTGCTGTCTGTGACGGCGCCGCTCATGTCGCCCTCCCCGCCGCCTTGGCGCGGTCGATGCGCAGGCGCGGATCGATCAGGAAATAGATCAGGTCCACGGCCAGGTTCAGCACCACGAACATGGCGCCCACCATCACCAGATAGGCGGCCATCACCGGAATGTCGGCGAAGCCCACCGCCTGAATGAACAGCAGGCCCATGCCGGGCCACTGGAACACCGTCTCGGTGACGATGGAAAAGGCGATCAGCGAGCCGATCTGCAGGCCGACGATGGTGATCACCGGCATCATGGTGTTCTTCAGCGCATGGCGGAAATGCACGATGCGGTCGGTCAGGCCGCGGGCGCGGGCGAACTTGATATAGTCGGTGCGCAGCACTTCCAGCATCTCGGTGCGCACCAGGCGCAGCACCAGGGTGAGCTGGTACAGGCTGAGCGTGATCGCCGGCATGACGATGGCGGCCCAGCCGGATTTGGTGAGCAGGCCGGTGCTCCACCAGCCGAGCCGGACCACCTCGCCGCGCCCGAAGCTGGGCAGCAGGTCGAACTGCACCGACAGCAGATAGATCAGGCCGATGCCGATCACGAAGGTGGGCAGCGACACGCCGACCAGGCTTGAGGTGAGAATGAACTGGCTGACCCAGCTGTCGCGCCGCAGGGCGGTGTAGACGCCCAGAGGCAGGCCGACGGCCAGCGCCAGCAGGGCGGAAAGGAAGACCAGCTCCAGCGTCGCCGGCAGGCGTTCCTGGATCAGGGTCGCGACCGGCCGCTTGAGGCGATAGGACAGGCCGAAATTGCCCTCGGCCGCGTTGAGCAGGAAACGGCCGAACTGCACGGGGGCAGGATCGTTGAGGCCGAGCTGCTCGCGCAGCTCCTGGCGATCGATCGTGGTGGCTTCCTGGCCGACCATGTTGTTGATCGGGTCGCCGATGTAATTGAACAGCAGGAACGCGACCAGCGCCACGGCAAGCATGACTGCCACCGCCTGGGCCAGGCGTCCGACGATATAACCGAGCATGGGGCTTTACTTACAAAAAGAGGCTGCCGCCCCCGGCGGAACCGGGGGCGGCAGGTCCGATTACTTCATCTTGGCGAAGTGGAAGCGCGGCACGTTGTCCGCGATGATCGGCATGTCGAGCTTGTCGCTCATCGCCCAGTTCAGCACCTGGTGATGCAGCGGCAGGTAGATGATCTCGTCATTGATGATCTGCCAGGAAT
>JBKBJT010000082.1:0-8055 GCA_046294345.1 Ferrovibrio sp.
TCGTCGGTCGGCTTCAACGGCTTTCCGCCGCTGAAGAGCTACTGCATCTGACGTAGCCAACCCGACGGTTCCGGTGGGAGCAAAAAGCCGGCCGCGCAAGCGGCCGGCTTTTTTACGGCCATTGCTACCCCTGTGAGCATCGGTTGTCCCTTTCGGCCAACCCGTATTTGCCTAAATCCATTGTCTATAATGGAAAGGCCGATTTTGTGTTGCGGCGGGCGGCGGCCTGTGTGACAAATTTGCGCCCGGAAAACGCGTAAAACGATAAGAATCAGCTTAAATTGTCGGGTGATCGGCGTGGGGGGCGGTTGCAGGCCGTCCCGGTCCTCGTTTTGATCAACTGTCCGGAGGCTCGACGGCGCTGTATCCGCGGGTCGATCCGGGCAAGGGGGGTGAGGTGAGCGAACCGCCGTTCGGCGAAGACCGGTTTCTGTCGTCACTCGCGCGCCATCGCGAGGCGGCGGACGAGTCTCCGCCGGCTCCGGAGCCGCCGAGCGAAGACTCCCTGCTCTATGCCGCGCTCGACACGATGGGCGAGGGGCTGGCGGTCTGGGATGCCGGCCCGAACCTGATCCATTTCAACCGCCGTCTGGCCGAACTGTTCGGCCTGCCCGATGGCGCGCTCTGGCGCGGCCTGCCGGCCCGGGATTTCCTCGGGCTTCTGGTCTCGCGCGGTGTGCTCACCATCCGCGCCGAGGAGGCGACGGCCTGGATCAATGCCTATATCGACGCCTCCACCAAGGCCGACCGCAAGCAGGAAGTCCGCCTCACCGATGGCACCTGGCTGAATTTCGACTGGCGGCGCCTGGCCACTGGCGGCTATGTCTCGGTCTTCACCGACATCACGCTGCGCAAGCGTGCCCAGATTCGCCTGCGGCAGGCCGAAGCCAAATACCGCCAGATTTTCGACAATGTGCACGAGGGCATCATCCAGGTGACGCCGGAAGGCCGCGTGCTGGCGGTCAACCGCGCCGGCGCGGCGATTTTCGGTTTCCATTCGCCGGAAGAAATGCTGGCCACCGTGACGCGCGCCGGCGAGCAGCTCTATGTGAATCCCGAGCGCCGCCGCGAGATGATGCGTCACCTCGAGCGCTACGGCCTGGTGCGGGACTTCCGGTCCGAGATGCGCCGTCGCGACGGCAGCACGATCTGGGTCGCCAAGACGCTGCGCCGCGTGGCCGACGAGCAGGGCAGCGTGGTGATGATCGAGGGCATGTTCCGCGATGTCAGCACGCAGCGCCGCGCCGAACTGCAGCTTCTGCAGGCCAAGGAGCAGGCCGAGGAAGCCAACCGGGCGAAATCGGACTTCCTGGCCAATATGAGCCACGAATTGCGCACGCCGCTGAATGCCATCCTGGGCTTCAGCCAGGTGTTGCTGGACGAAATGATGGGGCCGCTGGGCAATGCCAAGTATCGCGAATACTGCCGCGACATCGTGCAGAGCGGCGAGCACCTGCTGGCGCTGATCGGCGATATCCTGGACATGGCGAAGGTCGAGTCCGGCAAGATGGCGCTGGACGAGGAATGGCTCGACATGAATGAAAGCCTGGAGGCGGCCCTGCTGCTGGTGCGCGAGCGCGCGCTGAGCGGCCAGATCGCCCTGCGCAAGACCCTGCCCGGTCCGGCGCCGGCCGTATGGGGCGATACGCGCCGCCTGCGCCAGGTCTGGATCAACCTGCTGAGCAATGCCGTGAAGTTCACGCCGCAGGGCGGCAGCGTGGACGTGCGCTGCGAAATCCTGCCCGATGGGCGGCTGGAGGTCGCGGTGGCCGATACCGGCATCGGCATCGCGGAAGAAGACATCGAACGCGTGCAGCAACCCTTCAGCCAGGTGGCCAATGCCCTGTCGCGCAGCCATGAGGGCACCGGCCTTGGCCTGTCGCTGTCGCGCAACCTGATCGCGCTGCATGGCGGCGAGCTGCATCTGGAGAGCCGCCTGGGCGAGGGCACCACGGTGACCGTGACGCTGCCGGCGGAACGCTGCCGGCCCGGTCCGCTGGGCGGATTGTTAGCCGACGCGCAGCACGATTTTTCCGGTGGCCATCCGGTCGGCCATGCGGCGGAGCGCGGCCCCAGCCTGATCAAGCTGGTAGACAGCGCCGAGCCTCGGCCGCCCCTCGCTGCTGACTAACCACTCCCGCAGCGCCTTTTCCTGCTCTGCTCCGGCGGCCGGATCGCGGCGGCCCTGCTCGCCGGCCCGCACGCCGATCAGTTCGGCCTCGCGCAGCAGCAGGCGGTTGGCGGCCGGTGCCGGGCTGGCGCCGCCGGCAAACCCGATCACCAGCCAGCGCCCGGCCGGAGCCAGGGCGCGAAAGGCCTGGTCGAACAGCGCGCCGCCGACCGGATCGAATACGACATCGGCCCGCACATCCCGCCACCAGTCCGGCTGGGCCGGATCGAGGCACAGCATGGCGCCGGCCTCGCGCGCCGCGCCGCGTTTGTCTTCCGATGAGGCGACGGCGACCACGCGCGCGCCCAACCGGGTTCCGAGCGTGACAGCCGCCAGCCCGGTGCCGCCGCCCGCGCCCAGCACCAGCAGGGTTTCGCCGGCCCGCAGCCGGCCGCGCCGGACCAGCGCCGTCCAGGCCGTGATGGCGGCAACCGGGAAGGCGGCGGCTTCCTCGAAACTCCAGTCATCGGGCTTGGGTAGCAGCGTGGCCGCTTTTGCCACCGCTTCCTCGGCATAGCCGCCGCCGCGCAGGCGCAGGATGACCGCATCGCCGGCTTTGCATCCTTCCACGTCCGGCGCGATTTCGACAATTTCGCCGGCGGCCTCGAAGCCAGGCACGAACGGCATCGCCGGCTTGTGCTGGTATTCGCCGGCGATCTGCAGCAGGTCGGGGAAGTTGATCCCCGCCGCCCGGATGGCCACGCGCACCTCGCCGGATTGCAACCCGCGGCGCGCCAACTGCGCCTGTTCCAGCACCTCGGGCGGCCCCAGCCGGCGGCAGAGCATGGCGCGGTAGGTTTTTGTCACGGGGCGCCTTTCGGATGGATCGCGCGCCAGCCAAGCATCAATGTGATGGCGAGGACCGCGCCGCCGATCCAGTAGGGCGTGTTGATGCCGGCGGAACCGAACAGCCAGCCGCCCCAGAGCGGCCCGAAGGTGCGGCCAAGCGCAGCCAGCGATTCCATGGTGCCCAGCGCGATGCCCTGCTGCGTCGCCGGGGCGCTGCGCGAGACCAGGCTGCTGATCGTCGGGCCGATCATCGCCACCCCCGTCGCGGTGAGCAGGATCGAGAGGCCCATCATCGGCGTGGAGACGATCAGATGCGCCATCGCGGTGCCGATGGCGAGATTGATCATGCCGAGAGTCAGCAGCCGGCGCTCGCCGAACAGCCGGGTCAGTGGCCCGATCAGGACGCCCTGCATGGTCACCACGATGCTGCCGATGAAGGTGAAGGCAAGCCCTACCTCATAGGCATGCCAGTCGAGCCGTGCTGCCGAGAACAGCGGAAACAGCACTTCGATCTGGGAAAATACGAAGTTGATGACGCAGTTGATCGCGATCAGCGCCAGCACGGTGCGGCCCAGTTGCGGCAGGGCCGCGAAGGGATTCCGCCACAGCTGCAGTCCGGCCAGGGTATGCGGGGCATCGGGGCGCGTCTCGCGGATCACGAAGACGGCAAGCAACAGGGCAAGGCCCGAAGTGCCTGCAGCGGCCAGCGCCGGCAGGGTGTAGTTCGGCTGCTGCGGATCGGGGCCGACCAGCAGGCCGCCGATCAGTGGCCCCAGGATCATGCCGATGCCGAAGGCCCCGCCGATCAGGCCCATGCCGCGGGCCCGCTGTTCGGGCGGAGTGCTGTCGGCGATGATGGCGCGCGCTACACCGATCTTGCCGCTGCCGATACCCGCGATGGTGCGCGCCAGGAAAATCGCCAGCAGGCTGTCGGCGTTGGCCAGCCAAGTATAGCCGATCACGGAGAGCATCATGCAGCCGAGGAAAACCGGCCGCCGGCCGATCCGGTCCGACAGGCCGCCAAGGGGTGTTGCCGACAGGAACTGGGCGATGGAAAACACCGCGGCCAGCATGGCAATCGTGAAGGGCGAGGCGCCGAAGCTGGTCGCATAAAACGGCAGCAGCGGCAGGATCAGGCCGAAACCGATCAGGTCGATCACCACGGTCAGCAGAAGAACGGGCAACATTCAGGCAGACCTGTGTGACAATGCGCCTTTTGGCCGGCATCCGGCATTGCCCCCGGGGGCCGGGTCCGCTACTTTCCGCGCGATTTTCAGACCGCTTTTTAAAGGGCAGGACATGAAGGTTAAAGGCGTAGCCTACCGCACGATCTGGGTCAATTCCGACGGCTGGTCGGTCGGGATCATCGACCAGACCCGGCTGCCGCATGCCTTCGTCACCACCAGCCTGAAGACCTGGGAAGAGGCCGCCCATGCCATCAAGGCGATGATCGTGCGCGGTGCGCCGCTGATCGGCGCCACCGGCGCCTACGGCCTGGCGCTGGCGATGCGGGTCGATGCATCGGATGCCATGCTGGACAAGGCCTATCGTGTCATCAACGAGACACGGCCGACCGCGATCAACCTGAAATGGGCGCTGGATCGTGTGCGCAACGCGCTGCATAACCTGCCCATCGAGCAGCGCGCGGCGGCGGCCTATAAAGTGGCGGCCGAAATCTGCAACGACGACGTCGCCACCTGTTCGGCCATCGGCGATCACGGCCTGAAGATCATCGAAGACCTGTACGAGAAGGCGGGTCGGAAGCGGACCATCAACATCCTGACCCATTGCAATGCCGGCTGGCTGGCGACGGTGGACTGGGGCACGGCGATCGCGCCGATCTACAAGGCGCATGACAAGGGCATTCCGGTGCATGTCTGGGTCGACGAGACACGCCCGCGCAACCAGGGCGCCTCGCTTACGGCCTGGGAGCTGAACAGCCACGGCGTGCCGCATACCGTGATCGTCGACAATGCCGGCGGCCACCTGATGCAGCATGGCAGCGTCGACATGTGCATCGTCGGCACCGACCGCACCACCCGCGACGGCGATGTGTGCAACAAGATCGGCACCTACCTGAAGGCGCTGGCGGCGAAGGACAACGGCGTGCCGTTCTATGTCGCGCTGCCGCATTCCACCATCGACTGGACGATCCGCGACGGCGTGAAGGAAATCCCCATCGAGGAACGCGCGCAAGAGGAAGTGACGGTGATGAGCGGCCGCACGGCAACGGGCGAGGTCGTGCCCGTCACCATCACGCCGGAGGGCACAAAGGCCGCCAATTTCGGCTTCGATGTTACTCCGGCGCGTCTCGTCTCCGGCCTGATCACCGAACGCGGCGTCTGCGCCGCGAGCGAGGCCGGCCTCACCAAGCTCTATCCCGAATTCGCGTAAAAATTAGGAACTGCCCCATGAAGAATCTCTGGTCCGACCGCGACGCCAAGGCCGCCATTGCCCATTACGCCAAACAGGGCGTGAACGAGGATTTGGCTTTGCGTACCTACACCACGCGCCTGCTGGGCGGCGTGCCCGACCTGGTGCAGCATGGCGGCGGCAACACCTCGGTGAAAACGCAGATGCCCGATCCGCTGGGCAAGCCGGTGGATGTGCTGTGCGTGAAGGGCTCGGGCTGGGACATGGCGGTGATCGAGCCGCCGGGACTCCCCGCTGTAAAGCTGCAGCCGCTGCAGGAGCTGATCGCGCTGAAAAACCTGACCGACGAGGACATGGTCAACATCCAGCGCTGCAACCTGCTCGACAGCAGCTCGCCGAACCCGTCGGTGGAAACGCTGTTTCATGCCTTCCTGCCGCACAAGTTCATCGACCATACCCATGCTTCTGCCGTGCTGGCGATCACCGACCAGCCGGATGGCGCGGAAATCTGCCGCAAGCTCTACGGGAACCGCGTGGCATTGGTGGATTACGAGATGCCTGGCTTCGGCCTGGCCAAGAAGGCCGCCGCTGCCTTCAAGGCCAATCCGCAGGCCCAGGGCCTGATCCTGCTCAAGCATGGCATCTTCACCTTCGCCGAGACGGCGAAGGAAGCCTATGACCTGATGATTGAATTCGTTTCCAAGGCCGAGCGCCATCTGGCCAAGGGCAAGAAGACGGTGTTCGCGCCGGGCAAGGCGCTGCCGAAGAAGGTCGCGAACGCCGAAGATGTACTGCCGATCCTGCGTGGCCTGCTCAGCATGCCCGCCGACGATGACGGCGCTTTCATGCGCTGGGTGTTCAACCTGCGCAACAGCGACGAGATCCAGGCCTTTGCGCGGGGCAAGGACGTGATGCGCTACAGCCAGGCCGGCACGGTGACGCCCGATCACGTGATCCGTACCAAGCCCTGGCCGCTGGTGCTGCCGGCGCCGGAGGCCGGCAGGCTGGATGCCTTCAAGGCGGCGGCGCAGAAGGCGGTGGATGGCTATATCAAGAAGTACAAGTCCTATTTCGAACGCCATAATGCCAAGGTGCAGCCGAAGAAGATCATGCTCGATCCGATGCCGCGTGCGCTGCTGATCCCGGGCCTTGGCCTGGTCGGCGTGGGCAAGACGAGCAAGGATGCGGTGATTGCCGGCGATGTGGCCGAGATGGCGGTGAGCATCATCACCAAGGCCGAGGCCATCGGCCGCTTCACCAGCATCCGGGAGCGCGACATCTTCGACGTCGAATACTGGTCGCTGGAACAGGCCAAGCTGGGCAAGGGCGGCGAGAAGCCGCTGTCGCGGCAAGTTGTCGTCGTTACCGGCGGGGCCGGCGCCATCGGCGCCGCGACGGCAAAAGCCTTTGCCGCCGAAGGCGCGGAAGTGGCGGTGTTCGATCTCGATGGCGGCAAGGCGACCGAGGTGGCGAAGAAGCTGGGCGGCATCGGCCTTGCCTGCGACGTGACCAAACCGGAAGCCGTGCAGGCGGCTTTTGCGAAAGTCGTGCAGCATTTCGGCGGTGTCGACATCGTGGTCTCGAATGCCGGTAATGCCTGGGGCGGCAGGATCGGCGAGGTTTCCGACGAATTGCTGCGCAAGTCGTTCGAACTCAACTTCTTCAGCCACCAGACTGTGGCGCAGGCTGCCGTGAAGATCATGCTGGCGCAGAAGACCGGCGGCTGCCTGCTGTTCAACGCGTCCAAGCAGGCGGTGAATCCAGGTCCGGATTTTGGGCCGTATGGCCTGCCGAAGGCGGCGACGCTGTTCCTGTCGCGCCAGTATGCGCTGGATTACGGCGACCAGGGCATCCGCTCTTCCGCCGTGAATGCCGACCGCATACGCTCGGGACTTCTCACCGACGAGATGGTGGCCAAGCGCTCGAAGGCGCGCGGCGTCAGCGAGAAGGACTACATGGCGGGCAACCTGCTGAAACGCGAAGTGAAGGCCGCCGACGTGGCCCAGGCCTTCGTGCAGCTTGCCGTGGCGGCCAAGACCACGGCCGCCGTCGCCACCGTGGATGGCGGCAATATCGCGGCTGCATTGCGGTAGAGACGGTTGATGCAACGCACCGCGCCGCGCTGGCTCAAGCCCGCCACCGAATACGGGCCGCTGGTGCTGTTCTTCATCGTCTACAGCGTGGAAGGCCTGCTGCCGGCGACGGCCGTGCTGCTGGCGGCGACCGCTTTGGGTTTGCTGCTGTCGCTGTTTTTCCTGCGCCGCGTGCCGGTGATGCCTCTGTTTGCCGCCGTCGTGGTCGGCATCTTCGGCGGCCTGACCCTGTGGCTGCAGGATGAGACCTTCATCAAGGTGAAGCCCACCATCATCAACGCCATCTTCGCCGCCATTCTGCTCGGCGGACATGCCATCGGCCGGTATCCGCTGCAGCTGGTGCTCGGCACGTCATTGCAGATGACCGAGACCGGCTGGCGCAAGCTGACCCTGCGGCTCGGCCTGTTCTTTGCCGTGCTGGCCGGCCTGAACGAACTGGTCTGGCGCACCCAGAGCACGGATGTCTGGGTCGCCTTCAAGGTTTTTGGCCTGATCGGGCTGACCGTGGCCTTCATGATGGCGCAGACGCCGTTGATCCTGCGCCACCGGCCCAGGGAAAGCTCGCGAGAGAACTAAGCCACTTCCTGCCGGTGTCGCGGCCGGCCCGGGCCGGCATTTCAAGGGAGGGCC
>JBKBJT010000083.1:0-7599 GCA_046294345.1 Ferrovibrio sp.
GGCGTTCAGTTCCTCGAGTTTCTTGACTGCGTTATCCCAGTCAAAGAGACCTCCTCAGCAGTCCGAGCGACTGCTGGATTTCATCGGCCATCGACCGAATTTCGGCGCGCATGTTTCCGTTCCTGAAAAGTGTCGTTTAATCGGGCCGGACCATACGGAAACCGGCCGGATTCGTCAAATCGGGGCATTTCCCGGGAGAAAATGGGACCCCGGCTCTGCGCTGGCGCTTCGGCCGGGGTGACGATGCTATTACCTCAGCCCCGCGCCGCCTGGACCAGCTTGCGCATGGACTCCAGCGAGATGGCGCCGGGGATCAGCTCCTGGCCGATCACGAAGCCGGGCGTGCCGTTGATGCCCAGCTTTTCGGCCAGCGCCAGGTTGGCGCGGATCACCTGCTCCACCTTCGGCGCCGCCATGTCGGCCTTCAGCTTTGTCACGTCCAGCCCGCTGGCGGCGGCAATCCGGAATACCTCGGCCTCGGTGAGCTGGCCGCGGAAGCTCATCAGGGCGTTGTGGAAACCGAGATACTTGCCGCCCTTGTCCTGTTCCAGTGCGGCGATGGCGGCGCGCGAGGCCAGCACGCTGTCGGGCCCCAGCACCGGCAGTTCCTTCAGCACGACTCGCAGCTTCGGGTCTTCCTTGATCAGGGTCATCACGCTCTGCTGCACCTGCTTGCAGTAGCCGCAGCGGTAATCGAAGAACTCGACCAGCGTGACATCGCCTTTCGGATTGCCCGCGACATACGACACGCCGTCGTCGAACAGCGCCTTGGCATTGGACGTGAGCGCCTGACGGCGCGCCTCTTCCTTCTTCACCAGCACATGGCTGGCTTCCTGCAGAATCTCGGGGTGGCGCACCAGCACTTCGAGGACTTCGGGATTGTCGACCAGCACATCGCGCACGGCAGCCCGCTGCTCTGCCGGGAAGGCCGGAACCTGCATCTGGGCGGCTGCGGAAAACGCCGGCAGCAGGGCGAAGGCAACGGCAAGGAAACGAAGCGGCGACATGGAAAGGTCCTTTGGATGAAGCTGCCGGACTATGCGGCGGGGCCGGCAACGGGACAAGGCACAAGACTGTGAGGCAGGCGGGATCACCGGCGCTGCTGCTGCTGACGGCGCAGGTCCTTGGCTGCCGCGATGATGTCCTGCGCGCGCAGCCAGCCAGGCGAGCCCTCCTTGAGCAGGCGCGAGGCGCGTTCGGCCTGACCTTCGGCGTCGCGGGCGCTGCCGATCACAAGATAGCGTTCGGCCGAGGCCAGCGAGGCCATGCCGATATCGTTCCTGCGGCCATAGGCGGTGGCGAGCTGCTGCCAGGCAGCGCCGCTGTCGGGTTCACGCAATGTCACCTGCCGCAGGATGCCGATGGCTTCCTCCAGCCGGCTGTCGTCGTTCAGCGCCACCAGGCGCTGGCCCACACCGAAGGCCAGCAGAGATTCCTTCGGCGCCAGACGGTAGGCTTCCTGCGCCGGCGGCAGCGACTCGGCCACGCGGCCCATGTTGAGCAGGATGTCGGCCTTCAGCTCGTGGAAGAACGGGTCGTTGGGATAGTCGCGGATCAGGCTGTCGGTCTCGGCCAGGCCGCGCTGGAAATCCAGCGCGCGAAAATAAGCGAAGGCGCGTGCGTAGCGGCCGTACAGCGAGGTGTCGCTTTCGGGATATTTGCGCAGGGTGACCGGCAGGCCCTCCAGATAGCCGACCAGCTTGGCCTGCATGCGTTTGAAGCGCTCGATATTCTCCGGGCTGTCCTTGGCATTGCGGAAGGGCGACCGCTGCTGGCGCGATTCCAGCGCGGCGACGCGTTCCGGGGTGAGCGGATGCGAGCGCACGTAAGGGTCCTGCCGTTCCACCACCAGGGCCTCCTGGCCGCCGATGATGCGCAGGAACTCGATCAGGCCCGAGGCGGATTGCCCGGTCTGCTCCAGGTAGGTCGCGCCGGCCTGGTCGGCGGCGGATTCCTGGCTGCGGGTGAAGGCCAGGAAGCTGCGCTCGGCCACCTGCTGGCCGCCGAGGATGGCCGCGGAGGCCGCCTCGCCCGAACCGGCCACGGCGGCGGCGGCGCCGAACAGCATGGACAGGATCATCGCCGTCGAGGCCGTGTCGATGGCGTCGTACATGCGGGCCAGGTGGCCGCCCGAGATATGGCCGATTTCGTGCGCCAGAACGCCGATCACCTGGGCCGGGCGGTCGGCCCGGATCAGCAGGCCGGTATTGACGAAGATGCGCTGGCCGCCGGCGACAAAGGCATTCAGGCTGCGGTCGTTGACCAGATGGACCGAGATGGCCTCGCTGGACAGGCCGGCGGCCCCGAAGAGTGGCGCGGCATAGGCGCGGATGGTATTTTCGATCTCGGCGTCGCGCACAAGGGATGCGCCGCGGCGCTGGGCCTCGGCGGCGGTCGGCAGAACCGTCCCGGCGGTCGTCAGCAGCATACAGCCGACAGCGAACGAACGGCGGAGAGAACGGCGCATGGAAGACCAGCGTACGGCCATGGCGAAGTATTGTCCCAATCCCGGATTTCCGGGCCAAGCAAGGCGATCCATCCTAGGTAAGGGCGCATCCCGCATGCGTCAATGCACCCTTCTCGCGATAGTGGCGGTTCTGGCCGCCGGTTGCTCGAAATCCGACAGTAAGGTCCAGGTCGGCCAGATGGACTACCTGAAGGGCTTCATCGGCGGCGTGGCGGCCGACGAGCCGCGCGCCGCCCTAGTGGCCCGCGACGTGCTCTCGGCCGGCGGATCGGCCGCCGATGCCGCCGCCGCCGCCGCGCTGGCCTATGCCGTCACCTATCCCTCCGGCGGCGGGTTGGGCGCGGCCGGCGTCTGCGTCGTGGGCGACGGGCCGACCAAACGCACCGAAACCATCGAGTTTCCCATCGTCGCGCCGAAGAATGGCGGCAATGTGGCCGTGCCGCCGCTGGTGCGCGGCATCGGCCTGCTGCAGAGCCGTTTCGGCAAGCTGCGCTGGGAAGCGGTGGTGACCCCGGCCGAGCAGCTGGCCCGCTTCGGCGAGCCGGCCAGCCGCGCCTTCGTGCAGGCCGCGGTGGAAACCATCCCGCCGGTGACCGCCAGCCCCGGCCTGGTGCCGATCTTCGGAACCCGCACCGGCCTGGTGCCGCAGGAAGGCGAGCGCCGCGTGCAGTTCGCGTTGGCCGCCACGCTGGGCCGCCTGCGCACCGCCGGCCCGGGCGATCTGTATCAGGGCCAGCTGGCCCAGGCCCTGCTGGCCGACAGCCGCGCCGGCGGCGCCGGCCTGACGGCCGAGGAACTGCGGGGCTACGCCCCGGTGATCGGCAAGCCGATCGAGGTGCCGTTCGAGAACAACATCGTCTTCTACGCCTCGAACAACGCCGCCGGCGGCGCCGTCGCCGCCTGGCTGATCGAGCAGGGGCATGACGAGGCCGGCCTGATCGGCAGCGGCAGCATGAAGCCCGATAAATTCGCCGCCGCGCTGGGCCAGGCCTATCGCGCCGAAGGCCCGCTCAACATGTATGGCTTCGGTTCGGCCAGCATCGCGGTGATCGACAGCAATGGCATGGCGGTATCCTGCGCCTTCGGCATGGGCCCGGCCTATGGCAGCCGCGTGGTCGGCCGCGAGACCGGCATCCTGTTCGGCGCGGTGCCGGGCATGGCGGGCGAGGAAACCGCCTACCTGACCGCCGTGGTGGGCCTCAACAAGCGTGTCGGCCAAGCCTTCTACGCCGCCGGCGGCAGCGGCGGCGCGCCGGCGCCGGCCGCCGTGGCCTACAGCCTGCTGCAGGCCGGCTTCAGCAAGGCCAAGGAACCAGCCGTAACCGCACTCGCGGCGCCGCGCCTGTTCCAGGCCAATCCGCAGGCGCCGCTGCAATACGAACCGGGCGCCGATCCGGCCGCGCTGGCTGCCGCACGCAGCCGCGGCGTAAACGTGGCCGAATTCGGCCGGCTCGGCCGCGTGAACCTGGCCTATTGCAGCAACGGCCTGCCGCGTTCGCCCGACACCTGCAGCTTCGCCGCCGACCGGCGCGGCTATGGCCTCAGCCTCGGCCGGCAATTCTGAGCATTCAGTCCGAGCTTCCGGAGTCTGTCATGTCGTCCCCTTTCCCCTCGCCGTCGCGTCGCGGCGCCATCGATCCCTTCTTCGTGATGGAGGTGATGAAGGCCGCCGCCGCGCGCGAGGCCGCCGGCGGCGACGTGATCCACATGGAAGTGGGCCAGCCCTCGACGCCGGCGCCGCGCAAGGCCATCGAGGCCGCCGTGGCGGCGGCGCAGCGCGATCCGCTGGGCTACACGCTGGCGCTTGGCATCCCGGAGCTGCGTGCGGCGATCTCGGCGCATTACCGCAGCTATTACGGCCTGGACGTGCCGGCAGAGCGCATCGTCGTCACCACCGGATCCTCGGCAGGATTCCAGCTCGCCTTCCTCGCCGCCTTCGACGCCGGCGACACCGTGGCTTTGGGCGAGCCGGCCTATCCGGCCTATCGCAACATTCTGAAGGCGCTCGACCTCAATCCGGCGATGATCGTGACCGAGCCGGAGACACGCTTCCAGCCGACGCCGGCGCTGATCAACGCCCAGGCACCGCAGGCGAAAGGCGTGCTGGTGGCCAGCCCGGCCAATCCCACCGGCACCATGCTGGGCGACGCCGAGATGAAGGCGCTGGTCGACGACTGTGCCGCGAAAGGCCGCTGGCTGATCGTCGACGAGATCTATCACGGCATCACCTATAACGGCCGCGCGCAGTCGGCGCTGGCACTGACCGACCAGGCCATCGTGATCAACAGCTTCAGCAAATACTTCTCGATGACCGGCTGGCGGCTGGGCTGGATGGTGGTGCCGGAAAGCCTGCTGCGACCCATCGAATGCCTGACGCAGAATTTCTACATCTCGGCGCCCGGCATCAGCCAGGTGGCCGGCGTGGCGGCGATGTCGGCTTACGATGAGCTGGAAGAAAACGTCGCGCGTTATGCGAAGAACCGCGAGATCCTGCTGAACGAACTGCCGCAGGCCGGCTTCGATAAGCTGGCGCCGGCCGATGGCGCGTTTTACATCTATGCCGACATCAGCCGCTTCACCAATGATGCGAACGATTTCTGCAAGCGCATGCTGGCCGAAACCGGCATCGCCGCCACACCCGGCTTCGATTTCGACCGCGGCCGCGGCCATTATTTCATGCGCTATTCCTTCGCCGGCAGCACCGAGCGCATGATCGAGGCGGCGAAACGCCTGAAGGACTGGCGGAAGTGACGGCATTGTAAAATGCCGTCATCCTCGGGCTTGGCCCGAGGATCCACGAGTTGCCTTAAAATACGGAAATGAAAACGTGGATGCCCGGGCCGTGAAGTTTACCGCCGGGCCAACCGAAGGCTGGCCCCGGTGGCCCGGGCATGACGTGTGGTTTTTAGCGATTCAGGAACGCTACGAACTCGCCTTCGAAACGGCCGCCGAGCACATTGCCGCAGCGCACCTCCGATGTCGCAATGATGCGCGCGCGGCCCCTGCGTTTCAGCATTTTGACGAATGACGGCCAGGCTGCCGGATCAGCGAGCGTCGCGGTGGCGGTAAAATCGCCATCGACCGGTGAGTCATAGTTCATGTGGTTGGACTGGATCACCAGCCGGCTGGGCAGTCCTTCCGCGTTCAGGCGCAGGTTCACCAGCGCCCAGGCCGAGAGGATCGCCAGAGTCGACAGGCTGCCGCCGAAGGCGGTGCTGCGGTGATTGATGTTGGGTGCCAGCGGCGCGCTTAAGGCAACCGCATCGTCAGACGCCGCGACGACGGCCACCTGCATCGCCGCCGATAGCGGGATATGGGTATGCAGATAGGCTTCAAGGTCATATGCAGAGTCGTCGGACATTGGCCGCATCACTCATTCCGTCATGCCCGGCCTTGTGCCGGGCATCCACGTCTTCTCATCCATACACAGGCGTGGATGGCCGGGACAAGCCCGGCCATGACGTTTATTGAATCTGAGTGAGGGACGTGACTTACGCCGTCGCCGCCAGCGACTTGGCCATATGCACCAGTTCGCGGCCCTCGAAGCTTTCCAGGCCGGTCTCGGCATAGCCGAGATGGGCATAGAGTTCGCGGTTCTCAGTGAACTGGGCATTGGTGTAGAGGCGGATTTCGGTGAGGCCGCGTGTCCGCGCCTGGTCTTCGGCGAAATCGAGCAGGCGGCGGCCAAGGCCCGTGCCCTGCTGGGTCGGATCGACCGCCACGCTCCAGATCAGCAGATGGTCGTCGGCCGAACGCAGCACCAGCGCGCCGGCCAGGCCATCCTCGACGCCGTCCACGACCCAGACCTCGTAAGTCTGCAGCAGGGTGGCGGGCGTTTCCGTCATCGGCTGCGGCTCGGCGCCGATGCGCGGCACGTATTTCACATAGGCACGCTTCTGCAGCGCGCCCAGTCGTGCCTCATCTGCCGCCGTGGCGCGGCGGATCCTCGCATCGTTGACCGGATCCTTCACCGGAAGGCTCACCGGCGCCACCAGCCCTTCTTCGGGGCCGGCGCGGCGGCTTCGGCCTTCTCGGTCTTGCCGTCGGTGCTGATCACCACGGTCTCGAAGACCGGACCGGTGGCGACCGGAGCAGACTCTGCGGCAGGCGCAGGTGCTGGTGCCGGCGCGGGTTCAGCAGGCGCGGGTTCAGCAACCGGGGCAGGCGCCGGCGTTGGAGCCGGTGCGGGCGCTTCGACCTTCGGAGCCGGCGGCGGGGCCGCGCGCGCGGGTGCCGGTTCCTCATCGTCGAATTCGTAACCCGGCAGGCCATCGAGCAGCGCGCCGATGGAAGCCGGCGTCATCGCGGGCGGTGCCATCTCGCGCGGGCGCGGTGCATCAACACGGGGGGCATCGACACGGGGAGCATCGCGACGCGGCGCATCCTCCTGGCCGGAAGTCTCGCCCTCGGCCGGGGCGCCGCCTTCATCGCGACGGCGACGGCGGCCACCGCGACGGCCGCGACGGCGGCGGCGGCCATCGCCGCCATCCTCGTCGCGCGCTTCCGCGCCGGCTTCAGCCTCGTCCTGGCCATCGTCGCCGCCAGCCTCGTCGGCAGTGGCTTCCGCGCCCTCATCCTCGCTGGCGACGCCTTCATCGGCATCATTCTCGCCTTCGGCACCGGCCTCGATGCCTTCGCCACGCGGCGCATCCTTGCCACCACGACGGCGACGGCGGCGGCGGCGGCGGCGGCGGCCATCGCCATCCTCCTCAGCCCCTTCGGCGCCGGGTGCGGGCATCTCCTCGCCCTCGGACTCGTCCGTGGCGACGTCATCGGTTTCGGCATAGGCCGATTCCTGCGTGATCGGACGCGGCGCCTCGTGGCGCGGCGCCAGATCGGGGCGGTTCACTTCGCCCGGCTGCCGCGGCTTGTTGCGCTCGATGCGGAAATCGGGCGGCACCAGGCTGGCATCGGCGGCCAGGAGCTCGACCTCCTCCAGGTCGAACGCCGCCAGCACGCTCTCGATGCGCTCCTTCATGGCCGACTCGGCCCGCACCGTCACGATCTTGTGCTCGTCCACGAACACGTAAAGGAACGGCTCGTCGGCCATCGCGCCGAAGCCCACGAGCCCGTCCTCAAAGAGGAACCCGCGGAAGAGGCGGAGCCCCTCGATGAACCGCTCCTGCCCGACC
>JBKBJT010000084.1:0-7200 GCA_046294345.1 Ferrovibrio sp.
GCGCGTTTCTATGCCGACGATACGGTGATGCGCCACATGCTGCCCGGCCGGGGCCTGCCGCGCGCCGAGGCCGCCGAACGCGCCAAGAGCAACATCCACAATTTCAACGACCACTGGGAGCGGCGCGGTTATGGCGTCTGGGCCGTGGAAGACCGCGCCAGCGGCCGGCTGCTGGGACAATGCGGCCTGCGCTGGATCGCCGAGGCCGAACAGACCGAGCTGCTGTATCTGTTTGCCAAAACCGTCTGGGGCCGCGGTCTGGCCACCGAGGCCGGCCAGGCGGCCCTGCGCTACGGTTTCGAGGCCGGCGGATTGGAAAAGCTGATCGCACTGACCGCGCCTGGCAACAAGGCATCGCAGCGCGTGCTGGGGAAACTGGGATTCCGTTACGATGGCGAGGCGCCACTGTGGGAGCGGATCGTGAGCTGGTTCGCCCTGCCGCGCGAGGCTTGGCAGGCTGACGCACCCATCATATCGGTGAAATGAAATATCGGTGAAATGAATTATCGCAAATTTGCTGTTGGGCCGGCGCCGCACTTGGCGTTACCATCGCCCCGCACCGTCCGTTCCGGCAGCAACGCAGCACAGGCACGGCCATGATCGATCTCGAACACAGACTGACCCACGCCGCCCAGGTGATCCGCGAAGGCGGCAAACTGGCGCGCGGCTTCTATGACAACCGCAGCGAACTGGTCGTGAAGCTGAAAGGCGTGCAGGACTTCGTCAGCCAGGCGGATTCCGAAACCGAGGACCTGATCGCCTCGCGCCTGCTCTCCGCTTTCCCGCATGACGGCATCCTGGGCGAAGAACGCGGCCGGCGCGGCGGCGAGACCGATGCCCTGTGGGTGATCGACCCCATCGACGGCACGGCGAATTTCGTGCGCGGCCTGCCTTACTGGTGCACCGCCATCGCCCTGGTGGTGAAGGACACGCTGGAACTGGGCCTGATCTACGATGCGGTGGCCGACCGGCTCTATACCGCCCGGCGCGGCCATGGCGCCTTCTGCAACGGCAAGCCGATCAGTGTGAGCGACACGCGGCAATTCGATCGCGCCTGCATCGGCATCGGCTTTGGCCATGGCGAGGCGGCCGGGCCGCATGCCGCGCTGGTCGAACACCTGCTGTCTGCCCATTGCCAGTATCGCCGGCTGGGCAGCGGCCTGCTGCTGCTGGCGCTGGCCGCCGAAGGCGCCACCGACGGCTTCTACGAACACCGCATGAAAGCCTGGGATGCCCTGGCCGGCCTGCTGCTGGTGCGCGAAGCCGGCGGCATCACCTGCGACTATGAAGGGCTGGGTGGATTGCAGCGGCCGGAGCCGGTGCTAGCGCTCACGCCCGCTTTGTGGTCGTCCTTCACGAAGGCAACCGGAATCGCCCTGCCGCAATTCAGCGAAACGAACGGCTACTCGGCCGCACGCGCCGGCAGGGTATAGACCGGATCGTGGCGCCAGGCGGGGATCTGCGCCCGCGCCTTGGCAACCTGCGCCAGATCGATCTCGGCCGTCACCACGCCGACGCCGTCGCCGGCATCGGCCAGGACACGACCCCAGGGATCGATCACCAGCGAATGCCCGTAGGTCTGCCGGTTGCCCGGATGATCGCCCCACATGGCCGGGGCGATCACGTAAGCACCAGTCTCGATGGCGCGCGCCCGCAGCAGCACATGCCAATGCGCCTGGCCCGTGGTGCGGGTGAAGGCGGCGGGGATCGAGATGATGTCGGCACCGGCCTGGGCCAGGCCACGATACAGGCCAGGAAACCGCAGATCGTAGCAGACCGACATGCCCAGCGTGGCATAGGGCAACGATGCCAGCACGCCCTCGGCGCCAGGCGCGATCGAATTGGACTCGCGATAGGTCTCGCCGGAAGGCAGATCCACGTCGAAAAGATGGATCTTGTCGTAGCGCGCGGCGATGCCGCCATCGGGCGCCAGCAGATACGAGCGATTGAAATTGCGGTTGGCGCCTTCGGGCTTGATCGCCAGCGAGCCGACCAGCAACCAGGTGTTCAGCTCTTTCGACAGCGCACGGAAAGCCTGCAGGGCCGGATGGCTGTCCTCCGGGCGACCGGCCGCCACGCTGGCGGCTGCATTGGCGCCCATGAAACCGGAATTCTCCGGCGTGGCGATCAGGTCGGCGCCGGCCTCTTTGGCCTTGCGCACCAAAGCAGAGACATGGGCGATGTTGGCATCCATGTCATCCCAGATATTGGGTTGGACCAGGCCGACCTTGAAGCGCTGCGCCATCACGTCGCCTTTCTCACGCCGCCGCCAGCAGCGGATCGAGCTTGCCCTCGCGCTCCAGCGCGTAGAGATCGTCGCAGCCGCCGACATGGGTGCCGTTGATCCAGATCTGCGGCACGGTGCGGCGACCGCCGGCCTTGCTTGTCATTTCCTCGCGCCTGGCGGCATCGTAGGAGACGTCGATCTCGTTATAGCTCTGGCCCTTCTTTTCCAGCAGCGCCTTGGCGCGCGCGCAGTAAGGGCACATGAAGGTGGTATAGATTTCGATCTGGGCCATGGGAAATCCTCGGCAGAAAAGCCCCTCGCTTTTTCAAGGGCATTATATGGCGCCCTGCTCGGCCCGAACAACCCGGGCCAGCGTGAGCACCGTCACCGCCGCCGCGCCATTCCGCCGCAGCGCCCGGCTGCAGGCCCCCACCGTGGCGCCGGTGGTCAGCACATCATCCACCACCAGCAGGCGTTTACCCGCCACGTCCTCCTGTCGCCGTTCAGCGATCCGGATCGCGCCGGCCAGCACCCGCCGACGTTCGACCCGGCTCAGACGCCCCAGGCTTCGGGTCGGTTTCGGCCGCTCCAGCAGGTCGAGCCAGACCGGCTTACCGCTCAAACGCCCCAGTTCGCGCGCCAGCAGGGCCGACTGGTTGAAGCGCCGCCGCCACAGCCGCCAGCGATGCAATGGCACCGGCACAATGACATCGCAATCCCGCACCAGGTCCGCGCCGGCTGCCAGCAGCATCGCGGCCAGCCCCGGGGCCAGATCGGTGCGGTCGGCGCGCTTGAAGCGCAGCACGAGGTCGCGGCCGCCGCCGGCATAGGTGAAGACGGCCCGGGCCCGATCAAACGGCGGCGTTTCCTTCAGGCAGGCGCCGCAGACCAGCCCGGCCGGCACCGGCACGGCATAGGGCGTGCCGCAGGTCGGGCAGCAGGGTTCGGCGATGAAGCCCACCTCCGGCCAGCATTCGGCACAGAGCCGGCCGGGTTCGTCCACCGTCGTGGTGCAGAGCATGCATTGCGGCGGCAGCAGCGAGTCGACCACGCCGCGCCAGGCGCGCCGGGCGGCACGCAGCGGAAACAGCGACCAGTCGTGCGATGAAACGTTCAGCATGCGAGATTAAGCGGCCATTGACGCGACGGCAGGCGCATACCGGGACATGACGCGCGGTCTGCCGGCCGGTATGGTGGCATAAAAATACGCCGGAGAGGAAACGGAACCATGAGCGGCAGCAGCGATAAGACCATCCGCATCGGCGGGGCCTCGGCCTTCTGGGGCGATTCCATGGTGGCCGCGCCGCAACTGCTGATGCAGGGCGAGGTCGACTACCTGATCTTCGACTATCTGGCCGAGATCACCATGTCGATCATGGCCCGCATGCGCGCGAAAGATCCGGCGCAGGGGTATGCCACCGACTTCGTTGCCGTCACGATGAAGCGCCTGCTGCCTGAGCTGGCGCGGCGCAAGGTGAAGGTGGTGGCCAATGCCGGCGGCGTGAATCCGGCCGCCTGTGCCGCCGCAATCCGCGCGCTGATCACCGAGGCGGGCCTGTCGCTGAAAGTCGGCGTGGTGCTGGGCGACGACCTGCTGCCGCAGATCGACGCCCTGAAACCGAAGCTGGAGCCGATGCAGCATGGCGCCATCGTGCCGGAGCGTTTCATGTCGGCCAACGCCTATCTGGGCGCGGCACCGATTGCCGCCGCATTGAAGGCCGGTGCCGATATCGTGGTGACCGGCCGCTGCGTGGATTCTGCGCTTTGCCTGGGGCCGCTGCTGCATGAATTCGGCTGGGACCTGCGGGATTTCGACCGCCTCGCTGCCGGCAGCCTGGCCGGCCACATCATCGAATGCGGCGCCCAGGCCTCGGGCGGCCTGTTCACCGATTGGCGCGAGGTGCCGGACTGGGACAATATCGGCTATCCCATCGCCGAGGTCAGCGCCGATGGCAGCTTTGTCGTCACCAAGCCGAAAGGCACCGGCGGCCTGGTCAGCGTCGGCACGGTTTCCGAACAACTGGTTTACGAAATCGGCGACCCGGCCAGTTATTTCCTGCCCGATGTCACCTGCGATTTCACCGCCGTGAAGATTGAACAGGCGGGCGAGAACCGCGTGCGGGTCTCGGGGGCTAAGGGTCGCCCACCGACCGACCGCTACAAGGTCTCGGCCACTTATCTGGACGGCTTTCGTGCCGTGGCGCATCTGACCATCGGCGGCATCGAGGCGCGCGCCAAGGCCGAACGCACGGCGGAAGCGATCCTCAAACGCACGCGCCGCCTGTTCACCATGCTGAACCTGGGCGATTACCGCGCCAGCTCGATAGAAGTGCTGGGCACGGAAGCGATGTACGGGCCGCATGCGCAGCCCGGTGCGCTGACCAGCCGCGAGGTGGTGCTGAAGCTGAGCGTCAGCCACACCGATAAAACCGCACTCGACATCTTCGCCCGCGAGATCGCGCCGGCCGGCACCTCGTTCTCTGCCGGTACCACCGGCTTCTTCGGCGGCCGCCCGACGCCGCAGCCGGTGGTGAAGCTGTTTTCCTGCTTCATCCCGAAACCCGCGCTTCCTGTCGCGCTCGACATGGCCGGTACGCCCGAGCCACTCGATCTGCCGCTGGTCAGCGGCGACAGTACCGGCATGCCGGCCGGGCAACCCGATCTGCGACCGATGGATGATAGCCCGCGCCGCGCCGTGCCGCTGGTGCGACTGGCCTGGGCACGGTCGGGCGACAAAGGCGATGACAGCAATATCGGCATCATCGCGCGCAAACCGGAATACCTGCCGGCGATCCGCGCGGCGCTGACCGAGGATGCCGTGCAGCGCTATTTCAGCCATCTGGTGGAAGGCCCGGTCGAGCGCTTCGAATGGCCCGGCATCCACGGCCTGAATTTCCTGCTGCGCCACGCCCTGGGCGGCGGCGGCATCGCCAGCCTGCGCAATGACCCGCAGGGCAAGGCCTATGCCCAGATGCTGCTGGATTACCCCGTTCCCGTGCCGGTGGCCTGGGGACTGACGGATCAATAGCAACGCAAAAGCCGGATAGCGGGCTGGCGCGGGTGGGATTACCTTCAGTCCCATGAAACACACACCCCGCTCTTCCATTGGCCGCTCTTCCATTGGCCGCCAGCCAACCGATGCCGAATTCGCCGCCATCAAAGGCAACGATGCTGCCGCCGACGGCCGTTTCCTCTATGGCGTCGCCACCACGAAAATCTTCTGCTGGCCTTCCTGCATCAGCCGCGCGCCGAAGCAGGAGAATGTGCGCATCTTCGCCGATGTGGAGACGGCGCAGGCAGCCGGTTTCCGGCCGTGCAAACGCTGCCAACCCGACCGGATGCCGGCCGCCGATGCGCGGCTGGAGCGTGCCCGCAAGCTGATCGACGAACGACTGGCTGCCGGCGAGAATGCTCCGACGCTGACCCAACTCGCCCGCGTGGCCCATATGGGCGCAACCCATCTGCAACGCCGCTTTGCCGCGGCCTATGGCCTGAGCCCGCGCGCCTATGCCGAAGCACAGCGCATCGCGGCCCTGAAACAGCAATTGAAGAAAGGAAACGGCGTGTCAGATGCGATCTATGGCGCCGGTTTCGGCGCCGCCAGCCGGGTCTACGAAAAAGCCGACCGCTGGCTCGGCATGACGCCCGCCGCCTATCGCCGCGGCGGCGAGGGCCTGACCCTGACGGTGGCGATCCGCCGCACGGCGATGGGGTCGACGCTGGTGGCCGAAAGCCCGCGCGGCATCGCCGCCCTGCTGTTCGGCAACAGCGAGAACACCATGCTGGCCGAACTGCGCGACGAGTTCCCTGCTGCCCGCATCGACCGCGACGACAAGGCAGGCTCGGCCGCCTTCGCCGCGCTGGAAGCCATGCTGGCGGGCAAGGCACCGCCGAAAGGCCTGCGGCTGGACCTGCGCGGCACGCCGTTCCAGATCCGGGTCTGGACCGCCCTGCAGGCCATCCCGCCCGGCGAGACGCGCAGCTACAGCGAAATCGCCGCCAGCCTTGGCCATCCCAAAGCCTCGCGCGCCGTCGGTTCGGCCTGCGCCAACAACATCATCGGCGTGCTGGTGCCCTGCCACCGCGCCTTGCGCAGCGATGGCAGTCTCGGCGGTTATCGCTGGGGGCTGGAGCGAAAGGAAAAGCTGCTGACCGGGGAAGGCATCGAGCTCGAACCCGCCGAATAACCTTTCCGTGCCACGTTTTGCGGTAGATCATTGCCGCACGCCCGCCATATTGGGTTCTTATTGTCTTCGGCATAATGCTGCAGGATTTGCATGGCCGGCATGTTTGCATGCCGCCGGCTTGCTCTTGCAGTTTATTATAATAGTTCTAAATTTATCGACAGAACCCGAAGGAAAAGGAGTGGTCCCATGGCTGTGGCTATCGATATCGGCATCCCCGACAAGGAACGCAAGAAAATCGCCGATGGCCTGTCGCGCCTGCTGGCCGATACCTACACGCTCTATCTGAAGACCCATAATTACCACTGGAATGTCGAAGGCCCGATGTTCCAGACCCTGCACACCATGTTCGAGCTGCAGTACAACGAGCTGGCATTGGCCGTCGACCTGATCGCCGAGCGCATCCGCGCCCTGGGTCATTATGCGCCGGGTTCCTATGCCCAATATGCCAAGCTGTCCTCGATCAGCGAGGAGACCGGCGTGCCGGCCGCGCAGGACATGATCAAGAGCCTGGTGAAGGGCAACGAAGCGGTGAGCAAGACCGCGCGTGCGCTGTTCCCTGTCGTCGAGAAGTCGGCCGACGAACCCACTGCCGACCTGCTGACCCAGCGTATGCAGATCCATGAGAAGACCGCATGGATGCTGCGCAGCCTGCTGGAAAAGAAGTAATCGCCGGAAATCGTCCCGACCGGCTGTAACGTTTCGCTCCGTTTCACCGAAGCTTGATTAGAAACCGGCCCGCGACCCGCTAGGTTAACCCTGACGGATTGCGGGCCCGGTTCTGGCCTT
>JBKBJT010000085.1:0-7144 GCA_046294345.1 Ferrovibrio sp.
GGCGCGGCCAGGCACAAGAAAACGGACAGCGCGGCAAGCAGGCGGATCATGTCAGGCCTCCAGATGGCGCCGCTGGCGCCAGTGCAGCATCAGGCCCTGCGGCCCCAGGGCGAGCGACAGCAGATAGCCGCCGCCGGCGAACAGCACGATGGATGGGCCGGACGGCAGATCGGCATGGAAGGACAGCAGCAGGCCGCAATAGCCCGATACTGCTGCGATCAGCACGGCCACCGCCATGGCGGAGATCAGCGAACGGCTCCAGTACCGCGCGGCGAGTCCCGGCAGCATCATCAGGCCCACGGCCATCAGGCTGCCGAGCGCCTGGAAGGCGGCCACCAGATTGACCACCACAAGGCCCAGAAACACGAAATGATACAGCGCACCGCCGCCACCCACGCTGCGCAGGAATTCCGGGTCGAAGCCATCGGCCAGCAGCGGGCGGTAGATCGCGGCGAAGATCAGCATGGTCAGGCTGGCTACCGCGCCGAGCAGCAGCAAAGCCGCCTCGTCCACCGCCAGCACCGAACCGAACAGGATATGCATCACGTCCACCGCCGAACCGCGCGTGGAGATCAACGTGACGCCGAGCGCCAGCGCGATCAGGTAGAAGGCCGCGAAACTGGCATCCTCGCGCTGGTCGGTGGCGCGTGTGGCGGCGCCGGCGGCCAAAGCCACGATCAGGCCGGCGATAATCCCGCCCACGCTGATGGCGGGCAGCGAAAAACCGGCCACCAGGAAGCCCACCGCGGCGCCGGGCAGGATGGCATGGCTCATCGCCTCGCCGAACAGGCTCATGCGCCGCAGCATCAGCACCACGCCAATCGGCGCGCCGCTTAAGGACAGCGCGAAACAGGCCACCAGCGCGCGCCGCATGAAGGCGAACTCGGCGAAGGGGGCGAACAGGAAATCGATTATGGCGGCGCTCATGCGCGGCTCCGGTGAACAGGCGGAAAAGGATCAGGCCGCGTGGCCGTGATGACCCGGGTGACCGTGGTGGTCGTGGTGATCTTGACCGGTATCGCAGAACGGCGCGGTATCATCCCAGGATTCGGCCATGCGGCGGGCAGCCAGCTGGTTCTCGGGCGTCAGCACCTCGTCGATGCGGCCCCAGGCGATCAGCCGCCGCGCCAGATACAACGCCTCGGGGAAATGCTGGCGCACCAGATCGAAATCGTGCAACACGGCGATTACCGTGCGCTTTTCGCCATGCCAGCGCTGCAGCAGGGCCAGAAGATCAGCCACCGTGCGCGCATCCAGCGCATTGAAGGGCTCGTCCAGCAGGATCACGCGGGCATCCTGCACCAGCACGCGGGCGAACAGGGCACGCTGCGCCTGCCCGATGGAGAGCGTGGCGAGCGGGCGCTGTTCGAAACCTTCCAGGCCGACGGCCGACAGCGCCTCGCGCGCCGCCCGGATGCCATCGCGCCCGATATGGCCGAAAGCGCCGACCCGCTGCCAGTGGCCGAGCAGCACGACTTCCAGCACCGAGATCGGATAGGCACGATCCAGGCTGGCCTGCTGCGGCAGGAAGGCGATGTCGCGCGGTTTCAGCGGTCCGCGCTCGATGCTGCCATCGGCGACGGGAAGCTGGCCGACGATGGCCTTCAGCAGGGTGGATTTGCCGGCACCGTTGGGGCCGACGATGGCGGTGAGCGATCCGGTGGTGAAACGGCCGCTGACATGATGCACGGCCGGATGCCGGTCATAGGCCACGGTGACGTTGTCGAGGCGGATTTCCCCGACAGGAGCGGAAGCGGCGATGGCGTTCATGCGGTTCAATCCATCGCCATGGCCCACCAGATCGCGGCCCAGAGGGCAGCGATCAGCGGCAGCAGGGCTGCCATGCGCATCCACCACGACGCGGTGAGGACCGTGATCGGCAGATCGGAAAAGATCGGGCGGCGCTGCATGGGAGGGGGTTCCAAGTAGACGTTATTATATAACATACAATCCATTCACCGCACGTCAACCCCGATGCCCTAAACCGGACACATTCGGCTGCCACACCGGCCGCGCCGGTCGAGCCCGCCAGCCCAGGAATCCTTGAAAGAAAAGCAGTATCCTTCGCGCCATGGCCCGCCAGTCCCGCCCATCAAAATCCAGTTCGGCCAAATCCGGGCCCCCGCGTTCCGCCACCGGCCGCAAACGGCGCCTACGCTCTGGCCTTTCAGGGGTGGGGCTGCTCGGTCGCCTCTCCCGCCTTGGCCTGCTGGTCGGTATCTGGGGACTGGTGGCCGGCGGTGCGCTGTTCGCCTGGTATGCCTATGACCTGCCGGATTTCGACGACCTCTACATCGTCGAGCGGCGCAGTTCGGTTACGCTCAAGGCCGCCGACGGGATGGTGCTGGCCACCTATGGCGACCTTTATGGCGAGCATCAGGCCCTGAAGGCCCTGCCCCCTCACCTGCCGCAGGCCCTGATCGCCACCGAAGATCGCCGGTTCTACAAGCATTTCGGCATCGACCCCATCGGCCTGGCCCGCGCCACCCTGGCCAATCTGCGGGCCGGCCGCGTGGTGCAGGGCGGCTCGACCCTGACGCAGCAGCTAGCCAAGAACGTGTTCCTGGAGCGCGACCGCACGCTGAAACGCAAAGTGCAGGAACTGATGCTGGCCTTCCGGCTGGAGCAGCGCTTCACCAAGGACCAGATCCTGGAGATGTATCTCAACCGCGTTTATTTCGGCGCCGGTGCCTATGGCGTGGAGGCCGCGGCCCAGCGCTATTTCGACAAACCGGCAACCAAGCTTTCGCTTGGCGAGTCCGCCATGCTGGTCGGCCTGCTGAAGGCGCCATCGAAACTGGCGCCGACCGGCAATATCAAATCGGCCCAGGCACGCGCCGCACAGGTCCTGCGCAACATGGCCGATGCCAGCTTCATCACGGCCGAAACCGCCGAGGCGGCGATTGCGAAGCCAACGCAATTGGCGCGTTCACGCCTGCCCTTGCCCAATGCACGGTATTTTGCCGACTGGGTGATCGAGGAAGTGTATCAGCTGGTGGGCCGCGACCACGCCGACCTGACCGTCTACACCACCATGGACAGCCGCCTGCAGGGTGGCGCCGAGCGCGCCGTCGACAGCCTGATGGATCGCGAGGCTCAGAAGCTGGATGTGGGCCAAGCGGCCCTGGTGGCGCTGGCGCCCGATGGCGCGGTGCGCGCGATGATCGGCGGCCGCGACTATCTCGATAGTCCGTTCAACCGCGCCACCCAGGCTCGTCGCCAGCCTGGCTCGGCCTTCAAGCCCATCGTGTTCCTGACCGCGCTGGAACAAGGCATCACGCCTGACGATCAGTATGTCGACGGCCCTATCGAGATCGGCAACTGGAAGCCGCGCAATTACGATGGCCAGTATCATGGCAGCATGATGCTGCGCGAGGCGGCGGCGCGTTCGATCAACACCATCGCCGTGCAGGTTTCCGAACGCGTCGGCCGCGAGAGGGTGATCGAGACGGCGCGCCGGCTGGGCATCACCAGCGACCTGAAGCCGCATCCCTCTCTGGCGCTGGGTTCTTTCGAGGTCGGTGTCCTGGAACTCACCGCCGCCTACGCGGCTTTTGCCAATGGTGGCTATGCCGTGCAGCCCTATGGCGTGATCGAAGTCCGCGACCGCAACAATGCCGTGCTGTTCCGCCGCGACACCGGTGGCGCCTATGCCCATATGATCGCACCGGAACCGCTGGGCGAACTGAACGAGCTGCTGCGCGGCGTGATCACTGCGGGCACCGGACGTGCCGCGCAGATCGGCCGGCCGGCGGCGGGCAAGACCGGTACGACCTCGGATTACCGCGATGCCTGGTTCGTCGGCTACACGCCAGATCTGGTGGCCGCCGTATGGGTTGGCAATGATGACAATTCGCCGACCAAGAAGGTGAGCGGCAGCGGTTTACCGTCGCAGATCTGGCGCAGCTTCATGACCGATGCGCTGAAGGGCCTTCCGGTCAGCGAATTGCCGCAGGCGCCGAGCCAGAGCTTCAGCCTGCCGTCGTTGTGGGACCGCATTATGCGCCAGTTCGGCAGCGCGCCAGCAACCGCCTCTCCTACTCCGGTTCCGCCACCGCCGCGCACGGTGATCGAACCCGCCGCCCCACCGCCCTCCACATCGCAGGGCGAACCGCAGATGATCTGGCAGGTCGGCCCGCAGCCGGTGCAGCGATGAAGCGCCTGTTCATCGGCCTGCTGACCGGATTGCTGGTGTTGCCGCCAATGGCGCGGGCAACCGAGAGCGCAATCAACCAGCAGGTTGCCATCACCTCGCGCGACGGCTCGGTTCTGGCCGGCACGCTGACCCTGCCTGCCGGAATCACCTCGCAGGTGCCCGGCCTGGTCCTGATCCAGGGCAGCGGACCGACCGACCGCGACGGCAACCAGCCGCCGGTTCTGCGCACCGACCTGCTGCGGCAGATCGCCGACGGACTGGCGCAGAAGGGCATCGCCACCCTGCGTTACGACAAGCGCGGCATGCATGCCAATGCCGGCGGCCGCCCGGTCAGCCAGGATGACTATGCCGAATATTTCAACTGGGGCCGGTTCGTCGACGATGCCTATGCGGCCTATGCCTTCCTGCGCGCCCAGCCGGCCGTCGATTCCGGCAAAGCCGCTTTGTTCGGTCATTCCGAAGGTGGGCTTATCGCTCTCGACCTGGCTTCGCGGCTGGTGGACGGCGAAAAACCGCAGGCCTTGATCCTGGCGGCGGCACCGGGGCGCCGCATGGACATCATCGTCCGCGAGCAGCTGGCCCGCCAGCTCAGCCTTCAGGTCAAGCCCGGCCAACGCCGTATGCTGCTAGCCGACAACGACCGGGCACTGAAAAACATCAGCGAAACCGGTCAGATTCCCGAGCGACTGCCGACGGCGCTGCGCGGCCTGTATCCGTCATACAGCGGTCCTTACTGGCAGGCCCTGCTGAAACTGGAGCCGACAGAAGCCATACAGCGCTATGCTGGCCCCGTACTGCTGATCCAGGGCGATGCCGATATCCAGATTTCAGCGGAGCGCGATGCGCTGGCGCTGGATGCCGCCTTGCAGAAACGCCAACCCGACGACCACGCGCTGATCATCCTGCCGCGCACCAGTCACGCCCTGAAGCCGCTGGAAAACGACAAGGACCCCGGCTTCGAGGGCGAGATCGATCCCGGCGTGATCAGCCGGATCAGCAGCTGGCTGCTGGGCAAGCTGGAAAAGTAGCGCCTCAGGCGGCCTGCCGCCGCACGATCAGCAGCCACGACAGGAACGTGGCGATGCCCATGCCGGCCACGGTCCAGCTCAGCGGCAGGGCGGTTTCGTTCAGCGCATGGCCGACAAAAATGCCGGCGGCGGCGCCAACGCTCATCTGCACGAACCCCATCAACGAAGCCGCGCTGCCCGCCATCTGCGGAAAGGGCTGCAATGCACCGGCCTGGCCCTGCGGCATGGTCAGGCCCAGCCCCATGGTGAAGATCATCATCGGTCCGATCAGACTGAACCAGTGCCAGTCCAGCCCGTTCGCCCAGGCCCAGCTCTGCAGCAAAGCCATGCCGCCGCCGCCCAGCGCGCAGCAGGCCGCACCGACACCCAGCATGCGATCCACACCGAGCCGCAAGGTAAGCCGCGTGCCGATGAAGCCGCCGCACAGATACCCGAACACGATCAGCGAGAAGCAGTAGCCGAACACGGTTTCGCTTACGCCGAAGACACGGCTGAGCGTGAACGACGAGCCGGAGATGAAGGAAAACATCCCGCCATAGGAAAACGCCACGCACAGCACATAGCCGCGATAGCGCGGATGGCGGGCCAGGCTGGCGAAGTTGCGCAGCATCGGCCGCACATGGGTGGCGGTGGGGTTGCGGCGCTGGTTGCTCTCGGCCAGGAAGACCAGTACGCAGACGCCCAGCAGGCTGCCGACCAGGGCCATGGCGATGAAGTTCGCCTGCCAGCCGAACCAGGCATGCAGGTAACCGCCCAGGATCGGCGCCACCGCCGGCGTCAGGCCCAGCACCATAGCCATCATCGACAAGGCACGGGCAGCATGCGCCCCCTCGAACAGGTCGCGGGCGATGGCACGCCCCAGCACCACGCCGGAACAGGCCCCGAGCGCCTGCACGAAGCGCCAGCCGATCAGCCATTCGACACTGGTGGCGAAGGCGCAGCCGATAGAGGCCAGCGTGAACAAGACGATGCCGAACAGCAAAGCCGGACGGCGGCCGAAACGATCGGACACCGGTCCGTAGATCAGCTGCGTGACGGCGAAACCGGCGAGGAAGGCACTGAGCGTGAGCTGCACCGAGGCCGCATCGGTGCCATAGATCGTCGCCAGGGCCGGCAGCGATGGCAGATACATATCGGTACTGAGCGGGCCGAGCGCGGTGGCGCAGCCCAGCAGGATCACCAGCGCCGTCGAGTCACGCGGCAGCGGGCGCATATGGCTCAGCCGTGCAGATGCAGGGCGGCGCCATGGCGACGCAGCCAAGTGCGCGCCGCCCGCAATTCCCCCTCGCCGCCCAGCAGCTGGGCGCAGAGGTGCCAGAAGGCGACGCTGTGATCCATGTGCTTCAGGTGGGCCACTTCGTGGGCGACCAGGTAGCGGCCGATCGGCGGCGGCGCCAGCAGCAGGCGCCAGGAGAACGACAGGTTGCCATGGGCGGAGCAGCTGCCCCAGCGGCTCTGGGTGTCGCGCACGGTGATGCGCCGTACGCTGAGCCCGATTCGGTCGGCCATTTCCCTAGCGGCAAGCCCGAATTCCTCGCGGGCGCGCCGCTTCAGCCAGTCGCGCAGGCGCCGCGGCAGGTGTTCCGCCTGGCCGGTCACATGGATTTCATTGCCCTCGATCCAGACCCCGCCACGGGCAGCCGGCCGGTGCCGGATGATGTGCGGCGCACCATAGAGCGGCAAGCTGGCGCCATCCTGCCAGGGCAGGATTTCCGGCCGTTCCTCCTGCCGCGCCAGGATCCAGTCGACCTGCTCGGTCACGAATTTCTGGCCGGATTTCAGGCTTGCCCGGGTCGGCAGCACCAGGACGACCGCCCCGTCCCGAGGCATGACCCGGAGCAGCATGCGCCGGGCCCGCGAGTCGCGCTTGACCAAAAAGGGGAAACTGTCATTCCCGACCGTCAGCCGGTCGGCACCGATTTCGATTGTTTCAGAATAAGGCTTGGTCAACGCCCGGTCC
>JBKBJT010000086.1:0-7070 GCA_046294345.1 Ferrovibrio sp.
ACTGGTGCAGGTAGCCGCGCTGGCTCATGGTCTGCAGGAAGTCGGAACGGAACTCGGTCATGGCGCGCTCTGGCTTTGGCTTGGGTCCTGTGGGCGGGAAAGGCCCGATGGTCTATCATAGCGGACCCGATTCTCCCAGCCTCTGGTGTTCCCGACTTGTCCCCGCAGCCCTCCTGGATCATCGGCCTGATGAGCGGCACCTCGCTGGACGGCATCGACGCCGCCCTGCTGCGCACCGACGGCGAGACGATTGCCGAATTCGGTCCGGCGCTGACGTTGCCCTATGCCCCGGCGCTGCGCGAGGCCATCCGGGCGCTGCTGAACAGGGGCGGGCATCAGGCCGGCGCCGTCTCCCGCGCGCTGACCCACGCCCATGCCGAAGCGGTGGCGCAACTGCTGGACAAGGCCGGCCTGGCGGCGAAGGACATCGCCTGGCTCGGCTTCCACGGCCAGACCATCCTGCATCGCCCGGACGACGCCCGCACCTGGCAGATCGGCGACGGCGCTTTGCTGGCCCGGCTCACGGGCATCGCAACGGTTTCCGATTTCCGCTCCGCCGATGTCGCCATGGGCGGGCAGGGCGCGCCGCTGGTGCCGCTCTATCACGCCGCGCTGGCGCGCCATGCCGGTCTGGCGCCGCCTTTGCTGGTGCTCAATCTCGGCGGCGTGGGGAACGTGACCTATATCGGTGGCGACAAAGACGCCGATCTGATCGCCTTCGATACCGGCCCGGGCAATGCGCTGATCGACGACTGGATGCTGCATCACAGCAGTCAGGCCCATGACGAAGGCGGCGCCACGGCGGCGCAGGGCCGCGTGGATGAGCGCGCGTTGCAGCGCCTGCTCGATCATCCTTACTTCAGTGCCCCGCCGCCGAAATCGCTCGACCGCAACGATTTCAGTCCCGCGCCGGTGCAGGGGCTGTCGCTGGCCGACGGCGCCGCCACGCTCACGGCGTTTACGGCCGCCAGCGTGGCGCGCGGGCTGCAGCATCTGCCGCAACGCCCGCTGCGCTGCCTGGTCTGCGGCGGCGGGCGGCATAACGCCACGCTGATGCGTTTGCTGACGCAGCAGCTCAACATGCCGGTCGAGACGGTCGAGGCCGTGGGCTGGCATGGCGACCATCTCGAAGCCGAGGCTTTCGCCTTCCTCGCCGCGCGCGCCGTGCGCGGCCTCAGCCTCAGCCTGCCCGGCACCACCGGCGTGCGGATGCCGGTCAGCGGCGGGCGGATGTATCGCCCGGATTAAACCCCGCGCATGACAATCGCGGCATTCACGCCGCCGAAGCCGAAGCCGTTGCAGAGTGCGGCCGTGATGGCGCGCGCCTTCGCCGTCAGCGGCACGAAATCGAGATCCTCGTTGCCGTCGTCAGGGGCATGCATGTTCAGCGTCGGCGGCAGGATGCCGCTGCGGATCGCCATGGCGGTGAACACCGCCTCCACGCCGCCCGCGGCGCCGAGCAGATGGCCGATGGCCGACTTGGTCGACGAGATCGCCACATCCTTCAGCCTGTCGCCGAACACGCGGCGGAGTGCCGCCACCTCGCCATTGTCGCCCACCGGCGTCGAGGTGGCGTGCGCGTTCACATAGCCGATCCCGCCGTCATCGCCGCCCGCCATTTTCAATGCCGCCTGCATGGCGCGCGCCGCCCCCGAGCCATCCTCCGGCCCCGAGGTGAGGTGATAGGCATCGGCGCTGGTGCCATAGCCGGTGAGTTCCACCAGCGGCACGGCGCCGCGCGCCCGGGCATGCTCCAGCGTCTCCAGCACCAGCAGGCCGGCGCCTTCACCCATCACGAAGCCGTCGCGGTCGCGGTCGAAGGGCCGCGAGGCCGTCTCGGGCGCCTCGTTGCGTGCGGTGGAGAGTGCGCGCGCCGCGGCAAAGCCGCCGATGGAAAGCCGGTCGATGCAGGCCTCGGTGCCGCCGGCCAAAGCCACATCGGCCTCGCCTGATCGTATGAGTCGCATGGCATCGCCGATCGCCTGCAGGCCGGCGGCGCAAGCCGTCACCGGCGTGCCCAGTGGCCCCTTGAAGCCGTAGCGGATCGAGACATTGCCGGCGGCGAGGTTGGCCAGAAACGCCGGCACCACGAAGGGCGACAACCGGCGCGGCCCGCGTGCATCCAGTGTGGCCTTGGCTTCGGTGATGACGGGGAAGCCGCCGATGCCGCTGGCGATCACCGTGGCGGTGCGCTCGCGCGCGGCTTCGTCCTCGGGTTTCCAGTTCGCCTGCGTCAGCGCTTCCTCGGCGGCGGCCAGGGCATAGATGGTGAAGAGGTCCACCTTCTTGCGATCCTTGTGCGCCACCACGCTGTCGATATCGAGGCCGGCCTCGGCGTCGTCCTCGCGCGTGGGCACCAGGCCGGCGATCTGGTTGGGCAGGTCGGAGACATCGATGCGCGTGTTGCGCCGGATGCCGGATTTGGCGGCCACCAGCCGCTCCCAGACTTTCGCCACGCCGCAGCCCAGCGGCGTGACGAGGCCCATGCCGGTGACGATGATACGGTCGCTGGCGGGGCGGGCGTTATGATTGCTCATGACTTTCTCCTGTGCATATACACATGTTGAGGCAAAAAAATTTCAGGTCCCGGAATTCATGCCAGCGAGCCCAGCGCCGCCAGCCCCTGCTGCGCCGCGCGCCAGGCCCTGTCGCCCAGGGCTTTGCGCAGGTCGTCCTGCGCCTTGCGCCACAGCGGCACCAGCTTCACGATCAAGGCCTCGCCCTTGCGGGTGAGGGCGAATTTCTGCGCCCGGCCCTGGCCGCCCTGGGGGCAGGCGATCAGGCCGGCCTGTTCCAGCGGCTTGAGATTCCGCAGCATGGCGCTGCGCTCCAGCGCCATGGTCTCGGCCAGGTCGCTCACCGACTCGAAGCCGCCCTTGGCAATGGCGGCCAGCAGCGAGACCTGCGTGCTCTGCAGCCCGAAGGGTTTCAGCAGCGCGTTGTAGCGCCGCGTGACGGTGCGCGCCGCGCGCCGCGTCTTCAGCACCATGCACACATCGGCCATGCCTTCCGGCAGGCAGGCGGCGGCTTTGGTCTTGGCGGCTTTTACGGGGCGGGAGGCCATGCCGCAGCCTGACATATGCATATGCACAAGTCAAAGGCCGCGCCAGATACCCTCACCGCAACGCGAAGGCGAGTACGGCCGCGACGATGGCGGCGGTGATGCCCCAGAAAACGATCATACGGCGTCGTCCGGCAGTCATGAGCGCCTCAATCGTAATAAAACCGTTCGGAAACGATCTGCTGCGCCGGGATATTCAGGCCCAGCAGGCTGCGTTCGCAGCTTTCCATCATGCCCTGCGGCCCGCAGAGCAGGTAACACCAGCGATCCGCGCCGTCGAAGCCGAACACTTCGCCCAGCAGGGCTTCGTCCAGCATGCCGCGCCGGCCGGTCCAGCCGGCATCGGGCTCCGACAGCACATGCACGACCTTGAGGTTCAGGCTGCCCGCCAGCGCCTCCAGCTCATCCGCCAACACGATCTGCGTCCGGCTGCGGTTGCCATAGACCAGCACGACCGGGCGGCGATCACCACTCAGCTGCATCTGGCGCAGGATGCCCAGCAGCGGCGCGATGCCGGCGCCGCCGGCCAGCAAAGCCACGCCCTCAGCTTTTCGCCGCGCCAAGGTCAGATGCCCGTAAGGCCCGTCCACATAAGCCACCGTGCCGGGCGCGACCCCGCCCAGCTTTGAGGTGAAATCGCCGAAGGCCTTGATGATGAATGACAGCTTTGTGCGATCCGCCGGCGCCGAGGCCAGCGAAAACGGATGTTCGTCGGGCGACCACGGATTGCGCCCGACACGCAGCCAGACGAACTGCCCGGCATCGTATGTCATCACCTCGCCATGGCGCGGTTTGATCTCAAGCTGCCAGGTCTGCGGCGCGACGGGTGTCACCGCCACCACCTCATACGGCCGGCGCAGCCGCAGCAGCGGGCGTATGACATACACCGCCAGCATGGTCAGCGCCGCCAATGCCAGCAGCAGAATCCAGAACCACAGCAGCGGCCCTTCGCCGCTGTAGCGCCCCGCCGCAAAGGCATGATGCGCCACCAGCGCGGCGATCAGCACGGCGCCGATGGCATGACTGACTCGCCAGCGCTCATAGGAATGGCCGATCTGCGTACGCCGCATCGCCGTGACCACCAGCAGCAGAAGCAGCAGCCAGCCGATGATGCCGCTATAGGCCGCAGCCCCGGTCAGGCCGAGATGCCCCTGCTGCGTGACGTCGTCAGGCCGCGCCAGCCCCAGCGGCGTGGAATAAAGGAAGGGATGCACCAGGATGAAGGCGGCGGCCACGCGCGCCAGCAACTGGTGAAAGCGCATGGTCACGTCCATGCCGATGCGTTCCGAGATGCTGCGGAAGCGGCCCGACAGCAGGAACTCCATCAGCAGGACGGCAAAGGCGGCCAGCGCCAGCCCGGACGACAACTCGTCGACGAAGGCGCGCGGCGGCTTGCCCTGCGCCCAGGCCAGAGCCAGCGGGGCAAGGGTGAGCAGGATATAGCCGGCGATCAGCAGGGCTGGAGGCATGGGGTTCCCGGGTTCGGTGCAGCCAGCTTAGGGAATTCCCGGCGATACCGCTGCGGCTTTGTTCTAGGCGATGGTCGGTTTGTGCGGTATTATCCGGTATTACCAATGAATACCAAGGAGCGCCTCATGGCGGTCTCGGTGAAACTCGATCCATCGGAGCAGGAGCGACTGCGCCTGTTGGCCGAACAGCGTGACCGCTCGCCGCATTACCTGATGCGCGAGGCGATCCAGCAGTATCTTGAGCGCGAGGAAGCCCGCGAAAGCTTCAAGCGCGAGGCGCTCGGGGCGTGGCAGGATTTCCAGGAAACCGGCCTGCATATCACCGGCGATGAACTCGGCGCCTGGCTGGAAAGCTGGGGCACCGGGCAGGAGCGCGACCCGCCCAAGCCGCACGACTAGGCCATGGCCCGGCTGCTCGTCACCCAGGCCGCGCGCGATGGCCTGATCCGCTGCCGCGCCTTCCTGGCCGGCAAGAATCCGCTGGCCGCCCGCCGCGCGGCCGAGGCGATCAACCGGCATCTGCAATTGCTGACACGCCATCCCGAAATGGGCCGGCCTTTCGATCCTGCACCGGAGTTGCGCGAAGTGCTGATCCCTTTCGGCGATGGCGGTTATGCGGCGCTATATCGCCATGACCCGGCTCGGGACGCCGTGATCCTGCTAGCCTTCCGGCATCAGAAAGAGGCGGGGTATTAAGCTATAATCACAACTTGAGGCAACTTAATTAGAACCGCCTCGCGCTTTGCATTATCGGGGGATTCGGTCATGTCAAAACCTTGGGATATTCCGCCATTCCCAAAACGAGGGAATGCTTCTCAGGCGACCTTATTTGCATCTGTTGGTCGTGCCCTAATGGCATGGGAAGAAATAGAGACAACATTTGCCCACCAATATTCTCTATTGGTTTCTGGTGAACAATTTGATGAGGCCGCGAACCAGAAGTATGGCAAACCCAATACTTTCGTAGAGCGCATCGCAGCGCTTGAAAAAGCGGCATGCAAGTTATGGCATAAATATCCTAACCAAGAACTGGAAGGACGTTTCATGGAAATATTGAAACTTGCTAAAAATTACTCAGCGCGCAGAAACGATATCGCCCACGCAGTCGCAAGATTCATTCACTGGATTCGAGAACCCAACTCCACAGACACTCTTTTGAGTCCAAATGTCGATCTGCGATGGTGTCTTGTCCCTCCTCATTTCCGAGGAGCAAAATTCACAAGGAGAAACGTTCCAGATTACGTTCTGACCTCTAGGGAGATTAATGTTTTCGCAGAGGCGTTTTGGGAAATAGCGCGTGCTGCAGCTGCTTTTTCCCGGAAGATTGAGGCTCAAGCTCGCACATTAAATGGTAAATCTCATCCGCGAATGATCCCTCCGCCTCTGGTGTCACGTTTCCCTCATTAAAGTTCCGTATTGCGTAGTACCCACTTGGATCATTTCAAATGATTTCGATTTCTTCGGGAGCGTCGGCTTATCGATCACCTTGTACTTTTATTGCTTTAGTTAGTTAATCACTTAATATTGTATAAATTCCTATTTGTTCTTTTTTTGTTTTCTTTTTCCCAAACCCGCGCTATCCTTATCCGCCTCCCCAGAGCAGGAGGCGAGCATGCCGTACCGACCGGAAAACGATCCGTTCAAGGAAGAGTACATACCCCCGCCGCAATCGGCCCAGCCGCGCCGGCCGCAGATCGCCTGGCGGCGCGGGGCGGTGATGTGGGCCGATGGCGAAGAACTTTCCGCCATCTGCGCGGCGCTGGGCATCGACGAGGACCGTTTCTGGCGCCATGTGCGCAACAGCCAGCGGTTTCGGTTCCTGATCCAGCAGGCCGGCGACCGCCGCCGCCTGCAGGCGCAATTCAGGCTGGCCCGCGAAGGGCGCGAGGCTTTGCTGCGCGCCATGCCGCAGATCGAGAAATACGATCCGGCGACGTTGCGCTGGCTGGGCGAGCAGGCCGGACTCGCTGAGGTTACGCCATCGACGAACCGCCCCGATGCCGGCGAACGCCTGCGGCTCGCCGCGTCGCCGCCGCCCAACCAGGCCTTCCGCAAACGCATCGCCGCCCAGCGCGCGAAGATGGATGCCGAGGTGGCACGCATGGAGCAAAGCTTCGCGCGCCGGCAGGCCGCTGAAGCCTCAGCGCAGAAAAACCAGTCTCAACAAAATCAAGATGTAAGCGATGCAAAACCATCGCAAAACGACGCGAACGCGATGCAGGCCGCCGCGCCCCAGTCACCATTGCCGCCGCAGTCATCATCACCGCCCAAGCCGCGCAGCAACGCGGAAGCCTGGCAGCCGGAACCGCGCCCGCCGCGTCCACCCGCGCCGCCGCCGGCACGCAGCCGCGCCGAACTGCTGGGCACGATCATCGACCTGCCGGGGCCGGACATGCATCGCATCCGCTATGCGAAGGACCCCGATCCCGACGAGGAGATGGAGGCGCAAAATAATGGGACCCCGGCTCTGCGCTGACGCTCCGGCCGGGGTGACGACTGTTTCTTATCGTCACCCCGGGCGAGTGCAACGAGACCCGGGG
>JBKBJT010000087.1:0-6841 GCA_046294345.1 Ferrovibrio sp.
GCCCAGTCGATGCCTGCCGAGGTGGAGCAGAAGACCCGCTCCATCGATGGCGTCGGCGAGGTGACCGTGGACGTGGTTTGGGATCCGCCGTGGTCGCCGGAGCATATGTCCGAAGCGGCCCGGCTGGAACTCGGGATTATGTAAGGAGCTGCCCGCGATGGCGAGCACAGACATGGCAACCCCGCCGGCGCGTCCGGCCTTCAAGCCCGTCACCCTGACCGACGCGGCGGCCGAGCGCGTGCGCAGCCTGATCGCGCAATCCGACAAGCCGGTGATCGGCCTGCGCATCGCGATCAAGACGAAGGGCTGCTCGGGCTTTTCCTACGACATCCAGTATGCCACCGAGAAGGAGAAATTCGACGAGGTGGTGGAGGACAAGGGCGTCACGATCCTGATCGAGCCGAAGGCGCAGATGTATATCTTCGGCACCGAGATCGACTGGTCGGAAGACAAGCTGCAATCGGGTTTCGTGTTCCGCAATCCGAACGAGAAGGGCCGCTGCGGCTGCGGCGAAAGCTTCCACGTCTGATTATTTGAGGCCTTCGCGGCGGCGATAGATCGTGAAGCGGCCCATATCCAGCGCCTTTTCGTAATCCTCGAAGCGCTTGGCGAATAGCGGATTGCGCGAGAAGTATTCCAGATAATCGAAGGTGTCGCCCTGGCAGCGCGGGATGCCGGCGACATTGTCCACGATCAGCAGCGAGGGTTTCTTCTTGTAGAAATCCTCGGCCACGCTGCGGAAGACGAAGGATTCGGCGGCGCTCATCGCGTCCGGCGGGTTATACAGCGGCGCCAGTTCCTCGCAGCCGGCATAGGCTCCCTGCACCATCCACATGCTCTCGAAGCGCATGGTCATGCGCATGTTGAGGTAATTCAGCATCGGAAAATGCGGGTAGATGCCGGGCGACAGCACCAGGATGTAGTCGTTGCGCCGCTCCTGCTTCACGGTGTGCATCAGGCGCTTCAACTCGGACTCGGGATATTCGATCTGCTTGAAGAACGGCCGGCTGTGCAGGCCTTCCTGGTAGAAGATCAGCAGCATCAGGGCGGCGGCGAACAGCTTGGCCGGTCGGCTGTCGCCGCGTTTCGGCCAGACCACATGATCCATCACATGGGCGATGATCACGCCGGCCAGCAGCAGGGTGAAGGCCTGGGCGGGCAGGGCGTGATAGGACCAGCCCTTGCCCTGGGCATAGCCCGAGAGCAGGCCGCCGAAGCCGGCCAGGCAGATGACGCGGGCCAGATGCGAACGCATCGCCAGGAAGGCGGCGATGGCCAGCAGCGGCAGGATCGCGGTCGGCGGGCCCAGGTTGGCGCTGAGTACCAGGTCGAGGATGCGGTTCTGGCTCACCTCGCTGTAGAAGCTCTGGGCCAGCGGCAGGGCGACGGTGAAATATTCCGGCGTGACGATGACGGCGAACAGCGCATGCGCCACGCAGACCGCGAAGACCGACCATGGCGCGGGATCGGCCAGGCTGCGGCGCAGGCCAAGCTGGCTGACGACATAAAGCTCGACGAAAAGCGGGATGCCGAGGAAATACGGTTTCATCGCGAAGCCGAAACCGGCCATCAGGCCGGTGGCGATCTTCAGACGGTTCGACAATGCCTCGCCATCGGCACGGCCGCTGGCCACCAGAAGGTAGGGCATGGTCAGCACCAGCATGATGTGTTCGCGCTGGCTGAACATGTCGTTCGGATAGACGATCAGCAGGAAAAGCAGCAGCAGGGGCAGCAGGGCATCGGCGGTGGCATGCGCAGGGTCGAGGCTGGCGGCCAGCACCCAGCGGCAGGTGATGAAGGACGCGGCGATCCCGAGGCCAAGCAGGGCGATCAGCACCGTGGTGCCGGGCAGGCCGGTGACGCTGGCGATCGCCTCGGGCAGCAGGTGGACGACAAAGACCAGCGGTGTGTTCATGTCGATGGCATCGACATACAGCTGGCCGCCGCCCAGCCAGACCTTCGAGATATACAGCAGCACTGCCGTGTCATGGTTGATCGGCGGGAAGAAATAGCCGCCGATCCAGACCGCGCAGACCGCCAGGACCAGCAGGTGCAGCAGGCGCGGCCAGTCCAGGCCGCGGCGCTGGATTGCCTCTGTCGTCGGGGAGGACTGGCTCATGATGGTCGTTGAGGTGTATTTCCGGACTGGCGGATGCTAGGGCCGACTTGGTAAATCATTCGCTTAGTTATAATGCAATTGGAAAACCGGCAGGGGCGAATGGAGCGGGTTGAATACCACCGGATGGCGACCCTGGAGGATACCATGTGGTGGTACCGCGCCCTGCATGCCGGGCTGGTCGACCGCCTCGGCCCAGCCGGGGCCACGGGCGGGCTTCCCGCCGGCGGCTGGCTGCTGGATGCGGGCTGTGGCACAGGCGGCCTGCTGGCCCGGCTGAAGGCCGCCAGGCCCGACCTTACCCTGTTCGGCCTGGAATTCGACCCCGAGGCCGCCGCCATCGCCGCAGCCAAGACCGGCCTGCCGGTCCAGACCGGCTCGGTGAATGCCCTGCCTTTCGACGACGGGGCCTTCGATGCGGTGGTCAGCGCCGACGTGCTGTGCCATGCCGGGGTGGACCAGACGGCTGCGTTGGCCGAGTTCCGGCGCTGCCTGAAGCCGGGCGGCCTGTTGCTGCTCAACCTGCCGGCCTATCAGTGGATGGCCTCGGCCCATGACCGTCATGTCCACAATGTCCGCCGCTACACGGCCGGGCAGGCACGTCATCTGGTTCAGGAGGCCGGCTTCGGTCCTGTCGCCTGCGGCTATTGGAACAGCCTGCTGTTTCCGTTAATGCTGCTGCACCGGCTGATGGCCGGGCAGGACGAGGCCGCCAGCGACGTGCGGCCTTTCCCTGCCTGGCAGGAAAGCCTGTTCACCGCTGTCACCGCTGCCGAACGCCGTCTGGCCCGCCATGGCCTGCGGCTGCCTTTCGGCGGTTCGGTCTGGGTCGAGGCCCGCACGTCATGAACCACCCCGTCGCCATAGCTTCCGAAGCCGCTCCGCCGGCCTTTGCCCTGTCCATCGTCGTGCCGGTTTATAACGGCGCCGACAGCGTGCCGACCTTGGTCGAGGCACTGGCCAAGCTCGATGTGCCAGGCGGGCATGAGATCGTGCTGGTCAACGATTGCAGCCCCGACAATTCGCTGGAGGTCTGCCGCGATCTCTGCCGCCGCAACGACGTGGCGCTGACGGTGGTGAACCTCGCGCGCAATTTCGGCGAGCATAATGCGGTGATGGCCGGCCTGAGCCATGCGCGCGGCGCCTACATCATCAACATGGACGACGATCTGCAGAACCCGCCCGAGGAAGTCGTGCGACTGTGGCAATATGCCAAGGATAACGATTACGACGTCGTCTACACCTATTATGCCGAAAAGCAGCATGCGGCCTGGCGCAACCTGGGCAGCCGGTTCACCAACTGGTGCGCGGACTTCCTGCTCGATAAGCCCAAGGGCCTGTATCTGTCCAGTTTCCGCTGCATGAATGCGTTCACCGCGCGCAATATCCTGCTTCATACCGGGCCATTCCCCTATGTGGACGGCCTGATCATGCAGGTGACCCAGAAGATCGGCCGCCTGCAGGTGCAGCACCTGCCGCGCGCCGGCGGGCGCAGCAACTACACGATCCGCCGACTGGTGCGGCTGTTCATGTCGATGTTCCTCAATTTCTCGGTCATGCCGCTGCGCATCGGCACGCTCACCGGCTTCGTCATGGCCGGCCTCGGGCTGCTGGTTTTTCTCATCATCCTGGTCGAGGCGCTGTTCGGCCGAACCCCGCAGGGTTATGCCTCGGTGATGGCGGCGATCCTGCTGCTGGCCGGCGTGCAGCTCATCATGCTGGGTCTGGTCGGCGAATATCTCGGCCGCCTGTTCCTGACCGTGAACAGGAAGCCGCAATTCATCGTTCGTGACGTTGAGCGCAACGCGCGGGCCGGCGAGGGGAAGGGCGCGCCATGACCTGGTTCTACGTTGCCCTGGCCGCCGGCATCCTGCTGGGCGTTGCCGGCCAGATCCTGCTGAAGGCCGGCGCCAGCGGCGAGACGCTGCTGCAGCAATTCCTTTCGCCGCAATCGATCATCGGCCTGGCGCTCTATTTCGCCGCCGCCGTCTGCTACATGCTGGCCCTGCGCAAGATCCCGGTCTCGATTGCCTTCCCCAGCGTATCGCTATCCTACGTGCTGGTGGCCCTGCTCGGTTTCTGGCTCTACGGCGAGGCGCTCACGCCGGCCAAGCTGGGCGGCATAGCCCTGGTCTGCGTCGGCGTTTTCCTGATCACGCGATCTGCCTGAACCGGGTTCAGCCCCAGACCTGCCGCACGGTCGCGATCACCGTATCCACCTCGGCATCGCCGAGTTGCGGATAGAGCGGCAGGCTCAGCACGCTCTGTGCGGCCCGTTCGGTGCGCGGCAGGCCGCCGGGTCCCAGCGCGACGCGATCCTTGTAGGCTGGCTGCAGGTGCACCGGCACGGGATAATGGATCAGCGTGCCGACGCCGTGCTCCTTCAACTTCGCCTGCAGTTCGTTGCGTCGCGCGCCGGCATCCACCACGTAAAGATGGTACACGGGCGCCGCGCCGGGTCGCACGGCCGGCAGCCCAAGGCCATCGAGGCCGGTCAGGCCGGCAGTATAGCGCGCGGCGATGGCCTGGCGCCGCGCCGTGTCGGCCAGCAGGTTGCCGAGCTTGACGCGCAGGATGGCGGCCTGCAGCGGATCGAGCCGGCTGTTCATGCCGGCGATGCCGCTGATATAGCGTTCGCGCCAGCCATATTCGCGCATGGCCCGCAGCGTTTCGGCCAGCGCGTCGTCGTCGGTGGTGATGATGCCGCCATCGCCGATGGCGCCCAGGTTTTTGGTCGGATACAGGCTGTAGGCGGCGGCCTTGCCCCAGCGGCCGACCATGCGACCGTTCAGCGTCGCGCCATGGGCCTGGGCATTGTCTTCCAGCAGGATCAGGCCATGCCGTTCGGCGATGGCGGCGATTTCCATCATGGCGGCGGGCTGGCCATAAAGATGCACCGGGATCACGGCTTTGGGCTTGGGCGCCTGTTTCGGCCAGTCCTTCAGCACGGCTTCTAAAGCGGCAGGCGCCATGGTCCAGTAATCGTCGATATCCACCAGCACCGGCATGGCGCCGGCCAGTTCGACGGCGGCCACCGTGGCGACGGCCGTATGCGACACGGTGATCACGGCATCGCCTGGCCCGATCCCCAGGCCGCGCAGGGCCACGATCAGGGCATCGGTGCCGCTGGCCACGGCGATACCGTGTTTGCTGCCGGTATAGGCGGCGAATTCCCGCTCGAAGGCGGCCACTTCCTCGCCCTGGATATACCAGCCGGCTTCCAGTACGCGGCGGATGGCGGCATCGATGGCGTCGCGCTGGGCTAGGTAGGCGGCTTTGGGGTTGGTCTGCGGAATCATCGTCAGCGGCTCACAGGTAATGCGCCCCATGGGCGCGGTAGAAATCCAGGGTCTTGGCCAGGCCTTCGGCCAGGCTGTGGCGCGGTTGCCAGCCGGTGGCCGCGCGAAAGGCGCTGTCGTCGGCAACGTAATCGCCGATATCGATCTTCTTGCGCTCGGCCGGGAATTCGCGGCGGTCATAGCCACCCTGCCCGGCAGTCCGCACCAGCAGGTCGGCCAGGTCGAGCAGGCTGACCGATGGGCAGCCGCCGATATTGTAGACATGGCCGATGGTGGCATCGGTCTGTGCGGCGGCCAGGAAGGCATCCACCATGTCCTCGACATAGGTGAAGTCGCGCTTCTGTTCACCGCCCCAGACCTCGAAGCGCGTGTCCTGGATCGCATGTTTGACCCAGATACCCAGGAATGTCTGCTTGGCATCGCGGATGCGCATGCGCGGCCCGAACACGTTGGTCAGGCGCAAGGCGGTCATGCGCTGGCCGTAAACCCGGGCGAACAGCAGGTGATAGGCCTCGGCGGCGTATTTGTGGATACCGTTGATATCCGGCGGCGCGATCGGATGTTTCTCGTCCACCGGCAGGTATTGCGGCGGGCCATAGAATTGCCGGGTCGAACTGAAGATCACGCGGGCCGCAGGATTGACCCGGCGCAGGGTCTCCAGGAAACGCAGGTTAGCTTCCTGGTTCAGCCGCAGGTCTTCCAGCGGCTGCTGCATGGAATCCATATGCGAGGTCTGGCCCGCCAGGTTGAAGATGCAGGTTGCGCCGGCCAGCGCCGGCGTCACGGCGGCCTCGTCGCCGATATCGGCCTCGATCAGTCGCACCGGCGGCACCATGCCCGACAGATTGTAAGGATTGGCGCCATATTGCGCCAGGATGCGGTCGATCACGGTGACGGTGGCGCCAAGCCCCACCAGCCGGCGCACCAGGTTGGAGCCGATAAATCCCATACCGCCGGTCACGACGACCGGTACGCCCTGCCAGGTCATGCTGTCCTCGAATAGGCCCGCGCCGGTTGGCGGGCAATGAATATGCCGCCCGATTATGCCCGAACCGCACCGGCTTTGTCAGGGGCCGGCCTTGCGGTCCGGAACGCTGCACGGCAAACTGCGGCCATGCGCTTCACCCCTTCATCCGCTGTCCTTAGTGGCCTCGTGCTCGCGGCCCTGCTGGCCGGCTGTTCGGGCACGACCTCCGAGCCGTATTATCTCGGCCGCTTTCTGCCCGGAGATCGGGGGAAATACGAACAGGGCGACAGCCTGACGGCCAACGACCCGTTGACAGGCCGGCCGTATTTCTCGGTCTGCTACAACAGCACCCTGCACACGGCGGAGCAGGTCCGCGCGCTGGTCCGCCGGCATTGCAGCGATCCGCAATTGAAGCGGAACGTGACGGACCTGTATTCCTGTTCCCTGGCCTCGCCGGTG
>JBKBJT010000088.1:0-6436 GCA_046294345.1 Ferrovibrio sp.
CGCACCACCACCGACTTGCCGTTGTTGAGCGCCGTAACGCGCGCATAGCTGGGGATCGGCAGAGTGGGATGGGCTGCGGTCATGGCGTACATGTCGTACAACTCGCCCGACGCGGTCTTCTTGCCGTGAAAACGGCGGCCGTACCAGGACGCCAGCCCTTCCTCGGCTTCGCCCGGTCGCACGGTCTGCGGCGTGTAGGTGTTGCCCATCGCCACGTACGTACGGTTGGCAAAGCGGTGCAGCGGCTCAACGCGTGGCACGGCATCCGGTATGGCATCCAGGTTGGCGGGCGGCTGGGCGGGCGGCCCGTCGTCGAGGTAATAGCCGCCCGGCCTGGCTGTGCCGGCGGACGAGGCCTGAACCGGCGGTTTGCCGGACGCGGGCGGTTTGGCGGCCGGCGGGTTGATGCCGCATGCGGCCAGCACGAACGCGCAGAGCGCGGAGAACAGAAACGCTTTCATGCAGGAATTTTATCTGCTCAGGTTTTATTGATCTGGCGATGCGTCGCCACGCTCATCAGGATACCCACGCCCAAAAGCAGGGTGACCAGCGCGGTGCCGCCATAGCTCATCAACGGCAGCGGCACGCCCACCACGGGCAGGATGCCCGACACCATGCCCACGTTGACGAACACGTAAGTGAAAAAGTTCAGCGACAGCGTGGCCGCCATCAGCCGGCCGAACTGCGTCGGCGCGCGCCCGGCGATGCTCAAGCCGCGCGCGACAATGGCCAGATACAGCGCCACCAGGAGAATCGCGCCGACGTAACCGAATTCCTCTCCGAACACGGCAAAGACGAAATCGGTGGTGCGTTCGGGGATGAAATCGAGCTGGCTCTGCGTGCCCGCCATCCAGCCTTTGCCGAACAGCCCGCCCGAGCCGATGGCGATGGTCGATTGGATGATGTGATAGCCGGCGCCCAGCGGGTCGGCGGCCGGGTCGATGAGAGTCAGCACGCGCCGCTGCTGGTAATCGTGCAACAGGTTCCAGACCAGCGGCAGGCTCACTGCGGCGAGCGTGCCGCCGCCGATCATCGCCTTCCAGGGCAGGCCGGCGAAGAACAGCAGATAGAACCCCGAGGCGCCGATCATCATCGCCGTGCCGAGATCGGGCTGGCGCAGGATCAAGACGAATGGCAGCAGCACCAACACCCCAGCGATCAAGTAATGTCTTGCACCGCGCACCGTTTCGTTGCGCTGAAAATACCAGGCCAGCATCAGCGGCAGCGCGAGTTTCAGCAGTTCCGACGGCTGAAACGCCAATACGCCGAGATCCAGCCAGCGCCGCGAACCGTTGCGGATTTCGCCAAACAGCGCCACGCCGACGAGTAGCACCACCCCCGCCGCGTACAGGGGCAGTCCGATCTTGGACAGCAGATGCGGCGGCACATTGGCCACAGCCACCATCAGCGTGAGCGCCAGGCCCATATTGACCAGATGGCCGGTGATGCGCGACGGATTCTGCCCCGAGGCGCTGGCCACCACGGCCAGGCTGATGCCAAGCAGCACCAGCACCAGGATCAGCAGAATAGGGTCGAGGTGGCGCAGCCGGCGCATCAGCCAGCCGTCAGTCCCTGGCATCCGATGCCTCCAGTTTCATGTCGCCCGGCCGCTTGCCTGTGAGATAGAAATCGAATACCGCCCGCGCGATGGGCGCTGCCGTGCCGCTGCCCGAGCCGCCGTTTTCCACCATTACCGCCAGTGCGATGGCCGGCTTCTCGGCCGGCGCGTAGGCGATGAACAATGCATGGTCACGATGCTGGCGCGCCAGCCGGCTGGCATCGTAGCGCGCACCCTGCTTGATGCCCACCACCTGCGCGGTGCCGGTCTTGCCTGCAATGGTGTAGGGCGCGCCCGCCGCCGAGGCGGCTGCCGTCCCCCCCGGCCGCATCACATCCAGCATGCCCTCGCGCACCACGGCCAGGTTCTTCGGATCGATGGCGACCTGCCCGCGCGGCGTGGGCGGTAGCGGCTGCCAGACATGCGAGACCGGGTCGCGCACCGCCTCGACGAGGCGCGGTTCGATACGGTGCCCGCCGTTGGCCAGCATGGCCGTCATCGCCGCCAGTTGCAGGGGGGTGGCGAGGTGATAGCCCTGGCCGATGCCGGCGATCACCGTCTCGCCCGGATACCAGGCCTTCTTCCAGCGCCGCTGTTTCCATTCGCGCGATGGCAGCAAGCCGCTCGATTCGTTGTCGAGATCGATACCGGTCTTTTCGCCCAGTCCGAATTTCGCCAGGTAGTCGTGCATGCGGTCGATACCCATGTCCACCGCCAGCCGGTAGTAGTAAACATCGCAGGACTGCGAGATCGAACGCCGCAAATCGACCCAGCCGTGCCCCTGCGGCTTCCAGTCGCGGAACCGGTGCCGACTGTTGGGCAGACTGTAATAACCGGGGTCGAGAAATGCATCCGCAGGCTTGCGCAGCCCCAGTTCCAGGCCCGCCAACGCCATCAGGGGCTTGATCGTCGAACCCGGCGGATAGATGCCGCGCAGGGCGCGGTTGACCATAGGCCGCTCGGGCGATTCGTTCAACATTTTCCAGGTTTCCGGGTCGATGCCGTCAATGAACAGATTGGGATCGAAACCCGGCTTGGACACCAGGGCAAGCACGCCGCCGGTATTCGGATCGAGCGCCACCAGGCCGCCCAGGTAATCGCCGAAGGCATGCTCCGCCACCGCCTGCAATTCCAGGTCCAGATGCAGGCGCAGATCCCTGCCCGGCACGGGCGAAACGCGCGACAGCATCCGCACCGCGCGCCCGGACGCATCGGTTTCCATCTGGTCGAAGCCAGTGCGGCCGTGCAGCAGGGTTTCGTAGCTCTGTTCGAGCCCGGTCTTGCCGATGTGGGCACTGCCCTTGTAGTTTCTGTCCCGGCCCGATTCGCGCAGGATCTTCAGGTCGCGGTCATTGATGCGGCCGATGTAGCCCACCACATGCGCCATGCCCGGCCCCGCCCGATAGTTGCGGAACAGTCGCGCCTTTACCTCGATCCCCGGCAGACGGTAACGGTTGGCAGCCAGTATGGCCACTTCCTCGTCGGTGAGCTTGCTCTTGAGCGGCACCGTCTCGAATTCGTGCGATTCTGCAAGCAGCCTGCGGAAACGCCGCAACTGGCCCGGAGTGATCTCGATCAGCTTGCCCACTTCGGCGAGCGTGGTTTCCAGTCCGCGGGTTTGGGCGCGGGTGATTTCCAGCGTGTACGCCGAATAGTTCTCCGCCAGGATGCGGCCGCGCCGGTCGAAGATCAGCCCCCGGTTGGGCGCCGTGGGCACCAGCGAAATGCGGTTGCTCTCGGCACGCTCCACGTAATGCTCGTGGCGCACCACCTGCAGGTAGTAAGCGCGCACCAGAAGCACCAGCGCAAGCAGTCCGACAAACGCCGCGCCAACCCGGATGCGGCCGCGAAAGCACGCCAGCTCGCGATCCAGGTCCTTCAGCGCGGCAAAGCTCATTCCGCCCCCCGCATCCCTTTGCCATGCCAGGCGCGCAACCACAACGCGACCAGGAACCACAGCGCGGTGCTGGCAAGCACAGGCAGCAGGATAGCCAGACCGGCAGGCGGCCTGACCGCCAGCCACCCCACCAGCAACACCGTCAACTGGGCCGCGAGCAGAATCGGGAACATCTGTGCCGCTTGCTGCAACGGCGCGAATTGCAGCAGCCGCAATCGCAGGAAGAGCACGCCGTAGACGGCCGCCGCGTAAGCGATGGCGTGCTGGCCGAACACGGCCCCGTCCTGGAAATCGGCGAGCAGCCCCAGACAGAAAGCCCAGCCGAAGCCGATTCGTTCAGGGCGGTGCAAAACCCAAAACAGCAGCGCCACCAGCACAAAATCCGGCCGCAGCGCCAGCGCCCAGCCCGACCACGGCAACTGCGTCAGCCCCACTGCGAGCGCAAGCGTGCCCAGCACCCGCCGCCAGCCGCCTGTCTTGCGCGGCATGTTCATGGTTGCGCCGCCTTGGGCCGGGCGACCAGAACCAGCACCGCACGGCTGCGTTCGAGCCCGGCCAGCGGCAGGCCCTCGATACGCAGATAAGGCCCGGCCTGCGGCCGGCTGACGCGCGTCACCCGCGCCACCGGCAGCGCCGCTGGATAGACGTGGTCGATCCCGGAAGTGACCAGACGGTCGCCTACGCGCACATCGGTCTGCGAGGGCATGTAGCGCAACTCCAGCTGGCCATGGCCAAGGCCGGCCACCAGCCCGCGCTGGCCGGTGCGCTCGATCATCACCGGCGTGAGCTGGCCCGGGCTGGTCACCAGCGTCACCTCGCTGGAGCCCGGGTACACCTGGCTGATCTGGCCCATCAGGCCGCCCGCGTCGATCACCGGCAGGCCGCTGCGCAAGCCCGCCGCTGCGCCGCGATCCAGCACGATCTTCTGGCCGAACCAATCGTGCCCCTGATACAGCAGGGCAGCGCGCACCAGCTGCTGTTCCGGGCGTGTCTGCAAGGCCAGCAGCGCGCGCAGCTCCTCGTTTTCCCGCTTCAGGTCGAGAGCCGTGTTCGCTGTCAGGGCGAGGCGGGCGCGTTCGGCCAGCAGGGCGTCGCGCTGGTGCAGAAGCAGCCGGTGGCGGGTGAAGAAATCGGCGATTTCGGTTGCCACGTCCGCCGGCGCGCGCAAGGCCTCGCGCACGGGATGCAACAGCATGGACATGCCGCTGCGCAGACCTTCCATGGCTTGATAGCGAACGTCTAGCACCACGCATGCCACGCCGAGGGTCAGCCAGATCGCGAGACGTGCCGCCGGCCCCAACCGGCGGGCAAAGGTGAGTTGACCCGGAACAGCCATGGCAGGCTCAGGGCCGGATCGGACGCGGGCTCACTCGTTGGTGAACACGGTCGCGAGTTTGTCCATTTCTTCCAGCGCGCGCCCGGAGCCGCGCACCACGCAGGTCAGCGGGTCGTCGGCGACGATCACCGGCAGGCCGGTCTCTTCCATCAGCAGACGGTCGAGGTCGCGCAGCAGCGCGCCGCCGCCGGTAAGCACCATGCCCTTTTCGGCAATGTCGGCCCCGAGTTCGGGCGGCGTCTGCTCCAGAGCCTGCTTGACCGCGCTGACGATGGCATTGAGCGGCTCGGTCAGCGCTTCGAGAATTTCGTTGGACGACACGTTGAAGCTGCGCGGCACGCCTTCGGCGAGGCTGCGACCCTTCACTTCCATCTCGCGCACCTCGGTGCCGGGGAAGGCCGAGCCCATCTGCTTCTTGATCTGTTCGGCAGTGGCCTCGCCGATGAGCATGCCGTAATTGCGGCGGATGTAGCTGATGATCGCCTCGTCCATGCGGTCGCCGCCAACGCGCACCGAATTGGCGTAGACCACCCCGCCAAGCGAGATCACGCCAACCTCGGTGGTGCCGCCGCCGATATCGACCACCATCGAACCGGTCGCGTCGGCCACCGGCATGCCGGCACCAATCGCCGCCGCCATCGGTTCCTCGATCAGATACACCTGGCGCGCGCCGGCGCCGATGGCCGATTCCCGAATGGCGCGGCGCTCCACCTGGGTCGAACCGCAGGGCACGCAGATGATGATGCGCGGGCTGGGGCGGAACATGCGGGTGTCGTGCACCTTCTTGATGAAATATTTCAGCATCTGCTCGGTGACGGTGAAGTCGGCGATCACGCCGTCCTTCATCGGCCGGATTGCCTGCAAATTGCCCGGCGTGCGACCGAGCATCTGCTTGGCCTCGGCCCCCACCGCCTGCACCGTGCGCTTGCCCCCGCCATGGGCGTCGGTACGAATCGACACCACCGAGGGTTCATCCAGCACGATGCCCCGGTCGCGCACATAGATGAGCGTGTTGGCAGTGCCCAGATCGATGGCGAGATCGGTTGAGAAATAGCTGGTAAGAAACTTGAACATGGCGGCGGCGACGCCCGCGCGGACGGGCGAAATGGCAGAAAAAACAAGGGGGCCATGATACCCTAACGGGCTTCTTGTTCGTAAGCCACCGGGTGCATCCATGTCCCTCTCCCAGGACGACGTCAAGCGCATTGCCAAGCTTGCACGCATCGAAATCGACGACGGCGAGGCCGCCGCCACGCAGGGCCAGCTCAACGCCATTTTTGAACTGATCGCCGCCATGCAGGCGGTGGACACCGCCGGCGTCGAACCGATGGCGCACGCGCAGGATGTCTACCAGCGCCTGCGCGAAGACGTCGTGACCGAAAGCGACCGCCGCGCCACCTTCCAGGCCATCGCGCCCGCCGTGGAAAACGGCCTTTATCTTGTGCCGCGGGTCATCGAATGAGCCTCACCGACGCTTCCCTCGCCGCCCTGGCCGCGCAGCTGCGCGCCAAATCCGTTTCCAGCCGCGAACTCACGCAGCATTTCCTCGACCGCATCGGCACGCTGAACTCCGCGATCAACGCCTTTGTCACGGTCGATGCCGAAAAAAGCCTTGCCGAAGCTACCGCCGCCGACGCGCTGATCG
>JBKBJT010000089.1:0-6409 GCA_046294345.1 Ferrovibrio sp.
ATCGGCACCGCCAGCAGGATGCCGACGAAGCCGAACAGGCTGCCGCCCGCCAGCAGCGCGAAGATGATCCACACCGGATGCAGGCCGACGCGGTCGCCGATCAGCACCGGATGCAGGAAATTGCCCTCGATCACCTGGCCCAGGATGAACAGCCCGGCCACCAGGCCGATCCACAGCGGATCGTCCCAGTATTGCGCCAGCGCCACGCCCACGCTGGTGACGAAACCCAAAGTCGTGCCGACATAGGGAATGAACGAGATCATGCCGGCGGTGATGCCGATGAACAGGCCGAACTGCAGGCCCAGCGCGGTGAGCCCGATGCCGTAGAAGGCGGCCAGGCTGAGGCAGACCAGCAGCTGCCCGCGCACGAAGCCGGCCAGCACCTTGTCGATCTCGCCGGCCTGTTCGCGGATCGTCTCGGCATGGTCCAGCGGCAGGTAGGAATCCACCTTGGTCACCAGCCGGTCCCAGTCGCGCAGCAGGTAGAAGCTCACCACCGGCGTGATCACCATCAGCGACAGCAGGTTGAACACCGCCTGCCCGCCGCCCAGCAGGCCGGTGAGGATGCCGCCCAGCACCTTCATGATCTCGTCGCGGTTGCCGTTCAGCGCCGCCTTCAGGTCCATGTCGAGGTCGAGGCCCAGCCGCTGCGCCCAGCCCAGCAGCCAGGGCAGCACGCGGTCCTGGAACAGCGCGGCATATTCGGGCAGGTGGGTGAGGAAGCGGTCGAACTGGTCGCGCACCAGCGGCACCAGCAGCACGAAGACCAGCGCCACCGCCACGAAGAACAGCGACAGGATCAGCAAAGTGGCGAGCCAGCGCGGCACGCGGCGGCGTTCCAGCCAGTCGGCGGCGGGGTCGAGGAAATAGGCCACCGCCATGCCGGCCACGAAAGGCAGCAGGATGTCGCGCAGCACCAGGATCAGCGCGACGGTGACGATGAGGATGCCGCTCCAGGCGACCATCTGCTCGCGCCTGGTCACGGCTGGCGCCCCCGCATGGTCCAGTAGCCGTCCTGCTGCAGCAGCAGGATGTCGCGCTGCGCCAGCGCGGTGCCGAGCTGGCCCGGCTCGCCGTAGTAATCCAGCAGCAGCTGGGCGTTGCGGTGCGAGAGCTGCAGCACCTCCACCTTGCGCAGGGTCGGCACCGCGCCCAAAGCCGCGCGCAGCTTGGTCCATTCCGCCAGGCTGCCGAAGGCGGCCATCGCGCTGATCTGGCCCTGCTTTTCCAGGTCGATCACGGTGGCGTATTTCCAGCGCGCCTCGATGCGGCGCGTCAGCTCCAGGGCTGCGGTCAGCAGCGTTTCTTCCTGCGTGCCGCCGGTGACCGTCATGGTCTCCAGCCCGTTCAGGAAGGCGGCGCCTCCCCCAGCAGCGAGGCCCTGATGATGCACATAAAGGTCGATGCGCATGTTGCCCGGATCGGCCTGCTGCAAGGTGGCGGTCAGCACCAGGGCGTCGTCGAAGCCGCCCTTGCGCATCATGCCCTGCAATTCGTCGGGGCTGCCGAGCAGCCGCTCCAGCGACGGGCCGCCGCCATCGGGTGTGGCCGGCGCGATGCTCAGCGGCACCAGGCTGTCGCCTTCGGGCCGGCGCTGCCAGGCCTCGCGCCAAGGATTGCCGGCCTCCCAGATGCGCACGCCCTCCGCCGTCTGCCAGACCGGCACCACCAGCACCGGCCGGCTGGTCGTCTCGGAATACGGGATGCGCGCCTCCTGCAGCAGGCGGCGGATGCCGTCGGCGCGGAACTGCACGGTGATTTTTCCGATGTAGCGCGTGGCCGAGGTGCGTTCCTCGTCGATGCCGAAGCCGGCCACGGTGTCGTTCAGCAAAGCCTCGCTGGGGCGCGGCAGGCGGCCGTAATCCTCGGGCAGGGTCAGGCGGCGCAGCAGCTGGGCGAAGGCGCGGCGCTGCCCCTCGGCCAGCGCCAGCGGACGGGCGGCGGCCGCGCTCTCGGCGCTGGCATCCACCGCGATGCCGCGCACGCTGAACGGATCGGCCGGCCTCATGGCCTGAGTCACGCCCTGCGCCATGGCCGGCAGGCTGCCGCCCAGGCCCGCCACTGCGGCGAAAATCAAGAGAAAACAGGCCGTTAGCGGTCGCCGAAGGAGCATTGCAAAGACAGGGGGAATGAGTATGTTGCCACGATTAGCGCACACCGCCCACCATACCCCATCGTGGAGGCCACCATCAACACGTCGCCGCTTTATAAGGCCGCCGGAGTCGATATCGACGCTGGCGAGGCCCTGGTCGATGCCATCAAGCCGCTGGCCGCCTCCACCCGCCGCAAGGGCGCCGATGCCAGCCTCGGCGGCTTCGGTGCGCTGTTCGACCTCAAGGCCGCAGGATTCCAGGACCCCATTCTCGTGTCGTCGACAGACGGCGTCGGCACCAAGCTGAAGATCGCCATCGAGACCGGCCGGCATGACGGCGTGGGCATCGACCTGGTGGCCATGGTGGTGAACGACATCCTGGTGCAGGGCGCCGAGCCGCTGTTCTTCCTCGACTACTACGCCACCGGCAAACTCGAAGTCGATGTCGCCCGCCGCGTGGTGGCCGGCATCGCCGAGGGCTGCCGCCAGGCCGGCTGCGCGCTGACCGGCGGCGAAACCGCCGAGATGCCCGGCATGTATGCCGCCAAGGACTACGACCTCGCCGGCTTCGCCGTGGGCGCCGCCGAGCGCGGCAGGCTGCTGCCCAGGGACGTGAAGCCGGGCGACGTGCTGCTGGGCATCGAATCCTCGGGCGTGCATTCCAATGGCTTCTCGCTGGTGCGCAAGGTGATCGCCGACAATGGCCTCACCTTCGAAAGCCCCGCGCCGTTCGACGCATCGAAGCCGCTGGCCGAGATCCTCATGCAGCCAACGCGCATCTATGTGAAAAGTTGCATGCCGCTGGTGCGCGAGGGCCTGATCAAGGCGATGGCGCATATCACCGGCGGCGGCCTGGTCGACAACATTCCGCGTGTGCTGCCCGATGGCACCGATGCCATCGTCGACGCCAATGGCTGGGCCCTGCCGCCGGTATTCCGCTGGCTGAAATCGGCCGGGAAGATCGAGGATGCCGAGATGGCGCGCGCCTTCAACTGCGGCATCGGCCTGGTGGTGGTGGTGGCGAAGGAAAAGGCCGACACCGTGATGCAGAAGCTGAAAAATGCCGGCGAGCTGGTGCACCGCATCGGCGTGATCGAGGCGCAGCAGGACCGCGGCGCCGAGCCGATGGTGAGCATGCGCAACTGCGACACGGCCTGGAACTAGTTCTGTAATGATCCCCGCGAAGCGTAGAACAGCTGTGCTGATCTCCGGGCGCGGCAGCAACCTGCGCGCCCTGATCGAGGCCAGCGAAACCGGCGCCGACTACCCCGCCCGCATCGCTCTGGTGCTGAGCAACAAGCCCGAGGCCGAAGGGCTGGCCATCGCGCGCCAGCACGGCATCGAAACGGCGGTGATCGAAAGTAAAGCTAAGGAGCGCGCGGCGTTTGACGCCGAGATGCATGCCCTGCTGCAATCGAAAGGCATCGAGCTGGTCTGCCTGGCCGGCTTCATGCGGCTGCTGACGCCTGAATTCGTGCAGGCCTGGTATGGCCGCATGATCAACATCCATCCCTCCCTGCTGCCGGCCTTCAAGGGCACGCAGGTGCATGAACGCGTGGTGGCCAGCGGCGTGCGCGTCACCGGCTGCACCGTGCATTTCGTCAGCCCGGAAATGGACGAAGGCCCGATCATCCTCCAGGCCACCGTGCCGGTGCCGCCGGATGCCACGCCGCAGAGCGTGGCGGCGGCCGTGCTGGAACAGGAACACGCGCTCTATCCGCAGGCGCTGAAACTGCTGGCGGAGGGGAAGCTGGTGATCGAGGGGCAGCGGGTGATGATTGTTAAGTGAGGATTTACGAGGCAACAATCTATGCCTGCAAACCAAGTGTTGTCGCTAGCATATGCAGATTGGAATTTATCCAACGCCCACGCGTGTCAAATCTGCGGAATATCTTCTTTGATAACTACGCTAGCGGTCCGTTAGCCATGATTTCTTTTATATGACTCGAAGCACTCGCGGAGCACACTTAAGTAGTTCTCGCTGAACCCCTCTGGCATATTAAAAGTCAAGTTCAACTCATGTATTCCTCGAGGGTCCTCTTGGTCGAAAACTGCCGAGAGAGATGACGGTATTTTCATCACCTCTTTTATTGGGTTACCCGCTACCCCCTCAAGCAGATCTTGTAACGGCATAAATTCAAGAGGGAATGATGCGAAGCGAATCTCCTCCTCCCACTCCAAGAGATTCTGCGCCGCCATAGCCAGCAATTTGCAAACTCTAAGTATCTGCACTTCGTCGCCCGGGTGACCAGGAGGCCCCCAAGATTCCGGCAATTCTTTGTTAATTATACCATCAAGCGCCCCTGCAATTTTTCCGACTTCATTAAATTTCATTCTTACCCAATCGAGTATATCGCCGGGCGCTATATAAACGGACTTCTTTACATACAGTCCGCCTTCCAAATCCATTAGCTGACGGTGAATTGGAGCCAACTTAGCTTTGAGTATCGCAGCAGTTAATTTGTATTCCCAAAAATCCGGCTTATCCAATGCGATTTGTCGAACCGAATAGGACTCATCATCAAAATCTCGCAGCTTCTCATCAGTAACGATTTGTCTAAGTAGATCACCCTTGCGGCCGATATTTTTTAAAACTTCGCGTTCATGTGACTGGCGCCATGCAAACAGTAATTCAGCAGGAAAACGCCCCTCATCCGCATCAACCATTTTATGGCAATTTCTGCATAACCAAATGCCATTTGTAATATCAGACCGTTCTGACAGCGTTAGATCTTCGTTGAAACGAGCAGCCTCTGCAGTACGCCCATATATGTGAGCCGCCTCGCCAATGTTTATAGCAGCACTTGGCTCAGCACTTGGTCCAGAAGTTAAAACACCACAATCAGGATTCGAGCATCGTAGAGCCGCTCTTTTCCCTAGTGCCGCGACAACATCACCAGAGAATTTTCCGGTGGACATCCTGCCTCACAATCGATCGCACAAGTGAATTTTCAGATTTTAGCCCGGCATGCTCATGCACCTAATGTTCTGATGTCAAGCCGTGATCTGAAATCAGTAGCCCTACGCCTGCGGCACAATCCGGCGCCACAGCATTAGCGCCAGCACAAGGACGCTGCCGACGCCTGCCGCCGGCAGCGCACCCATTCCGCCATAAAACAGAAACGCGATTCCCCAGACCAGCCAGCGCGGATCGCAACCGCCTTCATCGCCATAGGGCAGCAGGCCCTGCCCCACTTCCGTCACGGTACAGACATCCTCGATGTTGTCCTGCGCCGCGATGATCAGATAGAGCAGAAACGACATCCCCAGGGTCGCCGTTACAAGCCCGGCGGACAGACTGAAGACGACAACCCGCTTCCATGCCTTAGTGTTCATTTTCAGACTCACGGCACGCTCCGGAGTAGGACTTTGGGAAAAAGAATTTGACGAATACACGACCTTAATGTACTCTATATGTTCTCATTGTTCAAGCAGGCCTTTTGCAGACCCGACATCGTGAATACGCAGATATGCATGCGGCTTCCGGCAGCGGCCGGCGATATCGCACGATGAGTATTTTTAAGCGGCGATGGATGCCGATAGGCCGCGATACGCGCCGATAAGTGACGATACGCGGCGATAAGCAAAACGAACCTGAATGAACCCGAACGGATCAGAATGGGCCCAAATGGTTCAAAACGGTTTCAAACGGACCTCAATGGACCCGTATGGATCAAAACGGACCTCAATGGACCGAAATGGACCTGAACGAAACCTTTAAGACGTGGATGGCCGGGCCAAGAAACATTTTCTGGGCCCGGCCATGACGGCATTTATAGCTAGCCCACTTATCGTCATGCCCGGACTTGTTCCGGGCATCCACGCGTTTTTTGGATGCCCGCCTTCGCCGGCATGACGATTGGAGTGGGCCACAAAACAAAAGGCCCGGCATCACTGCCGGGCCCTCGTTCGCTCAGTCCGGAGACTGAAATGCGGAGACTGAAATGGCGTCAGCCGACGATTTCGGTGCCCGAGAAGAAATAGGCGATTTCCACGGCGGCCGTCTCCGGCGCGTCCGAGCCGTGCACCGAGTTGGCTTCGATGCTCTCGGCGAATTCCTTGCGGATGGTGCCCGGGGCCGCATTGGCCGGGTTGGTGGCGCCCATCACGTCGCGGTACTTGGCGATGGCGTTCTCGCCTTCCAGCACCTGCACCACAACGGGGCCCGAGATCATGAAGCTGACCAGGTCCTTGAAGAAGGGGCGCGCGGCATGCACGCCGTAGAAGGTCTCGGCCTGCTTCTGGCTCATCCAGATGCGCTTCTGCGCCACGATGCGCAGGCCGGCGGCCTCGATCTTGGCATTGATCGCGCCGGTC
>JBKBJT010000090.1:0-6117 GCA_046294345.1 Ferrovibrio sp.
CACCAAGGCGATGCCCAAAGAGATGCTGCCGGTGGTCGACAAGCCGCTGATCCAGTATGCGGTCGAGGAAGCTCAGGCGGCCGGCATCGAGGAATTCATTTTCGTCACCGGTCGCGGCAAGCAGGCCATCGAGGATCACTTCGACCGCTCCTACGAGCTGGAAGACGTGCTGCGCGAGCGCGACAAGACCGACCTGCTGGACGCGATCAACAGCTGGATGCCCAAGGCCGGCGCCGTTTCCTACACCCGCCAGATGGAGCCGCAGGGTCTGGGCCATGCCGTGCGCTGCGCCAAGTCGCTGGTGGGCAACGAGCCTTTTGCTGTCCTGCTGGCCGATGACCTGATCCTGTCGCCGCGCGGCTGCCTGGCCGAAATGGTCGAGGCCTATAACAAGGTCGGCGGCAACATGATCGCCGCCATGGATGTGCCGCAGGAACACACCAAGCGCTACGGCATCGTTCAGCCCGGTAAGGATGCCGACAAGCTGGTGGAAGTGAAGGGGCTGGTGGAAAAGCCAAGCCCGGACAAGGCGCCCTCGCGCACCGCCGTGATCGGCCGCTATATCCTGCAGCCCAGCGTGTTCGACCATCTCGACCAGGTGGAACGTGGCGCCGGCGGTGAAATCCAGCTCACCGACGCACTCGCCCGCATGATCGGCGAAGTGCCGTTCCACGGCCTGCGTTTCTCGGGCACGCGCTACGATTGCGGCGACAAGATCGGGTTCCTGCATGCCAATATCGCGTTTGCCCTGCATCGGCAGGACATGCGCAAAGAGGCGGCGGAAATCATTCGCGAGATCAGCAAGACGCTCTGAGTTTTCGGCGGCGTGGGGGATTAGACGATGCGTGTAGCCATGATCGGCACCGGCTATGTCGGCCTGGTGTCGGGAACCTGCTTCTCCGAATTCGGCCACACGGTCGTCTGCGTTGACAAGAACCCCGACCGCATCGGCAGCCTGCAGCGCGGTGAGATCCCGATCTTCGAGCCTGGCCTCGACGATCTGGTGACACGCAACGTGAAAGCCGGCCGGCTCTCCTTCACCCAGGATGTCAAAACCGCGGTGAAAGAGGCCGATGCCGTTTTCATCGCCGTCGGCACGCCGTCGCGTCGTGGCGATGGTGAAGCCGATCTGTCCTATGTCTACGCCGCCGCGAAGGAGATCGCCGAGGCCATCGAGGGCTATACCTTGGTGGTGACCAAGTCGACGGTGCCGGTTGGCACCGGCCGCCAGGTCGAACGCATCATCCGTGAAACCCGGCCGAACGGTGAATTCGAGGTGGCATCCAACCCGGAATTCCTGCGCGAGGGCGCCGCGATCGAGGATTTCATGCGGCCCGACCGCGTGGTCTGCGGCGCCGAGAGCGACCGGGCACGTGAATTGCTGCGCCAGCTCTATCGGCCGCTATACCTGAACGAAACGCCGATCCTGTTCACCGCGCTGGAAACGGCCGAGTTGATCAAGTATGCGGCCAATGCCTTCCTCGCCACCAAGATCACCTTCATCAACGAGATCGCCGACCTGTGCGAGAAGGTGAACGTGAACGTGCAGGACGTGGCGCGCGGCATCGGCCTGGATGGCCGCATCGGCGGCAAATTCCTGCATGCCGGGCCGGGTTACGGCGGTTCCTGTTTTCCCAAGGATACCCAGGCGCTGGTGGCGACCGGGCGCAAATTCGAGGCGCCGCTGCGCATCGTCGAGGTGGTGGTGGAGATCAATGACACGCGCAAGCGGCGCATGGCCGAGAAGGTCGTGGAGGCCTGCGGCGGCGATGTGAAGGGCAAGACCGTGGCGGTGCTGGGGCTCACCTTCAAGCCCGAGACCGACGACATGCGCGACAGTCCCAGCCTGGAAATCCTGCCGGCCCTGCAGGCCGCCGGCGCCACGATCCGCGCCTTCGACCCCGAAGGCATGACTGAGGCGAAGAAGCTGCTGCGCGATATCGCCTGGTGCGAGGATTCCTACGATGCCGCGAAAGGCGCCGACGTGCTGGTGATCATCACCGAGTGGAACCAGTTCCGCGCGCTCGATATGGATCGCCTGAAAACCCTGCTGAAGCAGCCGGTGCTGGTCGACCTGCGCAACATCTACAAGCCGGCGGACATGCGCCAGGCAGGCTTCAGCTATTATTCGGTCGGCCGCCCCGCCGTCAGGGCCTGAGCCGCACGCTCGCCGCGCAGGAACCAGCCGAGCGTCAGCAGTAGCAGAACCAGCGCCAGCCCGAAGGTCCAGCGATAGGCCTCGGCCGGATAGCCGCCATCGGCGCCGCGTGGCCACAGGTCGATCAGCCAGCCCATGCCGGCCTGGGCAAAGAAGGTAAAGCCGAACACCACGCCGTTGAGCAATGTGTTCACACGGCCGGCCTGCTCCAGGGAGAACTGGCCGCTGAGGATCGGATAGGCCAGCACGGTGGTGTTGCTGATGATGCCAAAGGCGATCCACAGCAGTGGGTTGGTCGGCACCCAGCCGCTCGCCATCACGGCCAGCACAACGGCATAGAGCGACACGCCCCAGACCATGGTGCGGCTGAGCGGAATGCCACGCTTCTGCAGGCGGTCGGCGGCGATGCCGGTCAGCGTGAAGCCAGCGGTGAGCGCTGCGGCCAGCAGGAACAGCAGCTGGGCGGCGGCGGTGCGGTCCAGCCCGCCCACGTCGCGCAGGTATGGCCCGGCCCACAGGCCCTGGATCGCCATGCCGCTGGCCATGCCCATCATCGAAACCGGCGCGATGCGCCAGAAGCGGCGGTCGGCCAGGAACTGGCCGCATTCGCGCAGCTGCGTGCCCAGTCCCACGGTCTGCGTCGCGGTGGCACGCGGCCGTTCGGGCACGACGAAGAAGATGGTCAGCGAGGCCAGCACGGTCAGGCCGGCCAGGCCCCAGAACAGCATGGTCCAGTGCGCATGTTCCAGCGCCAGTTCCACCGGCAGGGTGGCGGCCAGCGCGCCAAGGCCGCCGGCCGTCATGAACACGCCGTTGGCCAGGGCCCAGCGTTCCTTGGGCAGCCACAGCGCGATGGCCTTCATCGCCGACATCAGGCCACCGGCCACACCCAGGCCGATCAGGGCGCGGCCGATGATGAGGTGGCTCAGGCCCGAACCGACAGCGAAGACGACGGCGCCGAGCGCGGCCGAGAGCAGCAGCACGGCCTGCACGCGGCGCGGGCCGAAGCGGTCGAGTAGGATGCCAAGGGGCAGCTGGAAGGCGGCGAAGGCAACGAAATAGGCGGCCGTCAGCGTGCCGAGGTCGCCCGCGCCGATGCCGAGGTCGCGCTGCAGGTTGGGCGCGATCACGGCATTCACGCTGCGGAACAGGTAGGACATGAAATAGCCGCAGGCAAACGGCAGCAGCACGCGGCCGGCGATGAACGCCATGCTGGAAGTCATGGGGGCGGGCATTTCCTCGAACTCTTTTTGTGTCGCTACGAGACGGCGTACAGGGTTATAGCAGCGCTTTTGCCCGGGAGCGAGAACTGGCCCAGCGGGGTGGCGGCCACCCCGGACGGCGGGGCGGCGGCGATGGCCTCGGCCGAGGCGATGGTCGCATGCTCGGGCAGGCTTTTGGCCAGCTGCTCGATGCGGGCGGTGGTGTTGATGGTATCGCCCAGCAGCACGATCTCGCGTTTGACCTCGCCCATTTCGCCGGTCACCACCTCGCCGGCATGCAGCACGGCGCGGAACTGGGGCGCCACGCCGAAATCGCGCAGGTAGTCTTCGCGCAGGCTGTCGAGCCGCGCATGGGCCTCGGCCACGGCGGCGAATGCGCCAGAGGCATCGCGGCCGCCGTCCAGCGGCCAGGTCACGATCATCTCGTCGCCGACATATTTGTGGATCACGCCCCGCCAGCTCAGCACCGGCTCGGTGAGATCGGAGAAAAACCGGTTGAGCAGGCGATGGAAAGCCAGGTCGCCGATCCGCTCGGCGATGGCCGTCGAACCGCGCATGTCGAAGAACACGAACAGCCGCTTTTCCCGGCGGGGATGGTGATAGCGGCCGCGCAGTATATTGCTCAGCACGCCCGGCCCCAGCAGCAGCGACATTTCCATCATGAAGGAAAAGATCATGCTGAAGATCAGCGCGAAGGCCACGGTGATGATCGTGGTGCGGTTGAAGCCCGTGCCGGGATCGCCCTCGATGCGGAACAGCTGCCCGCCCAGCCAGATGCTGCCCACGATCACCACGGCGTAATACGCGCCCTTGATCAGGACGAGGGAAAGGAAGGGCAGACTGCGCAGCCGGGCGCGGCCGGTATTGACCTGGAAAATCTCGAACCAGCCGATCAGGCCGCCGATCATCAGGCCGGTGAAGATGCCGCGCAGCGTGCCGCGGACGATATCCTCGATCAGCTCATGGGGTTCGCCATGGGCCAGGATATAGGTGATGACGGCGCCGTAGATCGCGCCGGCCACGGCTGATATCCCCAGCACATAGGCTAGGGTTTTGCGGTAGCGGCGCTGAAGGTTGGGCGAGGTCATGCGGAGGGTGGATCTGGTGGGAACGCCATCATAGGAAGGCCGGTTCCGGCTGGAAAGCACAGCCTGCGGGCCGGTCCGGAAATGAAACCGCCGCGGTGATGGTCGTCACCGCGGCGGTAGATTCGGCATGGTCGGACAGGATCAGGCGTCGGGAGAGACGACCGAGCAGCTCAGCTTTTCGCGCTTGAACTGTTCGCAGGCCTGGCGCGCGCTGGTCTGGGTCAGGCCGGTCAGGCGGGCGCGGTAGAGCGTGACCTTGCCGGCATCCACGGCATCGACCAGCGGTTCGGCGGCGGGCAGCTTGCCGCGCACGCGGTCCAGCAGTTTTTCGGCGGCGGCAGCCTGCTTGAAGGCGCCGAGCTGCACGGCCCATTCACCGTTGCCGGTGCCGTTATTGCCGGCCTTGGCCTCGGCGGCGGGTTTCACCTGCTTCTGCTTCGGCGGCTTGGCCGTCGTGGCCTCGGCGCTGGAGATCAGGGCGAAGTTGCGGTCGGACTTCTCGGCCATCACCGGGGCGTTGGTGTCGTCGATCTTCTCGAAGGCGGTGTCGAGCAGTTCGATCATGCGATTGTCGCGCGCGGTCACGCTGGTGCCGCCGAACACCACGCCGATCACGCGCCGGCCGTCGCGCTTGGCCGAGGCGACCAGGTTGAAGCCCGAGGCGCGGATGTAACCGGTCTTGATGCCGTCAACGCCTTCATAGCGTTTCAGCAGGTGGTTGTGGTTGTTGAAAACCCTGTCGTTCCACTCGAATTCCGGCGTGGAGAAATAGGCGTAATGGCTGCTGTGGTTCTTCAGCAGGGCGCGGGCCAGGGTCGCCATGTCTCGGGCGGTCGATTTCTGGCCCGGATTGGGCAGGCCGGAGGCATTGCGGAAGGTGGTGCTGGTCATGCCGATTTCCCGCGCCCGGCGGGTCATCATGGCCGCGAACTGGGATTCGGTGCCGCCGATCGCCTCGCCCAGCGCCACGGTGGCGTCGTTGGCCGACTTGGTCACGGCGGCCAGGATGGCGTCGCGCACGGTCAGGGTCTGGCCGGGGCGCAGGCCGATGGCCGAAGGCGCCTGGCCGGCGGCATGGGCGCTGACCGTGATGCGCTGGTCCAGTTTCAGGCGGCCGTCCTTCAGGGCATCGAAGGCCATGTAGAGGGTCATCATCTTGGTCAACGAAGCCGGATAGCGCAGGGTATCGGCTTCATGGGCGTGCAGGACACGGCCGGTATCGGCATCCAGCACGATGGCGGAATAACCGGCGGCGCGGGCAGGGGCGGGAGTGAGGGCGGCAGAGACCAGGATGAAACAGATTGTTACAAAGGCGAACAGAGTCCGTCCCGGAAACCAACTAAAACCGTACATTATTCCCCCACATGGTCCGCGTCTGACCGCCAAGCTGTTTCGCCTGACCGGTAGACTGTTTCGGATGTGTGTTCTGGCCTGGATGCTGTCCCGGCCACGAATCGGATGTAGGATATTAACCATGCCACCCCTTGTCCAGCGGATTGTTTCCTAACAAATTGAATCTGCTAGATTCATTCGGAGTTTCCCTCCGCCTGGCACGACAAACAGAAAGCCTAGACCCATGCCGCTTAAGAAATCGTTCCCTACCTTTTCCGCCGTTGCCGGCGCTTTTTTCCTGCTTGCCGGCTGTGCC
>JBKBJT010000091.1:0-6039 GCA_046294345.1 Ferrovibrio sp.
CTGGATTCGCTGTCGGATTTCCTCAGCTTCGGCGTGGCGCCGGCGATGGTGCTGTATTTCTGGACCCTGCACGACCTGGGCAACGGCAATACCGGCTGGCTGGTGGTGCTGGCCTACAGCGTCTGCACGGCTTTGCGGCTGGCGCGGTTCAACACCGCGCTGGACGATACGGAAAAGCCGCAATGGACCGGCAGTTTCTTCACCGGCATTCCCTCGCCGGCCGGTGCCGGCCTGGCTTTGCTGTTCCTGATCATCAACCTGGAAATGGACAGCGACTTCTTCCGCTCGCCGGTGCTGAACGCGCTGTGGCTGCTGATCATCGGTGGGTTGATGATCAGCCGGGTGCCGACCTTCTCGTTCAAGCGCGTGCGGGTGCCGCGCGACCATGTCGGCCTCGTGCTGCTCGGCGTCGGCCTGTTGGCTGCCGCCCTGCTAAACCAGCCGTGGTATACGCTGGCCGCCATCGAACTGGCCTATCTGGGCTCGATCCCGTTTTCCATCAAGGCGCATGAGCGGCTCAAGCGCGGCGACAACCGTCCGGCGGCACAGGCCAAACCCGACGAATACGCCGCCGGCAGCGAAGTGGGCAGCGACCAGCCCGCGTCGAACGACGAGCCGCCACGCACCATCCTGCACTGATGGCAGGGTCAGGCGCGGCCTAGTGGCTGCGGCGCCTCTGCTCTTCCAGTCTGGCTTTCAGCTTGGCGGCGAAATCGCCGCCATCCTGCTTCTGCGCCAGGAACAGCTCGATGGCCAGCGTGGCGCGTTCCTGGTCGGTGACCGGCGGGCCCTTTTTGGCCAGCTTTTCGACGATCTTCAGCAATTGCGGGTTCAGCCGGGCGCGAATCGTCTTGATCTGCTGGGCCAGAACCGCCCGGGGGTCCTTGGCCGGGCCGCTATATTGCCGCTTGGGCGCGGGTTTGGCCGGGGCCTCGGCGCCGAACAGCCGGGCCAGCAGGCCGGGTCTTCCGGCTGTTTTCCGCTTTTTATCCACTTTCGACTGGGTCAGGGTCGGGCTTCCTTCGCGCGGGACGGGTGGATTGATTCGGTGTTAACCACTTTGAGAAATAATATCCTTGTCAAGGGTTATACCCCATCATACATGTAAAACATGACCTTTCTTGTCCCACCGCTCAGTTCTCTGCCCCAGGCTCAGGCGCCGACCCCGGCCCATGGCCTGGCCCAGCAGAATCAGGCTCCCAACGCGACCCAGGCGGCCGCGGCGGTGACGGCCGTGCCGGTGCGGGCCGATACGCGCATGGCGGCCACCGCCTCGGGCAATTCCAGCGGTTCCGACCGGTCCAAGGCCAAGAAGGGCAAGGACAGCGACAGCGGCGCCTCGGCCACCGAGACCAAGACCGACCGCAGCCGCCCGCGCGGCATGGGCCGCAACGCCGACCTCAGCGTTTAAGACGCACCTCCGAAAATCCGGCCACGTATCAAGTCGCGCGCCATCAGCTTGCGTCAGATGGGCTGCGGCAGAAATTCCTCTTGAATCCGTCACGGCGATCGCCAAATTTTTCTCCGCCGGCGCAATTCCGCCGGCCCCGCTGTGGCCAGACGGAACTGTAAGGAGGCAAACCGTGTACCGCCCGAATCCGACCTCTCATCAGATCGCCCTGGAAACCCGGGGCTATGGGGCAAAGCAGTTCTTTGCCCGCGATGTCCAGCCGCTGGTGCTGGAAGCCTGCCGTCGCAACGGCATCAGCTTCGAGGAATACGCCGCCAAGCTCGGCGTCACGCGCGCCGCGCTGGTGCTGATCCTGAAAGGCCACGATCCGGTGCCGCGACACATGCTCGACAGCATCCGCCAGTTCACCGGTTACGTCACCGAAGGCGCGGCGGCCTGAAGCCTCAGGTTTTGTTAACCATGCAGGCGGCACTCTCCGTCGGGTGATGACTGATTCGCCTGAGGGGGAGAAGGATATGCCGGGTCGTATACGGCACCTGCGCGCTATTCTCGCGTCGATCAACGAACAACTGCAGCAGGATGACCTTCGTCCCGAAGCACGGTCCTATCTGGAGCGCACGGCCGATGCCTGTCGCGATGCGATTCGCGACCTGGCGATGAAATTATAGGGCGATGCCGCTTTAGGTCTTTTCAGGCGGCGGCCGGGCGGCGCATCCAGCGCGTCAGCAGCCCGGCATTCACCATCAGTCCCAGCAGGATCAGCGCCGAGCCGGCCAGCTCGAAGGCCGACGGCATTTCGTCGAGCACCAGGGCCGCGCTGGCCAGGCCGAAGACCGGCACCAGCAGGGTGAACGGTGCCACCAGCGACGCCTTGTATTGCCGCAGCAGGAAGCTCCAGGCGGCGAAGCAGGCCGTGGTGGAGAGCAGGCCGATATAGAGCACGGCCAGCATGCCCTTCATGTCCAGGCCGGCAAGGGCCTGCATGATCGCGGCTTCGCCTTCGAAGGCCCATGACAGGCCCAGCATCGGCAGCGGCGGCACCGCGCTGACCCAGACCATGAAGGCGAGCGGCTGCTTCGCTGCCGCGCGGCGCGTCAGGATGTTGGCGAACCCCCAGCAGGCGGCCGCCGCGATCAGCATCAGGAAAGCCAGCATTGGCGTATCGACGCCAAGATCGCTGCCGATCACCATCAGGCCGGCAGCGGCGATGCCCAGGCCGATCCACTGAACCATGCCCGGCCGCTCGCTCAGCAGCAGGGCGGCGAAGGCCACGCTGAACAGGGCCTGGGCCTGCATCACCACCGAGGCCAGGCCCGCCGGCATGCCATGAGCCATGCCGAGGAACAGCAGGCTGAACTTGGCCACGCCCAGCACCAGGCCGGTGCCGATCACCCAGCGCCATTTCACGCCGGGATGGCGGAAGAACAGCAGGAAGGGCAGGGCCGCCACGGCGAAACGCAGGCCGTTGAACAGGAAGGGCGGGAAGGCATCCAGCCCGATGCGGATCACGACGAAGTTGAAGCCCCAGATCGCGGCGATCAGGACGGCAAGGGCGATATGGGGAAGCGGCATGGTGGCTGGGGGCTGTTTCTGGTTGATCGCAGTCTGCGCCCCGCGCCGGCGCCGGGCCAGTCCTGGGCCGGCGTAAAATTGTTGCCATACATTTTTCAGCCATGGCCATCATCGCCGTCGCGCCGCTAAGCTCGGGGCATGACCGCACATAGCCCGACCAAACTGCTCCCTTCGCAACGCCACCTCTTCGATATTCCCGACGATATCGCCTATCTGAACTGCGCCTACATGTCGCCGCTGGCCAAGGCGGTGGTGGCGGCCGGCGAGGCCGGCATGGCGCGCAAGGCGCGGCCCTGGACGGTGACGCCGCAGGATTTCTTCACCGATACCGAGATCGTGCGCGGGCTGTTTGCGCGCATGGTGAACGCCGCCACCGACGATGTCGCCATTGTGCCGGCGGCCTCCTACGGCCTGGCGGTGGCGGCCCATGCCCTGCCGCTGAAGGCCGGCCAGAGCGTGCTGACGCTGGCCGAGCAGTTTCCCTCCAATGTCTATCCCTGGATCGAGAAGGCGCGCCCGGCCGATGCCGCCCATGTGCAGGTGCCGCGCCCGGCCGACGACGACTGGACCGCGGCGGTGCTGGCGCGCATCGACGCAAAGACGGCCATCGTCGCGCTGCCCCATTGTCACTGGACCGATGGCGGCCTGCTCGATCTGGTCGCGATCCGCCAGGCCTGCACGAAGGTCGGCGCGGCCTTGTGCATCGATGCCACCCAGTCGCTCGGCGCGCTGCCCTTCGACGTGCAAATGATCGATCCGGATTTCCTCGCCGTCGGCGGCTACAAATGGCTGATGGGGCCCTATTCGCTGGGTTACCTCTATGTCGCAAAGCGCTGGCAGCAGGCGATGCCGTTCGAGCAGAACTGGATCGCGCGCCGGGATTCGGAGAATTTCGCCGGCCTGGTCGATTACAAGAGCGATTACCAGCCCGGCGCGCGCCGCTTCGATGTGGGCGAGCGCAGCAATTTCGCCCTGATGCCGGCGGCGATGGCCGCGCTGGAGATGCTGCTCGGCTGGGGCGTGGCAAACATCCAGGCCACGCTGGCCGCGCGCACCGCCATGATCGCGGCGCGTGCGCAGGCGGAATTTGGCCTTGGCTCGGCCCCGGCGACAAGACGCGCCGGCCATTTCCTCGGCCTGCGCTTCAGGGATGGCGTGCCGGTCGACCTGCCGGCGAAGCTGGCGGCGGAAAACGTGTTTGTCAGCGTGCGCGGCCAGTCGATGCGGGTGACGCCGCATCTCTACAACACCGATCAGGATGTGGAGCGGCTGTTCAGCGTGCTGAAGGGCGCGCTGGGCTAAAGCGCGCTCACGCCACCATGGCAGCGACGCGTTCGGCAGCCGCGCCGCTCAGGGGATAGAGCCATTCGCGCTCGATGCTGGTCTGCGCCGGGCCCTGGCCGTGGCCTTCGCGGGTGCTGAATACCGAAACGCCCAGCACATGGCGGATAATTCCATCGTCGTCGCATAGCGGCATCGCCAGGCGATGGAACGGCACGGTGAAGCTGCGCGCGGTGGGCAGGCTGCGCGCCTGCTGCATCAGGATCGCCGGCGTCTCGCTGACCTGCCGTACCGTATTCATTACGACGGGCAATATGTCGGCATTGTAAATCGCGTCCAGCGGCAGCCCCTTCAGGCAGCGGCCGAACCAGTCGGCCAGCGTCTCGCCGGCCAGATGCACCCGCGGCATGCCGTCGTCATGCAGGTCGAGAATCCAGATATCGGCCAAGGCCTGGCGCAGTTGCAGCGCATCGACGTCGCGCAGGCGCGGGATGCCATTGGCCGCGTAATGCAGCGTCAGCCAGTGTCGCGCCACCGCCTGCAGCTTGGCATCGGGCATGTCGACAATCAGGGAGGCGAGGCCATGGTCCATGCCGGCACGGTAGAAAACCCACTGTCGAAATGGAAATTACAAAGCTGTAATGCAGGCGGATTTAGATGGTGGCCGATACGGCATACCAGTGATCGGCATCGATCACGGCGGCCTTGCCGCCCTTGCCGTGGTCTGCCTCGCCCTGGAACAGCGTGGCGCCGACCAGGTGACGCACGCGGCCTTCGGCATCGGCCAACGGAAGCGCCAGACGTTCAAAGAAGGCCGGCACTGTCCAGTCGGGGATCGTCGTATGCATGCGGTGATAGCAGATGGCGGGGTCACCGACCACGCGACGCGACTGCTCGGTGACGATGGGCAGGATGGCCGGGGTGAAGAGGTCTTCGTAATACCGGCCCTTTGGATTGAAGCCGTACCAGCTGACCAGCGTTTCGCCCGACAGGCGGATGCGGAACCGGCCGCCTTCTTCGGCATCGACGATCCAGCTGTCGGCCAACGCCCTGGGGAAACGGATCGGATCGAGTGCGCTCAGGGGCGGTACGCGATCTCCATGACTATGGTAGAGGTCGAGCCAATGTTCGGCGAGCTGCAGGTGGCCCGGCAGCCGCAGATCGGACATCAGGGTATTTAGCGGGCGATCCACAGCGGCGAATCCGGGAACCGCGCCGCCACGGCGTCAGCCTTCGCCGTTGCCGTTCCCATTGCCGTTCAGATCGGCCGGGTTGGGCATGCCCAGCGCATGGAAGCCGCTGTCGACATGCACGATCTCGCCGGTGACGCCGGCGCCCAGGTCGGAGAGCAGGAACAGCGCGGCGCCCCCCACTTCTTCCAGGCTGGCGTTGCGGCGCAGCGGGCTGTGCTGCGCGGTGAATTTGAAGGTCGCCCGTGCCGAGCCGATGGCCGAACCGGCCAGCGTGCGCATCGGGCCGGGCGACACGGCGTTGACGCGGATGTTCTGCGGGCCGAGATCGACGGCGAGGTAGCGCACGCTGGCTTCCAATGCCGCCTTGGCCACGCCCATCACGTTGTAGTTCGGCATCACCCGCGTGCTGCCTTCATAGGTGAGCGTGATCAGCGAGCCGCCATTGCTCATGTAGGGCATGGCCAGCCGCGCGACCTCGGTGAAGGAATAGCAGGAGATCAGCAGCGAGCGGCTGAAATTGCCGCGCGTGGTGTTGAGGTAGCGGCCCTTCAGCTCTTCCTTGTCGGAATAGGCGATGGCATG
>JBKBJT010000092.1:0-5821 GCA_046294345.1 Ferrovibrio sp.
GACGGCGCGCCGGGATCGGTGGAATACGTCTCCTGATCGGCGCCCCGAAAGCGGGGCAGATACTAGACCCGGCCACCGCCTAGTCAATGATTGGCAGCCCTGTTTTTAACGACCTAAACCCGCTGCCGGCAAGGCAAATTGCCTCGTCACGAGGTTGAACTGCGCCAAACCGGTCCCACCCGGGGCGGTTCTTGTCCGTATGCGGCGCGTGCCCGCCGGACGCGGCTGGCCGCCTTAGCGCCTGAAGAAGCCCAGCAACTGGTTCAGCGTGACGGCCTGATCGGCCAGCGAGCGGGCCGAGGCCGCCGTCTGTTCCACCAGGGCGGCATTCCGTTGCGTCATCTCGTCCATGCTGACCACGGCGCCGCTCACTTCCTCCAGCCCGCTCGCCTGCTCGGCGCTGGCGCCGGCGATCTCGGCCACGATGTCCGAGACCTTCTTGATCGCGGCGACGATCTCCCCGAAGGATTGCCCGGTCTGCTGCACCAGGCCGGCGCCCGTCTTCACCCCGCTATTCGATTCCTGGATCAGGGTCTTGATGTCCTTGCTGGCATTGGCGCTGCGCTGCGCCAGCGCGCGCACTTCCTGCGCCACTACCGCGAAACCCTTGCCGGCCTCGCCGGCCCGCGCGGCTTCCACCGAGGCGTTGAGCGCCAGCAGGTTGGTCTGGAAAGCGATCTCGTCGATCAGCGACACGATGTCGGAAATCTTCCGCGCGCTTTCCTCGATCCGGCTGACAGCGGCGACGGCCTGCTGGGCGACCTCGCCGCCGCGTGCGGCTGCATCGCGTGCCGCCGTGGCCAGTTGATTGGCGGCCTGGGCATTGTCGGCATTCTGCTTCACCGTCGCCGTCACTTCGTGCATCGAGGCCGCCGTCTGCTCGATCATTGCGGCCTGGCTTTCCGTGCGCTGCGACAGGTCGAGGCTGCCCGAGGAAATCTCGCCGGCGGCATCCTGCACCTGGCCGGCCGTCCTGGTAAGCTGCTCGGCGATGCGGCTCAGTTCCTCGGTCAGGCTGTTTGTGTCGTCGCACAAAGCGCCGAACAGGCCGTCATATCGTGCCTCGATGCGCCGACTCACATCGCCCTCGGCCAGGCGCGCCAGCACACCGGCAACCGTGCGGATGGCCTCTTCGGTGATGCCCAGCAGGCGGTTGATGCCTTCGGCGAGGCGCTGGTTCACACCCTCCAGGGCCGCCGTGTCGATGCGCCGGCTCAGATCGCCGACAGTCGCGGCATCCAGGATGGCGGCCACCGATTCCTCAAGCCTGGCTTCCTGGGCCTTGCGCTCGGCCTCGAAGGCCTGACGCTGCGCGGCTTCGCGCGCTTCCGACGCCTGCTCGGCGGCGGCACGGTCGGCCATCAGTTTCCGTTCGGCCGCTTCGCGCGCCGCATCGCGCTGCCGCTCGGCCGCGATGTAGCGCATCACCAGCGCCAGCGCCACCGCGGCGATGCCGCCGGCAATGGCAAGGAAGATGGTGAAGGAGGTGATGCGCGTCTGCAGCAGGTCGGCATGCAGCGCGGTGACGTTGCGGCCGATTTCCACATCGGCGATTTCCGCATTGTCGGGCGCCAGAAGGCTGGTTTTCGCCTGCACGATATCCGCATCCGGGCCGGCGGAGATGCCGGTCAGTTCCAGCAGGGCCTGCGTTCCGCCGCGTGCGCGCAGGGTCAGGTTCATGCCCAGGCGCTGCTCCAGGCCTTTCAGTTTGGGCAGTGGATTGACATGCAGGGCGATATAGCCAACCGGGCGGAAACCGCCGATGGCGCCCACCACCGTCTGCACCGGCCCGGCCGGCGATGCCCAGCCGAATTGCGCGAAGTTGCGGCGGTCGGGCCCTTCGCGTTTCGCCAGGGGCTCGAGATGCGTCATGGGCAGAGACAGCTCGTCGCCGCTCCATTGGCCGCCGAGCGGTTTCATATCCAGATCATGGATCGTCGCGCCCAGCACCACGACCGCGCCGCTGGTGACCAGGCTGTGGCGGAATTCGGCGCGCAGCGCGCTGCGGATGCCATCGGCATCTTTGGCGATGGTGGCGGCGCGCAACGCATCGGCCTGCGTGATCGCCTGCACGAGCTCGGAGATCGTCGCGAAATGTTCGGTCCAGATCTGGTCCGCCGCGAGTTCGCGCAGCACGCGGGCATCTCCGCGCAGCGTGGATTCATCGGTCAGCGCCGCATAGCGTTCGGACATGTAGTATCCGACGCCGCCGCTGGCGCAAAGAACCGCCGCCAAGGCGATGGCGATGACAGCCGTCAGGGAAAGCTTCATGGCCGGTCAGAGTGCCGGCATGGACACAAGGGCAGTTGCGCCGGACCAGCCGGCGGGCATGCCCACGGATACACCAAGCCGAGCCATGGAACGATGGCGCATGCTTTTCCTCGTTTTTTATTTTCCCCCGATGCGAGGACCATTCCACAGATGGCGTCGCAAAGTAAAGGTATTGCCACGCAGGCTGTAGCGCGAAGCGCGATCGGGCAACGGCTGGGTGAATCTCAGGCGCCGCCAAACCCCAGAGGCTGTGGACTGCGTTGCGGCGTATGACCGGCATCGCAGCCGGCCATACGCGCCCCACGCCAATCAGTGCAGATCGTAGGCCCGCTCGCCATGGGTGGTGATGTCGAGGCCGTCGAACTCCTCCTCCTCGCTCACCCGCAGGCCGCTGGTGGCGCGCAGCAGCGCCAGGATGGCCCAGCTCACGCCGCCGGCCCAGGCCGCCGTCACGACCAGGCCCAGCAGCTGGCTGCCGAGCTGGCCCATGGCATCGACGCCCTCGGCGAAGCCGCTGCCGCCGAAGCCGGGCTGACCGATCACGGCCACCAGCAGGATGCCCAAGGCGCCGCCCACGCCATGCACGGCGCAGACATCCAGAGAGTCGTCCAGCTTCAGGCGCTGTTTCAGCAGGGCCGTGACGCTGAAGCAGATCACGCCGCCGCAGAAGCCGGCGATCAGGCCGCCGACCGGGCCGGCCACGCCGGCCGCCGGCGTGATGGTGGCCAGGCCGGCGATCAGCCCGGTGACGGTGCCGACCAGCGAGGGCCGGCCATGGCGCAGCCATTCGATGCCCATCCAGGTCAGCGCGCCGGCCGCGGCCGACATGTGCGTGGCCAGCAGGGCCATGCCCGCGCTGCCATTGGCGGCCAGCGCCGAACCGGCATTGAAGCCGTACCAGCCCACCCACAGCATGCCGGCGCCGGTGGCGGTCATGCCCGGATTGTGCGGCAGGATCGGCTCATGCGGGAAATCGCGGCGCCGGCCCACCGTCAGGGCCGCGGCCACCGCCGCCATGCCGGCCGTCACGTGCACCACCAGGCCGCCGGCGAAGTCGATCACGCCGGCCTCAAACAGCCAGCCGCCGCCCCAGATCCAGTGGCAGACCGGCACATAGACCAGCAGCAGCCACAGAGCCGAGAACAGCACCACGGCCGAGAACTTGATGCGTTCGGGATAGGCGCCGACGATCAGTGCCGGCGTGATGATGGCAAACGTGGCCTGGAACATGAAGAAGACGGCCTCGGGAATGCCGTCCTTCAGCGTATCGGCCGTAATGCCGGCCAGGAAGGCGCGGTCCAGCCCGCCGATCCAGGCCTGGTTCGTGCCGCCATCGGAAAAGGCCAGGCTGTAGCCGAAGGCCAGCCACAGCACCGACATCAGCGCGGCGATCACCACGCAATGCATCAGCACGCTCAGCGCGTTCCGCGCCCGCACCAGCCCGGCATAAAACAGCGCCAGGCCCGGCAGGGTCATGAACAGCACCAGAGCCGTGGCGGTCAGCAGCCAGGCCGTGCTGGCCATGTCGAGCGGTTTCTCGTCGGCGGCAAAAGCCGGCAGCGACGATGCAAGCAGCAGAATAGCGGGCGCCGCCAGGCGGCGCGCGAAGAAAGCGATCATGGGGTCCCACCCTGTCTCGTTATGTCTGGCCATTCGGCCGGCGGGCGAAACGCCGGCGAAACGGGCAGACTGCCCAAGCACGAGGCATGCCAGCAGACAGGGCAGGGTATGGCACGGGAAGTGCTGATAAATGCTCAGGCAGGCTGGCGCTTCGGGAGATGGTTCCCGAAGCTGCCGGCAAATTCAGCATATTGCCGCTGAAGAAATGATCTTTTGCCTTTTATATGGGCAATTTCAGCCCCGGCGCGGCATCGCCACCCAGTAATCCAGGTCCAGTACCACGCTGTCGGGGTATTTGCCGGCGGCGTCCCTGTCGGGGAAGCCCTGCGTGGGCTGGTCCTTCACCGCCAGCGTGCGGATGCGCAACAGGCCTATGTCATCGCGGCCCTCGACCTCGCCTTTGTCCAGCACTTCCGACCAGGCATAGATCGTGTTGCCGGCCAGGGTGGGGTTCACATGGCGGCCGCCATTGATGCCGACCACGAAGGCGGCATTGCCCAGGCCGTTGAAACTTAAGCAGCGCGCCAGGCTGATCACATGGCCGCCATAGATCAGGCGGCGGCCGAGTTTCTCCTGCCCCTGGCGGTGCTGGTCGAAATGCACCTTGGCCGTGTTCTGGTACAGCCGCGTGGCCAGCATATGCTCGGCCTCTTCGATGGTCATGCCGTCGACATGATCGATCTTCTCGCCGACCGCGTAATCCTCCCAGCCATGCGGGCTGCCGGCCATCACCCAGTCGTATTTGCGGAAGTCGGTGCCCTCGGGCACGCGTAGTTGTGCGGGCGTCAGCGCCTCGGCCAGTTGCGGCACATGCTCCTCGGCGATCGCGGCGCTTTCGTCGCGCTTCTTCACCATCACCCAGCGCACGTAATCCAGCACCAGGTCGTTGCCGTTCTTGTAGCCCTGGCTGCGCACATAGACCACACCGGTCTTCTTGTTCGAGTTCTCCTTCAGGCCGATCACGCTGGATACGGTATGCAGCGTGTCGCCGGGATAGACCGGCGCGAACCAGCGGCATTGCGCATAGCCCAGATTGGCCACGGCATTCAGCGAGATTTCCGGCACGGTCTTGCCGAAGATGATGTGGAAGGCCAGCAGGTCGTCGACGGGCGCGGCCTTCAGGCCGATGCTGCGCGCCAGAGTGTCGGCCGATTGCAGCGGAAAGCGCGAACCGTACAGCGCGGTATACAGCGCGACATCGCCGGTGGTCACCGTGCGCGGCGTGGCATGGCGCAGCTGCTGCTTGAGCTTGAAATCCTCGAAGAAATTGCCGGGATTGGTCTTGTCGCTCATGATCGCCTCACGCCGCCTGCAGTTTCGCGATGGCATCGGCCAGTGCGGCCAGCTTCTTGGCCTGCTCGACATGCAGGTTTTCCACCAGCTTGCCATCCACCACCACCACAGCCTTGCCTTCCTTCGATGCCTGCTCGAAGGCGGCGATGATCTTGTGCGCGCGGGCAACCTCCGCCTCGCTGGGCGCGAAGACGCGGTTGGCGGCGTCGATGGTCTTGGGATGGATCAGCGTCTTGCCGTCGAAGCCCAGCTCCAGGCCCTGTTTGCAGGCGGCCTCGAAGCCGGTCTCGTCGTCCAGATCGAGATACACGCCATCGAGGATGCTCAAGCCGTAAGCGCGGGCCGCCAGCATGCACAGTCCCAGCGACGTGATCACCGGCAGGCGCAGCGGCGTGTGCTGCGCGTTCAGGTCCTTCACCAGATCGGAGGTGCCCATCACGAACACGGCCAGCCGCTTCGAGGCGCTCGCGATCTCCTCGGCATGCAGGATGCCTTTCGGCGTTTCCATCATGCACCAGATCGCGGTCTTGTCCGGCGCGCCGCTGGCCTTCAGCAGGGCCTCGGCCGCCTGCACCTGGGCTGCGCTTTCCACCTTGGGCAGCAGCACGGCGTCCGGGCCGGCCTTGGCGGCAGCGAC
>JBKBJT010000093.1:0-4901 GCA_046294345.1 Ferrovibrio sp.
AACCCTTGACCTCAGTGACGGTCATGCCGTGCACCCCGATCGCGGTCAGGGCGTCGCGGACCTCGTCGAGCTTGAATGGCTTGATGACGGCCATGACCAGTTTCATGTGTGTCACTCCTCAGCATTGTTGGCCGCAAACCGGTCGTTTCCCGCGCGGCGCGTCGTCGCCCGACCACCCCTTCAAGAAGCGTGCCGGTTGCATCCGGCGAGTCGCCAGCCACTTTAGCCCGCCCTCGACCGCGACGGGAGGCCAATGGGCGGCCTTGCTGCCCAAATCGCGGCTTTTTGCAAAAATATTAGGCAGGGATCAGGCTGCGCCCTGATCGAGTCCGGGCGCACCGAACCGCGCCTCAACCAGGGCGCGGCCCTCGCGGCCATGGATGAAGCCATTGGAAAACGGCAGATCCCCAGCCAGCGCGGCAAGCCGCGCCGTGGCGGCGGGCGCATCCAGCCGCCGCTCGGCCACGGCCCGGAACAGGCGCGCCACCGCCACCATGTCCAGGTTCTGGGGCGAGAGGCGGAAATGCCCGATGCCGGCTGCCAGCAGGCCGGGGATTTCGCCGGCCAGGTTCAGGCAGGTCTGCGACAGGGTCTGGGTGCCGTTGATGGCCAGGAAGGCCTCGCCATCCAGGGTGTTCACCGTGCGGCCGTCCGGGTCCGCCCCGCAGGCATAACGGCAGGAATCCTTGTGCAGGCCATGGGCGCGGGCATGGAAGCAGCGCGCCGAGATCGCCAGCGGCATGCGCCCGAAGACCAGCACTTCCAGCGGCACATCCGATGCCCTGGCCAGGGCGGAGATCGCCGTGCCTGGCAGTTCGGGCGGCAGGCAGACCCGCGCCGCGCCCTGCCGGGCCAGATAGGCCAGCGTGCCCTCGTTATAGACATTCACAAACGGCCCGATCACATGCGGGCGCCCGGCCAGCCGGCGCACCGCGCCCAGATCGTTGGCCTCGACCATGAAGCCGGTTTCCCCGGCGCCCTCGATCTGCGCCGCCGTCATCTTCGTCTCGCGTTCGCTCATCACCAGCGCACGCGAGGCCAGCACCACTTCCTTGCCGCCGCGCTGCAGCCGCTCGATCAGGTCGGGCAGCAGCGGGTCGAAAAAGGGCGCGCGTTTCGAGCAGACGATCTCGCCCAGATGCACGATGTCGATCTCGGCCTCGTCGGCGATGCGGGCATAGAAATCGCTCATCTGTTCGGCCGGCCAGTGGAACAGCACCGGGCCGAGAACGAGTTTCGGGGTGATCTCCGCGTTCATCGCCAGCCCTTCCGATAGGCGCCCGAGGTATCCTGCTGGCCCTCGGCCAGTTGGCGCAGGGCCGCCACGGCGCCACTCGGCGTTTCATCGCGGGCCAGCCCATCCACCAGCATACGGAACTGCCGCACCACCTCGGCTACATAGGCCCGGCCGCGCTGTCGTCCCTCGATCTTCAGGGCCTTCACGCCGGCCGCAGCCAAGTCGCGCAGGATTTCGCCGGTGCTCAGCGAGGTGGGCTCCTCGAACAGGTAATTGGCATAGCTGCCTACGCTGAAGCGGCCCTTGCACAAAGTCGGGTAGCCGGCCTTCTCGCTCTTGTCGAACACGTTGATGGTCGAGCCGCCCAGGCTGGAAACCAGCGCCTCGCCGCGTTGCTCGTAGCGCACATGGCTGGCTGGCGAACACACGCCCTGGCGGTTGGGCGACTGGCCTGTGACGTAGGACGACAGCGAGCAGCGCCCCTCGGCCATCGGGCACATGCCGCCGAAGGCGAAGACCTCCGTCTCGACCGGAATCTGGCGCGTCAGCTGCGCGATCTCGGCCACAGTGAGCACGCGCGGCAGCACCACGCGCCGCACGCCGAAGGCCTCGTAATAAAACCGGATCGCGTCGGCATGGGAGGCGGCGGCCTGCACCGACAGATGCAGGCGCAGGTCGGGGTGTTTCTGCGCCGCATAATCCAGCAGGCCGATATCTGCGATGATCACCGCATCGGCGCCCAGAGCCGCCGCATCGTCGATCGCGTTGTGCCAGGCGGCCTGGTTGCCCGCATGGGCATAGGTATTGATGGCAACGAACACCTCGCGCCTGCGCTGGTGGGCATAGCCGATGCCGTCGCGCAATTCCGGCCGGCTGAAATTCAGGCCGGGGAAATTGCGCGCGTTGGTCTCGTCGCGGAAGCCGCAATAAATCACGTCGGCGCCGGCATCGACGGCATCGCGCAGGGCGGCCGGCGTGCCGGCCGGGCAGACCAGTTCGAGAGGGAGCATGCTCATGCTGCACGACCTCCGACAGAGCCGAGCCGCCGGTGCAGACGGGCCGCAAGACCGCTCATGCCGCGGCCCAGCCGTTCGGCTGGCGCGGCAAACGGACCGAGCATGGAAGTGGCGTCGGCGATCAGGTCGATGCCGGCATCGTCGACGGCATTGCGCAGGGCCACCACCACCGCCATATCGCCTTCCACGACCAGGTCGCGCGAGAAGAACAGCGCGTCGCCGTCGATGCGGCCTTCCAGCAGTTCAAGCAGCGTGGCGATATCGGCGCGGATGGTGGCGCGCGGCTGATTCACCCCGGCTGAATCCATTCTGGCTGGATCGACCAGGTGCAGGCGTGGCGCCAGCGGCGGCGCCCGCAGCGTGATCAGGAAGGCCATGGGCAGATCCTCCGGCACCACCAGGCAGGTGGCACCGGCGAAATCGGCCAGGCGTTCCAGCATCGCGCCATGGCGGCGCACCAGCACGGCGCTGAGCCGGTTCAGCAGGGTTTCGGTGATGTGGCGGTTGCCGGGCAGCAGCAGGAAACGGCGCAGCGGCGTCTGGAGGGGGATCACGGCAATCGCTCCTGCACGGGATAAATGGGACTGTCCGCGTGGTAGGAGTCCGTGGGCGATCCGTCTTTGACGTGAGTCAAAGAGGGGGAGCTGCGGGCTCCCCCTCCTTGATCTTGAGCAAATTGCGGTGGCGAGTCGCGATCAGGCCGCCAGCATGCGGTTGGCCGCCGAGGTCACCGCCTTCAGCGAGGCGGCGACGATGTTGCGGTCGCGGCCGACGCCGAACAGCGTGCTGCCATCGGCCCGCTTCACTTCCACATAGGCCACGGCTTCCGAGGAGGCGCCACCATTGCTGGCGCTCGGTGCGATGGCATGCTCGCGGTAATCCACCAGGTTGATGGTCACGCCGGCATGGCGACCCAGCGCGTCGATATAGGCATCGATCGGGCCGGTACCCTGTCCCTGCAGTTCGATGGCCTTGCCGCCGTCGCTGATGCTGGCGGTCAGGCTGCGCTGTTCGGATTTATGTGGATCGGGCAGGGTGCGGTGGCCGCTGAACCGGAAGCGGCCGGTTGGCTGCTTGAGGTATTCGGTCTCGAAAGTGTCCCAGATCAGTTGCGGGCTGATCTCCTTGCCGGTGCCGTCGGCGATGCGCTGGATCACCTGGCTGAATTCGATCTGCAGGCGGCGCGGCAGTTCGAGGCCGTAGTCGTTTTCCAGCACATAGGAAATGCCGCCCTTGCCCGACTGGCTGTTGATGCGGATCACCGGCTCGTAGGCGCGGCCCACATCGGCGGGATCGATGGGCAGGTAGGGCACTTCCCAGATGCCGTCATTGCGCTGGGCCTGTGCCGCGATGCCCTTCTTGATCGCATCCTGGTGCGAGCCGGAAAAAGCCGTGAAGGCCAGTTCGCCCACGTAGGGATGGCGCGGATGCACCGGCAGCTGGTTGCAGTATTCCGCCGTGCGGGCAACGGATGTGATGTCGGTGAAATCCAGCTCGGGGTCGACGCCCTGGCTGAACAGGTTCATCGCCAGCGTCACGACGTCCACATTGCCGGTGCGCTCGCCGTTGCCGAACAGCGTGCCTTCCACGCGGTCGGCGCCGGCCATTACGCCCAGCTCGGCTGCCGCCACGCCGGTGCCGCGGTCATTATGCGGATGCAGACTGAGAATAATGCAGTCGCGGTTCTTCACCTTGCGCAGGAAATACTCGATCTGGTCGGCATAGATGTTGGGCGTGCTCATCTCCACCGTGGCCGGCAGGTTGAGGATGATCCTCTTCTGCGGCGTAGGTTTGATCACGTCCATCACCGCTTCGCAGATCTCGATGGCGTAATCCACCTCGGTGCCGGTGAAGCTTTCCGGCGAATACTGGAACACCCAGTCGGTCTCGGGCGCGGCATCGGCCAGTTGCCTCACCAGCGCCGCGCCGTCGGTGGCGATCTTGGTGATGCCGGCCTGGTCCAGGCCGAACACCACCCGGCGCTGCAGCGTGGAGGTGGAATTGTAGAAATGCACGATGGCGCGATGCACGCCCTTGAGCGCTTCGAAGGTGCGGGTGATCAGTTCCGGCCGGCACTGGGTCAGCACCTGGATGGTGACGTCCCGGGGGATCGCGTTGCTCTCGATGATCTCGCGCACGAAGGCGAAATCGGTATCGGAGGCGGACGGAAAGCCCACCTCAATTTCCTTGAAGCCCAGCTTCACCAGGGTATCGAACATGCGGCGCTTGCGTTCGGGCCCCATCGGCTCGATCAGGGCCTGATTGCCGTCGCGCAGGTCGACGCTGCACCAGACCGGCGCCTTGGTGATGGTCCTGTTCGGCCAGGTCCGGTCGGGCAAAGGCACCGGCTGGAAGGGTCGGTATTTGTGGAAATTCATCTTGTTCATGGCTTCGCTCCTGAGGCGAAAAGGGAATTGCGTTCGACGATATGGATGGGGCCGTCACACGGCCGCTGACAGAGGCCCGCTGTTCAGCGGCCGCTGGTAAGTCGAAGGCTCAGGAGCGCAGTCGAAAACGCGACAGGGCGCTGGAAACCAATGATTTTCGAGATGAACTGGATGGACATGACAACCGACCGGCTGGTTCGACAACACACACGCTTAGCGACGTCCCGACCCTGCTTACAGGATCGGGCAGCTAAGAAGGAG
>JBKBJT010000094.1:0-4899 GCA_046294345.1 Ferrovibrio sp.
GGTCGGCCGCAAGTCGCCCAAGTCGCTCTACTCGCTCAGCCACGTCACCTTCGAGGCCGACTCGGTCTACGACCAGAAGGATGCCCAGGGCTTCATCAAGCTGAACGCGCTGCGCCTGCGCCTGCTCAACCGCCAGAAGGGCTGAACGCAAATTTCAGCGGATTTCCGAAGAAAAGGCGGGTCGCAAGACCCGCCTTTTCTTTTGGCCGTCCCGTTTTTGTCACACGCTGCCCCGATCTGGTCGCAACCGGCACAAGGGCGCCCCGGCTACCCTGTCCGCACCTCTGTAGAAGACAGGAGCCCGCCATGCCGACGACCACGCGCATCCACGCCATCAGCGCCTATCGCAGCATCCCGCGTTCCACCGAGCGGTATATGGAAGAGCGGCTGTGGCAGCGCGCGCTGGAACGGCTGGACGGTCCGCAGCCGCCGAAGAAGAAGCGCCGCCGCAGCCGGTCCTTCGCCGCCATCCTGCGCGACACCATTGGCCGCATCGGTCGCCGGGTCGATATCGAGGCCTGACTGTTCTTTCTCAGGCCGCGGCCGGCAGGCGGGCCAGCTTGTCGGGGTTGCGGATGATGAACACATTGCGCACCGCGCCATCCACGATGTCTACCGCCATCGCCAGATAGGGCTTGTCGCCATCGAACAGCAGCCAGCCGGGCTGGCCGTTGATGCGCACCGCCATGCCGCGCAGCGTGTCGGGCTGCTTGCGACGCACGCCGACGAAGAAACGCACCACCTTCTCGGCACCATGGATCACGTTCAGCGCCGCGGCCGCCTTGCCGCCGCCATCCGACCAGATCATCGCATCCTCGGCCAGCAGGCCGGCGAACATGCGCGCATCGCCCGCGCGCGTGGCGGCGGCGAAACGCTCGGCCAGCCGTTTGGCCTCGGCTGAATCGGCCGCGAAGCGCGGGCGTTCATCCTTCAGGTGTTTCTGCGCCCGGCTGACCAGCTGGCGACAGGCGGCTTCCGATTTCTGCAGCGCCACGGCGATCTGCGGGTAATCGTAGTCGAAAGCCTCGCGCAGCAGCCAGGCGGCGCGTTCGGCCGGCGTCAGGCGTTCCAGCACCAGCAGCATCGCCATGGAAAGATCGTCGGCCTGTTCATGGGCGGCATCGGCGCCGGGCGTCGGATCGGGCAGGCTGACTTCCAGCTCGACCAAGGGTTCGGGCAGCCAGACGCCGGGATAGGACGCGCGTTCCAGCTTGGCGGCGCGCAGGCGGTCGATGCACAGCCGCGTGCAGGCGGTGACCAGCCAGGCTTCCGGATTCTGGATCGCCTCGGCGTCGCTGCGATGCCAGCGCAGGAAGGTATCCTGCACGGCATCCTCGGCATCGCCCACGCTGGCCAGCATGCGGTAGGCCAGGCCGAACAGCCGGCGGCGATGCTGCTCGAAGGTCGCGGTCTTGGCATCGGTCGCCGGCGCGGTCGGCATGTCAGGCCACCTTCAGACGGATCAGGCTGCAACTCTTGGCATAGCCCAGGGCGCGCTTCAAGACGGGATAGAACCGCGCCAGGCCCAAGGCAATGGCAAGATCGAACATGGCGCGGCGGCCGAGCTGACGCTGCAACTGCTCGGCCAGGGTTTCCAGCGCCGGATCGTTCTCGGCGGCCGCACGGCCGAAGCGTAAAGCCAGCGCCTGCAACGGCGGCAGGTCGGTGAGGCGGTTGTCGAGCGCGGCCTGCAGATGCGCCGGCGCGATGCCGTCCTTCAGCGCCAGGTTGACATGGATCTGCACGCATTCGCCGCAATCGTCCACCTGCACCGCACCCAGCGTGGCGAAATGCAGCGCCTCGGCGGGTGCGGTCACATCCTGCCGACTCAGACCCGCGATGGTACCGAATTTCGCCAGCAGGGCGGGAGCGATGCGGCCGATTTCGCGCATATAGTCCAGGCGCACACCGAGATACTGCTCCGAGGCCGCCACGCGCTGCTCGATCATGGATGCCGGGGCCAGCCGGGCCAGCGTGGCGGTGGACGGGCCCGGCAAGACCAGCACGATGGCCAGTAAGGCCGGCAGATGGATGCCCAGCAATTCCACGGCCAGCGCGGCGCCATGGGCATGGCCGGCCACCAGCGTCTCGACCAGATGGATGCCCGCATGCAGGCCGAGGAATACTGCCGCCGGCAGCAGCGCGCCGCGTTCGCCGCGCCGGGCCGCCCAGGTGGCGCCGAGGCCGGTGGCGATGAAGGCCGCGCCGATATCGCGCACGAAATGGTCGTTGAACGGGCCGGTGCCGCTCACCCCGGGCACGGCGGCATACCAGCCGCCGGGCATGATCAGCATGAACAGGCCGTTCAGCACGAGGCCGGTGGCCAGCAGGGCCGTCAAAACACGCCAGAGCAGGCCGGGCGCAGGATTCGGGCTGGAGGCGGTCGTCATGGGGATATCCTTTTCTCTGTGGATACCCCAAAGACGGCCGACCTATGGATTTTGTGACAGCCCGCTTTTATTCAGCAGCCTGGCGCAGGGCCTCCTGTTTGGCACGTTCGGTCGCCCGCCGGTTGCGGCGCTTGATCCACCACATGAAAAAACCGGTGATGGCAAACAGCGGGATGATCACGCCCGAGACGAAGACCAGGAATTTGTAGAATCCGCCCAGGCCGGTGCCGTAATGCAGGGCGCGCTGCCAGGCGATGATGGATTCGCCCACCGAAAAGGTCTTCGGGTCGAATACATCGATCACCTGGGCGCGCCAGGGATCGATCAGCACGGTAATGCCAGGGGCGCCGTCTTCCGGCGTGCCGCGCACCAGACCGATGCGCAGGGCCTGATCCGGCCGGGTCGGCAGGAAGGCATTCAGGAAGCGCGCATCGGGGACCTTCTCCTGCGCCAGGACCAGCCCCTCGGCCAGACCGATCCGGCTGCCGCCCCGGATCGGCTCGACGCGGGCCTGAAACATCGCCGCCCGCATGTCGCGCCCCGGGAAGACGGCGTTCACTGCCGCCGAGATCTGCTGCGGAAAGGCAAGATAGACGCCGGTGAAATTCACCAGCAGGAACAGCACCAGACTCCAGATGCCCACCGCGCCATGCAGGTCGCGATGCAGCCGCAGGCCCTTGGCTCCCTTGCGGATGGTGAAAGCGGCTTTCCACTGCCCGTTTCGCGGCCACCAGATCACCAGGCCGGTGCAGCCCAGCACCAGCATGGCGATGCCGAGATAGCCGACCAGTTCACGCCCCAGGCCGCCCGAGATGAACAGGTGGCCATGCAGGTCGTGGAAAAAACGCACCCAGCCGGTCATGGCCTGCTGGGTTTCAATCGGCTGCGCCGTCACCGGATCGAGCAGGATTTGCAGGCTGCCGGCAAACGGACTGACCCGCGGGATCGCCGCCTGCGCCTGGCCCGGCGCCGCCGGTTCGGTATTGCGCAGCGCCGGCCGTTCATCGGCCATGCCGGGGCGCGACAGCCGCACGGCAGCGGGCTCGCCCGGTTCGGCCGGCCAGCGCACGGCTATGGGAATCCGGCCCGGTTCGCTGTTGGCGGCCTTCGCCGCTTCGATCAGCTCGGCCGGGCTGCGCCATTCGCCCGGCGTGGTGGCCTGCGGCTCGCCCTGGCCGAACAGATGCTCCAGATCATGGGCATAGACCAGCACGCTGCCGGTGATGCCCATCATCACCAAAGGCAGCAGCAGGATCAGCCCGGTCCACAAATGAACCTGTTCCAGCCAGTACCGCAGGCTGCGGCGTTGCGGTTTGGATTTGCCAGCCATGGAGCGGGACCCTCGTGTCGTCTCAGCTGTCGGCCCAGCGCCGCAGCAGGTTGTGATAGATGGCGGTGAGCTGCACGACCTGCGGGTCGGCATTGCCAAGCCGCGCCGTCAGTTGCTGGATCGAGGTGTCGAGTTGGAACAGCAGCGTGCGCTGGCCGTCGTCGCGCACCATGCTTTGCAGCCAGAAGAAACTGGCGACGCGCGCACCGCGCGTCACCTCGGTCACGCGGTGCAGGCTGGTGGATGGATAAAGCACCATGTCTCCGGCCGGCAGCTTCACCCGATGCTCGCCATAGGTATCCTCCACCACCAGCTCGCCGCCCTCGTATTCTTCCGGCTCCGCCAGGAACAGCGTGCAGGACAGGTCGGTGCGGATGCGGAAATCGCTGCCCGCCAGCGGCCGGATCGCGTTGTCGACATGGTTGCCGAAGGATTCGCCGCCGCCATAGCGGTTGAACAGCGGCGGAAACACCTTGAGCGGCAAGGCGGCGGAGATGAAGAGCGGGCTGCGTTCCAGCGCGTTCAGGATCATGTCGCCGGCCTGCAATGCCGCCGGCGAGCCCTCCGGCAGCTGCATGTTTCTCTTGGCCAGTGCCGACTGGTGCCCGGCGGTGACGTTGCCATCCACCCAGTCGGCGGCATCGATCAGGTGGCGGCATTGCGTCACCTGCTGCTTGGTCAGTACGCCGGGTATGCGCAGCATCATGGCATCGACTCCGAACTTACGGCACCTGAAACGGAAACGCCCCGCCCGATGCATTACGGGCGGGGCACGCGTCTCCTGCGCGGCTTTTTAAGCGGTACTCAGAACTTGAAGTTGGTGGTCAGCAGCGCCACCCGCCCCGGCGCCACGATGGCGAATTGCCCGGCATGGGTTGCGTCGTAATAGGTCTCGTCGAGCAGGTTCTGCACGTTCAGCTGCAGATCGACGCTGGCGGTCAACCGATAGGCGACCATCGCATCGAACCGCCAGTAGTCGGGCAGCGTGTAGGTATTCGCCGTGTTGGCATAGCGTTTGGCCGTGTAGATGGCGCCGCCGCCGACGGTCCAGTCCGGCGCGATGTCATAGGTCGTCCACAGGCTCAGGTTATGCGGCGCGATGAAGGGGAACTCATTGCCATCGTTGCTGGCATTCGGGCCGTCATCGAGCAATTCGCTCCGCAGGTAGGTATAGCCGCC
>JBKBJT010000095.1:0-4814 GCA_046294345.1 Ferrovibrio sp.
GCTCCGGCCCCTGGGGGCCGTCCTCCTCGCCGGGCGCCTGGGTCAGCTTCACGGCCGGTTTGGCCGGGGCGAGCGGCTTGCCGGTCTTCGGGTCGACCGGGCGGTCGTCGATGGCCTTGCCGTCGAGGCTGAAGTCGGGCGGGCTGGTCGGTTTTGTATCGTCGGTCACGGGCAGGGATATCTTGCGTAAGAAGCGACCCTGCATACATATAGCGGTGCGGGCGGCTTGTTAAGCCACCCGGGAGAGAGGACCGAACACGATGAACTACATGAAGACGGCTATTCTGCTGGCGGGCCTGATGGCGCTGTTCGGCGCAGTCGGCTTCCTGATCGGCGGCGAGGCGGGCATGCTGATCGCGCTTGGCCTGGCCGCCGCCATGAACCTGTTCGCCTACTGGAACAGCGACCGCATGGTGCTCTCCATGTATGGCGCGCGCGAGGTGGATGCGCGCACCGCGCCGGAATTCCATGGCCTGGTCGCCGAACTGGCCCAACGCGCCGGCCTGCCGATGCCGCGCGTCTACGTGATCGACAACGACCAGCCGAATGCCTTCGCCACCGGCCGCAACCCGGAAAACGCCGCCGTGGCCGCCACCACCGGCCTGCTGCACTCCTTAAGCCGCGAGGAGATCGCCGGCGTGATGGCCCATGAACTGGCCCATGTGAAGAACCGCGACACCCTGATCATGACGATCACCGCCACGCTGGCGGGCGCCATCGGCATGCTGGCCAATTTCGCCATGTTCTTCGGCGGTTCGTCGGACAACCGCAACAATCCGCTGGGCATCATCGGTTCGATCGCCATCATGATCCTGGCCCCCATCGCCGCCATGCTGGTGCAGATGGCGATCAGCCGCAGTCGCGAATATGCCGCCGACCGCATGGGCGCCGAGATTGCCGGCGATCCGGCCGGGCTGGCCTCGGCCCTGCAGCGCATTTCCGGTGCGGCCGAGCGTATCCCGAACGAACAGGCCGAACGCAGCCCGGCCACGGCGCATATGTTCATCATCAACCCGCTGCATGGCCGCGGCATGGACAACCTGTTCTCGACGCATCCCAGCACCGAGAACCGCGTCGCCGCCCTGATGCAGCTGGCCGCCAATGTGCGCGGCGGCGGTGCCTACCGTGCCGCGCCGGCCTATTCGGGCAGCAGCTCGGTGCCCCGTTCGGGCGGCCGCCGCCGCCGGCCCTGGGGTTGATCCAATTCCGGATCAGGCGTTGAAGTCCGGCCGGTAGCTGCCGAAGCTCCACAGATGGCCCTCGGGGTCGCGCACCGAAAAATCGCGCGAGCCGTAATCGGTGTTGCGGATCGTCATCGCCACCTCGGCACCGGCGTCGCGCGCCCGCATGTACAGCGCATCGATATCGTCGGCCGCGATATAGCTGCTCTGCGTCGTTACCCCCGCCTCGCGCGGCGTGCGGAAGGCGAACGGGCCCTCATCCTGAAGGCTGCCCAGCATCACCATGCCGTTGCCGAAGCGCATTTCGGCATGGACGATTTTGCCATCGGGATTTTTATGGCAGGCCACGGTGCGGAAGCCGAAGGCCTTTTCCAGCCAGGCCATGGCGGCCGGCGCGTCGCGGTATTGCAGAACGGGGTAGATGCTGGGGCGGGTATCGGTCATCTCTGGCTCCTCGTATTCGGATGCCGGCACGCTAGCCGCCCTGCCATCGCGACGCTTGTATAAATGTAACCGGGCTGTTCAGCCGACCGGCAGCCCGACCTGACCCTCTAATCTTGCCGCAAGGTAATCGCCGGGCGTGCGGCCGGTCAGGCGCCGGAAATCGCGGTTGAAATGCGCCTGGTCGTAATAGCCGGCGGCCAAGGCGATATCGGTCCATTTCGCTGGCGTCGCATCGATCAGGTCCAGCGCGTGGCGGAAGCGCAGCAGGCCGGCCACCGTGCCGGGCGACAGGCCGACATGCTCGCGGAACAACACGGCCAGATGTTTGCGGCTGCAACCCATCTCCTCGGCCAGCGCCGCGATCGAGACATCGCCATGGCGCCCCGCGATCTGGCGCAGCGCCCAGCCCGCATTGCGGATGCCGGCCAGATCGACGGCCTCGTGCGATGCGGTGCGCGTGGCGATGGCGGCATCGAGGCGGGCGAAGCTGGTGTGCCAGTCATTGGCCGCCTGCAGGCCTTCGATCAGGCGCGTCGCTGCCGCCGGCCCCAGCAGGTCGGGCAACAGGAAGACGCGGTTGGTCAGGTCCTGCATGGGCAGGCGGAAGAACCTCCGCGCGCCCTGCGGCGTGAACATCACCTGGATGCCGCGCTGGCAGCCGCCGGTTTCCGAGACGGCATAGGCATCGCTCAGGCCGGCGGCGAAGCCGCAGCCGGTGCCGACCGGGATGACGAAGCCCGCCGTGTCGACGATGGTGATCGGATCGCCCAGGTTGACGATCATCACTGCGTTCAGGCCGGGCAGTTCATGCCGGCGCGTGAAAGCCGTGTCGCGTTCGTCGTAGGCGATGTAGGTATCGACCAGGCCGGCCAGCCGCGGATGCGGCGGCGCGAAGGCCATTTCCCACGCGCCTTGTTCGGAACGATGGCGGATCACCTGCATGAACGCAGTATTTGTCGTGCGGCCGCAGCCGTCCAGCAGGATTTCAACACACCATCATGCGCCGTTTTCCGCGAATTGCAGCGCGATGCCCGTTATTCCCGAAACGATCCGGCGTGGTGCAGGCCAGCGTTGAAAGAACCGCGATGCACGGAACAAAGCTGGAGGCAGGGGGTTTTGTAAGCACCCGTGCACGGGCCGTATCCACAACAGTATGAGGTGTGACATGACCCATCGTTATATATGGCTCCCAGCCCTGGCTGTCGCGGTCGCTCTGGGCGGTCCGGCGATGGCTGCTGGCGACATGAAGAAGGACAATACCCAGACGCAGGCCCCGGGAACGCAGGCCCAGTCTCCGGCCACGACGTCTCCCAATACTCCGCCGGCATCTTCGGCGGATACCGCGCCCAGCCTGAATTCGTCTTCGACGGTTGGCGCCGTACCGGCCGACCAACTTCTCGGCGCGGATGTGAAGAACGCCAATAACGAGACCATCGGCGAGGTGGAATCGATCTATATCGACCAGAACGGCAAGATCCAGTCGGTCATCGTCGGCGTGGGCGGTTTCCTGGGCCTGGGTCAGCGCGATGTCGAGATGAACTGGAATTCGCTCGTGGTGGCGGATGGCGGCGACGCGGTCCGCACGACCATGACCAAGGACCAGCTCAAATCCATGCCGGAATACAAGTATCCGGATAAGGCCTATCGCGGGAAGGTGTTCAACGATAGCGGCGTCTATCGCAACTGATCCCGCATCCACATCCTGAAAGGGCGGCCATCGGCCGCCCTTTTTTTGCAATGGACAGAGGTAATCCCGGAGAAGGATCAGTGCTTGTGGCCGCCGTGGCCGGCATCACCCATGCTGCCGGCCTTCATGACCGGAACCTGGATGGTGACCGTGCCGGCCTTCTCGAAGGTCAGCGTCAGCGAGAATTGCGCGCCTTCCTTCAGCGGCTGCTTCAGGCCGATCAGCATCACGTGATAGCCGCCGGGCTCCAGCGCGGTCTGGCCACGAGCCGGCACGGGGATATCCTCCACCGGCCGCATGCGCATGGCGTCGCCGTCCTTCACATGGGTATGCAGCTCGACTGCATCGGCCACCGGCGAAGCTGCCTTCACCAGCCTGTCGGCCGTGCCGCCGGCATTCTTCAGCGTCATGAACACGCCGCCGACTTTCGCCGGCGTGGCGCGGGCGAAGGGCTGCTCGATGGCGATGTCGCCGGCCTTCGGCGCGGCGGGCATGGCGTGGTTATGGGCCTGTGCATGCATGCTCGGCTTTGCCGCGTCATGGGCATGGGCGGGCAGGGAGATGGCGAGGGCGAGGGCGGCGGCGCTCAGGGACATCAGACGTGACATGGGAAACTCCCGTAAATCCTGAAAAGACGAAAGCGGTTTCGGTCTTGATCAGGAAACGGGCGGTGCGCGGGCCTGCGGGGGAAGATAATCGGCCTGGGCCGGCGTGCTGTCCGGCGCGGCGCCATAGAGCACCGTGACCGCCAGGCCGGGAACCGGCAGCGGCAGGGCGACGGGCAGGACGGCATGGCCGGCCTGGGCCGTGGCCAGGCAGACCGGGCAGAACTTGCTGGCCTTCAGCGGCTTTTCGGTGTCGGCGTCGACCGGCAGGCCGTCTTTCAGCGCGATGGTGCGGGTGCCGAGTGCCGAGCAGAGCACCGTCATCTCGATGCCGCTGGCGGCCTGCACCCGCTGCGCGGCATGCAGGGTGACGGGCAGCAATGCATGGAACAGCACCGCCAGCAGGGCCATACGCGCCACGACACGCGCCCAGTTCGGGCGGCGCGGGGCATGCGGCAGGGATGCGGCGGCGGTCATGGCGTCCAGCCTTACTCCCGGTCCGGATATTCGGCAAGCGTGGCGGTTTGACGCAGCCCTGCCGGGCTCCTAAGCTCCGGCGCGATGGTCCGCCGGCGATTCACCCCGCCGACGGTGAAAAGGGAATGCGGTGCGGACGGACGGTTCATGTCGTCGTCCCAGGCCGCAGCAGCCCCCGCTACGGTAGGCGGCGAGCGCAGCGCCACAATGCCACTGGCCGGGCAACCGGCTGGGAAGGCGGCGCCAAGCGATGACCCGCAAGCCCGGAGACCTGCCATCGCCTGATTGGGCGGTTGCCCTGCTTCAAGGGGAAGGAGGCAGGGCGGGCCGTTTTTCCTGTACGGGAGGTACATCATGTTGCGTCTTTCTGCCGTTATTGCGGCCCTGCTGGTCTCTGCACCGGCTTTCGCCCACCATCCG
>JBKBJT010000096.1:0-4740 GCA_046294345.1 Ferrovibrio sp.
CAGTTCAGCTTCACCGTCGTCAGGTCGCCCTTCCAGCCCACCACGTCGAGCGGATTGAAGGGATAGGTGACGGTGGAGAGCTGGTCGCGGCGCTTGATCACCACGCGCCAGTTGCTGCCGCCCGAGACCGGACCCTTCTTCTGCTGGGCGCGGAAGGGATCGTCGATATGCGGGATATCCAGCACACCGGGATCGAAGATCGCATGCGGCCCCAGCAGGCCCTTGTCGGGCAGGCGATAGCTGTCGTTGGTCGCCTCCATCATCAGGATCTTGCTCGGCGAGGCCGGTTCCAGGCGCCACATGGTGCCGCGCGGCAGCATGATGTAGTCGCCTTCGCCGTATTCCATATGGCCGAAGTCGCAGAATAGCGCGCCGCTGCCCTCATGCACGAACAGCAGTTCGTCGCCATCGCCGTTGCGCACCAGGTGATCCATCGCCTGGGTCATCAACAGGTGACGGTATTTCACATGGGCATTGCCCATCAGCAGCTTCGCCTTCCACGGGCAGTCGACCGCATCGGCGAATTTCGCCGTGTCGAAGGCGCGCGGCTTGAGCGGGCCTTCCCAGTCGATCCAGCCGGTGGGTGGGTTCTGGTGATAGAGATGGGCGGCGGGACCGAAGAAGCCTTCCTTGCCCATCTCGCGCTCGTAGGTGCCCTGGGGCAGGGCGACATGGGCCTGCCGCGCGGACTGGCCCTCGCTGTGGGTCATTGGAATCCATGTTTTGGCCATGGGGCGTTTCCTCCTGACTTTTTCTGTCTGATCAATTGGCTTTCAGCACGCCGCGCCGGATCTGGTCGAGCTCGATCGATTCGAACAGGGCCTTGAAGTTGCCCTCGCCGAAACCCTCGTTGCCCTTGCGCTGGATGATCTCGAAGAAGATCGGGCCGATCACGGTGTCGGTGAAGATCTGCAGCAGCAGGCCCTGGTTCTGGGTCGGCGCGCCGTCGATCAGGATCTGCAGTTCCTTCAGGCGGGCGAGGTTCTCGCCATGGCCCGGCACGCGGCCCTCGACCTGGTCGTAATAGGTGTCCAGCGTGGACTGGAACGGCACGTCGCGGCCGCGCATGGTGCTGACCGTCGTGTAGATATCGTCGGTGCCCAGCGCCACATGCTGGATGCCTTCGCCGTGATAGGCATTGAGGTATTCCACGATCTGCGACTTGTCGTCCGAGCTTTCGTTGATCGGAATGCGGATTTTGCCGCAGGGGCTGGTCATCGCCTTGGATTTCAGGCCGGTGAGCTGGCCTTCGATGTCGAAATACTTGATCTCGCGGAAATTGAAGAGGCGCTCGTAGAACTCGGCCCATTCGTTCATGCGGCCACGATGCACATTGTGGGTCAGATGGTCGACATAGGTGAGGCCGACGCCCTTCGGATTGCGCTCCACGCCGGGCAGGGGCACGAAGTCGACATCGTAGATGGTGCCGCGCTCGCCATAGCGGTCGACCAGGTAGATCAGGCTGTCGCCGATGCCCTTGATGGCGGGGATGTTCAGTTCCATCGGGCCGGGCTGGGCCTCGACGCCCCAGGCGCCCAGTTCGGTGGCGCGCTTGTAGGCCCTGGCGGCATCCTTCACGCGGAAAGCCATGGCGCAGATGGAGGGGCCGTGGATGCGGGCGAAGCTCTGGGCGAAGCTGGCCGGCTCGGCGTTCAGGATGAAATTGACGTCGCCCTGGCGATAGAGCGTCACGTTCTTGGAACGATGTTTTGCCACCGCCTGAAAGCCCATGCGCTCGAACAGGGCGGCAAGCTTCTCGGGTTCGGGCGCGGCATATTCGATGAATTCGAAGCCGTCGGTGCCCATCGGGTTGTCGAACAGGTCGGCCATGGGGATTATCCTCCCGGAATCTGGATTGCGATTGAGTCGCATAATAGTTACATTTGCAACTATATTCAAGAGCCGATCATCGTCATGGGGGAGCTGAAAATGGCCAAAGCGCCGCTGACACTGGAGCGGTTTCTGCCCTACCGGCTGTCGGTGCTGACCAACCGCGTCAGTGGCGCGCTGTCGCGGCATTACGCCGACCGTTTCGGCATCGGCATCCCGGAATGGCGGGTGATCGCGATCCTGGGCCGCTATGCGGGCCTCAGCGCCAACCAGGTAGCGGAGCGCTCGGCCATGGACAAGGTGACGGTCAGTCGCGCGGTGGCGGCGCTGGAGGCGAAAGGCCTGCTGGAGCGCGAGCGCGATGCCGGCGACAAGCGCAAGTCGCGGCTCACTTTGTCGGGGCAGGGGCTGCAGGTCTATGCCGAGATCGCGCCGCTGGCTCTGGGCTTCGAGCGTGAACTGCTGACGGCCCTGAGCGCCGAGGAGGCGGCCCAGCTGGACCGCATCATCGACAAGCTGAACGCGAAGATGGATGTGCTGACGGCAGAGCGCTGAGTCTGGTTACTCAGGCGCGGTTACTCCGAGGCCGGCGGCACCACCTGCTTGGCCTGTTGTGCGGCGATCTGGGCCTCGAAGCGGGCCTTGCCGCGGCGATGCACCAGGAACAGCGTTACGCCGACCACGGCGAAGATGACCAGCATGATCAGGCCGAAATCCTTGGCGATGTCGCCCAGCACGGCCTCGAAAGCGACGCCGAGCAGATAGCCGGCCCAGGAGAAGGCATTCGCCCACAGGCCGGCGGCGATGAAATTCAGCGCGGCGAAGCGGGGCCAGGAGATCATGCTCATGCCCATCGCCAGCGACGAGAAGTTGCGCACGCCGTAGATGAAGCGGAAGCTGAGGATGAAGCCGACATGGTATTTGTGCAGCATGTCGAGGGCGACGTTCACGCCGCCCTGCAGTTTGGGGAAGCGCTTGAGCAGGCGATGGCCGTATTTGCGGCCGATCCAGAAATAGAGCTGGTCGCCGGAGAAACTGCCGAGCCAGGCGGCCGCGATCAGCCAGTACATGTGCAGCATGCCCTGGCTGGCCGCCGCGCCGGCAAAGATCACAAAGGTTTCACCTTCCAGGAACGTCCAGATGAAGGTGATGATGTAGAACCACTCGCGATACTGCTCGATCAGGCCGTAAATATCGATATCCACTGGGTCCCCCGTATCGCCGGTTCAGATCAGGCCGGCAAGCGGCGAGGAGGGATCGGCATAACGCCTCTTGGGCATGCGGCCGGCCTGATAGGCAAGGCGACCAGCTTCGATGGCCAGCTTCATGGCCCGGGCCATGCGGATCGGGTCTTTCGCTTCGGCAATCGCGGTATTCATCAGCACGCCGTCGCAGCCCAGTTCCATGGCAATAGCGGCATCTGAGGCCGTGCCGACGCCGGCATCGACCAGCACGGGCACTTTCGCATTCTCGATGATGATGCGGATATTGACCGGATTCTGGATGCCAAGGCCCGAACCTATGGGCGCGGCCAGCGGCATGATCGCGCAGGCGCCCAGGTCTTCCAGCTTCTTCGCCGCGATCGGATCGTCGGCGCAGTAGACCATCACGTCGAAGCCGTCCTTCACCAGCAGCTTGGTGGCTTCCAGCGTGGCTTCCATGTCGGGATACAGCGTCTTCTGGTCGCCCAGCACTTCCAGCTTCACCAGCTTCCAGCCGCCGGCCTCGCGGGCCAGCCGCAGGGTGCGCACGGCATCATCGGCGGTGAAGCAGCCGGCGGTGTTGGGCAGGTAGGTGTATTTCTTCGGGTCGACGTAATCGACCAGCATCGGCTGGTTCGGGTCGGTGACGTTCACGCGGCGCACGGCGACGGTGACGATCTCGGCGCCCGAGGCCTCGATGGCCAGCCTGGTCTGCTCGAAATCCTTGTACTTGCCGGTGCCGACCAGCAGGCGCGAGCGGAACCGCTTGCCCGCCACTTCGAAATAATCGTCTTCGGCGGGTTTCAGCGGGGCATTGCCGCCGCCGATGAAATGCACGATCTCGATCCTGTCGCCATCGCTCAGCGCGGTCTGGGCATAAGCCGAACGCGGCACGATTTCCCGATTGAGTTCGATGGCAATCTTGCGCGCATCAAGCGACAGGGCGGTCAGAAGCTCCGCCACCGTTGCTGCGCCGCCCATCTCGCGGGCTTCACCATTGATCGTCAACTGCATGCTCTGCGCTACCCTGCCTACGCGCGGTCTTGTTGGCCATATCGGTCAGATGGGGTCCGATGGGCGCGCAGACAATAGAGCGGGGGGCGCCGGCCGGGCAACCCTTCCATTGGTCCTATTTCCCCCGAAGGCTTTGTAACACAACGGTATTGCGCTACGATCCGGCCCTTTCCGGGAGGGTTTTACATGCTGCTGTACGGGTATTTCCGGTCCTCGGCCGCCTATCGGGTGCGGATCGCGCTCAATCTGAAGGGGCTGGCCTACGACAACCACTTCATCCACCTGCAGAAGAACGACCAGCTGTCGGAGGATTATGCCCGGCTGAACCCCCAGAAGCAGGTCCCCGCCCTGGTCGACGATGGCACGATGCTGACCCAGTCGCTGGCCATCATCGAATATCTGGACGAAACCCACCCCGATCCGGCCCTGCTGCCATCCGATCCGGCCGAGCGGGCCCGCGTGCGGGCGCTGGCCCTCGCCATCGCTTGCGATATCCACCCGCTCAACAACCTTCGCGTGCTGCGTTACCTGGTCAAGGAAATGGGCCTGCCGGAGGAAAAGAAGAACCAGTGGTACCAGCACTGGATCGAAAACGGCTTTCAGGCGGTGGAGAAGATGCTGGCCGGTAGCCCGGCCACCGGCCGTTTCTGCCATGGCGACAGCCCGACCATGGCCGATATCTGCCTCGTGCCGC
>JBKBJT010000097.1:0-4301 GCA_046294345.1 Ferrovibrio sp.
AGCGCGGCTGGTTGGATGTCATCAACGCCGCGCGCGAACTCATCCAGGCGCGCACGCTGCTGGCCGATGCGCGGGCGCAGCAAGCCGCCTCCTATGCGCGCCTGCGTTTGCACATCGGGGAAACTCCTTGATGCGAATGCCCGGAGCCCGAACTGCCTACGCCCTGTTCCGCGAAACCCTGCTGGCGCGCCGCCACATCTTCGTCCAGGCGGCGGTGGCCTCCCTGCTGGCCAACACCCTCGCGCTGGCTGCAGCGTTCTACAGTATGCAGGTCTACGACCGCGTCATCCCCACCCAGGGGCTCTCCACGCTGACCGTCCTGACCGTGGGCGTGCTCATCGCCATCACGCTCGAGCTCGTCGTCAAGCTCGCCCGCGCCCACGTGCTGGAGGCCGCCATCAAGGGCATGGACCTCGAACTCTCCCACGCCATCTTCGCCCGCCTGCTGAAGATCCGCTTGGACCAGTTCCCCGCCAGCGTCGGCACGCTCTCAGCCCAGTTGCGGAGTTACGAACTGATCCGGCGCTTCGCCTCATCTGCCGCACTCTACCTTGCCGTCGACACCCCATTCGCGCTGCTCTTCCTGTTCGTCATTGCGCTGCTGGCCGGTTTTCAGATGGCGCTCATCCCGCTCGCCTTTTTCGTGCTGGCGATTGCCATCGGCCTGTTCTACCGCCAGCGCATCGCCCGCCATGCCGAAACCGGCAACGCGGCCGCCAACCGCAAACTCGGCCTGCTCGTCGAGACCGTCGAAAACGCCGAAAGCATCAAGGCCACAAATAGCGGCGAGCGCCAGATGCGGCACTGGGACGCCATCAACCGCCAGTCGGTGGACGACGACATCCAGATCCAGCGCTACAGCGAACAGGCCACATACCTTGCCGCCTTCATGCAGCAGGTCAGCTACGTCATGCTCATCGCCGCTGGCGCCTGGATTGCCAGCACCACCACCGACCTCACCATGGGCGGCCTGATCGCCTGCGCCATTCTCTCCGGGCGCGTGCTTGGCCCCGTGGCGATGCTGCCTGGCCTCATCGTCCAATGGGCGCACGCCCGCGCCGCCCTCGACAGCCTGGAAAAAGTCTTCGCCCTGCAAAACGACAACCATGCCGTCGTGCGCCCGCTCATGCCGGAGAACATCCGGGGCGAATGGCGCATCGAAAACCTCAAATTCAACTGGCCCGGCCGCCCCCGCCCCCTGACCCTGCCGCCCATCGTCATCCGCCCTGGCGAAAAAGTTGCTCTCATCGGTCCGGTCGGCAGCGGCAAGAGTACCCTGCTGAAACTCATGGCAGGCCTATACGCGCCGACAGAAGGGCAGATCCTGCTCGACGGCCTGGACATCCAGCAAATCGACCGCGCTCACCTCTCCGCGCGTCTGGGTTACCTGCCGCAGGACATCAAGCTCCTGGCCGGCACCCTGCGCGACAACCTCACCGCCGGACTGCCAAACATCACCGAATCCGCCCTGCTCGAAGCCGCCCGCGCCACCGGGCTGGATCAACTCATCGCCAGCCACCCACGAGGGCTGGACATGCCCATCTTCGAAGGTGGCAGCGGCGTCTCTGGCGGGCAGAAGCAACTCATCGCACTCACCCGGCTGCTGCTGGCCAATCCCAGTGCCTGGCTGCTCGACGAACCCACCGCCGCCATGGACGAAGCCACCGAGCAGAAAAGCCTGGCCGCCCTGCGCCGCGCTATTCGCCCGGAACACACCCTCATCCTCGTCACCCACAAACCGTTGCTGCTCGATCTTGTCGAACGGCTCATCGTCCTGCTGCCCGGTGGCGGCGTCATGGACGGCCCGAAGCAGGCCGTGCTCGATCACCTGCGCCGCAATGCCGGCCCGATGTCGGCTGCGGCAGCGAAGGAGAAGGCGGCATGAAATTCCCCATCCGACCCGCCGCCCAGACAAGCTGGCTGATCTTGCTTACTGGCATCATTCTCGCCATCCTCGTCCTCTGGGCCGCCTTCTCTGAACTCGACCAGATTGCCCGCGCCCAGGGACAGGTCATTGCCAGCGCGCGCACGCAAGTCATCCAGTCCGCCAACGACGGCATCATCGAAGCCCTGCTGGTGCGCGAAGGCGAGCGCGTCAAAAAAGGCCAGATCCTGGCGCGGCTCGACCGCAGCCAGGCCGAGGCCGCCTGGCGCGACAGCCGGGCCAAGGTCGCCGCCCTCAAGGCCACGCTCGCCCGCTTGCAGGCCGAAGTCTTCGATCGCCCGCTCGAATTCGACGACGACGTGCGGCAATATCCCGCCTTCGTGCAAAACCAGACCGAACTCTTCCAGCGCCGCAAAAACGCGATCCGGTCGGAAATCGCCGCGCTCGAAAAAAGCCTGCGGCTGGCGCGCGAAGAACTCGCCCTCTCCGAAAAACTCCTCGCCACCGGCGACATCGGCCGCGCCGAGGTCATCCGCCTGCAAAAACAGGTGGCCGACATCCAGGGGCAGATCACCAATCGGCGTAACAAATACTTCCAGGACGCCCAGGCCGACATGACCAAAGCCGAAGAAGACCTCGCCACCCAGCAACAAGCGCTGGCCGAACGCACCGTCATCCTCGAGCGCACTGAAATCGCTGCCCCGGCCGACGGCATCGTCAGAAATATCCAAATTACCACCCCTGGCGCCAAAGTGCGTCCCGGCGACACCATCATGGAACTGCTGCCCACCGACAGCACCCTCATCGTCGAAGCCAAGCTCAAACCCGCCGACATCGCGTATATCCGCCACGGCCTGCCTGCCGCCATCAAACTTGACGCCTATGACTACACGATCTACGGCGTCCTGCGCGGCGAAGTCGCCTACATCAGTCCCGACGCCCTCACGGAAAAGACCCTGCAGGGCGAACAGCCCTATTACCGCGTCCACATCCGCATCGACGAAGCGGCGCTGGCCGAGCGCAACCGCGCCCATCCTGGCAAACCGGTCGAGATTCAGCCCGGCATGACCGCCACCGTGGATATCACCACCGGCAGCCAAAGCTTACTGAAATATCTCACGAAGCCCGTAACCAAGACCTTGTCCGAATCCCTGTCTGAACGCTAACCAAGCAAAGGAGGCATCGAAATGCAACAGCCCGGAATCGCAGACCTGATCCAAACCATCGCCGCCAACCACGGCCTGCCCGAATTGGCCATGACAAAAACCGCCCCTGCCAAATCCCTCAAGCACAAAAAGGTGCGCGACGGTGAAGAGGGCAACACCCACGCGGCGCCAGACAACTTACAAGACGGCGCACAAACGGATGCCGCTCAGCCCTCTGGCGACGCGCCCATGCAACTCGCCCTGAACGAAGCAAGGCTCACCGCCAGCGATCTGCCGATGCAACTGGCCCAAGCCGAAAGCGCTGCGGCGGCAGGGGCTATCGAATCTGGGGCTGGGGCAGCCGCCGGAGTGGGTGCTGGCTCAGCCGGAACAACGGCAGCCGGGGCAGCCGCCGGAGCGGGTGCGGGTGCCGGCATAGCCGGGGCAACGGCAGGTGCGGCAGCCGCGGCAGGTGCGGTGGGTGGCATTAGCATGGGGACGCTGCTCGCGGGCGGCCTGGCCGTCGCCGGTATTGCCGCAGCAGCGGGTGGTGGAGGCAGCAGCAGCTCGAACGCCACCACCCCGACCGATACCACCGCCCCCACGGTGCAAAGCATCGCCATCACCTCGGCGACCGGCATCCAGAACGGCACCCTGAACGCGGGCGACGTGGTGAGCGTCACCGTCACCATGAGCGAAGCCACCACCGTCACCGGCACGCCGCAACTGGCCCTCAACATCGGCGGGGTGACCGTGCAGGCCAACTACCAGTCCGGCTCCGGCACCAACAAGCTGGTCTTCACCTACACCATCCAGCCCGGCCAGACCGATATCGATGGCATCAGCATCGACGCCAATGCCCTGAAGCTCAATGGCGGCACCCTCAAGGACGCGGCGGGCAACGATGCCGTGCTCACCCACAGTGCCGTTGCCGACAATGCTGGTTATAAGGTCGACACCACCGCCCCGACGCAGACGGTCGGCGGCGTCGACATCAGCGCCGACACGGGCATGTCGGCCACCGACTTCATCACCAACACCGCCGCCCAGACCATCACTGGCACCCTGTCGGCCGCGCTCGGCACCGGCGACAAGCTGTACGGCTCGGTGGACAACGGCACCACCTGGACCGACATCACCAGCAAAGTGACGGGCACCAACATCAGCTGGGCCGGCGCGACGCTCTCGGGCAGCACCAACATCCTTTTCACGGTGACCGCCGCGGCGGGCAACGACAGCGCCACCAGCGGCAGCCAAGCTTATGTGCTAGA
>JBKBJT010000098.1:0-4116 GCA_046294345.1 Ferrovibrio sp.
GGTCGACAAGGACCCGGGCGAGTGGAAGCTGGTGCCCAAGGGCACCTGCGTCACGATGAAGACGCCCAAGGGCATGGGCTCGCTGCAGCCGATCAAGAGCTGAGTTTTCCTCCCCCTGACGCTGACACGACAAGGGGCGGGGCGCCGGCCATTACCCCCGGCGCCCCGATCGTCTTTCCGGAGTTTCTCCATGCTGCCAGTTTCCGCCGGCACCGGTTTCAAGCCCGAGCATTTCGCCGCCATGCGCGACGGCGCGGCACGGTTCGGTTTCATCGAGGTGCATGCCGAGAATTACCTGGGCGAAGGCGGCCTGCCGCACGCGATGCTGGCCGACCTGCGCCGCGACCATGCGCTGTCGCTGCATGGCGTCGGCCTGTCCATCGGCGGCGCGGCCGCGCTGGACAAGGATCACCTGCGCCGCCTGCGTGCCCTGTGCGACCGCTACGCGCCGCAGAGTTTTTCCGAACACCTGGCCTGGTCGAGCCATGGCGACATCTTTCTGAACGACCTGCTGCCCCTGCCCTACACGGAAGCAACGCTGGCGCGCGTGATCGACCATGTGGGCCAGACGCAGGAGCTGCTGGGCCGGCCCATCCTGCTGGAGAACCCGGCGACATATTTGAGCTTCGGCGCCAGCACGATTCCGGAAACCGAATTCCTGGCCCATATCGCGCAACAGACCGGCTGCGGCCTGCTGCTGGACGTGAACAACGTTTACGTGGCCTGCCGCAACCGCGGCGAGGACCCGCTGGATTACCTGCGCCGCTTTCCGCAGCAATATGTCGGCGAAATCCACCTGGCTGGCCACGATGCCACCACCGACGACCATGGCCTGCCGTTGTGGATCGACCATCACGGCGCGCCGGTGGCCGATGCGGTATGGGCGCTGTATCAGACCGCGCTGCAACTCTGCGGCCCGCAACCGACCCTGATCGAATGGGACAACGATCTGCCCGAATGGCCGGTGCTGGCGCGCGAGGCGGCCAAAGCGCAGGCCGCGCTCGATGCCCTGCGGCAGGCGGCCTGACCATGCAGTCCACCTTCGCTGCCGCGCTGCTGAATCCGACCCTGCCATTGCCGGCCGGCATGACCGCGCCGGGCGATATCACGCAGCGTTTCAACGTCTATCGCAACAATGTGGCGGTCGGCCTTGCACGCGCGCTGGCCGCCGGCTTTCCTGCCACCGAGCGTATCGTCGGCGCGGACTTCTTCGCCGCCATGGCGCATGACTACATCCGACATGATCCGCCGCGGTCGCCCGTGCTGCTGCATTACGGCGAAACTTTCCCCGATTTCATCGCAGGCTTCGCGCCCGCCGCCGGCCTGCCTTACCTGCCCGATGTGGCGCGGCTGGAGGCTTTGCGCAGCCGCGTGCATCACGCCGCCGATGCTTCCACCCTGCCACCGGCCATGCTGGCCCAGCTGGATGCCGCCAGCCTGCAGCAATTGCGTGTGACGCTGCATCCGGCCTGTGCGCTGCTGCGTTCGGAATATCCCGCCGCCACCATCTGGGCGATGAACAGCAATGCCCTGCCCCTGCAGGAGATCGCCGAGTGGAATCCGGAGGATGCGCTGGTGCTGCGTGTCGGCCGGGGCCTGGCACAGCGCGTGGAGATCCGCCGCCTGCCGCCGGGCGCCGCCGCCTTCCTCGATGGCCTGCGCAATGACCGGCCGCTGGGCGATGCCGCGCTGGCCGCCTTTGCCGAAGCTCCCGATTTCGACCTTGCCGCCGCGCTGGCGGCCCTGTTCGCCGACGGCCTCGTCACCGCCATCCGCATAGACTGAAAGAGCATCCCATGTCCGCAACCAACCTGATCCGGCAGACTATGTCCGGCCTTGACCGCATCCCCCACAGCCTGATCGCCCTTGGCGCGCGCGTGTTCCCCGCTGCGATCTTCTGGCAGTCGGGCCAGAGCAAGCTGGAGGGCTGGCGGGTTTCCGACAATGCGATCTACCTGTTCCGCGAGGAATACAAACTGCCGCTGGTCGATCCGGTACTGGCCGCGCATCTGGCGGCGCTGGGCGAGCATGTGCTGCCGGTGCTGCTGGCGCTCGGTCTGGCCAGCCGCTTCGCGGCGCTGGGTCTGCTGGGCATGACGGCGGTGATTCAGATTTTCGTCTATCCCGACGCCTGGCCGACCCATGGCGTCTGGGCCGTCTGTCTGCTGATCGTTGCCGTGCGCGGGCCGGGCCGGATCGCGCTGGATGCGCTGATCGCACGGCGCCTGACATAATCGATACAATTCACTTCGCAATCACCGATTGCAGAAGCTAGGGTCGTCATGCGTAATGCCATCGCATGCACCCATTCGACCTGCCCGCCGATTCGCACCCGTTGATCCGGCGGGCCCATGAGTATTGGCTGAATATCCATCCGCCCGGTGGCGGCCTACCCGGCCGCACGCGGCTGGACCCGACCGCCGTGCCCAGCCTGCTGCCGCATGTCTGGCTGGTGGACGTACAGCGCGAGCCGTTGCGCTTCCGCTATCGCCTGCTGGGCACCGCGATCCGGCGCGTGACGGAATCGGGTGCCACGGTGGTGGGCCGCTGGATCGACGAGGTCGACCCCGCATTCGCGCCAGGCCATCCGCGCTTTGCCGCCTTTGCCGAAGTGGCGGAGCAGGGCCGCCCGGGCTATCGCAAGGGTGCGCCGGTCTATCCGCCCGGGCTGGAGCATCTGACCATCGAGCGCATTTTCCTGCCGCTGGCCGCCGATGGCAGCCATGTCGACATGCTGTTCTGCCTGTCGCTGTTCCTGACCCGGACCGGCCAGGTGCTGAAGGGGAGCATATGAGCGCCGATTTCCAGCTGCCTGATTCTGCGCATCGCGTGATGCATGACGGCCTGGCCTATTGGCGGCAGGCGCATCCGGAGGGCGGGTTGCTGCCGGGCCGGCAGCATATCGACCCGCTGAGCATGCCGAGGCTGCTGCCCTATGCCTGGCTGCTGGAGGTGCATCCGCCAGCCGAGGGCATGACCATCCCGCGTTTCCGCTTCCGCCTGGCCGGCAGCCATGTCGACCTTGGTTTCGGCGGCCCGAAGACCGGGCGCTGGCTGCATGACATGGAACCGGATTTCGAAAGCAACATGGCGATGCGGGCCAGTTTCGTCGCCGCCGCCACGGAAGGCCGCATCAGCCACCGGCGCGGCAGGCCGCGTTTCGCCATGAATGCCGCCGCGGCCGAACTGGAGCGGCTGATGCTGCCGCTGGCCGGCAACGGTCGCGACATCGACATGCTGCTCGGATTCACGGTGTTCTACGAAGGCAACGGCGCCGAACTGCACCCGACGCTGTAGCGCTCAGCGCACGCGTTCGATATCGGGCAGATGCGACGGCGCGATCAGGTCGTCCTGCTTCACCTCCAGGCGCATCTCGGGTGCCCTGCGCTCCAGCGCATCGCGCAGCAAAGCGTAGGTGCCCGCCATGGCGAACAGCATGGCTTTTTTCGGCGTGCGGCCTTTCAGCAGGCGCGCCAGGAACAGCGCGGCGAACAGATCGCCCGCGCCCTTGGGCAGGTTCTCGCCCAGATCGGGCACGGCGCAGAGCCAGGCGCCGTCGCGGTTGACCAGCAATGCCTCCAGCATCCCGCGCCCGCCGTCCCGCCGCTTCAAAGTGGTGGCGATCACGGTGTGCGGGCCTTTCGCGCGCAGCGCGTCGCAGGCGGCCAGCGCGGCGGGCAGATCCTCGATCTTCGATCCGGCCAGGTATTCCAGTTCAAAGCCGTTCGGTGTGGCGATATCGGCATGGCGCAGCAGATGGTCGCGGATGAAGGGCGGCAGGCTGTCCTGCACATAAAGTCCGCTGTCGCTGTCGCCCATCACCGGATCGCAGAGAAAGATCGCCTTCGGATTGGCCGCCTTCACGGCCAACGCGGCGCGCAGGGCCGCCTCAGCCGTGCGCGGATTGCCCAGCCAGCCCAGCAGCACCGCATCGATCTGGCCCCATTCCGGCCGCGTCTGCAAAGCGGCGATCCAGGCATCCATCTCGGCCGGTTCGGTCGGCCGGTGCGCCGGCGGGCCATAGGAAGGATTGAAGGCCAGCAGGCCGGTCGGCACGGCCCAGACCTCCACCCCCTGGCGCTGCAGCGGGAAGATGCCGGCATTGTTGCCGACATG
>JBKBJT010000099.1:0-4034 GCA_046294345.1 Ferrovibrio sp.
GCAAAGATCCTCTTTGAAAGGTTGGTCCATGGCAACCATCGAATTCATCGAAGCCCGTGAGATCCTCGATTCCCGCGGCAACCCGACCGTCGAGGTCGACGTGGTGCTGGAAAGCGGCGCCTTCGGCCGCGCCGCCGTGCCGTCGGGCGCCTCGACCGGTGCCCATGAAGCCGTGGAACTGCGCGACGGCGACAAGGGCCGCTATCTGGGCAAGGGCGTGCTGAAGGCCGTCGAGGCCGTCAATACCGAGATCTACGACGCCATCGCCGGCTTCGAAGCCAGCGAGCAGCTGAAGATCGACCGCACCATGATCGCGCTGGACGGCACCCCCAACAAGTCGCGTCTCGGCGCGAACGCGATCCTCGGCGTCTCGATGGCCGTGGCCAAGGCGGCGGCCCAGGAAGCCGACCTGCCGCTGTATCGTTATGTCGGCGGCGCGGCCGCCCATGTGCTGCCGGTGCCGATGATGAACATCATCAACGGCGGCGCCCATGCCGACAATCCCATCGACGTGCAGGAATTCATGATCATGCCGGTGGCGGCCCAGACGGTGGCCGATGCCGTGCGCATGGGCGCCGAGGTGTTCCACACGCTCAAGAAGAAGCTGAAGGATGCCGGCCACAACACCAATGTGGGCGACGAGGGCGGCTTCGCGCCGAACCTGCCCAGCACCCGCGGCGCGCTGGATTTCATCATGCAGGCCATCGAGGCGGCGGGCTACAAGGCCGGTTCGGACGTGATGATCGCGCTGGATGCCGCCAGCACCGAATTCTTCAAGGACGGCAAATACCACCTGGATGGCGAGAACCTGAAGCTCGATCCGGCCGGCATGGTGAAATACTGGGAGAAGCTGGTGGGCGACTACCCCATCGTCTCCATCGAGGACGGCATGGCCGAAGATGACTGGGCCGGCTGGAAGCTGCTGACCGACACCATCGGCGCCAAGTGCCAGCTCGTCGGCGACGATCTCTTCGTCACCAATCCGGCCCGCCTGGCCGACGGCATCGCCAAGGGTGTCGGCAACGCCATCCTGGTGAAGGTGAACCAGATCGGCACCCTGACCGAGACGCTGGAAGCCGTGGAGCTGGCGCACAAGAACGGCTATCGCGCCGTGATGTCGCACCGTTCGGGCGAAACCGAAGACAACACCATCGCCGACCTGGCGGTGGCCACCAATTGCGGCCAGATCAAGACCGGTTCGCTGGCCCGCTCCGACCGCATGGCCAAGTACAACCAGCTGATCCGCATCGAGGAGCAGCTGGACGTGGCGGCGAAGTATCCGGGCCTGGCGGCACTGAAGCGCTGATGCGGCGCGTCACGTTCATCGCCATTGCGGCGGCGCTGGTTTCCGGCGCCGCCGTCGCGCAGGCTTCGCTGCCCGTGCAGGGCAGATGGGCGGTCAGCCAGGAACGCTGCGCCACCGAAAGCATCGAATTCGGCGCGGACGGCAAGTTCAGCTCGACGCTGGATGCGGACGGGGTCCGCCAGGGCGGCTATAAAACCGGCGCCGACCGCATCGTCCTGCTGGACGAGGCCGAGCCCGACCGCGAACTGGCGCTGATCATCCTGGACCTGACGGCCACGCGCCTGGTGGCCTTCGACGAGACCATCGAGGCCGACCGCCGCCTGGTGAAGTGCCGGTAGGGCGGGGCTTCCCGGACCCGGTTCCAGCCGGATATGCAGCGGGCGTCACAGCCTGATCCCGGCCCGGCCGCTATGATGGAAACCACGCGACGGTAGAATACTGCCGCATCGGTGATCCGGATCGGCGGGAGGCACGGCAATGGGCGGAGAACGGAACCTGGCGGCCCCAGGCGGTCGCGTGGCATTGCGATGATGTTCTGGTCCAGGCGTCAGCCCCGCAGTCCCCTCGGCGGCCGGCTCAGCCGCGCCATTACCGACGAGGAACAGCGCGGGCTTGTCTTCGCCTTCCGGGCGCGGGTCATCGCCGTTGTCACGGTGATGCTCTGGCTGGTATTCCTGATCGAGCCGCAGCGCCAGCTCTATTACCTCTCGGTCAGTTTCGTCCTGCTGCTGCTCGGCGTGATCCCCCATCTGTTGCGGCACCATCGTCACGCAGTGCCGATCCGGCTCGCCTTCGTGCTGCTGGATGCCGTCCTGATCACGGCGGTGATCATTCTGACACCGCCGGGCGACATCGATTCCGGTTTCCCGATCCAGATGCGCGTGCGCGGCCCGGAATTCCTCTATCTGATGCTGCTGATCGTTGGCGCGGCCTTGTCCTATTCACCACTGCAGGTGATCTGGACGGGTTTCTGCGTCGTGATGGCCTGGGGCATCGGCGTTTTCCTGGTGCAGATGCGCGCCGATACCCGGCAATACGATCCGGCGGCCGAGACGTCGCCGGAAGCCATCCTCCGGCTTGTCACCGATCCGTATTTCGTCGGCTATTTTAACCTGATGAACCAGCTGGTGCTGGCCATCATCGCCACCGCGATCCTTGCCGCCGCCGTGTGGCGATCACGCCGCATGCTTTTGCGCCAGACCCGGGCCGAGATCGCCCGCGCCGATCTGGCGCGTTATGTATCGCCTGACGTCGCCGATGCCATCATCGCATCCGACCGGGTCTTCGGCGTGCCGACCACGCGTGAGGTGGCGGTGCTGTTCGCCGACATCGTCGGCTTCACCGCATTATCGGAGCGGCTGCCGCCGGATCGCGTGGTGCGACTGCTGAAAAGCTTCCATGAACGCGGCAGCCGGGTGGTGTTCCGCCACGGCGGCACGCTCGACAAATATATGGGCGACGGATTCCTCGCCACCTTCGGCGCGATTTCCGATGCTCCCGATGCCGCGGCCCGAGCCATGCACTGCGCCATCGACCTGCAGCATGAAATCGAGCGCTGGAATACCAAGCGGGCCGCGCGCGGCGCCGACACGATCCGGCTGTCGACCGGCGTGCATTGCGGCCCGGTCGTGGTAGGCAATATCGGCAGCGACCGCCGGCTGGAATTTTCCGTCGTGGGCGATGCGGTCAATATCGCCAGCCGCCTGGAAACCCTGACCCGCCGGCTGGGATGTCGTATCACGGTGTCGGCCGATTGCCTGGCGGCGGCGCAGAAGCATGCCGCCGACCTGCCGGCTTTCGCCTCGGCTGGCAGCGTTCAGCTCGATGGCCGGGAGCAGAGCGTGGCCGTCTGGGTGTGGCCGGCGGAGCGGCAGACGGAACCGGCAAAGGCCTAGTAGGTCATGCTCGCCGCGTTCAGCAGGCCGACGGCCAGCGAGAGTGCGGCCACGGCGATGGCGGCGGCGGTTTCGCCGCGGCTGATCCGCTCGGGCAGGCGCGGGAACAGCATGCGGGCGGCCAGGAAGGTGAGGCACTGCACCACCAGCGCCACGGTGCCCCAGACCAGCATGTCGATCAGGCTCTGCGAGTTCATGATCGCGCTGCCCAGCGGCATGGCGAAACCCAGCATGGCGCCGCCCAGCGAGATCGCGGCGGCCTGGTTGCCGTCCTTGATCAGGCGCCATTCGCGCTGGGGCGTCAGGCGGGTGTAGATCGCCAGGAACAGCATCAGCATAATCAGCGCGCACACGAAATACAGCGCGAAGTCGGGCAGGGTATAAAGGTAGCGGCTGAAATCCGGCGGCGTGGTGCTGATCATCGGTATCCCCAGAATCCTTTTTTGATCGTTGCGCAGGCTTATTCGAACAGGTGCGGCACGAAGCGGCTGGTATTGCGGGTGATCGGGCTGCGATCCTCACGAATACCCAAACCGCAGGCGCGGGATGCGATCACCCATACACCCAACACGGGATAGAAGCCGTCGAAACAGGGCATCTCGATGGCCTGCTGGTAAATCTGCAATTCGGGTGAGGGATCGCCCTGCGCCGGCACGCTGTCGAGCGTTGTGCCGGTTTCCGACAGATGGCTGATGCCGGCGCCTTCGCGGCCCCAGAAGGGCTTGGCCATGCAGGGCCCCCTGATGGCGGCGCGGTCGAAACTGGCCGGCAGCAGGTTTTCGTGATCGGGCCATTTGTCCCACAGCAGCGGCAGGATCGCCTTGGTGGAGAGC
>JBKBJT010000100.1:0-3887 GCA_046294345.1 Ferrovibrio sp.
GTCCCGCCGCGCCGAATGCGGCGAATCGCGTTTTTGTACACGGAACAGGGTGATGGCGAAACGGCCCCCGGTAAAACGGAAGATGGCAAAGCGAAAGACGACGGGACGGAGCGTGGCCGTCGTGGTGCTGGCCGCCGGCCAGGGCACGCGGATGAAATCGCGCCAACCCAAGGTGCTGCATCCGGTGGCGGGCCGCGCGATGCTGCATCATGTGCTGGACGCGGCGGCCAGCCTGAATCCGGAACGCGTCATCGTCGTCACCGGCAAGGACCAGGCCGCCGTGGTGGATGCCGCCCGGCCGGCCCGCACGGTCGTGCAGCATCCGCCGCAGGGCACCGGCCATGCAGTGATGGCCGCCCTGCCGGCGCTGAAGGGTTTCAGCGGCGACGTGCTGGTGGTGTTCGGCGACACGCCGCTGCTGACGGCCGACCTGCTGAAGGGCCTGGTGGCGGCCCGCCGGCATACAGGCAATCCGGCCGCCGTGATCGTCGGTTTCCGGCCGGCCGATCCCGCCGCCTATGGCCGCCTGATCGTCGATCCGAAGGGCCAGTTGCAGAAGATCGTCGAATACAAGAACGCCTCGGCCGAGGAACGCGCCGTGCGGCTGTGCAATGGCGGCCTGATGGCGCTGGATGGCGCGCGGCTGCCGGCCCTGTTGAAGAAGCTCAGCAACAAAAACGCCCAGGGCGAATACCTGCTGACCGATGTGGTCGAACATGCCAACGCGCAGGGCTGGACCTGCCGCGTGGTGGAGGCCGATCCGGTCGAGGTGATGGGCATCAATACGCGTGCCGAGCTGAGCGTGGCCGAAGCCGCGATGCAGCAGCGCCTGCGCGCCGCCGCCATGGCGAACGGCGTGACCATGACGGCGCCGGAGACGGTGTATCTGCGCAGCGACACAAAACTCGGCCGTGATGTGGTGATCGAGCCCTTCGTGGTGTTCGGCCCCGGCGTGACCGTGGCCGACGACGTGACGATCCGCAGCCACAGCCATATCGAGGGCGCCAGTATCGCTTCGGGCGCCACCATCGGGCCGTTCGCCCGCCTGCGGCCTGGCGCTCGCATCGACGAACAGGCCCATATCGGTAATTTCGTCGAGGTCAAGAATGCCCGCGTGGAGAAGGGCGCCAAAGTCAACCACCTGACCTATATCGGCGATGCCCGCGTGGGTGCCAAGGCCAATGTCGGCGCCGGCACCATCACCTGCAATTATGACGGCTTCGAGAAACACCATACCGATATCGGCGCCGGGGCTTTCATCGGCTCGAATTCGGCGCTGGTGGCGCCGGTGAAGATCGGCGATGGCGCCATGGTGGCGGCTGGCAGCGTGGTGACGCGCGACGTGCCGGCCGATGCTTTGGCCGTGGCGCGTGGCCGCCAGGACGACAAGCCCGGTTTCGCCGCGACATTCCGCGCCATGAAAACGGCGCGTAAGAAAAAGAAATAGGAGCAGGGTGTATGTGCGGAATTGTCGGCGTCGTCGGCACGCGGGATGTCGTGCCATTGCTGATCGACGGCCTGAAGCGGTTGGAATATCGCGGCTATGATTCCGCCGGCGTCGCCACGCTGAGCGGCAAGGGGATCATCGAGCGGCGCCGCGCCGAGGGCAAGATCGTCAACCTGGAAGGCAGGCTCTCCGAACAGCCGCTGCAGGGTCTGATCGGCATCGCCCATACCCGCTGGGCCACCCATGGCGCGCCGAACGAATCCAATGCCCATCCCCATGCCACCGAACGCGTCGCCCTGGTGCATAACGGTATCATCGAGAATTACCGCGAACTGGCCGAGGAACTGATTGCCAAGGGGCAGAAGTTCCAAAGCCAGACCGATACCGAAGTCGCCATGCGGCTGATCGATCAGTATCTGGTCGAAGGCAACGACCCTGAAGCCGCCGTGAAGGCGGCTTTGGGCCGTTTGCGTGGCGCTTTTGCGTTGGGCATCCTGTTCCATGGCAAGGACGACCTGCTGATCGGCGCCCGTCGCGGGGCGCCGCTGGCGGTCGGTTTCGGCAACGGTGAGATGTATCTCGGCTCCGATGCCCTGGCGCTGGCGCCGCTGACCGACAGGATCGCCTATCTGGAAGAGGGCGACTGGGTGGTGCTGAGCCGCGGGTCGGCGCGGTTCTTCGATGCCGACAACAACCCGGTCGAGCGTGTCGTGCGGCCCACCGCGATCAGCGGCGCGATGATCGGCAAGGGCAATTACCGTCACTACATGCAGAAGGAAATCTACGAGCAGCCGGCGGTGATGGGCGACACCATCAATACCGTGGTCAGCCCGACCGATCGCTGGGTGCATCTGCCCGATCTGGGGCTCGACCTGGCGCAGATTTCCCGCATCACCATCGTGGCCTGCGGCACGTCGTATTATTCCGGCCTGGTGGCGAAATACTGGCTGGAACGCTATGCCCGTATCAATGTCGAGGTGGATGTCGCCTCGGAATTCCGTTACCGCGAGGCGCCGGTCGACCCGAAAGGCTTGTCGATCTTCATCTCGCAGTCGGGCGAAACGGCCGACACGCTCGCCGCGCTGCGTTACGTGAAGCAGAATGGCGGGCGCACGCTGGCCATCGTGAACGTGCCGGAAAGCAGCATGGCGCGCGAGGCCGATGGCGTGCTGCCGACCAAGGCCGGGCCGGAGATCGGCGTGGCCTCGACCAAGGCCTTCACCTGTCAGCTCGTCACCCTGGCCGCCTTCAGCCTCGCCATCGCCCATGCGCGCAAGGCGCTGAGCCAGGACGAGGCCGCCCGGCTGATGGCGGCGCTGATCGAGGTGCCGGCGCGGGCCGCCGAGGTGCTCAATCACGACGACGACCTGCAGGCGCTGGCCGAACAGATCATGGATGCGCGCGACGTGCTGTATATCGGTCGCGGCGCCTGTTTCCCGCTGGCGCTGGAAGGCGCGCTCAAACTGAAGGAAATCTCCTATATCCATGCCGAGGGCTATGCCGCCGGCGAATTGAAGCATGGTCCCATCGCGCTGATCGACGAGCAGGTGCCGGTGATCGTGATTGCCCCCAGCGACAGCCTGTTCGAGAAGACCATCTCGAACATGCAGGAGGTGATGGCGCGCGGCGGCAAGGTGATCTTCATGTCGGACAGGAAGGGCTTCGCCCATATCGACGAGCGCACCTTCGCCACCGTGGAACTGCCCGAGGTCGAGCCTTTCGTGGCGCCGATCCTGTATGCCATTCCGGTGCAGCTGCTGGCCTATCATGTTGCCGTGCTGAAGGGCACCGATGTGGACCAGCCGCGCAACCTGGCTAAGTCGGTGACGGTCGAATGAAAAGGATGGCGCAATGAGCCCGGTCGTCGCGCGCGGCCTGCTGCCGTTCCGTCTCAGCATCTGCGGCGTGGCAGAGCTGCATCAGTTTGCCGGCGACGTGACGCATATCCTCGGCATCCTCGATCCGGGCACGCCGCAGCCCGAGGGCTATACCCATTATCCGGCGGCCCGGCGCAACGAATTCCGCTTCTACGACATCGTGACGCCCAGCGAGGGCCGCGATCTGCCGGGCGAGCGGGACGTCGCCGCCATCCTGGAGGTGGGCGATCGCCTAGCGGCCGATCGCGTGGATCACCTGCTGGTGCATTGTTTTGCCGGCGTGTCGCGTTCCACGGCGGCGGCCGTCAGCCTGATGGCGCAGCGCAATCCCGGCCGCGAGGCGGATATTTTCGCCACCCTGGCCGAAATCCGCCCGCAGGCCTGGCCCAATACCGTCATGATCCGTCATGCCGACCGCATGCTGGGCCTGGGTGGCGCGCTTGTCGAAGCCCTGCGGCTGCACCACATTGCCACAGCCCATCGTTATCCCGAGGTTCGGACCTGGATCTCCAGCGTCGGTCGTGGGCATGAATTGCCTGCGGAATATGCTGTGGAAGGATCCG
>JBKBJT010000101.1:0-3861 GCA_046294345.1 Ferrovibrio sp.
CATGCGCCCAAGATTGCGCGCCGCCATCACGCCGGCCATGCCGATCACCAGCGTGACCAGCGCGGCGGGCAACAGCCACGGCGCGGCCAGCCAGGCCGAGGTGCCGGCATCGGCACCGAAGGCCAGGGTGTAAATCCGGATGATCGAACAGGCGCCCACCTTGGTCATGATGGCGAACAGCGCCACCACCGGCGCCGGCGCGTTGGCATAGGTGCCGGGCAGCCAGAAATGCAGCGGCACCAAAGCCGCCTTCACGGCGAATACCAGCAGCAGCAGCAGCGCGCCGACCTGCAGCAGCGCCTGGCTGCCGGGCTCCACCAGCGGCACCTTCACAGCCAGATCGGCCATGTTGAGCGTGCCGGTGACGCCGTAGAGCAGGCCGACCGCCACCAGGAACAGCGTGGAACCGACCAGGTTGATCACCACATACTGCACGCCGGCACCCAGGCGTTTCGCGCCGCCGCCATGCAGCATCAGGCCATAGGAGGCGATCAGCAGCACCTCGAAGAAAACGAAGAGGTTGAACACGTCGCCGGTGAGGAAGGCACCGTTGATACCCATGAGCTGGAACTGGAACAGGGCATGGAAATGCCAGCCTTTGCGGTCCCAGCCATGGGAGGCATAGACCAGCACGAACAGGGCCAGCGCCGAGGTGAGCAGCACCATCATCGCCGACAGGCGGTCGAGCACCAGCACGATGCCGAACGGTGCTGGCCAGTTGCCCAGGGCATACATCTGCGGCGGCCCGGCGGCGGCCATGGCGACGAGGGCAACGGATACGGCCAGCAAGGTTACGGTGCCGGCCAGCGAAAAGATGCGTTGCAGCACGATGTCGTGGCGCATGGCCAGCACGATCAGCGGTGCCAGCATTGCCGGCAGCACGATGGGGAGAATGATCCAGTGGTTGGCGAGATCGTTCATGCCGCTCACCGCGCCTCGACCGGGCTGCCGTCGGCCGGACGGTCATCGACATGGTCGCTGCCGGTCTCCAGGTAACTGCGTAGCGACAGCACCACCACCAACGCGGTCATGCCGAAGGAGATCACGATGGCTGTCAACACCAGGGCCTGCGGCAGCGGATCGGTATAACCAGGCGCGTCATCGCCGATGATCGGCGGCAGGTTGACCACCAGCCGGCCCATGGAGAACAGGAACACGTTGATCGCGTAGGAGAGAAGCGCCAGACCGAGCACCACCGGAAAGGTGCGGCCGCGCAACAGCAGGTAGACCCCGGACGCAGTCAGGCTGCCGACGGCGCTGGCAACGAGCAGTTCCATATCACTTCCCCCTTAGGACTTCGCCGGATCGGCCGCGCCCGACGGATCGACATCCATCGGCGCCTCGTTGACCGGCAGGCGCTCGGCCTTGCGCCCGACGCGCGAGAGATTGGCCAGCGCCAGCATCACCGCGCCCACCACGGTGAAGAAGACGCCGAAATCGAAGGCCATGGCAGTGGCCAGTTCGAATTTTTCCAGCAGCGGCAATTTCACATAGCCGAAATCGCTGGTCAGGAACGGGCGACCGGCCAGCCAGGCGCCGATGCCGGTGAGACCGGCCGCCAGAACGCCAACGCCAATCAGGCCGTGATAATCGAAGGTCATGCGCTGCTGCGCCCAGGAGAAGCCGCTGGCCATGTATTGCATGATCAGCGCGATGGCGACCACCAGGCCGGCAATGAAGCCGCCGCCCGGCTGGTTGTGGCCACGCAGGAAGATATAGGCACCGACCATCAGCGCCAGCGGCAGCATCAGCCGCGTGGCGACCACCAGCATCATCGGGTGGCGGTCATGCGCGCGCGCCTGATCCGGCAGCCAGGCAGCGAGGCGGCGGCCGGTGGAGCCGCGCAGAGCGCCATCCAGCAGGGCGAAGATCGCCAGTCCGGCGATACCCAGCACGATGATCTCGCCGAAGGTATCGAAACCACGGAAATCGACCAGGATCACGTTGACCACATTGGTGCCGCCGCCGCCCGGATAGGACTGCGCCAGGTGATAATCGGAAATGGTGGCGAAATCCCTCGTCATCACCGCCCAGACGATGCCGCCGATGCCCAGGCCCGACAGCCCCGCCAGCACGGCATCGCGCAGGCGACGACCGGTGCTGCTTTCCACCGGGGTTTCCTTGGGCAGCAGGTTGAGCGCCAGCAGCAGCAGGATCGTGGTGACGACCTCGACCGAAATCTGGGTCAGCGCCAGATCCGGCGCCGACAGATAGATGAAGCCGAGCGACACGACCAGGCCGATCACGCTGGTGAGCACCAACGCCAGCAGCCGGCGGCGATGCAGCAGCGGCAGGGCGATGCAGGCGCCCAGCAGCAGCACCCAGCCGGCAACCGCGACCGGCGAAATGGGCAGCAGGTCGCGCAGGCCGGCGGCATGGCTGCCGGAGAAATAGGTGATGAAGCCGACTACCAGGATGGCCAGCAGCATCGCGACGATGTAGCGCTGGAGCGAACCGTTATGCAGGCCATCGGCGACAGAGCCGCATAGCGCGGTGAGCGCCGCGACCACGCGGTCGAATATCCGCTTCGCTTCCGGACGCGGCAGGCGCAGCCAGATCCGCGTGGCGCGCTCGTACCGCCACAGCACCACCAGGCCGGCCGCCACGGCAATCGCACTCATGCCCAGGGCCGGCGTGAAGCCATGCCACAATGCAAGATGATAGTCAGGCAACACGCCGCCGGTCACGGCGCCAGCGGTTGCTGCCACCAGAGGGCCGGCGATGACGGCCGGAAACAGGCCGATCAAAACCACCAGGACGACCAGCAACGCGGGCGGCAGCCACATGCCGGCGGGCGGATCATGCGGATGCTTGGGATAGTCGTCGCGTGTCGGCCCGAAAAAGACATGCAGGATGTAGCGAAAAGAATAACCCACCGAGAAAACCGCGCCGAGCGTGGCGAGCAGCGGCACCAGCCATGGCTGGCCGAGCCAGACGGTATGCGCCGCTTCCTCCAGCATCATTTCTTTCGACAGGAAGCCGTTCAGCAACGGGATGCCGGCCATCGAGGCGGCGGCTAGCGTGGCCAGGGTGGCGGTGATCGGCATCAGGGTGGCGAGCCCGCCCAGGCGGCGCACGTCGCGCGTACCGGTCTCGTGGTCGACGATGCCGGCCGACATGAACAAAGCCGCCTTGAAGGTGGCATGGTTGATGATGTGGAATACGCCGGCCACAGCCGCCATCGGCGTGCCAAAACCGAACAGCATGGTGACCAGGCCGAGATGGCTGACGGTGGAGAAGGCCAGCAGGCTTTTCAGGTCGTCGCGGAACAGGGCGATCCAGGCGCCCAGCACCATGGTGACCAGGCCGGCCGTGGCCACCAGATAGAACCAGGCCTCGGTACCGGCCAGCACCGGCCACATCCGCGCCATCAGGAAGATGCCAGCCTTCACCATGGTTGCGGAATGCAGGTAAGCGCTGACCGGCGTTGGCGCGGCCATGGCATGCGGCAGCCAGAAATGGAACGGAAATTGCGCCGATTTGGTGAAACAGCCGCCCAGGATCAGGATCAAGGCCGGCAGGTAAAGCGGCGACTGCCGTATCGCTTCGCCCTGCGTGAGGATGACGGTGAGGTCGTAGGAGCCGGCGATGTCGCCCAGGATCAGCATGCCGGCAATCATCGACAGACCGCCGGCGCCGGTCACGGCCAGCGCCATGCGCGCGCCCTGGCGGCCTTCGGGCAGATGCTTCCAGTAGCCGATCAACAGGAAGGAACTGAGGCTGGTCAGCTCCCAGAAGATCAGCAACAGAAGGATGTTGTTGGACAGGACGATGCCGACCATCGCGCCCTGGAACAGCAGCAGGAACACGTAGAACCGGCCCATCGGATCGTCCTTGGACAGGTAATAGCGCGCATAGGTG
>JBKBJT010000102.1:0-3660 GCA_046294345.1 Ferrovibrio sp.
CACGGGCAGGGGGATGATGGAGCCGGACATGGGGCGCGCCTTCAGTAACTGTAGCGCAAAGGCTCGAGCGGGCCGAAGTTTATGTACTGGCCTTGCTCGAAGTGATAAAGCTGGGTACGCGGTCCGTTGGACATCTCGGCGCCGGCGATGAAGCCGGCGACGATCGGGCCACTGTAAAAAACGTGGATGACGTCACATCCGGCATCGAGGAGGCGCCGGCAGGCTCGACGCACCTCGGCGGCATAGTCGGCGACCTGTTCCGGCCGAAGGGGCTGATCACGCTGGATCAATCCGCAGCGATCGGCAGGAATATCCATCAGCTTCGCATCCGCAGCGATGTGTCGACGCACGCAGGTTTGGATGTCCTTGCCCGGCAGAAGGTCGATGATCAGGATGCCTGGTCGCTCGCCCGGCTGTTGGCTGACCTCGGCCAGCCAGCGCCGGCGCTGTCGGCGCTCGCCAAAGACGATCTGCCACCAGGTCCAGAAGATGGGCACAGCGACGAGGAGACCGACGACGATGCCGATGGGGTCGAGGACGTCACGGATGAAGTCGAGCACGGCCTGCATGCGGCCTTACTCCAGCTTGTTGACGTAATAGGCCTCCAGCCGCGCCCCATAGTGCTCGAGGGCGTCGGCATCGAGTTCCCGGCCACGCGCTTCGGGCGGCACGTCGAGCGAGAGGTTGAGAAACCGCGCGCCGCGGGCGCACACCTCGGCAGCAAGATGCACGGGCAAGGTGCCGATGACGGTATCGCCCGCCTCGATCTCGCCGACGTCGAGATGCGCGACCTGGCGATCGACGACGAGGCCCTGGCGCGCGGCCCACTCGATGGCGCCAGGATGACGGGTGACGAACCAGGTGGTCATGATTCTGCCCGCAACACCGAAAGCTTCAGTTTCTTGCGCTCTTCTTTCATCTCGACGGCGACGACGCGGGGCAGCCATTCGGCGATGGCCTCGGCCGCGGCGCGTTTTTCCTCGGCGCTCCAGTCAGCACCTTCGAGCGCGTCCCTGGCGAGCCGGCGGGCCTTGTCGTGATACAGGGTGTTGGGCCGATCCTTGCTGCCGCGCAGTTGCTCCATGCGCGCCTTGAATTCGTCCTTGAAGGCTTCGATGCGGCGCATGTTCTCGCTCAGCGCGGCCAGACGGGCCTGGCGTTCGGCTTCTTCGCGCTGACGCTGGGCCTCGGCCTCGGCGGCGCGGCGCGCCTGCTCTTCTTCCTCGCGGCACTTGGCTTCGGCTTCCGCCTTGGCCTGTTCCAGCCTAGTCTGTTGCGCGGCGAGTTTGTCCCTGAAGGCACGAGCGGCAGACAGATGCGGTTCGCAAGCGGCTTTCAATTCGGGCCAGTCAATATCTGATGCACCCATCGGTTGTAATTCCACCAACAGCCAGCCAAAAGGCAGCAGGCCGGTCATCTGGTCTTTGTCGTTGGCGGCCAGCCAGAGGCTGCGAGCCTCAGACTCGTAGGCAAAGCGCTGTTTCTTGGTTTCGGGGTCCTTGTCGAGCAAGATTTTGATGTGACCTTCTCGTGCGCCATTGAGCGTGACCGACTCGGCGCCGGAATGGCGGCCCACACGCAGCAGGAAGGCATCGCCGCGCCGCATCTTGTCGTCGGCCTGGGCAAGCAGTGCGCTAACGGCCTTGTCCCAGTCCGGGTCGAGATAGCCGCGTCCGCGCAATAGCTGGTTTTCCGCATTGAGGATCGGGCGGTAGAAACGGTTGCAGGCCTGGGCGATCTGCCGTGCATCGAAGCGCAGGTGGGCGGCGGGCAGTTTTGCCGCATGGGTTTCTGCCAGTCCGCTGACCGATTGCAAGTTGAGTTGTCCGGCGAACGCCCGGTAGTGCCAACCGGACACGCATTCGAGGATCTGATAGAGCTCTTTCGACTCGGCCATCGATTTGCGCAGCCCCCCTTTCTCATCCACCACGGGCGCTTTCTTGCGGTTGACCGCCAGATGCACCTGGGTGGCAGGCAGGCCGGGCTCGCCGCGCCATGTGGCATCGGCCAGGCGCACCAGGCGCATGGGGTCGCGCTCGAACTTACCAGGCCGATACTGAAACAAGCGGTTTTGCAGTTCCTGGTTGTTTTCGTCGCGGCGCTTGCCGGTGTGTCGGTCTTCGACCTTTTGCAGGCTGGCACCACCGTTGATTTTGTCCAGCAGCGCCGTGCGGATCGCGCCCTTGAGCGACGAGCCATACAGCACCGGCTGGCGGGTGACCGGGTTGAAGCTGGTGCGGTCGATTTCCAGGCGGTTGAGCACCTTCTTGCCGTCGGCCTCGATGTTGGCGGTCTGCCCGATACGGCTGTCATAGAGCGCGGCCACGCCCGGTAGCACGGGAACCTGCTGCACGGCATGGGCCATCAGTGTTTCGCGGCGCTCGTAAAAGAAGCGCTGCAAGGCCAGGATCATCCCGGCATCCGGCCTGAGGTTGGCGATGGCGAGCAGTTCTTTCCGCTCGGTGGCCGTCAGGGCCGCTATCGTCCCGCCGGTGTCGAATTCGTACAGGATGCCGTCGTCGATGACGTAATTGGTCGGCTCAAAGCTCTCCCCCGTGCCGATGTGGACAGGCGAGAGCGGGGTGATGTGCATGAGGTAACTATCGAAGGTTTTCATGCGCTTTCTCCGGCGAGCATGTTCATGATCAGGCGGATCAGCACCTCCTTGTCCGCCGGCTTCGATTCGGCCACCATGAGTGACAGGGCAGCAAGGCCGATGTCATAAATCGGCATACGGCTCGCCCATTTGCGGAAGCGCACGCCCTCCGGCGATTTGACGCCATAGCCGATGGAGATGATGACGTCGAGGTTGTAATGATCGACCCGGTAGGACTTGCCGTCATCGGCAGTTATTGCAAATTTTGCAACAACTGCCTTCCGCTCCAATTCTCCTTCCGCGAATACGTTGCGCAGATGCCGAGATATCACCGACTTGTCCCGCGCCAAAAGTGAGCTCATCTGCATGAGTGAGAGCCACACGGTTTCGCGCTCCAGGCGGACATCGATGGCGCCATCCTGATGTTGGTAAATGGCGATATCCGGCATGGTTTTCAGATTCCCGAGGTCGGCAGCTTGATCCCCACTACCGGTGCATAGCCCTGGTGCACGGTCTGCGGTATGGCCTTGGACAGGCTGCCATCGCCACCCAGACCTCGACCGGTGAAGGGCACGCGGATGGCCGCGTCCGACCGCGGCGCGAGCACGGCGCCGGTGTCGGCCAGCAGCACCGGGGTCTTGAACGGGTTGCCCCGATGCACGCCGCTGGCGCCATGGCGGCCGAAACGGGCAAACACCCTGTAAAAGCAGCGCTCGGCGTCCCAATCCAGACCCTGCGGCACACAGGGAGCCAGGGTGAGCCAGGCGTCGGCGTCGGCCTGGCTGGGTAGCTCGGCGGGGGCCAGGGCTTCGAGCCGGAAGCGGCCCAGGCCAATGCCGGCATCGCGCCCGAAACCCAGTTCGCCGATATCGAGCAGCGCCCGTTCCAGGTCGGCAACGCTCAGCCGTGATTCGTCGAGGACGATGTAGATGTCGAGTAGCGCATCGATGCGCGTGAAGGCGTCGGGTGTGGTCCGCTCGCCCCGTGTTCCATACCACTGCCGCGTCACAGTGTAGGGCGCGAAGTCTTCGCCGGTGGTGCCGGTACGGCGGTCGATGGCGTTG
>JBKBJT010000103.1:0-3629 GCA_046294345.1 Ferrovibrio sp.
CAGCGGCGATGTTGCGCGAAATCTCGTATTCCCAGCGTTCGCCATTCGCGAGCAGCTTGTCCTTGTTGTAGAACAGCTCTTCGCGGGTCTCGGTGGCGAACTCGAAATTCGGTCCCTCGACGATGGCATCCACCGGGCAGGCTTCCTGGCAGAAACCGCAGTAGATGCACTTGGTCATGTCGATGTCGTAGCGCGTGGTGCGGCGCGAACCATCTTCGCGCGGCTCGGCCTCGATGGTGATGGCTTGGGCCGGGCAGATCGCCTCGCACAGCTTGCACGCGATGCAGCGCTCTTCGCCGTTGGCGTAGCGGCGCAGGGCATGCTCGCCGCGGAAACGCGGCCCCAACGGACCCTTTTCATAGGGATAGTTGATGGTGGCGCGCTTCTTGAACATGTAGCTGAAGGTCAGGCCAAGCCCCTTCACCACTTCCCAGAGGAAGATCGAGCGGGCACCGCGGTCGAGCAGAGCCATGGCTTACACCCCTTTCGGCAGCAGATCGAAGGCGACGAGCACGCCCGCGGTAGCCACCACCCAGAACAGCGAGAACGGCAGGAACACCTTCCAGCCCAGACGCATCAGCTGGTCGTAGCGGTAGCGCGGCACGGTGGCACGCACCCAGATGAATACGAACAGCAGCAGGAAGATTTTCAGGCAGAACCAGACGATGCCGGGAATCCAGTTGAACGGCGCGATGTCGAACGGCGGCAGCCAGCCGCCAAGGAACAGGATCGTGGTCATGCCCGACATCAGGATCATGTTCGCGTATTCGCCCAGGAAGAACAGCGCGAAGGTCATCGACGAATATTCGACCTGGTAGCCGGCTACCAGCTCGGCCTCGGCCTCGGGCAGGTCGAAGGGATGCCGGTTGGTCTCGGCCAGGGCCGAGATGAAGAACACGATGAACATCGGGAACAGCGGCAGGGCGAACCAGACCGTCTTCTGCGCTTCCACGATGGCCGAGAGATTGAGCGAGCCCACGCAGAGCAGCACGGTGATGATCACGAAGCCCATCGAGACTTCGTAGGACACCATCTGCGCCGAGGAACGCAGCGCGCCAAGGAAGGCGTAGCGCGAATTCGACGACCAGCCGGCGATGATGATGCCATAGACGCCCAGCGACGAGATCGCGAAGAGGTACAGCACGCCCACATTGATGTTGGCGATCACCCAGCCTTCCGACACCGGGATCACCGCCCAGGCAATCAGCGCCAGGATGAAGGTGATACAGGGCGCCATGATGAACAGGAACTTGTTCGCGCCCGACGGGATGATGGTTTCCTTGAAGATCAGCTTGGCGGCGTCGGCAAAGGGCTGCAGCAGGCCGAAGGGGCCCACCACGTTCGGGCCCATGCGCAGCGACATCGCCGCCAGCACCTTGCGTTCCATCAGCGTCAGGTAGGCCACCGCGATCAGCAGCGGCACCGTCAGCATCAGGATATGGACGAGGATCAGGCCGCCCGGGAAGACGTAGCCGGTCCAGAGCGTGTTCCAGAAAGCGTCAGTCATGGGTACCCGTCTTCGGCATGGCGGCGCCGCGTGCAAGGGCCGAGCATTCGGCCATCGTCGCCGAGGCGCGGGCGATCGGATTGGTCAGGTAGAAATCGGCCACCGGCGACACGAACGGCAGATCGCTCACCGCGCCGGCCGCGCCGAAATTGCCCCAGGCGGCCGTGGTGAGCTTGTCGACGGCACCGAAATGCGGCGCGGCCTGCAGCATGCGCCGGCGCAGCATGCCCAGATTGTCGTAAGGCAGTGTCTGACCGAGCACGTCAGACAGCGCGCGAATGATCGCCCAGTCCTCACGTGCCTCGCCCGGAGGTGCGGCGGCGCGGCGGCCGAGCTGCACGCGGCCTTCCGTGTTCACCCAGGTGGCATCCTTTTCGGTATAAGCGGCGCCCGGCAGGATCACGTCGGCGCGCTTCGCACCGGCATCGCCGTGGCTACCCTGATAGATCACGAAAGCCGAGCCGAGCTTGGCCATGTCGATCTCATCGGCACCGAGCAGGTAAACGGCCTTGATCTCGCCCGCCTGCGCGCCGGCCATGATGCCGGTCACGTCCTTGCCGCCCTGCCCCGGAACGAAGCCCAGGTCGAGCGCGCCCACACGGGCGGCGGCGGTATGCAGCATGTTGAAGCCGTTCCAGCCGTCCTTCACGAGGCCACAGCCATCGGCGACCTGTTTCGCCAGTGCCAGGATCGCGGCGCCATCGGCACGGGCAATCGCGCCCTGCCCCAGGATCAGCATCGGCTTCTGCGCGCCCTTCAGAACGTCCGCAAAGGCATGACGGCCCTCGGCGATATCCTTCAGCGTGGCCGGACCGGCGCCAAGGTAATCGTACTTGTAGGTCAGCTGTGCCTGCTCGCCGATCAGGCCGATCTTCACCTTGCCGGTGAGGTAGCGCTTGCGGATACGGGCGTTGATCAGGGCGGCTTCGCGACGCGGATTGCTGCCCACGATCAGGATCGCATCAGCCTCGTCGATGCCGGCAATCCCGCTGTTGAAGATGTAGCCGGCGCGCTGGGCCGGGTCGATCTTCGCGCCATCCTGGCGGCAATCGAGGTTGGCCGAGCCCAGCTTGTCCATCAGGTCCTTCAGCGCAACGACACTTTCGGCGCAGGCCAGATCGCCGGCAATCGCCGCGACCTGATTGCCGGCCAGGCCCTTCAGGCCGGCGGCGACGGCGGCAAAGGCCTCGCTCCAGCTGGCTTCCTGCAGCTTGCCGTTCTTGCGCACATAGGGACGGTCGAGGCGGCGGGCCTTCAGGCCGTCATAGGCGAAGCGGCCCTTGTCGGAGAGCCATTCCTCGTTCACGTCTTCGTTCAGGCGCGGCAGGATACGCATCACCTCGCGGCCACGCACGTCGACGCGGATATTCGCGCCGACGGCATCCATGGCATCGACGCTTTCGGTCTTGCGCAGTTCCCATGAGCGGGCCGTGAAGGCGTAGGGCTTGGAGGTCAGCGCGCCCACCGGGCAGAGGTCGATCACGTTGCCGGACAGCTCCGACGTCATCGCCTTTTCCAGATAGGTGGTGATCTGCATGTCCTCGCCGCGGCCGATGGCGCCGAGTTCCGGCACGCCGGCCACTTCGGTGACAAAACGGATACAGCGGGTGCAGTGGATGCAGCGGGTCATCACCGTCTCGACCAGCGGACCCATGTACTTGTCTTTGACTGCGCGCTTGTTCTCGTCGTAGCGCGACGCCCCACGGCCATAGCCCATGGCCTGGTCCTGCAGGTCGCATTCGCCGCCCTGGTCGCAGATCGGGCAATCCAGCGGATGGTTGATCAGCAGGAATTCCATCACGCCTTCGCGGGCCTTCTTGACCATCGGCGAGTCCGTGTGGATCACCATGCCGTCGGCGGCCGGCATCGCGCAGGAAGCGATCGGCTTGGGCGCCTTCTCCTGTTCGACCAGGCACATGCGGCAATTGCCGGCGATGGTCAGGCGCTCGTGATAGCAGAAGCGCGGAATTTCCTTGCCGGCCAGTTCGCAGGCCTGCAGCACGGTGGTGCCCGGATCAACCGTCACTTCGATGCCGTCGATGGTCAACTTGGGCATGCTTGTACCCTTCCCCGCCTACTCAGCCAGCCGTCACTCGGCCGCCGCCGGCAGAACCGGCGAACC
>JBKBJT010000104.1:0-3005 GCA_046294345.1 Ferrovibrio sp.
CATCGCTGCTATAACGCCAAGCTGAATGCCTTCGCCGAACAGGGCGAGCCGTATTACTGCGGCCTGCAGCATGGCGAACTGGCTGTGCCCTCACCCGTATAATTCCAGATTTCAGCGCAGACAGGGTTCAGCGCAGACAGGCGCCCAGATCGAAATCGGCCAGCCTGGCGGCATCCAGGGCCGCATCGGTGAAATCGGTGGCGGCATGACGGCCGCTGAACTGCCCGCCGCCGGAATAGATGCGCAGGCGGCCAGGTATCGCCCGGGTGAAATCGGCCCAGCGCAGGCTGGCGCCGACGAAGCGGCAGCCGGCGATGCGTGCCTCGTGGAAACTGGCGCCGGCCAGATTGGCGCGGCTGAAGGTGGCGAGCAGCAGGCTGGCGCGGTCGAAGCGGCAGCCGCGCAGGTCGCAGTCGCTGAAATCCGCGCCATCGAGTTCCAGGCCGGTGAAGTCGTGATAGGGAAAACGCTGGCCGGCAAGATTGAGCTGGCGCCCTGCCGCACCGTCGGTCTGCGTCCAGGCACGATGCGCGGCGATGGCGGCGGCCAACTCGGGCTCGAAATCGGCCGGCGCGATCAGCCGGGCGCTGGCAACATCGAAACCATCGGTGGCGATGCCGCGCAGTATGGCACCGGTGAAATCCGCCCCCACCGCCACCGCCTTCTCCACCGTGGCGTTGACGATCTGTGCCTGGCTCAGGTTGGCGCCGACCAGCCGGGTGCCGACCAGCCGCGCGTCGCTTAAGTTCGCGCCGCTGAGATTGGCATAGGACAGATCGGCGTCGCGCAGGTTGCTGCCGAAGAAATTCGCGCCCGACAGATCGGCACCCACCAGCGAGGCGCCGCTTAGATCCACGCCGGAGAATTGCGCGCGTGAGGCGGTGGCGTAATCCAGCAGGCAGTTGCTCAAGTCGGATACGTCGATGCCGACGCGCGCGTCGCTGTGCAGATGGGCATCGGGCCGCATCATCACGCCGCCGCGAAAATCGGCCTCGACCAGGATGGCATTGTTGAGGTTGGCGCCGGCCAGGCTGGTGCCGCGCAGGATGGCGCGGGTCAGGTTGGCATTCTGCAGATCGGCGCGGCCGAGATCGGCACCGAACAGGTCGGCCTCGGCCAGGTCGGCGCGCGACAGCCGGGCGCGGCGCAGGTTGGTGCCGGCCAGCCGGGCCTTCTGCAGCGAGCGGCCGGCGAAGTCGGCATTCTCCAGGTCGCGATACGACAGATCGACGATCTCGCCGCCGGTCTCCCACCAGCGCGGGTCGCGCGCCAGCGGATCCATGGAGAAGCTATCCATGGATGTATGGTCCGGCTGGGTGCGGGTATGGGCGGGCATGGACATGGGAGGGTGGCCAAAAGCGGGCGCCTGTTTACCACATCCCGTTTGTGCGCAAAGTATTATGTTTTATAGCAATTCAAAAGAAAGGCGGCCCGGACTGATCCGTCCGGGCCGCCTGGATTGTCTGAATACAATATCGCCGAGGATCGGCGGGCCTTTAGAGCCCCTTCACGATGTCCTCGACCATCTTCTTGGCGTCGGCCAGTAACATCATCGTGTTGTCCTTGTAGAACAACTCGTTATCGATGCCGGCATAACCCGACGCCATCGAGCGCTTCACGAACAGCACGGTCTTGGCCTTGTCGACGTCCAGGATCGGCATGCCGAAGATCGGGCTTTTCGGATCGTCGCGCGCGGCCGGGTTGGTCACGTCGTTGGCGCCGATCACGAAGGCGACGTCGGCGGTCTGGAATTCGGAGTTGATCTCCTCCAGTTCGAACACCTCGTCATAGGGCACATTGGCCTCGGCCAGCAGCACGTTCATGTGGCCCGGCATGCGGCCCGCCACCGGATGGATGGCGTATTTCACTTCCACGCCCTCCTCCTTCAGCTTGTCGCCCATCTCGCGCAGGGCATGCTGGGCCTGACTGACCGCCATGCCGTAGCCCGGCACGATGATCACCTTGCCGGCATTCTTCATGATGAAGGCGGCGTCGTCGGCGGAACCCTTCTTGTAGGGCCGGTCGACCTTCTGGCCGCCGGCAGCCGCAGACGTATCGCCGCCGAAGCCGCCGAGGATCACATTGAACAGCGAGCGATTCATGCCCTTGCACATGATGTAGGACAGGATCGCGCCCGAGGAGCCGACCAGCGCGCCGGTGACGATCAGCGCCGGATTCTGCAGCGTGAAACCGATGCCGGCCGCCGCCCAGCCCGAATAGCTGTTCAGCATCGAGACGACGACAGGCATGTCGGCGCCGCCGATCGGGATGATGATGGTGAAGCCGACGATCAGCGCCAGCACGGTAACGGCCCAGAACAGCTCGCGGCTGGGATTCATGCAGAAGGCCACGATCAGGCCAACAATCACCAGGCCGATCAGGGCATTCAGCATATGCTGACCCTTGAAGATCACCGGGCTGCCCGACACCAGGCCCTGCAGCTTGGCGAAGGCCACCAGCGAACCGGAGAAAGTGATGATGCCGATCACCACGCCAAGCGACATCTCGATGCGCGCGGCGACCGTGATCTGGCCGGCGGCGTTGAGGATGCCGTAGGGCGCCGGATTGTAGAAGGCGGCGGCGGCCACCAGCACGGCGGCCAGACCGACGAGACTGTGCATGGCGGCGACGAGCTGGGGCATCGCCGTCATCTGGATGCGGCGGGCCAGCACGGTGCCGACGGAACCGCCGATCAGCAGCGCAACCAGCACCCAGACGATGGTGCCCGAGAGGTCGCCCAGATTGGCGATGGTGGTCAGCACGGCGATCGCCATGCCGGTCATGCCATAGATGTTGCCCTGGCGGCTAGTCTCAGGCGAGGACAGGCCGCGCAGGGCCATGATGAACAGAACGGAGCTGACGAGATAGAGCAGCGCGGTCAGTTGGATCGGCATGGCGCGGCCCCTCTCACTTCTTTTCTTTTTTCTTGTACATCGCCAGCATGCGCTGGGTGACCAGGAAGCCGCCGAAGATGTTGACGGCGGCCAGCGCGATGGCGATCAGAC
>JBKBJT010000105.1:0-2869 GCA_046294345.1 Ferrovibrio sp.
TGCGCATCCGATGTAGGGCCAGGAGCGCCTGTTGCTCTTCGGTCTTGATGGCGACTGCCTTGACGTGGGGTTGCTGGACAGCCGTCCAGATCGCCCGCGCATCGTGCCGGTCATTCTTGTTGCCGATGACGAACGGCTTCACCGCTTTACCTGGCAGAAGCTTGACCTGGTGCCCCATCGCCGTGAGTTTCCTCGCCCAGTGCTGCGCACCACCGCAGGCTTCCATGCCAATCAGACACTGCTGCCGGTTGGCAAAGTGTTCGAGGAACTGCTCACGCTTGAGCTGCAAACTGACGATTTCTCCGCTCTCCTTGTCGATCCAGTGCAACTGAAATACCCGTTTGGCGATATCGATGCCGACGACGTTTTTGCTACTATTCATTTCGGACCCTCCGGTTTGCTTGTTGAAGAGCTTCGTATCTTCCACCTTGGGCACTTCGATGCCGTCGGCCCGTGAGGGTCCACCCTTCAACCCACCACCTCCGCAGAGTTATCCACGGCGCCGCGCGCCGCAGGCCCCTCTACACCGAAGACGACCGGCGCGGTGGATAACTCGTGTTCAGCGCTCACGGGGTGGGAGGCGTCCATTCAATTCTTCAATACCTTGTCGATGATGTCCTCGCGCAGCAGACGCTGGGCCTGGGAGATGCTGTCCATCTGTGCCGTCTGCGGAAAGCCGCCACGCACCAGGTACTCATGGAAATGTCCGACATAGGGCGCGGCTGCCTCCGTGACGCGATAGAAATCGGACTGCGGCCAGTCGAACAGGTCACGCAGGGATTTCAGGCGCGGTAGCGCCGGCAGCGACAGGTTCTTGATCTGGAGGTATTCGTAGAACGAGAGTGTCGTGAGCCGAATGGTGTGCCAGCGGCCGACACCTGACTCTTGACCGGCTTCCACCAACGGCATGGCCGAGCCGGTGAAGGCGATGCGTCGTTCCTTGTGGAAATCGACCTGATGCTTGACCCAGGTGCCCCAGTCGCGGATGAACTGGGCCTCGTCGAGGAACAGATACTCCAGCCCCTCGGCCCTGGGCTCGCGTTCGCGCCAAGCTTCGAGCACGGCGTCGATGCCGGCGAGCTTGAGGATAGGGTGGTCGAAGGTGGCGTAGAGAATGTTGGCGGGTGGCACGCCCTCATGCAGCAGCGCATCGACGGCCTGCAACATCAAGGTGGTTTTGCCAATCTGCCGCGCGCCGGAAAGCAGGACGGCACGCGGCGCAGGCGGGTCGGTCAGCCATCCCTGCAATTCACGGAAAGCAGCACGCCGAAACGAAGGCAGGTCGGCAATGGTCTCGCCTCGCCACCAAGGGTTGAACTGAGACAGAACGGTGACAAGTTCTTCTTTCGATACCCACATGCACGCCAATCTAACAACGATGTCGATTTAATTCAACTATACATTTACTAATGTCACGAATCAGCGCTTTGCTGCATATTCTGGTTGGTAATTGGTGCTCGTCCGGCCGGAAGCGCCTGGCTTCCCGATCGGATTGCGCATTCATCTGCTCGCCAGGAGCGCAATACTGAAGCTCAACGGAAAAAATGATGATCACTATACCCCCGAGGATGAAACCGGCAGGCCGGTCGGCTCATGGTTCGCGGGCGGGGCGTCCGTTCGCAAACGCCCTTCGTCCTCCGGTTTCATCCAGGCAAGCCGTTGTTTCACGCTACAGGGATCATCCAGACGGGCGCGGCGGGCAAGAAAAAACCCAACCGGTGAGGGTTGGGTTCTAGAATTGGTGGTGATGGGGGGACTTGAACCCTCGACCTACGGATTATGAATCCGTCGCTCTAACCGGCTGAGCTACATCACCACGAAGGGGCGGAATTATCCCGGCTGGCTGGCGGCCTTGTCAAGTTCGCCGCGGGACGCGACAATGCACGCATGGATTACGATCTGATCATCGTCGGCGGAGGCCTGGCCGGTTTGTCCCTTGCGGTGGCGCTGCGCAGGAGTCGCCTCAAGATCGCCGTCATCGAGGCGCATCCGCCCGTGAAACCGCAGGGCTGGGATGCGCGCGTGTATGCGATCAGCCCAGCCAACGCACGTTTTCTCGATGAAATCGGCATCTGGCGGCATCTCGATCTGAGCCGCTGCCAAAAGGTCGCCCGGATGTCGGTGCATGGCGACCGCGGCGGGGCGTTGGAATTCTCGGCCTATGACAGTGGCGTGGAGGCTTTGGCCTGGATCATGGAATCCTCGCCGTTGCAGGCCGAGCTGTGGGAAACCGTGAAACGCCAAGGCAATGTCGATCTGCTCTGTCCGGCCGCGCCTGCGCTGCTCGACCTCGGCGATGCCGAGGCCGTGCTGGAGCTCGAAGATCACCGCACCCTGACCGCCCGACTGATCGTCGCCGCCGATGGGGCAGACTCCTGGACACGCACCGCGGCCGGCATCGAAGTCGAATTCCAGCCTTACGGGCAGATGGGGGTAGTGGCCAATTTCAGGATCGGCCAGCCGCATTTCGCCACCGCCTGGCAATGGTTTCGCAGTGATGGCATCCTTGCTTACCTGCCGCTGCCGGGCGATCTGATCTCGATCGTCTGGTCGACGCCGACCGCGCATGCCCAGGAACTTTTGGCGCTCGATGCGGCGGGGTTCTGCGAACGGGTGGCAGCAGCCGGTTTTTATCGGCTTGGCATGCTGGAACTGATCACCCCGCCGGCTGCATTCCCATTGCGGCTGATGCGCGCGCCGCAGACCGTGGCTCCCAGGCTGGCACTGGTCGGCGATGCGGCGCATACGATCCACCCGCTTTCGGGCCACGGCATCAATCTCGGCTTTCAGGATGCGAAAAGCCTGGCCGAAGTGCTCGCCAGCTGTCCGGCGCACGTCGATTGTGGCGATGCGACTTGGTTGCGCCGTC
>JBKBJT010000106.1:0-2665 GCA_046294345.1 Ferrovibrio sp.
CCGCCGGGCCGGTTCAGACCAGGAAGATCGCCATGAGGATGAGCAGGACAACCAGGGCAGCCGTGCCCCAGGTCGTCATCTTCATGAACGCGCCCCAGGCCGCCTTGTGCTGGCTGATGTCCATGGTGCCCATCTGATGCTGTTCACTCGCCATGATGCCCTCTGCGTGGTTTAGGGATTGAATCGACGGGGATATTACGCTGGCCCCAGAAGCCGACACAACCCCTCGCCCTGGCCAGATCCCAGCCTTGGGCCCGCCTTCCGCGCCGTCAGGCCACCAGTCCGATCAGCCGGCCGATCTCGCGGCTGGCGCGGCTCGCATCGGGGGCCGGGGCATAAGCCTGCGCCGCCCTTGCGGCAGGACCGTCGCGGCCGGACTGGCCGGCACCGGGAAGGTCGGAGCCGGATGGCTGGTCACCAGAAGATTGACCAAAGGCGGCCGGGGCCGTTTGACCGGCTGTCCCCTCTTCCTGTGGTTGGCCCGGCAGGGCCGGCGCGTTGGCTTCAGCCTCTTCCTTCTCGGCGGCGGCGGCTTCCTGCTCGGCGCGCTTTTCCTCGCGTATCTGCGCCAGGGCCGCCATGCGCAATTGCTGGGCGGCGGCGGCCACGGCGCGGTCGGCGCCCGATGGATCGGCCGGAGCCAGAGCAGCGGCGGCCACCTGGGCCGCCTTCTGCAGGGTGGCTTCGGGATCGCTTTCCGCGCCGATATCGATGGGAACCTCGCCGGCCACCGCATACATCTGGCCATCGGGGCCACGGGTGTAGCTGTAGGATGGCGCGCCGGCATATTGCCCGCCGACGGCGGCATGGGCGCGTTCATGGGCCCGCACCTTGGCGTCGATCTGCTTAAGCTTGGCGACCTGCTGCTTTTCCTCTTCGGTCAGCTCGCCCGCCGTCTTCGCGCCGCCGGAGGCCTGGCTGCCGGATGCTTCGCTGCCCTGGATATCCGCTTCCTGTGCAGTGAGCAGCGTGGCGCCGCTGGCCAGGGCCGAGCTGCCGCCGGGCCGCAGCGTGATGACATTGGCGCTTTCCGCGCCACCGCTGCCCGGCACCGGACGCGGCGGTTCCTTCTGGCGGCGGTTCTGCGCCTGCTGCGGTTCGCCGCCGCCCAGGATTTTCAGGCCGGGAAACTGCGCCTGCATCTGTGCCTTCAAGGCGGCACCGTGCACGCTGCATTCCAGCGACTGGCACACGGCGCTGCCGTCGCTGGCCAGGCTTTGCGGCGTGGCCACGCTGAAACTGCCGGCGCTTCCGTAACTGGATATCGAGCCCGGCGAAAAGGACGACAAACCGCCGATCATGCGCCCCGACTGCCGTGATGCGGCCCCCAAGGGCCACGAAACATTATTTCAGGGGTATTTTCGGCCCGAAGCGGCCCGGCCTCAAGCGATTTCTGCCGGCAATCCCGCAATCTTGAGTGCGGCCTTCTGGCGTTTTTCCATGGCCTTCACATCGAAATCGGCGATCAGGTCGTGGAACAGGCGGTGCCAGTTGATCTCGGCCTTCAGGTGCAGGAACACCCCGCCCAGGCCAATGGCGGCGCGATCCATGAAGACGAATTCGCGCGGCGGCGTCACGCCGCCCAGCTCCTTCAGCTTGCGATGCACCTGCTCGGCCACCTCGCGGCCGTAAAGGCCCGACGATTCCATTTCCTGAATGCGGCGCGGGCGGTCTTCCAGCAGCGGCGCATAGACGAACTCGGCCCAGAGATTGAGCGTGTCGATCACCTCGTTGGACAGGCCGGTGAAGCCCCAGGTCTCGTAGGCATGCACGGCCAGCGCGCGGTCGTTGCCCGAGATGGCGCGATAGAGGTCGATCACGCCGCTGACGAAGCGCGAGGGGAAGATGCGCACGCAGCCGAAATCCAGCAGGTTGATGCCGAGATCGTCGCGCACCGTGTAATTGCCCAGATGCGGATCGCCATGAATCACGCCGCATTGATAAAACGGCACATACCAGGCGCGGAACAGGTTCATCGCAATGGTGTTGCGGGTGTCCTGCGGTGCATCGGCGTAATCGAGCAGCCGGCGGCCGTCCAGCCAGGTCATCGAGAGCAGGCGCTTCGTGCTCAGCTCTGGCAGCACCTCGGGCACATGCACATTGGCCTCGCCCTTCAGCATCTCGGCATAGAGCCGCATATGCAGGGCCTCGCGCTCGTAATCCAGTTCCTCGCGCAGGCGGGCGGCGATCTCGGCATGGATATGCGTGGTGTCGATGGCGGCATCCATGCGGCGATAGATGGCGAAGATCAGCTTGAGCTGCCGCAGGTCGGCCTCCACCGCCGAGGCCATGTCGGGATATTGCAGCTTCACGGCAAGCGCGCGGCCATCCTTCGATGTCGCGCGATGCACCTGGCCCAGACTGGCGGCGGCGGCGGCACTGAGCTCGAAGCTGCCGAATTTTCCCTGCCATTGCGGGCCCAGTTCGGCCACCATGCGGCGCTTCACGAAGGCCGGGCCCATGGCCGGCGCGTTGGCCTGCAGCTGGGTCAGTTCCTGCACGTATTCCTTGGGCAGGGCATCTGGGATGGTGGACATGATCTGCGCCACCTTCATCAGCGGGCCTTTCAGGCCGCCCAGAGCCGCGCGCAGTTCGGCCGCATGTTTGCCGCGGTCGAGCTTCACGCCCAGCATGCGTTCGGCACCCAGCTTTGCCGCCAGGCCGC
>JBKBJT010000107.1:0-2330 GCA_046294345.1 Ferrovibrio sp.
GGCTGGTCTTGTCGCGGCCGGCATGCGGCCTGCACAGGCCCAGACCGCCGGCATTGCCGCCGAGCTTTACCCCGCCAAGCGCAACCCGGCCTACACGCTCGACCGCGAGCTGACCGAGGAAAAGGTCGCGACCACCTATAACAACTTCTACGAATTCGGCACCAGCAAGAATATCGTGCGGCCGGCCCAGGCTCTGACCATCAAGCCATGGCAGGTGAAGATCGACGGCATGGTGGAAAAGGAAATCGTCATCGATGCCGAGGACCTGATCCGCAAGATGCCGGTGGACGAACGGCTGTATCGCCACCGCTGCGTCGAGGCCTGGTCGATGGCCGTGCCCTGGAGCGGCTTTCCGCTGAAGGCCCTGGTCGATTTCGCCAAGCCGCTGTCGGGCGCGAAATACCTGCGCATGGAAACCTTCAAGCGGCCCGAGGAGGCCAGCGGCCAGAAACAGTTCTGGTATCCCTGGCCCTATGTGGAGGGCCTGAGCCTGGCCGAAGCGCGCAACGATCTGGCCTATATCGCCACCGGCGTCTACGGCAAACCGATCCCCAAGCAGATGGGCGCGCCGCTGCGTCTGGCGGTGCCGTGGAAATACGGATTCAAGTCGGTGAAGTCGATTGTGCGTTTCACCTTCACCGACCAGAAGCCGAAAAGCTTCTGGGAAGCCATGGCGGCGGATGAATACGGGTTCTGGGCCAATGTGAATCCGGCCGTGGCGCATCCGCGCTGGAGCCAGGCCACCGAGGAGGTGATCGGCACCGGCAAGCGCGTGCCGACGCTGATCTACAACGGTTATGGCGAACAGGTGGCCGACCTCTACAAGGACATGACAGGCGAGAAGCTGTTCATGTAATCGGGCTTGGGCTATCCATGGCGGATGGCCTTCGACCTGATCATCTTCGACATGGACGGCACGCTGGTGGACAGCGAGCCCATTGCCAACCGTGTGTTCTACGAGAAGCTTGTGGCCCTCGGACTGCCGCCGCATTTCGACGAGGCCACCATCGCCACCGACCTGACCGGTCTGGCGCTTTCCACCTGCTTTGGCATCGTGCGTGAGCGTTACGGCATCGCGCTGCCCGAGGATTTCGAGGCCGACCTGCAGGCGGAAACCTTCCGCAGGCTAAGCCGCGACCTGCGCCCGGTGACCGGCGTGCCTGACATGCTGCATCGGGTGACGGCGTGGCCGAAATGCGTCGCCTCCTCTTCCGAACTCGACAAGATCGCCCTCAGCCTCGAGCTGTGCGGCCTGAGCGGCCATTTCGGGCCGCATACCTTCAGCGCGCAGCAGGTGCGGAACGGCAAGCCGCATCCCGACCTGTTCCTGTTCGCCGCCGACCGCATGGGCCACACGCCGAAGGCCTGCGCCGTGGTGGAGGACAGCCTGCCGGGCGCGCAGGCCGGCATCCGCGCCGGCATGACGGTTTTCGCCTATCGCCCTGGCGGCGACGGCGACGTGTTCGCGGCGATGGGTTGCCATGTCTTCCATGACATGGCCGACCTGCCGGCTCTGCTGGGGTGAGGGCAAAAAAAAGCCGGCCTGAGATCAGGCCGGCTAAGTCTTAACAGGGAGGCTCCGCGCGAGACGCGCGGAAGGCCGAAACAGCGGGGGAGCTGCCGCGGCCAAGTTTCTGGCCGGGGCCAAAAACCGAGAAGATGCTGCGACGCAACATCTGACAGGCACAGATGTAAGGCGTGTCGCGCCGTTTGAGTATCCATCGAATTGTCAAGCCAGCTATGCGGCCAGCGCATGACTCGAGGCCGCAAAGAATCCCCGGGATTCCAATCAGCTAGAGGAAGCCGTCAGGCTGGGCGGCGGCGGAAAATGCAGGCGGACCGTGGTGCCCTGCCCCGGCTCGCTGAGGATTTCCAGCCGGCCGCCATGCAGTTCGGTCAGGGCCTTCACCAGCGGCAGGCCAAGGCCGGTGCCGCGCATCTGCGAGACCAGGGCGGAATCGATGCGGCCGAAGGGCTCCAGCGCCTTCTGCACGTCGTCCGGCGCCATGCCCACGCCGGTATCGGTGACTTCCACCAGCGCGCCGCCGTTTTCGGCCGGCAGCAGACGGAATTCCGCCCGTCCGCCCGAGGGTGTGTATTTCACGGCGTTGGACAGAAGATTGACCAGGATCTGCTTGGCCAGGCGCTCATCGGCATAGAGCGTGGCGCCATCGGGCGCCGGCGCAGCCTGCAGGATCACCATGCGGTCGGCGGCGAGCGGACGCAGCAGCGTGAGGCAATCCTGCGCCAGCTTGGCCCAGGGGATATGCTCGGCCACCAGCTTCATCTTGCCGGCCTCGACCTTGGACAGGTCGAGGATGTCGTCGATC
>JBKBJT010000108.1:0-2263 GCA_046294345.1 Ferrovibrio sp.
GAAGGGTGGCGTGGCGGCTGTATTGAGGATCTCGATCGCGTGGCAGAGGACCTCGACCTCGCCTGAAGGCATATTGGGGTTTTCGGTGCCAGGGGGGCGGCGTCGCACCTTGCCGGTGATCTTGAGCACGAACTCGTTCCTGACGGCCTCGGCGAGCTTGAACATCTCCGGTCGGTCGGGATCGCAGACGATTTGGGCGATGCCCTCGCGGTCCCGGAGGTCGATGAAGATCACGCCGCCGTGGTCGCGCCTGCGGTGGCTCCAGCCGCACAGAGTGACGATCTGATCGATGTGGGCGGCGTTCAGTTTGCCGCAGTAATGAGTTCGCATGGTCTTTCCAATGGGTCAAAATCGGCGCTGACGGATTGGTGCGCGCCGGGGTTGGTCATTCGTTCTGGGCGCGTCCGACGAGGTTCGGCTGGCGCGGCAAAGGCGGGACGACGCCCATCGACACGATGTATTTCAAGGCATCGTCGACGCTGATGTCGAGTTCGATGGTGTCCGACTTCTTGACGAAAAAAAAGAAGCCGTTGACGGGGCTCGGGGCTGTCGGAATGAAGACGCTGACGTGCTCGTCGGGGAGGATTTCGGCGATTTGCAACGCCGGCGTGCCGGTCATGAAGGCGACCGACCATGCCTGGGGATGCGGATAGCGCACCAGCAGCACCTTGCGGAAGGCTTGACCGCTGGAGGAAAACAGCGTGTCGGAGACCTGCTTGACGCTGTAATAGATCGATTTGACGATCGGAATGCGCGCCAGGATACCCTCCCAGAAGCGCACCAGCTTCTGGCCGATGATGTTGGCGGTGATGAGACCGGTGAGCAGGATCACCACCAGCGTCAGTACGGTGCCGATGCCCGGGATGTGCATCCCCAGCAACCTGTCCGGGTGGATCGCGTCTGGCAGCAGATAGAGCGACTGATCCATCGCGCCGATGATCGCCGACACGACCCAGACGGTGATCACCAGTGGGATCCAGATCAGGAGCCCGGTGATGAAGTATTTTTTCAGAGATTTCACGCCGCGCTACTCGGATAGGCTGCAAGCACAGTTTCCGTTGCCGCCCTGGCAGGGGGGTGGGGTTTCCGCCTTGGGCGTCGGCTTGCTGCCGTTGTTCTTGAAATCGGTCTGATACCAGCCGCTGCCCTTGAGCTGGAAGCCGGCGGCGGTCAGTTGCTTGCCGAAGGTTTCCTGATGGCATTCCGGACAGGTCGTCAGCGGCGGATCGGACATCTTCTGCAAGACATCCTTCTCGAAACCACATTGACTGCAACGATAGGCGTAAATGGGCATGATTTTTCTCCGTAAAACGAATGAATTATAAACTTCGGCGCACGCAGGAAATGGGTGCGCGGGCGGCAAATTCAACCGAGGGGCAACCTCAGCCAGGCCTGATTGAGTTCTTTGCCCCAAAAGAGGGCGATGATGCCTGCAGCGGCAAGATAGGGGCCGAACGGGATCGGCACGCTGCGGCGAAGACGCGCCAGCATGATGAGAAAGATGCCGACCAGAGCGCCGACCAGGGAAGAGAGCAGGATCACCAACGGCAACATCTGCCAGCCACACCAGGCGCCGATCGCGGCGAGCAGCTTGAAGTCGCCATAGCCCATGCCTTCCTTGCCGGTGACGAATTTGAATGCCCAATAGACGAGCCAGAGGAAAGTGTAGCCCGCGACCGCGCCGATCACGGCGTCGGCAAGTGGCGTGAAGGTACCGTTCAGGTTGATCAGCAGCCCGGCCCAGAGCAGTGGCAGGGTGATGCTATCCGGCAGCAGCTGGGTATCGGTATCGATGAAGGTCAGCGCGATCATTGCCGCGATGAACAGCAAAGCGCCCGCCAGGGCGAATGAATATCCGAAACGCCAGGCGGCGTAGCCGAACAGCAGTGCCGTGAGTGCCTCGACGAGCGGATAGCGCGGGCTGATGGTCTTGCCACAACCCTTGCAGCGCCCTTTCAACAGCAGGTAACTGATGATGGGGATGTTTTCCAGCACGCTGATCATATGGCCGCAGTGCGGGCAGCGCGAACGTGGCGCGATCAGCGAGAAAGGCTCGAAATCTGGCACAGGCTTGCCGGCGAGTTCGGCGCACTGCCGCTGCCACTCGCGCTCCATCATGATCGGCAGTCGATGGACGACGACGTTCAAGAAACTGCCGATCAACAGCCCGAACAGGCCGCAAGCGAAGGCGAGCGTCGTCTGGTCGAGGTCGAACATCGGTTAGACGACCGAGCCGAGCTTGAAGATCGGCAGGTACATGGCG
>JBKBJT010000109.1:0-1863 GCA_046294345.1 Ferrovibrio sp.
GCGCAGCAACTCTTCGCCGAGTACCAGCGCAAGCAGCGCAACGCGCTCAAGGAAGCCGAAGAGATCGTCGCGGCCGCCGAGGCCGAGGCGAAGGCGCTCGTCCGCGAGGCCGAAGCCGATCTCAAGGCCAGCCTGGAACGCCGCCGCAAACAGGCCGAGGACAAGATCGCCCAGGCCGAAAAGCAGGCCTTGCAGGAAGTCCGCGCCACTGCGGTCGAGGTGGCTGTCGCCGCCGCCGCTCAGGTGCTCGGCCAGTCGCTGCAGGGTGCTGCCGCGGCAAGCCAGATCGACCGCGCCATCGGCGAGGTCAAGGCCAAGCTGCACTGATCCGCGCTTTCATCGCACATATGAAAAGGGCCGCAGCGATGCGGCCCTTTTTCGTTGTCCGTTAAACGGGTCGCTTCAGTCCACCACGCGGCAATAGACGCGATACAGCCGGATCACGTTGGCGTCGATGGCGCTGAGGCGGATCGCCCAGTGTTCGCCTTCCGAGATCGCCCACTCGCGTTCGTTCTCGTCGACATTCCGCCCCTTCAGCTTCACTTCCTCGGCGTAGTTGCCGAAGGCTTCCAGCACGGCATTTTTCAGTTCGTGGCTGACATCCTCGATGTAGCAGATCACGAAGCGCAGGCTTTCCAGCTCGGCCTGCAGACCTTCCGGCGTCAGCAGGTGCGGCTTCACCGGCTCGCGATCCCACCACACTTCATAGACGCGGCTCTCGGTCGATCCGGTCAGCAGGAAATCGGTGAACATGAGCTGGCCGCCGGGTTTCATGGCAGCGCGGATCTTGGCCAGCAGCAGGCGCTTGTCCTGCACCGGCATCAGGCCATCTTTCGACAGCACCACGTCCACGCTCTTGCGCTTGAACTGGATCTCGTCCAGCGGCGTGGTCTTGATGTTGATGCGCTGTTTCACGCCCTGGTGCTTGGCCAGGTCGATGGCGGCATTGGCCAGGTCGGGATCTGGCTCATAGGCATCGATCCACAGGTTCTCGCGTGCCATCATGCGGCTCATGCCGCCCATGCCGCAGCCCAGTTCGGTGATCGACAGGTTGGGGTTGAGGCCGAGCGGCGAGATCAGCGGCTTCATCAGCTCTTCGCCGCCGGGCTGGTTGAAGCCCTCGCCGAACAGCTTCTGCACGATCTGGCGCCGGCGCGGCGTCCAGCTTTCCACCGTGGGCACTTCGCGCGGCAGTTCGGGTTCCGGCTTCGCCTCGGGAAGCTCGGCCAGGGCATGATCCTCTCCCTCGTGCTGGATGACATAGTCGTCGCCATGCCACCAGGCGCGCAGCTTGTCGCGCCAGCTCAGGTCAGACGACTGCTCGGTATTCTCCTTCGCCACCACAGCCATATCCGCATTCAGCCGATTCAGGCATCTGTATCAGCGGCGTGGTTGATTTTCCGTTTCTGGCATCGGTCCACGCCGGCCCCGGCAACCGGGCCAATTACAAACAAGCATAAATCTGGCGCAGCCCGGCCCCATAAACAAGCGCCCGCGAAATCGCGGGCGCCTGAAAACCGTAGAGATTTGATAACCTTAGGTGGTTAGCGCCGGCCGCCGATACGCTCGGGCAGCAGGTCGCGCACCCGGCGGCGGGCTTCCGTGTCGCGGATGCGGGCCGACTGGGCGGTGGTGATCAGGCGCGGGGCCGGCGGATTGGCCAGCACAGTGACCGGATCGGTCAGCAGGTTATCGGCCAGCTGCTTGATCTCGGCCGGCAGAGTTGTGGCGAACACGATGGTCTGGCGCTCGGTCGGCGCGGCCTCGAAGATGGCGCGCAGCTCGTTGGTCACGCCCAGTTCCAGCATGCGGTCGGTCTCGTCCAGCACCATGATCTCGAGCTTGTTCAGCTCAAGCTGGCCG
>JBKBJT010000110.1:0-1580 GCA_046294345.1 Ferrovibrio sp.
TCGGCCATCTCGCCGGCCATGGTCTGCAAGGTCGCGGCCAGGCGGTTCAGTTCCTGGCTGGTGGTGAGGAAGAAGCCCTCCTTACCGCCTTCATTAATGCGGCCCGACAGGTCGCCCTGCGCCACCTTGTTGACCAGGGCGGCGATCTCCTCGCCGGCCACCCTTTCGCGCGCCTCGCGTTCGAGCCGGCGTTTTTCCGATTCCTCGCGTTGCTGTGTGATCTGGCTTTCCGCCTGCTCGCGGGCGATCATGCTGTTCTTGAACACCTGCACAGCCTGGGCCATCTCGCCGATCTCGTCGCCGCGTTCCTTGCCGGAAACTTCGACGGAGGTGTCACCCTTGGCCAGCGTGTTCATCACACCGGTGATGCGGGTGATCGGCCGGGTCAGGGTGGCAATCACCACATACAGAGCCAGCAACACCGAGACCACGATAGCCGTGACAGTGATCGTGAGCAGCAACGGACGCTGGGTGTTGTAGTAATCCGTCAAACCTTTACTGACCGCCTCGACCCGCTCGGCATTACGATTGTTGACGGTCTCGACTGCCTTGTTCAGCGCCTGACGATTGCTGCGGTTCGCGTCATTGTCGCCATATTCGCGCGCCTGCTTGGTATCCACATCGGTGCCCAGGCGGGCCAGCTCGCGGCGGAACTGGATGAACTGGTTGACCAGCGCGATGAACTGCCTGGCCTCTTCGCTGGCTGCGGCCTGGGGGCCGATCAGGGTTGTCCAGTCCTTGATCAGAGCTTCCATCTGAGTGGTCCAGCGCTGGATACCGTTGGCAAAGGGCTTGGCTGCCGCGGTGGTGTCGGACATGTAGACGCCGCGCGAATCCATCACCACGGCATAGATCAGGGCGTTGAGCCGCTCGCCATACTGGGTCTGCTTGGCCAGCGAGGCCATTTCGTTGCTCTGGCGTTCATAACGATCCAGCGAGATGATGCCCATGGTACCGATGGCGGCGGCGGCCACAGCCAGCAGCGCCACCACAGCGAGGACGCGCGGGCCAATTTTGATCGTGGATGCGATGGACATTTCTTCCCCCACCATGATTCTTGTTGTGGCGACAGGGTTGCCCTGCTGGCTAACCCTACGGACGACAACAAGTTTCACACATCTAGGGGGTGTTCGGCAAAGGTAGATGCACTACCACCAGCCACAACCAATACTATACTCGCAAAAGTTATAATTGCAAACTGGACTGATTATACAATCAAACGGATGCGAGATCAGAACTCTTCCCAATCCCCGTCATCTGCAGGTTTAGCCGCTGGCTTGGCGGATGGGCCCTCAAGGCTGGCTTGAACCGGCTTCATTGCAGCCGGCTTCGTTGCGACAGGCTTCACCGCAACTGCTTTCGCGACAGCCGGAGTCGACAAAGACCCGGCAACCGGCGGCGCGGCCTGATCGCCGGTGCGGAAGAATCCGACCAGCGCGGCAAGTTCCGCCGCCTGTTCGGCGAGCGCCTGGGCCGAGGCGGAGGTTTGCTCCACCAGCGCGCCGTTACGCTGGGTCATCTCGTCCATCTGGCCCACGGCGGTGTTGATCTGCTCCAGGCCGGTGGCCTGCTCGCGGCTG
>JBKBJT010000111.1:0-1164 GCA_046294345.1 Ferrovibrio sp.
CTTGGGAGCTTGAACCGATGGAATTGCTTACCCCTCCGCTGCAGCGCGACGCCCCCAAGCCGCAAGGCCCGCGCCGCGGCCTCATCATCTTGCACACCGGCCACGGCAAAGGCAAAAGCACCGCGGCCTTCGGCCTGGCGCTGCGCGCGCACGGGCGCGGCAAGGCTGTCAAGATCTTTCAATTTATGAAAGTGCCCAGCGCCCGCTTTGGCGAGCACCGCGTGTTCGAGCAGCTCGGCATCCCGATCGAAGGGCTGGGGGACGGCTTCAGCTGGAAAAGCCGCGACCTGGACCGCTCCGCCGAGCTGGCGCGCCAGGGCTGGGCGCGCGCCGAGGCGGTGATCCGCGCCGGTCAACACTTCATGGTGGTGCTCGACGAAATCATGTACCCGCTGCGCTACGGCTGGATCCCGCTGGAGACGGTTCTGAATGTACTGCGCCAGCGCCCGACCGAGACGACGGTGGTGCTGACCGGCCGCCACGCGCCGCAGGAACTCATCGACCTGGCCGACACCGTCACCGAAATGGTCAAGCACAAGCACCACTTTGACGCCGGCGTGCCGGCGCAGCGCGGCATCGAGGACTGAAACCCTTAGGAGGGCGTCACGCCATGAACCTCAACAAAATCCCCGCCACCATCGTCACCGGCTTTCTCGGCGCCGGCAAGACCACGCTGCTGCGCCACCTCCTGACCCACGCGCAGGGCCGGCGCATCGCCGTCATCGTCAACGAATTTGGCGAACTCGGCATCGATGGCGAACTGCTCAAAGGCTGCGGCATCGGTTGCGATGAGACCGGCGCGGAAAACGGCCAGGTCATCGAGCTGGCCAACGGTTGCCTGTGCTGCACGGTTCAAGAGGAATTCGCGCCGGTGATGGAGCAGCTGGCCCTGCGCCGCGACCAGATCGACCACCTGGTGATCGAAACCTCCGGCCTAGCGCTGCCCAAGCCGCTGGTGCAGGCGTTTCAGTGGCCCGCCATCCGGCATGCTTTCACCGTCGATGCGGTTGTTACCGTGGTGGATGCGCCGGCGGTGGCCGAAGGCCGCTTTGCGCACGACCCCCAAGCGGTCGATGCCCAGCGTCGCGCCGACCCCGAGCTTGACCACGACACGCCGCTGGCCGAGCTCTTCGAGGATCAGTTGGCCACCGCCGACTTGGTCGT
>JBKBJT010000111.1:1174-1573 GCA_046294345.1 Ferrovibrio sp.
CACGGTGGCGGCGCGCGCGCCGGCGGCGGTGCAGACCGTGGTGGCGCGGCACGGCCAGGTGCCGCCCGAGGTGTTGCTGGGCTTGGGCCGCGCCGTGGAACACGTGATCGAGGGCCGCCGCACCCACCACGACGACGAGGACGACGACCACGACCACGATGCCTTTCAATCGGTGGCGCTGGCGCTGGACGTGCGCGACCGGCACCATCTGCTGCAGACGCTCTCGACGCTGGTGGCGTGCCACGGCCTGCTGCGCATCAAGGGTTTTGTGGCGCTGCCGCAGGCGGCGCTGCGGCTGGTGGTGCAAGGCGTCGGCCCGCGGCTGGACAGCCACTTCGACCGCCCCTGGCGCGCGGGCGAGCCGCGCCGCAGCGTCTTGGTGTGCATCGGGCAAGGGCT
>JBKBJT010000112.1:0-1376 GCA_046294345.1 Ferrovibrio sp.
ATCACGACGGCCGCGATGGCGGAACGGACAACGACATTCGGATTGACGAAGACGAACCAGCAGAACAGCCCGAGGAATATCGCCAGCAGCAGCACCGCGCTGCGCCAGGGCACGGCTTGCCCCTTGAACTGACGGCTGCCGACCCAGAACAGGATGTAGCCGATCACAAACAGCGTGTTACCGGACAGGGCGACGATGGGCTCATAGCCCGGCTTGCGTAATACCAGGATGGCAAGGCCGACACCGAAGGTGATGTTGGCCAATGCCCATGTCGAAGGCCCGGCCTCGCGCGGATGCACCACGCTGACGCCGACCATGATCAATGTATTGATGACGGATATGGCGATGGTCGCCAGGGCGACGATCGGCAGATTATCAAACCCGATCGCCTCCGGCATGTCCGCTCACACGTCGATGTCGGTGGCGAAGGCCGCGCGTTCCTGGATGAACTGGAACCGCAGCTCGGGCTTGCGGCCCATCAGGCGCTCCACCAGGTCGTCGGCTTCCTTGGCCTCGTCCACCGGCACCTGCACGCGCAGCAGGGTGCGGTTCTTCGGGTTCATGGTGGTTTCCTTCAGCTGCGCGGGCGGCATCTCGCCCAGGCCCTTGAAGCGGCTGATCTCCACCTTGCGGCTGCCGAAATGCTGTTTGATCAACTTGTCCTTGTCGTCGTCGTCCATGGCATAGAAGGTCTTGCCGCCGGCAGACAGGCGATAGAGCGGCGGTTGTGCCAGATAGAGATGGCCGTGCTCGATCAGCTTGGGCATCTCGCGGAAGAAGAAGGTCATCAGCAGCGAGGCGATATGCGCGCCGTCGACATCGGCGTCGGTCATGATGATGACCTTGTCGTAGCGCAGTTCTTCCTCGCGGTATTTGCCGCCGGTGCCGCAACCCAGCGCCTGGATCAGGTCGGCCAGTTCCTGGTTGGCGGCCAGCTTGCCCGAACCGGCCGAGGCGACGTTCAGGATCTTGCCACGAAGAGGCAGCACGGCCTGGCGGCGGCGGTCGCGCGCCTGCTTGGCCGAACCGCCCGCCGAGTCACCCTCGACGATGAATATCTCCGACCCGTTGGCGGCTTCGTCGGCGCAGTCGGCCAGCTTGCCGGGCAGGCGCAGCTTGCGGGTGGCCGACTTGCGGTTGACTTCCTTTTCGGCGCGACGGCGCAGGCGGTCCTCGGCGCGTTCGATCAGGCGCGTGAGCAGCGCATTGGCATGCTGCGGCGCGCCGGCCAGCCAGTGGTCGAAATGGTCCTTCACGGCCGCCTCGACCAGCTTCTGCGCCTCCACCGTCACCAGCTTGTCCTTGGTCTGGCCCTGGAACTGCGGGTCCTTGATGAAGACCGAGAGCATCGCCGTGCCGGCGGTGAGGATGTCATC
>JBKBJT010000113.1:0-1015 GCA_046294345.1 Ferrovibrio sp.
ATCCAGCCCAGTCGCCGCACAGCGACCGTTCCCCTGGCTGGCCACAGTGCAAAGAGGGCTGGCGCCGCGAACATGAGCCAATAGGGGGTCATGGATTTCCTCGCTTCCCGGGGGAAGGTCTGCACAACCCCCGCCTCAGCGTCTGCGGCGGGGGGGGTGATCAGGCCTTCCCAAGCGCTCCCCCTGCGACTGCCCGTGAATCCCGCCACCACGCCTGCCACATCAATACATCCCACAGAAGATATTGCCAGTTGCACCGGCCGCTCAGGTGCTCCGCCCACAAGGCGCGCACCGGCTCGGGGTTCAGAAATCCCTCCTCCCGCAAGCGGTGCTCGCTCAGCAGGTCCTCCGCCCATTCACGCAGCGGGCCGCGCAGCCAGTGGTCGATCGGCACGCCAAACCCCTGCTTGGGGCGCTCCACCAGTTCCCGCGGCACATGGCGATACAGCACCTGCCGCAACAACCATTTGCCTTGATCACCGCGGATCTTGTAAGCCAAGGGCATGCGCCAAGCCAGCTCCACCACGCGATGATCCAGCAGCGGCACGCGCGTCTCCAGGCTCACGCCCATCGCGGCGCGGTCCACCTTGACCAAGATGTCGTCGGGCAGGTACGTGACCGCATCCAGCGCCATCATCCAGAGGCGCGGATCGTCCAGCGCGGGCCACGTCTCGGGCTGGGTCAACGCGGTGGCCGCCTCCCTCGCACCCAACACCAAGGCCTCGGGGTGCCACCAGTGCGACACCAAGCGGTGATAGATCGCTTGCGGTCCGTCGGCACGCAGCACTTCGGCAAGCTTATGCAACTTGTCGCCGGGATTGGGCAGGCGCAGCCGGCGTGGCAGCAAAGGCCCTGCGACGGCCCAAAGGCGATTCCACGCGCTGGGTGAGACTGCGGTCAATCCGTTTGCCACCCCTTGCCGCAAGGCCGCAGGTACCCCGCCCAACCGCCGCCACAACCGATCGGTCCACAAATAGCGGTTGTAGCGACCGAACAGCTCGTCCCCCCCGTCGCC
>JBKBJT010000114.1:0-943 GCA_046294345.1 Ferrovibrio sp.
AAACAGCTTGCGGCCCTTCCAGTCGTAACGGGCGAAGGCGAGCGCCCCGAAGAAGGCGAAGACCACCGAGACCAGCGTGACGATGAAGGCGATCAGCAGCGAGTTCTGTACCAGCGTCTGGATTTCGTATGAGGCCAGCGTCTTGCCCCACCATTCGGTCGAGAAGACGCGGATCGGGAAGGCGAAGTAGCGTCCTTTCGACAGGCCGGCCAGCGCGCCGCAGACGATCGGCAGGTAGATGGCGAGAACGACGAAGGCGGTCCAGAGCTTGACGAAGGCGCGGGCGCGGATTTTGTCGCCCATCAGGTCGATGGCCTCGGGGGTCGGCCCGACAAAGGCCATGCCGGCCGCCGCGACGGCAGCGGCGAAACCGGCATTCTCCGACAGGAAGCCATAGCCGGGATGGATGGCGCCTGCGCCGGCGCGGCGCGCGGCATCGATGATCTGCGCGCCGTCGAGATAGGCGGCGACCCCCGTGCGTCCCTCGATCCAGACGACCTCGTCGGCCGTGGCAAGGGCCGGCGCGCCGCGATCTGCCTCGTGGGCCACGACCACCGTGCGAAGACCCATTCGGCGAGCCGTGCGGATGATCCTCAGCGCGATCTCGCCGCGATTGGCGATCAGCAGCGTGTCGAAGGGCAGCCTGCTCATCGGCGCGCCCTCTTCGGCCGCACCATCAGCCCGTAGCGCAGCAGTTCGACCAGCGCCGTCGTCGTGGCGTCGACGTCGAGCGGACGTCCGGTCACCGCGGCCCAGGCGCGATGCTCGATGGCGCCGAAGATCACGTCGCGCACCAGACGGATGTCGATGTCGGGACGCACGTCGCCCGAAGCGATGCCGCTCTGGAGAACCCGCACCAGAATGGACGTGTAGCGTCGGTTGAGCTGCTGGACCGCCGAGCCCTGATAGTCGGACGCGGTCCGGACCTCGGAAATGAACAGCC
>JBKBJT010000115.1:0-936 GCA_046294345.1 Ferrovibrio sp.
TCGAGATAGACCCTCAGCGTCGCGCCGCGGGTTCCCGTTCCCGACAGGCGATAGATGATGCGGGCATCGTCGGACACGATCTGGATGCCCTGTCTGGTCGCCACCGATCCGTCCACCGGGTCGGTGTAGGCAAAATCACTGGCGTCGGTGACGGTGAAGGGTCCGACGCGGGTCCCCGCGAGCGTGGGGAGCCTGCGCCGCAGGCTCTCCATCAGGTCCTCGGCCGCGCGCGCATCGACCTCCTCGAAATCGAGCCGCTGGTAATAGTCGCGCCCATAGGTCCGCCAGTGCTCGCCGAGGATGTCGCCGACCGACAGCCGCCGCTCGGCAATGATGGCGAGCCACATCATCACGGCCCACAGGCCGTCCTTCTCGCGCACATGGTCCGATCCCGTGCCGGCGCTCTCTTCGCCGCAGATGGTGATCAGGCCGGCCTCGAGCAGATTGGCGAAATATTTCCAGCCCGTCGGCGTGACATGGGCCGGAAGGCCGAGCGCCGCGGCGACGCGGTCGAGCGCGCGGCTGGTCGGCATCGAGCGCGCGACGCCGGCGAGACCCTGGCGATAGCCGGGGACGAGGCGGGCGTTGGCGGCGATCACGGCGAGGCTGTCGCTCGGCGAGACGACGAGGCCGCGGCCGACGATGAGGTTGCGGTCGCCATCGCCATCCGACGCCGCGCCGAAATCGACCTCGGATCGCCCTGCCACCATATCGACCAGCGCCGCCGCATGGTGCGGATTGGGGTCGGGATGCAGGCCGCCGAAGTCGGACTTCGGCGTTTGGTTCATGAGGCTCGCCTCGGGGAGCCCGAGGCGGCGGTGAAAGAGCTCGGTGGCATAGGGTCCGGTGACGGCGTTCATCGCATCGAAGCGCATGGTGAAGCCGGACCGGAACAGCTCCGCGATGCGGTCGAAGTCGAACAGGGTCTCCATGAGG
>JBKBJT010000116.1:0-309 GCA_046294345.1 Ferrovibrio sp.
AACCGCTGAAAGCATATAAGCGGGAATTCCACCTCAAAACAAGTTCTCCTCGAGAGCCGTGATAGACTATCACGTTGCTAGGTCAAGAGTGTAAACATGGTAACATGCAGCTAATTGATACTAATATCTCGAATGTTTTTGTTGTTTTAGCATATCTAGAAATAAATACGCAGTCACTGTGACGACTGCGTATATATTATTTACTAATTACTATAATACACTACATATTTATTTCGTATATAACAGAAGGCGTTAATTTTGTTTTTTTAATTACTGAAGAGGAGATTTGAACTCCCAAGAATATTAATT
>JBKBJT010000116.1:319-917 GCA_046294345.1 Ferrovibrio sp.
CTACCCCCTCAAGGTAGCGTGTCTACCAATTCCACCACTTCAGTATGACACGTTATATGCAGTATACTCACTGTCGGATTTGAACCAACAATAGTAACAGATTTTGAGTCTGTCGTGTCTACCAATTCCACCAAGTGAGCATTTTCGGGATGGCGTGATTTGAACACGCGACCTTCTGTATCCAAAACAGACGCGCTATCCAGGCTGCGCTACACCCCGCTTAAAACAATAGATGTGTTGGGGGTCGAACCCAAGGCCAGCGGCTTAAAAGACCGTTGCTCTACCACTGAGCTACACATCCATTCTTTATAGTATGATAAAGAAAAAACATAAAAGAGTGGTGTCCTTATGTTTTTTCTTCCGTTTAATGCACATAGATGCACTTTCTATCTGTATAATGCTTCATTTGCTAAGTTAGCTGCTATCTCAGTCTCCCATCTATCGCCATTTTGAAGAAGTTTTTCTTTATCATACAGCAATTCTTCATGTGTTTCTGTTGCATATTCGAAATTAGGACCTTCCACTATTGCATCAACAGGACAAGCCTCTTGACAGAAGCCGCAGTATATACATTTAGTCATGTCAATATCATATCTTG
>JBKBJT010000117.1:0-911 GCA_046294345.1 Ferrovibrio sp.
GTGACGGAGAGGCCTCGGGCAAGGCAGGCCAGCGCAGTGGCCGTTCCCACCATGCCGCCGCCGACGATGGCGACATCGCTCGTGTTGGCCGTGCTCATCGGGGCCCCCTGCCCTGCCGGCGCGCTCAGCGCGCCACCTTCGGATGCGTGCCCTCGCCGAGGTCCCAGTAGAGCCCGGCCATCAGGCCGATGGCCTCGCGCACCAGCGCCGATGGAACGTGCTCATTGGGGGCGTGCTGCGAGCAGCCCGGATAGGAGTGCGGCACCCAGATGGTCGGCATGCCGATGATCTCGGCGAAGACGTCGTTGGGCAGCGAGCCGCCGGCATTGGGGATGACCGCCGGCTTCTTGCCGGTGGTCTCCGCGATGGAAGCCGCCGCCCACTTCACCCAGGGGTGGTCGGGATCGGTGCGGGTCGCCTTGAAAGCGGCGTCGCGGCCGCTGGAGACCTCGACATCGGGGAAGCCATGGCGGACGAGATGGCGCTTGATGGCCGGGATGAAGCCGTCGGGCTCGGAACCGACCACGGTGCGGATCTGGCAGGTCGCCCTCGCCGAAGGCGGCACGGCGTTCTGCGGATTGCCGATGTCGCCGGCGCCGATGGCGAGCACCTCGAAGGTGTTCCAGCCATAGACCTTCTCGGCCGGGGTAAAGCCCGGCTCGCCCCACCAGGCGTCGATCTGCGGGCCGCCGGGAATGCTGGCGGGCTCGATGTCGGAGAGCGCCCGCTTGACCGATTCCGGCATCTCCTTCGGCAGGAGTTCATGGACGCGGATCTGGCCGGTCGGGCCGATGATGGTCGAGATGGCATGGGCGAGGCGGATCGCCGGGTTCGACAGGAGGCCGCCCCAGTTGCCGGAATGGTGGCCGCCCTCGCGAGCGTTGATCTCGAGGTCGATGCGATAGCCGCCT
>JBKBJT010000118.1:0-895 GCA_046294345.1 Ferrovibrio sp.
GAACTCATTGAACAACTGACCGGCGGCACCACGCCAATGACGGCCGAACAGATCAATGCCACCACCATGGCGCTGAAGAAAGCGCTGATCGAGCGGGCGCTGGGCGCAGAGCTGTCGTACCATCTGGGCTACCCGCCCGGTGCCGCCCGCCCCGAGGATGCGGTCAACCAGCGCAACGGCAAGTCCGCCAAGACGGTGCTGACTCAGGACGGGCCGCTGCGCATCGAAGTGCCGCGCGACCGCGCCGGCTCCTTCGAGCCCATCCTGATCCCCAAGCACGAGCGGCGTTTCACCGGCTTTGACGACAAGATCGTGGCCATGTACGCGCGGGGCATGACCGTGCGTGAGATCCAGGGCTTTCTGGCCGAGCAGTACGGCACCGAGGTCAGTCCTGAATTCATCAGTTGCGTCACGGACGAGGTGATGGCCGAGGTCACCGCCTGGCAGGCACGCCCGCTGGAGCCGATGTACCCGGTCGTATTCTTCGACTGTCTGCGGGTCAAGATCCGCGAGGATGCCGTGGTGCGCAACAAGGCCATCTATCTGGCGCTGGGCGTGCTGCCCGACGGCACCCGCGACATCCTGGGCCTGTGGATCGAGAACACCGAGGGGGCCAAGTTCTGGATGAAGGTGTTCAACGATCTGAAGACCCGTGGTGTAGCCGACATCCTGATTGCCGTCACCGATGGCCTCAAGGGCATAGCCGAGGCGCTTGGGGCGGTGTTTCCGACCACGACGCTGCAGACCTGCATCGTGCACTTGATCCGCAACAGCCTCGACTTTGCCAGCTGGAAGGACCGCAAGGCGCTGGCAGCGGCGCTCAAGCCCATCTACACGGCGCCCAGCGCAGAAGCCGCAGCGGCCCAACTCGATGCCCTGGAAGCTGGCCCCTGGG
>JBKBJT010000119.1:0-875 GCA_046294345.1 Ferrovibrio sp.
ATCGGCGAGCCCCGAGCCCTGCCGCAGAACCACGGTCAGCCAATCCACGAGCGTTGGCAGGCTGGTGATGTCGCCCGTCTCGACGGCCCATTCGAGGCCGTGCGAATAGCTGAACGCCCCGACCGGATAGGCAGGCGACATCCAGGCGAGCAGGCGATAGAGCGCCGCCGGGGCGGCGGCCGGTTCAGCCATGCTTGTGGTCGTGATGGTGATGGCCGTGACCGTGGTGGCCATCGCGATCATGGGAGTGATCGTGGCCGCAGCCGCAGGTCTCGTCGTGGACATGCCCCTCGGTCTTCACCGCCAGCACGTCGCGCGACCCTTGGGCATGACCGTGGTCGTGGGAGTGTCCGTGGTCACGTGAATGGGCATGGTCGTGCGCGTGCCCGTGATCGTGCCCCGTGACGGTGCCATGGCCATAGGCGCCGCCTTCGGGGTCGAAGGGCGCCTCGATCGGCACGACTTTCGCGCCGAGACCACGCACCATGTCCTCGATCACGTGATCCCTGCGGATGCGCAGGCGCGTGCCCAAGATCTGCGTCGGCAGGTGGCGATTGCCGAGATGCCAGGCGACGCGGACCATGTGGTTCGGGTCGGAGGTGCGGATTTCCGCCAGCGGCTCGGCGGCGGCAACCACGAGAACGACGCGACCGTCCTCCAGTTCCAGCCCGCAATCGGAGACGAGCGGCACGGCCTCGGGAAGGTCCAGCAAAAAGGCGGTGCCCTCCACGCCTTCCATGGCGAGCCGGCGGCGGTGGCGGTCGTCATAGTCGAGGACGACGCGATCGACGATGACGGTCTCGGCGAAGGAGCGGGGATCGAGAACCCTGGTGGCGCGGATCATGGCGATCGCCTCTGATGCGAATGGGAGCGCA
>JBKBJT010000120.1:0-844 GCA_046294345.1 Ferrovibrio sp.
TCGATGCCGACCAGGCGGCCGAGTTGATTCTGCGAGGTGGGCCCGAGGTCGTGCAGCTTGGCGAGTGCCGCATACTGGACCGGCGTGACGTCCATGCCCTCCATCACCTGCTCGAAAATGGCGCTGGCGCGCTGGTGGGCGCGCCGGATCAGGAAGCCGATCTGGTCCTCGACGAGGTAGGGCCTGCCGGCCGGGGCCTCGCCCTGGGTCTTCAGGCGCTTTGCCGTCATGAAGGCGTCTCCGGGAACGGCCAGGGATTGCCCTCGATCCAGCCGTCGATGCGGGCTTGCGGGGCGACGTCGCGCAGGATGTCGTCGATGGACACGATGTCGTCCATGTGCCCGCCGAGCCTCTCGTAGAGCGCCCGCGGCATGGTGAACTCGATGGGAGCGACGATCGCCGGGGTCGGCACATAGCCGAAGGCGTTCTTCGGCAGGCGGGTGACGTCCGCCATGATGGTGATGCCGCCGCCCGGCCAGAGATAGACCGGCGCGCCGCCCATGGTCACCCGGGTCTCGCCGGAGGCGACCGACCGCGTCAGCAGCACCGGGTTCTCGGTGACGCCGGCGCGCAAGCTGCCGCCCGCTCCCGCCATGAACAGCACCGAGCAGAGCGAGGGCTCGCAGTTCTCGCCGATCCGGTCGACGACCTTCATCACCGCATCCGGAATGGGAGCGGGCACCGGCACGAGGTTCTCGTCCAGCACGCAGTAGAGGAAATGCTCGCCCGTGGTGGAGGTCATCAGCAGGCGCAGGCCCGGCCAGGCCACGGCCGGATCGATCTTCTGGATGATCGACAGCGGCTCCTCGATGTCCGTGCCGCCCCAGCCAATGCCGGGATTGGC
>JBKBJT010000121.1:0-838 GCA_046294345.1 Ferrovibrio sp.
ATCGTGGCGACCGCGGTGCTGCCATCGGCGCGGGCATCGCGCTCGGCGTCATCGGTCTCGGCGCTGCGGCGATTGCCGCCGACCAGCGTCGCCAGGCCTATGGCGACTACTACGGTCCGGGCTACGGTTACTCGGGCTACGGTTACTCGGGTTCCGGCTACTACGGCCGTCCGGGCTACTATGTCGAGGCGCCGCCGCGCGTCTATTACCAGGAGCCGCGTCGGGCCTACCGCCGCGCTCCGGCCGTGGACGACCGCTACCCCCACACGTTCCGCGAATATCAGTGACGGCGGAACCACGGTTCCCGACATGACGACGGCCCCCTCGCGGGGGCCGTTTTCGTGTCAGCCGGCCAGCGTCAGCACCAGCGGGATGGTCAGGACCGCGATCAGCGTCTGCACGGTCAGGATCTCCGCCATCAGCGGCGCGTCGCCGCCCATCTGGCGGGCGAGGATATAGGAGCCGGAGGCGGTCGGCATGGCGGCCGACAGGATGGCCACCTGCAGCGCCACGCCGGAGACGCCGAGCAGCATGGCGATGCCGCCGGCCATGGCGGGCATGAGGGCCAGCTTCAGCACGGTGGTGATCCAGGTGATGGCGCGCGGCCTCAGGGCCGCTTTCACGTCGAGGCCCGCGCCGACCAGCAGCAGGCCGGTGCCCAGCGCCGCCGCGCCGAGGATGTCGCCGAAGCGCATGGCGATGACCGGCAGCGGGATGCCGATCATGTTGATGATGATGCCGATCCCCGACGACCAGACGAAGGGATTGGTGATGATGGCTTTGAGCGTCGGACCGAGGACGATGGGCTTGTCCTGCGCATAGTGCTGCAGCATGACGA
>JBKBJT010000122.1:0-797 GCA_046294345.1 Ferrovibrio sp.
AACAAGGGCGAGTTGCTGCAGGCCATGTGCGACGAGGTGGCCATCCCCTTCATCGACCGGCTGGACTACACGCTGCTGCAGGACACCCGTGCCGACGCCCTCAGCCGCGTGCGCAACTTTTTGCTGCAGGTAGTCGGCTCCATCGACGCCGACCCCCATCTGCACATGATCATGCAGGTGCTCGGGTAATCCCCCCGCAAAACCAGTGCGCTGAGAAGTAGAGAGTCTCGAAGGAGAATCTCTACCATGAAGAAATCGCGTTTCACTGACAGCCAGATCATCGACGCGCTCAAGCGGGCGGAGGCTGGTCTGAGCGTGCCCGATCTGTGCCGCGAACTGGGCATCAGCTCGGCGACCTTCTACAAGTGGCGGGCCAAGTACGGCGGCATGGACGCCTCGCTCATGGCGCGCATGAAGGAGTTGGAGGAGGAGAACCGGCGGCTGCGCAAGATGTACGTCGAGGAAAAGCTCAAGGCCGAGGTCGTGGCGGAGGCTCTTGCAAAAAAGTGGTGAAGCCATCTCGCCGGCGCGAGATGGCACAACGAGCCGTGCAGCAGCGCGGGCTGTCGATCCGGGCGGCTTGTCAAGCCTTTCGGATCAGCCAGGCCTGCTACCGCTACGAGGCCCGGCGCGACACCGAAGACGAGGAGATCGCCCAGTGGCTGCTGCGGCTGACCGACAATAACCGCACCTGGGGCTTCGGGCTGTGTTTCCTGTACCTGCGCAACGTCAAAGGCTTTGCCTGGAACCACAAGCGGGTGTACCGGATATACCGGCAACTGGAGCTCAACCTGCGC
>JBKBJT010000123.1:0-552 GCA_046294345.1 Ferrovibrio sp.
GAATATAGTGGTCGGCAGGTTGATCTTCTTCCGGTCGAGCATCGCCATCGATCCGGTTATGTACCCGTCCGCTCTCAGCCGGGCGATGCGGCGCGAACAGGCGGAGGGCGACAGCGAGAGCATTTCGGCGATCTCTGCAACATGGATTTCGGCATTTTCCTGCAACAGGGCAAGCAGTTTGCGGTCACGGTCATCTAGCATGCATTGTTCTTAGCTCAAAACCGGCCGGGAGTGCAAATTGTTGGCGTGCGTAGTCCGAATGGCGCCACATTCGTGCAAATCAGAGATGGATTAGTGCCGAGTTTGCGCGCCGTGATGAGCCAATGCGCAGTATGGTGCCGCCCGTTATGTAATCCTGGGAACACACAGCATGAAAACCATCGGCCTGATTGGCGGCATGAGCTGGGAATCCACGGCGACCTACTACCGCTACATCAATGAGGCGGTCAGGGGCCATTTGGGTGGTCTTGCGTCTGCCGAAGTTATCCTAAACTCTCTCGATTTTTCCAGCGTGGTCGCCCTCCAGCAGGCGGACCGGTGGGATGAGGCGGG
>JBKBJT010000123.1:562-795 GCA_046294345.1 Ferrovibrio sp.
TCTGTACGAACACGAGGCATCTCGTCGCCGACAAGGTCGCGCGCATGGCGGGCGTGCCTCTGATCGACATCATCGATGAAACAGCGGCGGTCCTCGCGGCGGATGGCCGTAAACGGCCCCTCCTGCTCGCGACCCGTTATACAATGGAGCATGGCTTTTACCGTGACCGGATGGCCGCGCACGGTATCAGCGTTCAGGTGCCTGATGCCGGTGACCGCGCGGGCGTCCATGAC
>JBKBJT010000124.1:0-777 GCA_046294345.1 Ferrovibrio sp.
CCAGCGCAGCACTGCCTGTGACGAAAGGTCGCCTGTCCATCGTGTCCTCCCGTTGTTTCGCGCGCGACATCGCCGGATTCTGTGTCCGCCGTTCTGCCGTGCGCTGCATATCTTGCGTTATTGCCGGATTGTAATCGACTGATTGCGGTTATCGTGCCCGCCTGAACAGGCGGGCGCTGCGCCGATGCGCGGCGCAATGTCGTTACTCCCAGTCTGCGGCATCATTGCGTGTGCAGGCATTTGCCGCGACGTGCCGTTTGTTTTCAAAGGCTACATTACCGGAAAAGCGTGTCAACGTAGCCCGCGCCTAAACCGACCTTTTCATAATGGGCCCGTGCCAGCGCGATATAGTCGTGTACGTCGAAATGGCCGGTCGAGTTGCCCTGGTCGTCCAGCCAGATCAGCGGCCCCTTGACGTTGAAATGCACCAGCATCGGATCGGGATGATGATGCGCCACCAGCGTGTGGCTTTCGCCCGGCGTTTCGTAGACAAAATCGCCGGCGGTCGCGACCCAGTCGTGTTCGAGGTAACTCCACTTGCCCGAAATCGTGTAAGCGAACACCTCATGCGGGTGGTAATGGCGATTGACCAGTCCTGGGCCATCGGCACGCAGAATATCGGCCCACCGGTTTTGGCTAGGTGAAATCCAGAGCGGCCGCGACGAGACGGTTTCGGTGAATGGAACGTAATAGCGCCGGTCGTCCGTGGCCGCGTTAGCGATATGCACCTCGGGCTTGGCGTCGGGCTTGAATACATCCTTGATGGCCGGAATGCTG
>JBKBJT010000125.1:0-774 GCA_046294345.1 Ferrovibrio sp.
GAGAGCCTCGTAACCCACCCGCAAGCCGCGGCGGGCGGCCCGCTCGCCGAGCGCATGAAAATCCTCGGCGGCGCGATCGATCCCGCCCAGCGCGACCGGTGAGGCGTTCGAGCAGATCAGCATCAGATCCGTGCCGAGCTCGGCCATCAGATCGAATTTGCGCTCGGCGCGATCGAAATTGCGCGACCGGAACGGTTCCGGCATGCCTTCGAAGTCGCGAAACGGCTGGAACAGTGATACGGTAAGCCCGTGATCACGAACCATCTGTCCGACCTCTGCCGGCGAACGGTCAAAGGCGAGGAAGTCGTTCTCGAAGATCTCGACGGCATCGAAGCCGGCGCGCGCGATGGCAGCGAGCTTTTCCTCGAACTCACCGCTGATGGAGACTGTCGCAATCGAGGTCTTCATGCGAGCCTCCTCTCACCAGCGGGAACAGCCAGCACAGCGGATCGGATGCAAGGAGTTGGAGTACGGGGCAGCGACGCGTGGCGCACAGCCCGGGAGTTCAGGATGTCGATGATGCCGGACATGTCTTCCTCCTCCCTGCCCTTTCGGGTCACCAGTTTCAACGTAGCCAGGCTGTCAGCGCCCGATTCCGCACTCCAGATGCACTCTCCGCCTCAAGCCGTCTGAGGCTGGCGTGTGACGCCCGCTTCAGTCAAAGCCTCGAAATGGCGAAGCATGCGACCGACATCGGGCTCCAGGCCCGTAAACAAGGAAAACGCGCCGACCGCCTGGAAAACGGCCATGCCGCCGCCGTTCGCCACGCGACAT
>JBKBJT010000126.1:0-769 GCA_046294345.1 Ferrovibrio sp.
GGTGCCATGCGCCGAGCGCAGTTCAGCCGGGAACACATTGGGCGCAATCGTCGCCACCATGCTGTAGACCCAGGCTGCACCTGTGCCGAGCGCGATCAGCGAAAACATATTGAGGCTGCGGTTCCTGACTGAAGCGGCGCCCCGTGCAAAGAAAGGCCAGCCCGCCCAGAGCACGACTGGCGTCGCCAGCGCCATCTGGATCCAGGGATTGATGGTCGGCGGAATGAAGCGGTCGACGCCGAAGACGTGCCCGCCCATTTCAATAGCCAGCAAGGGCAGGGACAGAACGAGCCCGAATGCAAAACGCCGCTTCATGTCGCGCAGCTCGGGATTGGGTCCGTCGCTTGCGCTTGGCGTCAACGGCTCCAGCGCCATGCCGCAGATCGGGCAATCTCCCGGACCATCCCTGAGGATTTCCGGGTGCATGGGGCAGGTCCACTGGATTCCAGGCGCCGCTGTTTTGGGCGCGGGTGTTGCCGCGTGATGATGACAGCCAGCGCCGTGACCTGAATGGCCATGCGCGTGAGGCTCCGGGACGGCGCGTGTGTCTTGCGCGACAGGGTAGGCGGAGGGATCGGCCTCGAACTTGGATTTGCAACCCGCGCTGCAGAAAAGGACCTCGGCGCCCTGGTGGATCAATCGGTGCGGACTGTCAGCTTTCGGCGTCATCCCGCAAACGGGGTCCCGTTTGGCTTTTTCATCGGGTGTAGTCGGGTTTGTATTCGCGGACATGCTGGAGCTCCTGGGGACGTTTTCTAGCCAGACATAT
>JBKBJT010000127.1:0-512 GCA_046294345.1 Ferrovibrio sp.
GCGGCCACCCGTGGTCGGACGAGATCGATCAGGTCCACTTCGCGGGCAACAAGATCGCCGTGGAGGTGGTCTTCTTCCACCGGGCCAGCCGCACCGCCCTGTTCGCCGACCTGATCCAGCAGCTCGACCCGGCCAGCCTCAAGGGCTGGCGCGCCCTGGTCGCCCGGCTGGACCTGATGACCGGGGATGCGCCCCAGACCCCGCGCAAGTTCCGCCTGGCCTTCACCGACCGCAAGGCCGCCCGCGCCGCGCTCACCCGCATCACCGCCTGGCCTGCCCGCCGCGTCCTGATGGCCCACGCCCCGCCCGTCCTGGAAGACGGCCAGGCCTTCCTCACCCGCACCTTCGCCTGGCTGCGGGGCTGAGGGCCCGCGCCCTCAAGAGGGGACGCCGCCCCAACCTCCCCCGTCACCCCCGGGCTTGACCCGGGGGTCCATGAACACCTTGGCCGGCCCCGTTGTTCATGGATGGTCGGGTCAAGCCCGACCATGACGGTGGATTGGCTCAACGCC
>JBKBJT010000127.1:522-762 GCA_046294345.1 Ferrovibrio sp.
GCGTTGAGCCACCCCCACCTTCCTCCTGCTGAGGTGCGAGCGCCAGCGCGCCTCGAATCACGCACGGCCCCACCGCCTCCCGCGCCCCAGGCGCCGTCAAGAACCGACACAAAGGACACAAAGGGCCGCAAAGGACACCAAGGCTTGGCCGCCGCCCCTTCGTGCCCTTCGTCTGTCTTCGTGTCCTTCGTGTCCCCTCCTCCCCCTTTGTCCACGTCCGAAGTCCGCCGGACTCCACCC
>JBKBJT010000128.1:0-759 GCA_046294345.1 Ferrovibrio sp.
GAAGATGATGTAGGACATCGCAAAGAAGGTGGTGGCCCCCGCCACGATTTCGGTCCGGACGTTCGTCTTCCGTCCGGTCAGGTCGAAAAGTTTGTCGAGCATTCGGCCCCGCTTTGATAGAGTCCCCGCACCCAGGCGCCAGATCGCTAAGGCTCGCCGCCTCTTGTCAAGGCGAGGCGTGGGCCCAGTGAACGGGCGCCACGGTCGAGGAGCCGCTGACGCCATGCGAGGCGGTGGGCGCCTCATTGTGCGGCGCTGATTGAGGCTTCGGGTCAGGCTGGCGGGGCGCGCTTGCGCGGGAGCCGGATCGCCCGGATTGAAACCTGATGGCGCAGACCAAACGAACAGAAATTCAGGCGGATGAAGTCGCCTTTCGGCTGAACGGCGGAGAGCGGCGGATTGCCGCGCCGCCGCCCACGCGCACATTGCTGGAATGGCTGCGCGAGGAGGGCGGCTGCGTTGGCGTCAAGGAAGGCTGCGCCGAGGGCGATTGCGGCGCCTGCACCGTGCTGGCGCGCGAGGGCGGCCGTCTGCGGCCTCTGAATGCGTGCATCTTTTTCCTGCCGATGGCTGACGGCATGGATCTGGTCACCATCGAAGGCCTGCCGGCGCTGGAGGGCGGCGGGCACAATCCAGCTCCGCATCCGGCGCAGAAGGCCATGGCGGATTTGCACGGAAGCCAGTGCGGCTTCTGCACGCCCGGTTTCGTCATGGCGCTGGCGGCCTGGCGGACGGATGAAAAGGCCGAAGGCGACGAGG
>JBKBJT010000129.1:0-757 GCA_046294345.1 Ferrovibrio sp.
TTGCCGGGCGCGCCGATGAAACGGCCGTCGGGTTGCGAATATTTGTCGTTCCGGTCCGACCGGATGGCCATCATCTCGACGCCCGCGACCAGGTCGTCGGGACCCTCGTTGAGCCCCTTGAGGAACGGAAAGGCGCCGTTGAACTCGCTGCCGACCAGCAGCTGCTCGGAGATCACGATCCCCTTGTTGGGCGTGCCGCACAGGACGGCGTGGCTCACCATGTCGGCGCCGCCCTTCTTCAGCATCGCGCGAATGGCGTTGCCGCCGCGCGAGGAGCCGACCAGGGCCACCTTGCGGCGGCGCGTCGCCTTCAGGACCTGCACCACGAAGGACGTCAGCTCCTTCATCTGGTCCTCGGCCGAGGACCGCAACGGCTGCGGCTTCGAATCGTCGCTGCGGGCGCTGGGATAGACGAAGTCGATCGCGAAGAGCTGGTTGCGTTTGTAGCCGTTGGCCTCGAAGCGCCACAGGTTGTTGATCCAGAGCGCGCTCGAATCGCCGTTGCCGTGCACGAACACGACCGGTGGCGGCGCGGTTTCGGGCTGCTGACGCCGCGGTCCCGGCTGACTGCGGGCGAGCCCGGGAAGGGCAAGCGTCGACGCCAGCACGGCGCCGCCGCCGAGCAGCGCGCGGCGGGTCGGACCGTTCTTCGAGGACCTCGCGCCCTTCGTCATAACTCCCCCAAACACAGCCCCATGTTGGCAAATGCCGGAGGCGGGCGCTACGCTTGCCATATGTCCATCTGTTACGTCGACAC
>JBKBJT010000130.1:0-754 GCA_046294345.1 Ferrovibrio sp.
ACCGAGCCCACGCCGCCCGCGCCAATCACCAGAACTCTGCTCATCTCGCGCCCTTCCCTGCCGCCTTCGGCAAATCACAGTCCCAAAACGCCCGACACGCGGGGAAGGGGCCATATCACGGGACGGCGCCGGGGGCTAATGGGCGGGCGATCTGTCGCGGTGAAGGTTCGGTGACAGATCGCAAGAGGGGACACGAAGGACACCAAGGGGCGCAAAGGACACGAAGGCGATGGGGCGGAGGCTCCGTCCCTCGCCCCCTTCACCCCCGTCACCCCCGGGCTTGACCCGGGGGTCCATGCACACCGCGGCCTGCCCCTGTGTTCATGGATGGTCGGATCAAGTCCGACCATGACGGTAGGTGGAAAGGCCCTGCGACCGCCCTCGTCCTTCGAGGCCGCTTCGCGGCGCCTCAGGATGAGGGCGACTGTGAGATCCCCGCCCCCAACCTCCTCATGCTGAGGTGCGAGCGCCAGCGAGCCTCGAAGCACGCGACCACCTCCACTGCCGTCACCCCCGGGCTTGACCCGGGGGTCCATGCACACGGAGGCGGCACGGTGTTCATGGATGGTCGGATCAAGTCCGACCATGAGGATGGAAAGGTGCGCCGCGCGGCCCTCAGCGCCTCACGCCGTGACCACCCGGCCCTCGCGGATCTCCACCGGCCAGGGCGACAGGCGTTCGCCGAAGCAGGGGCCGACCACGCATTCGCCGGTGAGCGGCGTGAACAGGGCGCCGTGTCCAGCACAGAGGATGT
>JBKBJT010000131.1:0-430 GCA_046294345.1 Ferrovibrio sp.
GGCGAGCTTGGCAAGAAACTTGTTGTAACTCACCCCCGCGCTTGCGGTCAGCTGCGTCTTGGCGCGGATTTCCTGACGGATCAGCTGCGCGATACGCGTGGCGCTGCCGATTCCCAGCCGATCATCGGTGACATCGAGATAGGCCTCATCAAGGCTCAGCGGCTCGATGATCGGCGTGTAGTGCTCAAACACCCGGCGGATCTGGCGGCTGGCCTCTTTGTAGGCATCGAAGCGCGGGCGCACGAAGACGAGATCGGGGCAGAGCCGCGCGGCAGTGACAGACGGCATGGCGCTCTTCACCCCGAACCTGCGCGCCTCGTAGCTGGCGGCCGCCACCACCCCGCGCCCGCCCGCGCCGCCGACTGCCACCGGCTTGCCGCGAAGCTCGGCATTGTCGCGCTGTTCGACGCTGGCGAAGAAGGCATCCATG
>JBKBJT010000131.1:440-746 GCA_046294345.1 Ferrovibrio sp.
AGGCCAGGCGCGTTGCGGGGCTCGTCCTCGTTATCGGCGCAGGGCAGCGTGCAGGCCATGATGCACAAATAGAACCTTGCGCTTGCCAAAGGAACTGTTGCTGGAACCAATCATCCGGGCTGCCATTTTGTGCACATGCGAAAAGAACAGTGGTCTTCCGGTGAACCGATGGGCAAAGGCCCCGCCATGGCCACCGCGCTTGCCCCCTCGATGCCCGTCCGCAAGGCGCTCGGCGAGACCGAGCTGTTGTGGATGATGGCGATGCTGATGGCGCTCAATGCCTTCGGGATCGACGCGATTCTCCCT
>JBKBJT010000132.1:0-736 GCA_046294345.1 Ferrovibrio sp.
CAGCCCCAGCTCGATGGCCAGCAGCGCCCGCTGCAGGCCGGCGTTGGCCCGGATGGCCGCGCGCTCGGCCGGGGTGGGCGGCGGCGGGGCGGGCGGCAGGGTAAAGGGCTGCCCCAGCGTCTCGGCGGCCAGTTTTTCGTAAAAACCGGCGCTGCCGGCGATGCGGGCATACGCCTCGCGGGCGGCGGCGGCGTCTTCGGGCCGGCCGCTGGCGTGCAACGCGCGCGCCAGCCAGTAGGTCCAGGTCGGGTCCTGGCGCTGTTTGTCGCCCATGTGCTCGATGGTGCGGCGCACGGTGGCCCAGTCACCGGCGCGCAGGGCGGCGCGCACCTTCCACGCCCGCCAGTCGTCGGGCAGCAGGGCGTCGTCGGCCCGGGCAAAGTGGCGCACCGCATCGTCCGACAGCCGCAGAGCGGCCCGTTTGCCGATGGCACCCCAGATCCAGGCCCGTTCCTCGGCGGTGAGCTGGGCGCGCCAGCGCAGGTGCGCGGCCTCCTCCGCGGCGGCGGACGGGTCCTGCGTGGCCAGCCGGATCAGCGCCAGGGTGACGATTTCCTTGGTCCGGTGGCGCAAAGCGGTCACCTTGTCGTCCAGATAGCGCTGCGGGGACTGGTAGGCCCGCTCCACCAGCGGCACCCATTCGGGATTCAGCAGCCCGACCGCCTGCGTGGCGATGGCCAGCCGCCCCGCCTCCACGCCCAGGCGCGCGCGCTGCCAGGCCACATCCGGCGTTAGC
>JBKBJT010000133.1:0-733 GCA_046294345.1 Ferrovibrio sp.
TACCAGGGCAGGGAAGATTTGCGCGCCTGCCTTGTATTCCGGCCCTGGATAGGGCGCGTCGTAGGCGGCGATTTCCTGCTCGGTGAGGTGCGGCGTGCCGCGCGCGATGATCCTCCCGACGGGAAGGTCGGGCGTCGAAAGCGCATAATTCTTCCAGGCATCAAAGCCCGGACCGGGGCTCTCTCCCTGCCCTATTCCGGTATTCATTACGATCAGCCGCGACAGACGCGCTGCGAAACCCGCGTCCACCGGCAATGTCAGCCCGAGCAGCCCGCCCCAGTCCTGCACCACCAGAGTAATGTCCCGCAGATCGAGCCGTTCCACCAGCCGCAACAGATAATTGCGATGAAAATCGAAACTGTAGTCCTCCTGCCGAACAGGCTTGTCCGATCGACCGAAGCCGAACAGGTCTGGCGCGACAACCCTCGCCCCGCTCTCCAGAAACACCGGGATCATCCGACGATAGAGGAACGACCAGCTCGGCTCACCGTGCAGGCAGAGGAATGTGCGGCTGGCATCGGCGGGTCCTGCGTCGATCCAGGCGGCGCGCACACCCTCGTAGCCCGGCAGATCCTCGGCATAATGCACGGGGTGATCGAAATCGGGCACTTCGGCAAAGGCCTCGTCCGGGGTCCGCAGTGCTTCGATGGTCATGATCGCCTCTCCTTGCCTGTTATTCTATGCCAAGGTTCGCCCGCCGATCTGACGACGTTACCACCCTTGCATCAGCGCG
>JBKBJT010000134.1:0-723 GCA_046294345.1 Ferrovibrio sp.
TCTTCGAGTTCGCCGGCAGCCAGGCCGGCGTCGAGGAACAGGCGGCCGTCGTCGAGGAGATCGCCAAGGGCGAGGGGGCCACCAACTGGCGCTGGTCCGCCGATACCGACGAGCGCAACAAGCTCTGGCAGGCGCGCCACGACATCCACTGGGCGATCCGGGCCGCCAATCCCGGCCGCCGCGGCTTCGGCACCGACGTCTGCGTGCCGATCTCGGCACTGGCCGAGGTCATCCGCGGCGTCCGCGAGGACACCAAGCAGCAGCCCTTCAACACGACCCTGGTCGGCCATGTCGGCGATGGCAACTTCCACTTCGGCTTCCAGATCGATCCCGACAGCCCGGCCGAACTGAAAGCGGCCGAGGACGCATATGACCGCATGGTGGCCCACGCGATCCGGATGGGGGGCACCTGCACCGGTGAGCACGGGGTCGGGCTCGGCAAGAAGAAGTACATGCGCATGGAATACGGCGACGCGGTTGACGTCATGCACCTGATCAAGAACGCGCTCGACCCGAAGGACCTGTTCAATCCCGGCAAGGTGCTTCCGGCCTGATGTCGGGAAAGTCAGGCGGCGTGCGCTCTCGCCGCCGCAGCGCGGAATAAATCGGACTCCGGGGCGGTAAGATGCTAATGTGTCTTATGCCTCAAGCGGATTTCACCGCCGCAGCGGAACTCTTCGCCAACAAGCGAAAGTCGTTCCGCTCCCGCGTCCCTCTCAAATA
>JBKBJT010000135.1:0-349 GCA_046294345.1 Ferrovibrio sp.
GGCAGCGCGTGGCCGCGGACATCGGTGGCGCGCTGCCGCCACAGGGCGAGGGCGTCGAAACACCTCTCGATGACGCCGTTCTGCCCCCACAGCACCAGCAGCGGACAGTCCAGCCTGCGGTCGCCGTCGGCATCGTCATGGGCGATGTCGATGGTCGCGGCGGCGCGGTAGTCCTCGCAGCTCGCGTGGATCGTCGCCGGATCGCGGAAGCAGCGCAGGTACTCGGCCAGCGCCTCCGCTGCGAAGACGGAGAGCCCGGCCGATCCCGAGCCGCATTTCTTCAGCCAGTAGGCGTCCGGGTCCGCTCCGATCATGCGCTCGGGGAAGGGCGCCGGCGTGATCAGGAAGA
>JBKBJT010000135.1:359-711 GCA_046294345.1 Ferrovibrio sp.
GAGATCGGTGGTGCCGCGATACATCTCCCGCGTCGGCGCGATGTCGAGCACGGCCAGTTTCCGGACCCTCGCGGCGTGATCGAGGGCGAGCCGATGGGCGACGCGGGCGCCGCGGTCATGCCCGGCGAGGAAGAACGTCTCGTGGCCGAGGGCGGTCATCACCTCGGCCATGTCCTGCGCCATGGCGCGCTTGGAATAGGGGGTGTGGTCGGCGGTGGTTTCCGGCTTGCCGCTGTCGCCATAGCCGCGCAGGTCGGCGGCGACGACGGAGAAGCGCTCGGCGAGGCGCGGCGCGACCTTGTGCCAGAGAACGTGGGTCTGCGGGTAGCCATGCAGGAGCAGGAGCGGCGGG
>JBKBJT010000136.1:0-694 GCA_046294345.1 Ferrovibrio sp.
CAAGCACCATTACTTGAACGGAGTCACTGGCAAGGACCGGCGCGGCGGCTTCTTCGGGGCTGGCGAGCGTGGATGTTGCGCACGCCGTCAGTGCGAAGGCAGCTGTGGCCGCAAGCGTCAATTTTAACATGGTGAGAATCTCCTTTTTGGCAGGATGCCATCAAGCCTTCCGATGGATGCACATTCGCTGCAAAAAAGCGCGCGTTGATCTGCGATCGCCCGCGCTGGCAGCTTTGGCGCGAGTCGCCTAGAGAGATCATTCCGCAAGGGCAGAAGCCGGAGAGAATTGCATGACCCGCCAGAAACTGCAGGGCGAAAACGCCAAGATCATCGCCACGCTGGGGCCGGGCAGCCGCTCTCCCAAGGAAGTGCGCGCGCTGGCGCAGGCGGGCGTTGACGTCTTCCGCCTGAATTTCAGCCATGGCGAGCATGCCGCCCACCTTGAAGCGCTCAAAGCTGTGCGCGCGGCTGAGGCGGCTGTGGGCTGGCCGCTGGCAACGCTGGCAGACCTGCAGGGGCCGAAAGTCCGCGTCGGCAAGTTTGAGGGCGGGGCGCTGAAGCTCGGTTTCCGCAAGGAGTATCGCATTATCTTCGGCGAGAGTGCGCCGGATGAGGAAACCATTCCGGTGCCCCATGCCGAGATCGTCGCCATCCTGGAGGAAGGCGACACGATCCTGGCTGATGATGGCAAGCT
>JBKBJT010000137.1:0-424 GCA_046294345.1 Ferrovibrio sp.
TCAAGATGGCGCGGCAGTACTTTCTGGAAATCGGGCAGCCTCAGCGCCGCCACATCATCGCCCGGCGTCAGAGTTACCATGGCAACACCCTGGGCGCGCTGGCTGCGGGCGGCAATTTTCAGCGTCGCAAGCAGTTCAGCCCCCTGCTCATCGAAACCCGTCACATTGAGCCTTGCTACGCCTATCGTTTCAAGAAGGCCGGGGAGTCTGACGCCGACTACGCGGCCCGCGCGGCGCAGGCCCTTGAAGATGAGATAATCGAACTGGGCGGGGAGACGGTCATGGCCTTCATCGCCGAGACCGTCGTCGGCGCCACGGCAGGCGCCGTTCCGCCGGTAGGCGACTATCTGCGCCGTGTTCGGGAGATCTGCGACCGCTACGGCGTGCTGTTGATCCTGGACGAGGTGATGTGCGGCATGGGCCG
>JBKBJT010000137.1:434-694 GCA_046294345.1 Ferrovibrio sp.
TTGAACAGGAAGGCATCGTTCCTGATCTCGTCACCATCGCCAAGGGCCTTGGCGGGGGCTATCAGCCGATCGGCGCGGTGCTAATCGGAGCCCATATTTTTGAGGCGTTTAGAGACGGCTCCGGCGTCTTTCAGCATGGCCACACCTATCTGGGCCATCCCATGGCGGCGGCGGCGGCGCTCGCCGTCCAGGACGTGATCGAAAGAGATGGCCTGCTTGAGAGCGTCATGCGTATGGGCGAGCGGCTGGATGGGGCGTTG
>JBKBJT010000138.1:0-425 GCA_046294345.1 Ferrovibrio sp.
CTGACCCATATCGACGACCGTCCGGCCGGCGGTCTCGACGACCCCGGTACGGCCAGCCTGTGGCAGCGTCACCGCCAGCGCATCCTTGCCAGCATCGGCCGGCTCGACCTGGCCGGGCCGGATACCGGCCTGGTGCGGCGCGATCCCCTGGCCCTGCGCCATGCCGCCTTGCTCCTGGCCCTGGTCGGCCTCGTGGTCGCCGGTCCTTCCTGGCAGCGCCGGCTGGACCTTGCCCTGGTGCCGAATTTCGCCGGCGTCGAGGCCGCCGACGCCATCACGATCGAGGCCTGGATCACGCCGCCGGCCTATACCGGCCTGCCGCCGCTGAGCCTTGCCGCCGACAGCGCGGCGGCGGACGGGCGCGTACTCGACATACCCACCGGCTCGCGCCTGCTGATCCAGGCCCAGGGCCTGCCGACCGATGG
>JBKBJT010000138.1:435-691 GCA_046294345.1 Ferrovibrio sp.
TTGCCAACGGTTCGAAAACGCCGTTCGAAGCCCTCGACGCGGTCACCCAGCGCGCCATGATCGATCTGACCGAGGGCAGCGAGATCAGGGTCGATTCCGGCTTTTCCACGGTGGCCGCCTGGCCGATACGCCTGGTGCCGGATCTGGCGCCGCAGCCGGCCTTCACCGGCGATCCCACCGCGACCGATCGCGGCGTTCTGCGCTTCACCTATCAGGCGGCGGATGATTACGGCGTCACCGACCTCTCGGTCGTGGT
>JBKBJT010000139.1:0-691 GCA_046294345.1 Ferrovibrio sp.
TAGGCGAGGCCGATGGCCCGCAGGTTGGCGGAGTATTCCTCCACATCCGTCACGTACCAGGTGAGGCGGACGATGTGATGCGGGCTTGCGCCGCCCTCGGCCAGGATGGCGCGGATGTTCTCGAAGCACTGGCGCGCCTGGGCGACGAAGCCCTCGGCGAAATTGCCCATGATGTCCCAGCCGACGACACCGCCAGTGACGATGATGCGGCCCTTGGCCGCCATGCCGTTGGCATAGCCGCGCGGCACCGGCCAGCCCTTGGGGTTGAGGGTGACGGGGCGGACGTCCTCGTCCGGCAGGGCGAGCGGGATCACGGGTGTCACGGGCTGGGTCATGGGGCGTCTCCGGCGGCGCGCGTCTATTTGGCGGCCTTGGCGTTGGCGTCGGATGGTCCGGCCGCCTCGCGGGCGGCGCGCTCGCGCAGCGCGAAGCGCTGCAGCTTGCCGGTCTCGGTGCGCGGCAGGCTGGGCACGAAGGCGATGTCGCGCGGATACTTGTAGGGCGCGATCTCGTTCTTGACGAAGGCCTGCAGTTCGACGGCGAGCGCCGGTGTCAGCGTGACCTCCGGCTTCACCACCACATAGGCCTTCACGACCATGCCGCGCTCGGGGTCGGGCCGGCCGACGACGCCGGCCTCGGCGACGGTCGGATGGGCGAGCAGGGCCGCTTCCACCTCGGGTCCGGCGATGTT
>JBKBJT010000140.1:0-686 GCA_046294345.1 Ferrovibrio sp.
GCGGCAAGGCCGGGGGCTATGCCATCCAGGGCATTGCCGGGGCCTTCGCCATCTCGCTGGTCGGCTCCTATACAAACGTGGTCGGTCTGCCGCTGGCCGAGGCCGTCGGCCTGATCGGCGCCACCGGCTACCCCGTCACGCCCGGCTGGGTCGCCAGAGGCTGACGCCCCACCGACAGTCCTCCGACCGGCCACCATCCTCTTCGACCGCGCCAGGCCCCGACCGATGAACGCCGTGAACGACAACGACAAGCTGGTCGACCCGCCAAAGGCCTGCCCGATCTGCGGCAAGCCGGCGCTGGTGCGCTTCAAGCCGTTCTGCTCCAAGCGCTGCGCCGACGTGGACCTGAACCGCTGGCTGAAGGGCGCCTACGCCATCCCGGCGGCGGAGGACCCGGACGAGGACGGGACGGAGCCGCCGCGGGACTGAAACGCCGGCCTCAGCGCGCGCCGCAACCCTGCAACCGTCGGCGGCGACAAGGAGGCCGATCTCCTTTGCCGGACCCCGCATCATGTTTCGCCTTGTGCTTGCCGCCCTCGCCCATCTGGCCATCGCTGCCGTCCCGGTCTCGGCCCAGACCTATGGCGATATCCGGCTGCCGCCCGAGCAGGACACCGCGGCCAAGCGGCTGGCCCGGCGGCTTGTCGATGGCGACATCAGCCGCCAAGTCTTCACTGCCGAGTATG
>JBKBJT010000141.1:0-686 GCA_046294345.1 Ferrovibrio sp.
GGATGAACCGACGACCGCGCTCGATGTCACCATCCAGGCACAGATCCTCGATCTGCTCGCCGACCTGCAGAAGCGCTTCGGCATGGCGATCGTGCTGATCACCCACGACCTCGGCGTGGTCAAACATGTGGCCGACCGTGTCGCCGTCATGCGCAAGGGCGAGATTGTCGAAACGGGCAGCCGCGACGCGATCTTCGGCAATGCCCAGCACGACTACACGAAGATGCTGCTGGCCGCCGAACCGACGGGCACCAAGCATGCTCCAGCGGACGATGCCCCGGTCGTTCTGGAAGGCCGCAACGTCACCGTCGATTTCGACATCGGCAGCGGCGGCTTCCTGCGTCCGAACCGCACCTTCCGCGCGGTTGATCAGGTCAGCGTCCGGCTGCGCCAGGGCCAGACGATCGGCATCGTCGGCGAGTCCGGTTCGGGCAAGTCGACGCTCGGACGGGCGCTTCTGAAGCTGCTCGCAGCCGATGGCGCTTTCCGCTTCGAGACGGCTGATATCACCAAGCTCGACCGGGCCGGCATGCGCCCCTTCCGCAAACAGCTGCAGCTGGTGTTCCAGGACCCCTATGGCTCGCTCTCGCCGCGACAGACGGTCGGCGAGATCATCACCGAGGGGCTCTACGTGCACGAGCCGCAGCTGAGCCGCGCCGAGCGTGACGCACGGGCGGTTGCTGCTC
>JBKBJT010000142.1:0-676 GCA_046294345.1 Ferrovibrio sp.
TGTGCTCGCGGTCGCGGCGCATGTGGTGGCTGCGTGGTTCGCCGCAGTTTTCGCATTCTGGCGCGGTCACTACTTTGTTTGGGGCGAAGCTTTCGCGCTGGGTCTCGGCGTTGTCCTGCTGGTGCCGCTCGTACTGATTGCGATGACTCGGATCGAGGAGATCGCGGCAATCGCATTCGGCCGCAAGCCGCGCCGCCTGCTCCAGATCGCGTCGCCCCCGCTCGCGCCGGACGCTCCGGTTCACGCACCCAAGGTCTCGATCCATATCCCGGCCTATAAGGAAGAGCCGGAGATGCTCAAGGCCACGCTCGATGCGGTGGCCGGCCTGCATTATCCGAACTTCGAATGTATCGTCATCATTAACAACACGCCGGACCCGTTCTACTGGGAGCCGATCGAGGCGCATTGCAAGATACTGGGCGAGCGCTTCAAGTTCTTGCGTGAGGACAAGGTCGAGGGCTTTAAGGCGGGCGCGCTGCGCATCGCACTCGAGCACACCGCGCCCGATGCCGAGATCATCGGCATCATCGATGCGGACTATGTCGTGGCGCCGAGCTGGCTATCCGACCTCGTACCGGTCTTTGCCGATCCGAAGGTCGGCCTCGTGCAGGCTCCGCAGGAGCACCGCGACGGCGACCGCACGCTCATGCATTACGCCATGGCCGGCGAATATGCC
>JBKBJT010000143.1:0-664 GCA_046294345.1 Ferrovibrio sp.
GAGCCCGGTCGATGGAGTCTGGCGCGTCGTCGCCGCCCGGCGCCTGCCGAACGCGCCGCTGGTCGTGATACTGTCGGTGCCCAGCAGCACGACCATGGCCAACTGGCGCAGCCCGGCGCTGGTCGTCGGCCTGGGAACAGCAGCCACAATCCTGTTCCTGCTGTGGCTTGCCCATTATGCCGGGCGCCAGCTGGCGCAGCGCGAGCGCCGCACGCGCCAGGCGCTGGAAGCCGCCAACGCAGCGAGCCGTGCCAAGTCAAGCTTTCTCGGCGTCATGAGCCATGAATTGCGCACGCCGCTCAATGCCATCATCGGTTTCTCCGAGGTCATATCCAGCCAGGCTTTCGGCCCGCTGGCCAATGAGCGCTATCTGGATTACGTCAAGGACATCAACCAGAGCGGCCGCAATCTGCTGGTCCTCATCAACCAGATCCTGGATCTGTCGCGCATCGAATCCGGCAAGCACGAGATGCGCATGGAGGGCATCACGCTGGCCGAGGTCTGGCGGCACATCGGCAACGAGATGGGCGTGGCGGCGGCGGCAAAGGGAATTCACCTTGTCCTCACGGACAGCGCGGGGGACGAAGGGCTCGTCTTTGCCGGCGACGCCCGCGCCACCATGCAGATCCTGTCGAACCTCGTTTCGAACGCGATCAAATTCACG
>JBKBJT010000144.1:0-663 GCA_046294345.1 Ferrovibrio sp.
TTGCTGTCCAGCAGGGCCTCGTCCATGTTGACGTCGATGATCTGCGCGCCGTTTTCCACCTGCTGGCGCGCCACCGCCAGCGCGTCCTCGAAGCGCCCCTCCAGGATCATGCGGGCGAACGCCTTGGAGCCGGTGACATTGGTGCGCTCGCCGATGTTGACGAACAGGCTGCCCTCCCCGATGACCAAGGGCTCCAGGCCCGACAACAGCATGGGCGGGATGCGGCGGGCGTCGGCAACGGGCGCGTCGGTGGGGTTCACGGCAGGGGGATGCTCGGGCAGGCGTCAAAGGGCGAAGGTGGGGATTTTAGGGCGGTGGATATAAACACCACGCACCAGACACGGGTGGTTATCTGCGCGGTCGAAACCCACCAACGGCCGCCGCCCATATGGCAGCCTGGTTAGGCCATGTGGCAGCCTGGTTAGGATATCCAGTCGGTCCCCATCCGGTGGCTATCGTCGGTTCACCTCAGCTTCTCCACGACGGCTTATTTTCACCATGAACATCCTCCTCACCGGCGGCCTGGGCTACATCGGCAGCCACACCGCCGTGGTGCTGCAGCAAGCCGGCCACCGCGTCGTGCTGCTGGACAACCTCTCCAACAGCCGCGCCGAAGTCGCTGCCCGCATTGGCCGCATCACGGGCACGCCGCCGCGGCTGGAG
>JBKBJT010000145.1:0-662 GCA_046294345.1 Ferrovibrio sp.
GCTGGGCCTGATGCTGGGCACCGCCTGTGCCTGGGCACGCGCCCGCAACCTCGGGCCGCGTGCACTGCCACTGCGCTGGGCGGTGGCCAGCTATGTGGAGCTGGTGCGCAACACGCCCTTCATCGTGCAGCTGTTTTTCCTGTTCTTCGGGCTGCCCGCGCTGGGGCTCAAGCTCTCGCCCGAGTTCGCCTCCGTGCTGGCCATGGTGATCAACCTGGGTGCGTACTCGGCCGAGATCATCCGCGCGGGCATCGAGGCCACGCCACGCGGCCAGATCGAAGCCGCGCATAGTCTGGCGCTGACGCCGGGCCAGACCTTCCGGCGCGTGGTGCTGCCGCCCGCGCTGCAAAAGGTGTGGCCTGCCATGGTCAGTCAGATCATCATCGTGATGCTGGGATCGGCCGTGTGCGGGCAGATCTCCACGCCCGAACTGAGCTATGCCGCCAACCTGATCTCCAGCAACACCTTCCGCGCTTTCGAGGCCTTCATCCTGGCCACCGCCGTGTACCTGGTGCTGTCCATGCTCACCCGCCGCCTGCTGATGTGGGCGGGTGCACGTTTCTTGGTCGGGAGGTAAGCCGCCATGGTGGACTTTTCCTTGTGGGACATCCTGCGCAACCTGCTGCTGGCGGCGCGTTGGACCGTCTCGTTGTCTCTCATCG
>JBKBJT010000146.1:0-660 GCA_046294345.1 Ferrovibrio sp.
CCTAACCGCGCCGGGCGGTATTTGCGCCAGCCCACGGGCTACCGCGCCTTCATCCCCGCGCCCTTGCCGCCGCTGCCGCCGCTGGACTTGAGCGGCCCTTTGCGCGACAAACTCTCCGCCGCCGATTACGCCCTCGGCCGCCTCGATGGCGCGGTGCTCACCCTGCCGAACCCCGACCTCTTCGTCTTCATGTACGTGCGCAAAGAGGCCGTGCTCTCCAGTCAGATCGAAGGCACCCAGTCGTCGCTGCAAAACCTGCTGGCCGCCGAAGCGCAGCTCTTCGACCCCGACACCCCCAAGGACGTGACCGAAGTCGCCAACTACGTGCGCGCCATGAACCACGGTCTGGCTCGGCTTTCCGACCTGCCCGTCTCGGTGCGGCTGATCCGCGAAATCCATGCCGAACTCATGCAGGGCGTGCGCGGCGGCCGCCTGCAACCGGGCGAGCTGCGCACCAGCCAGAACTGGATCGGCCCGGCCGGCTGCACGCTGGCCACGGCGACCTTCGTCCCCCCGCCGCCCCACGAAGTGCCGCAGGCGCTCTCGGACCTGGAGCGCTTCCTGCACGACGGCGCCGGCCTACCGCCCCTTGTCCAGGTGGGGCTTGCGCATGCCCAGTTCGAGACCATCCACCCCTTCCTCGACGGCAACGGCCGCATC
>JBKBJT010000147.1:0-364 GCA_046294345.1 Ferrovibrio sp.
TGTAAGCGAACTGACCGAGCAGGGCCAGGATATCGCCCAACGGCTCTGCGCGGCCTGTCACGGCATCGGGCGGGCGGAGCGTAGCCCGATCCCGGTCGCACCGGCTTTCCGCCGGATGGAGCCGCGGGTCGATCTCGATCAGATGGCGGAGCGTCTTCAGACTGGCATTATCGTCGGCCATCCCGAAATGCGCGATGGCTTGCGCTACAACGCCGCTTCGCTGCTGCGCGACGGCCGCGTCGAGCTGACCTACCACAAGCAGCGCCTGCCCAACAGCGAGGTATTCGACGAGGAGCGTTATTTCGCCGCCGGTCGTGAGCCGGGCGTATTCACGCTCGGCGAGACCGCGATCGGCCTGGCGATC
>JBKBJT010000147.1:374-656 GCA_046294345.1 Ferrovibrio sp.
GACGCGCGAGGCCGGCGCCGAATTGCTGCTGGCACTGAATGCTTCGCCGTTCCACATGAACAAGGCGGCGACGCGCCAGGCGGTGTTGCGCGAACGCATTGCCGGCACCGGCATGCCGGCGGTCTATTGCAACTTGGTCGGCGGCCAGGACGAGCTGGTGTTCGACGGCGATTCGTTCGCGCTCGACGCCGCCGGCCGGCTGACCCACCAGCTGCCCGCCTTCGAGGAAGCATTGGCGATCGTCGAATATGCCGACGGGCATCTGCTGCCGGGTGAGCAGGC
>JBKBJT010000148.1:0-615 GCA_046294345.1 Ferrovibrio sp.
ACTGCAATGTTCAGGGCGCGACGGATCTCGGTCTCGATATCGCGACACTGCCGCTTTATTACGGGCTCGTCGAAGGCGCGTGGAGACCTTGGTCGCGAGTCTGGGAGGTGGATTATTCGTGGTTCGAGGGGCGCTTCGACACGATCACCGGGGCCGACGGGAAGCCGGTCAAGATGATGAATACGCCCGGCATCCCATCGACCCGATGGTTCGACGCTGCCATGATGCCGAAAGAGCAGGCGGCGCAGAAGGATAACGTCAAGGCGATGATGGTGTTCGGGCACGGCGGCAACACTGTCACCCGCATGCCGGACGCCGCCAAGGGAATCGAGAAGCTCGATCTTCTCGTTGTCGCGGACCCGCATCCCACGACCTGGGCCGCGCTTTCCGAACGCAAGAACGGCACTTATCTGCTGCCGATCTGCACGCAGTTCGAATGCTCCGGCTCACGCACTGCGTCCAATCGTTCCATTCAGTGGGGCGAGCAGATCGTCAAGCCGATCTTCGAATCGAAGAACGACTACGAGGTGATGTATCTGCTGGCCAAGAAACTCGGGTTTGCCGACCTGATGTTCAAGAACATCAAGGTCGAAAATAACCAGCCGGTGCCGGAGG
>JBKBJT010000149.1:0-614 GCA_046294345.1 Ferrovibrio sp.
GATCCTCGGGGTCACGGCGGTGATCTCGCCGATCATGATCCGGCCCTCGGCCATCCGCCGGGACATGATTGTCCTGGCCCTGTCCTCTGCCGCGGCCCTGCTGGCGGTGCTCGCCGGATTCATCGACCGGTGGTTCGGCGCCTTCCTGGTGATGGTGCTGATCGCCTCTGTGGGGTTCGCCTATTTACGCGAGCGCGGGCGCATGGCGGCCGAAGACGCCGCCTCTGAGGTCCGACGTCCCAAGGCCGACCTGATGGCGGTGGGCAAGTACCTGTTGATGGCGGTCGTCGGGATCGCCGTGACCGTCCTGGGCGCCCGGTTGCTGGTCACCGGCGCGGTGGATCTGGCCGAGGGGTTCGGCGTCTCTCAGACCATCATCGGCCTGACCATCGTGGCGGTGGGCACCTCCCTGCCGGAGCTGGTGGCCTGTGTGATCGCCGCCCTGCGCCGTCACTCCGACGTGGCCGTGGGCAATGTGATCGGCTCGAACATCTACAATGTTTTCGGCGTGCTGGGCGTCACCGCCATGGTCTATCCGATCCGCATCCCGCCAGAGATCGCCCAGTTCGATATCTGGGTGCTGCTGGGCGCCACGGCCCTGCTGGCGGTGTTCC
>JBKBJT010000150.1:0-613 GCA_046294345.1 Ferrovibrio sp.
GCCCAGGTGATTCCTGAGGACCTGCGCCCCTTTGTCAGCTCCTCGCCCCTCACCGCCGCGTCAGGGCGCGCCCCCGTCCAAGACGCCCTGGACATGGCCCAGCTGCGCACCTGTCTGCGGGACCAGCGCAAGGTGGTTCTGGACTATGCCGACGAATTCGGGGTGGTGACCCGGCGGGTGATCTGGCCGGTGACGGTGGGTTATTTCGACACCACCCGGGTGATCTGCGCCTGGTGCGAGTTGCGTCAGGCCTTCCGGCACTTCCGCACTGACCGGGTGGTGGCCGCTGAATTTCTGAATGAGCGCTATCCCGGCGCCCGGGCTCAACTTTGGGCCAGGTGGCGACGGACCGTACGGGACGAACCGCACCCCGAAGCCAAGGCCTGAAGCCCGATTATGAGCGAGAGGTCCGGCGTCCGGCGATGACCTCCACGTCTGCGCCGGACGCCTTATAGGGACTGAACCTCCGACAAGGTTCAGCGACAAGATTTGCGCTCAAGCGCCGTCTCGGCCTAATCACCTCCCCGTGAAATTTGGCCCACAGGTCGGGCTGTCAGTCGGAGGGCGCCATGCAGAGCTTTCAACCCCCACGCCGGGTCCTGATGGGGCCGGG
>JBKBJT010000151.1:0-613 GCA_046294345.1 Ferrovibrio sp.
CCGTGCTTGTGCTCGGAGAAGACGGCGCCGAGTTCCTTGAGGCGTTTCTGCTTGTCCTTGCGTTCGATGATGGAGCCTTCGTTGACGCCGATGCGGATGGGGATGCCGCGGCCTGATTGAGCGGCCTTGCAGGCCTTGATGACCTCGATGACCTGTGCGCGGTCGTTGATGTTGCCCGGGTTGAGGCGGATCTTGTGGACGCCCGCCTCGACGGCTTCGAGGGCGCGCTGAAAGTGGAAGTGGACGTCGGCGACGATGGGCACGCGGACCTGGGGAAGGATCCGGCGGAGGGCCTCGGTATCCTTCTTCTCGGGGACGGCAACGCGAACGATGTCGGCGCCGGCAGCGGTGAGGCGGTTGATCTCGGCGACACAGGCGTCGATGTCGTGGGTGTAGCCCGTCGTCATGGTCTGGACGGAGACGGGGGCCGGGGTGGTTGGGGAGCCGTCGCGGGCGGGCTTGCCGCCGCCGATTCTGACGTAGCCGACGCGGTCGTCGCCGAGCGTGACCTGACGTGTGGGGACGCGTGGGAGCATGGTGAGGGATGCTAGGAGGAACGCGGCGAGAGCGCATCGGGCCCCGGGGGGAGCGGCGGTGCGGGCGCGGCCTGTCG
>JBKBJT010000152.1:0-608 GCA_046294345.1 Ferrovibrio sp.
TGATGATCCATGGCGGAGAGGTTGGCCACACGCATGCGGACGCGCTGGTTCTGGCCTACCACCATTGGCTCCGTACCCGGATAGGCACGGGCATTGAAGGTGAGCACGTTGAAATCCGTCATCTCATTGGGATCGGGCCGGCGGGCACCGGGGCGGATTTTCCAGGTGGACATCATCAGGGCAAAGTCCCGGTCCACGCGGCGCGTGGGGCGGCGCGGATGGATGATGAACATGCCCATCATGCCCATCGCCATCTGGGTCATCTCATCGTGATGGGAATGGTACATGTGCGTTCCATGCTGAACCAGTGGGAACTCGTAACGGAATGTTTCGCCCGGCTGAATCAGCGGCTGGGAAAGGCCGCCCACACCGTCCATACCCGAAGGCAGGATCAGGCCGTGCCAGTGGATTGAGGTGGGCGCCTGCAGCCGGTTGGTCACATAGATGCGCACGCGGTCGCCCTCGACCGCCTCAATGGTTGGTCCGTGTACCCGCCCATTGAAGCCCCAGCAGGTGGCCGCAAGACCGGGAGCAAATTCATGCTCTACCTCTTCGGCAGTCAGATGGAACACCTTCACCCCGCCCGAAAGCGTGTAGGGCAGCGTGGC
>JBKBJT010000153.1:0-605 GCA_046294345.1 Ferrovibrio sp.
GATATCGATGCGGAGACCTACGAGGTGCGGGCGGACGGTGAGCTTCTGACCTGCGAGCCGGCGGACGTGGTGCCGATGGCGCAGCGGTATTTTCTCTTTTAGCAAAGTCTACCCTGCGTCATGTCCGGCCCTGGCCGGGCATCCACGCATCGACGCAAGGTTAAGACGTGGATGGCCGGGACAAGCCCGGCCATGACCGGGTAAAAGATATTGATGCGCCGCGTTTCGACCATCGCACCTGCCGGCTCCTTCGATGCGTCGACCGCTATCGACCGCGTCACGCTCGATGCCGATGACCGTCAGCGCCGCCGCATCGTGTTGACCGGCGAGAACGGTACGCGCCTGCTGCTCGATTTCGACAGGCCGGTCACGCTGCGTGACGGCGACGGGCTTGTCCTCGACGATGGAACAATTGTGCTCGTCTGCGGCATACCCGAGCCATTGGCGGAGATCGTCGCATCCTTGCCCCGCGATTTCGTCCGTATCGGCTGGCATCTCGGCAATCGCCATACCGATGTGCAGATCACGGGCAGCCGCATTCGCATTCGTCGCGATCACGTGCTTGAGGAGATGCTGCGCGGGCTCGGCGCCACAGTCACCTTAAT
>JBKBJT010000154.1:0-594 GCA_046294345.1 Ferrovibrio sp.
GCGAAGCGTTTGGCGTAGGTATCGATCCGGGTTGCACGCCGCTCTGCTTTGGCGACCTCGACCGGCGTGAATATCCGCTGGATGAACCGGTCCCCATGGCGCTGCAGCACCTTCTCGATGCGGCGAATGTCGACGAGGTCGGAGCCAAGACCCAGAATCATGCGGCCTTCACGTTTTGCCGGCCGCGATCGATGGCAGACCGCATCGTCCGGATCGCGTTGTCGAGGCCCACAAACACCGCCTCCCCGATCAGGAAATGGCCGATATTGAGTTCGACGATCTCGGGCAACGCTGCGATGGTTTCCGCACTCGCATAGTCGAGCCCGTGGCCGGCATGCACCTCAAGGCCGAGGATTTTGGCGAACGCGGCCGCAATCCGGATCCGCTCGAACTCGCGCGCCGCGACGTCGTTATCGCCGGCGGCGAGCGCATCGCACCACGCGCCGGTATGCAATTCGATCACCGGGGCGCCGGCCGCGTGTGCAGCTTCGACCTGTTCGCGATCCGCTGCGATAAAGAGCGACACCCGGATCCCGGCCCCTGCCAGCGTCCGCACCGCATTCTCAATCACGGCGCGCTGACCGACCACGTCGA
>JBKBJT010000155.1:0-593 GCA_046294345.1 Ferrovibrio sp.
GCCATGACAAGACGCAACTTGTGCTCTGGGCTCGTCCGGGCAAAGATGTTCGTGCGATCAATCCGTGTCCGGAGCTGTGCGTCATCCAGCATGTCGAGATCAGCGCCCGTCAGAACCTCTTCAGAATTGAGAAGCCCGATCTGGCGGCCAATGGCGGCGGCTGTGCCCGCATGATCGCCGGTGATCATCTTCACCGCGATCCCCGCCTTGCGGCAGGCCGCCACTGCCTCGACCGCTTCTGCACGCGGTGGATCAATCAGGCCGACGAAGCCCAGAAAAACAAGCTCGTTGCCCAGAGCGCTGGAGTCAAATTGCGCCGGTAGATTGTCGAGGGACCGTTCTGCCAGGGCGAGCACGCGCATCCCCTGCCCGGCGATCTGATCCCCCATGTCCATCCAATAGGCTCGATTGACCGGCTCGAGCTGACCATCGGCGGCACGCTGGTGCGCGGCCATCTCCAGCAACCGTTCAGGCGCGCCTTTCACGCAAACCAGCGCCCGTCCGTCATCCTCCTGATGCAACGTCGCCATATAGCGGCTGGCGGAATCGAACGGTATCTCCGAGCGGCGGGGATACCGGGCTTGGGCGCTGAC
>JBKBJT010000156.1:0-593 GCA_046294345.1 Ferrovibrio sp.
GGGCCAAAGGCCGCCTCGGTTGCCGCGAACATGGCGACGACGTCGCGCTCGAGCGAGACGTCGCCGCGGATGGCGAGGGCCTTGCCGCCGGCCTTCTCGACTGCCGCCACGGTCTCCTGCGCCGCCTGCTCGTTGCCGGCAAAATTGACACCGACCGCCCAGCCGCGCTTGCCGCATTGGACCGCCACCGCGCGCCCGATGCCGCGACTGCCGCCGGTGATGAGGATGGTCTGGGTCATGCGATTGCAGCTCCGTCCAATTGCCTGATGCCGCAGCCTATGCGATATGCTGCCGGAAAGACCAGAGATCGGCGCCCAAAGGCCAGAACCGAGGAGAGCGAGCCGCGTGACCAGCGTAAAGACCAATCCGGGCAATTTCTTCGAGGATTTCAAACTGGGTCAGGAGATCCAGCATGCCGTGCCGCGCACGGTGACGGAAGGGGATGTGGCGCTCTATATCGGCCTCACCGGATCCCGTTTCGCGCTCCCTTCCGCGGATTCATTTGCGCAACAGATCGGCCTGCCCGGGGCGCCGATCGATGATCTGCTGGCCTTCCACATGGTGTTCGGCCGCACGGTCGCAGACATCTCGCT
>JBKBJT010000157.1:0-589 GCA_046294345.1 Ferrovibrio sp.
GACTTGGGCATTCGCCGCAAGCATGGCGAGCGAATCGGAAGGGGTGATGTAGCGCCCACGTCCGATGATCAGATTGCGATCGCCATCGCCATCCGACGCCGCACCAAAGTCGGGCGCTGCATCGCTCATCATCAACGCATAGAGATCATGCGCGTGCACCACGTTCGGATCCGGGTGACCACCACCGAAATCCTCGAGGGGAACCGCGTTGCGAACAGTGCCCGCGGCAAAGCCCAAGCGCTTTTCGAACAGCTCGATCGCATAGGGTCCGGTCACCGCATGCATGGCATCGAACGCCATGGTCAGCCCGCTGGCCACCGCGCCACGGATCGCGGCAAAGTCGAACAGCTCTTCCATGAGGTCGGCATAATCTTGCACCGGATCGATGATCTCGACGTCCATCGGGCCGACGCGATATCGTCCAACCTGCTCAAGATCGATGTCGGGAGCATCTTCGGCGATCCAGCGATCGATGGCCAGGGATCGGGCATGGATGGCATCGGTGATCGCTTCGGGCGCGGGACCGCCACTGGCGATATTATATTTGATCCCGAAATCGCCATCGCGGCCAGCCGGATTGTGACTGGCG
>JBKBJT010000158.1:0-583 GCA_046294345.1 Ferrovibrio sp.
CGACATCACCACCAGGAATTCTTCCCCGCCATAGCGTGCGACCACATCGGCGGCGCGCAAATGGCCGCGCATACGCTCCGCCACCTCCCGCAGCACGACGTCACCCGCGGCATGGCCATAGGTGTCGTTCACCGCCTTGAAGCGGTCCACATCCATCAGCAGCACCGCTGCCCCGGAATTGCGCAACACACCTTCCAGGTGGCGCCGGACATATCTTCGATTGCGCAGGCCGGTCAGCGGATCGGTCACCGCCATTTCCAGGCTGCGGTCCAGGTCGGCGCGCAGCCTTTCCTGGTAGCGCTTGCGGCGGATCTGGTTGCGCACCCGGGCACGCAACTCATTCGGATCGACCGGGCGTATCACATGGTCATTGGCACCGAGGTCGAAGCCACGCAGCACAAGGTTTTTCTGCCCCGGATCGGCGACCAGCAGAACCGGCAGGTCGCGCGTGCCGGCATGGGCGCGCAGGCGAGAGGCAAGGCGCAGCGCATCGCCGCCATCCAGCGACAGGCTGAGCAGCACCACGTCATGCAGGCCGTCCTGCAGGATATCCCAGGATTCGGCCGGATCGGCGCAATGCGCA
>JBKBJT010000159.1:0-576 GCA_046294345.1 Ferrovibrio sp.
AATCAATCCGCCGAGAATTTCGAAAACCACAATGGAAGCGGTCTGGCGGACCAATAGCGGGCTCCTCAGGAAAGTCTTATCTGCCGCAGGTCCAGAGGCATCATAAGACTATAAACTTCGTGAACTTCAGGCACCATAGGAGCATTGCATGACCACAGGACCGCAGGAAGGGCGCAAAGCCCCCGCTTTCGCGATGGAAACGACCGCCGGCAAGCGGCGCCTGGCCGACTATGCGGGCACGTATCTGGTGCTGTATTTCTATCCCAAGGACGACACGCCGGGATGCACGCAGGAAGCGCTCGACTTTTCCGCCCACGCGAAAGCCTTCGAGAAGGCCGGCGCGGTGGTGCTGGGGGTCTCCCGCGATTCGCTCAGCCGTCATGAAAAGTTCGCATCCAAGCATGGCCTCACCGTGCAGCTGGGCAGCGACGAGGACGGGAAGGTTTCCGACGCCTATGGGACATGGGAAGAAAAATCCATGTACGGAAGGACGTATATGGGCATGGCACGGCGCACCTTCCTGATCGGGCCGGATGGCAAGATCATCCGTGTGTGGCCTAAAGTGCGCGTCAAGGG
>JBKBJT010000160.1:0-574 GCA_046294345.1 Ferrovibrio sp.
GGCGCCTGCACGGCCGGCATAGCCCTCGGCGCAGCCGGAGTGATCGCCCTCTTCGGCCCCGGCGCATCGACGGCGTTCGCGGTCATCGCGACGGTCGTGACGATCCTGGCCGCACTGTTCGGCCGGTAGCGCGCCGCATCAGGCCGCGTCGCGTTCGCCCGGGTCCAGCGTCGCCCACCCTGCGGGCGTGCCGGTGTCGGGAAGATCGGCGCGCTCGTTCCTGGCGTGAAGGATATGAGCCTTGGCGAGCATGTGCGCGCTCACCGGCGCCGTCAGGAACAGGAAGAGCGTGATCAGCAGTTCGTGGATCGAGGGACTTCCGCGCAGGATCGCGAAATAGACCATGGAGGCGATCAGCAGGGCGCCGATGCCGAGCGTGGTCGCCTTGGTCGGGCCGTGCAGGCGACGCATCATGTCCGGCAGCTTGGCGAGGCCGAGGGCGCCGACGACGAGGAAGAAGGCCCCGATGAGGATGAGCGCTGCCACCAGCGCTTCGACGAGCGGATGCATGGCCATCTCCTATTCGATCACGTTGCCACGAAGCAGGAACTTGCAGAAGGCCACGGTGGTCACG
>JBKBJT010000161.1:0-574 GCA_046294345.1 Ferrovibrio sp.
GGTCGCCGCGACGACCGCCTCGGGCTGAGGCGCCGGGGTGGCCACGGGGGCGGCGATGGCCTCAGGTTCGGCTTGAGGCTTCGGCTGAGGCGGAGGTTCCGCCGCCACAGGGGGCGCCGTCTCGGCGGCTTCGGCGATCACTTCGGCCGCAGCGTCCGCTTCGACCTTGGGCTCAGCCTTACGGCGGGTGCGGGTCCGCTTGGGCTTGACCGGCTCAGCGACCGGCTCTGGGGCCGTCGCCCCTTCGGTCTCGACCTCCACGACGCTGGCTGGCGCCTCAGCGGGAGCCTCCGGCGCCGTCGTCACCGTATCGACGGTCGCGGCCTTGGCCTTGCTACGGGTGCGGCGGCGCTTTGGCTTCTCCTCAGGCTCGGGCAGTTCGACCCAGACGTCATCCTCGCCGCTGGCCTGGACCTGGGTGTCAGCGACCGCTGTCCTGGTCGGTTCATCCTGCGCAGCCGCCTCATCCGCCGCAGCCGGCGCCTGCGAAGACGCCGAGCCAGGGGTCACCTCGGGGACCGCCATGCGGGGGTCTTCGGAGAGGTCGAACCAGACAAAGGGGTCCTCACCATAG
>JBKBJT010000162.1:0-573 GCA_046294345.1 Ferrovibrio sp.
TGGGCCCCTGGCCCTCGATCGTGTCGGGCGGGGCACCTACAAAGACGAGACCTGCCGCGCGGCAGGCGGCCGCGAAGGCGGCATTCTCGGCGAGGAAGCCGTAGCCGGGATGGATCGCATCGGCGCCCGCGCGCTTCGCCGCAGCGATGATGGCCGGGATGGTGAGATAAGATTCGGCCGGCAGCGGCCCGCCGATCAACTCGGCCCGGTCGGCGTAGCCGACATGAGCTGCGGCTGCGTCGGCCGTCGAGTGGACGGCGATGGTGCCGAAGCCCATGCGGCGGGCCGTACGCATGACGCGCAGCGCGATCTCGCCGCGATTGGCGACCAGCAGCGTACGGAAGGGTGTGGCGGTCGTCATCACGGCCTCGCCACCGAGAACTGCATCGGCACTGGTTTGCGTCGCTCCGCCTCCCGGCAGATCGCCAGCGCCTCGGCCAGAACAGCGCGTGTGTCGCGGGGATCGATGACGCCGTCGTCGAGCAGCCGCGCGGACGTCGTGAAGACGTCCATCTGGCTCTCGAACAGCTCGGGGATCTGCGCCTTCATCGCGCCGATCTGCGCCTCGTCCGC
>JBKBJT010000163.1:0-325 GCA_046294345.1 Ferrovibrio sp.
ATTCCGCTCGTCGATGACCTTGTTCGCCATGGCATCGGGCTCCAACAGCATTTTTGCGCAAGCCCTCGATGCGACGTGCGGTGGGACGCCGTGTTCGGCGACACTGCATCTGCTCGGTTCCGAACCATGAGCAGGAGCCTAGAACTTCGCCCCGTCGACCTTGCGCGGCGTCAGGGCATCAAGGTCCACGCCGTCCAGGCAGCGCACGTTGACGGCCACCATGTCGGTGCCGCCCGGTCCCTTCCCGCGGCCGAACGCCTTGATGCCGCAGGTTTTGCAGAACAGGTGGTGGATCACCTTCTTGTTGAACTGGTAGTCGGAGAGT
>JBKBJT010000163.1:335-573 GCA_046294345.1 Ferrovibrio sp.
GCCAGGATGGTGCCTGCGCGTCGGCACATCGAGCAGTTGCAGGTGATGGCACCGGACAGATCGGCCTTGGTGGTGAAGCGCACAGCGCCGCAGTGGCAGCTTCCGGTGTAGGTCTGGGCATCGGACATGGGTGGGCTCCATTGGCCTGACGGGCAGACAGGCCCAGACTGTCGGGTCTTTGCCAGCCCCGCAAGACCGGCTACAAGGCCGCCCGAGACCGCCGCCCGTTCGGGGCCCC
>JBKBJT010000164.1:0-572 GCA_046294345.1 Ferrovibrio sp.
ACAGCTTACTCTCGCCGAGCTTGACCGAGGAGACCAGGCTCTTCATCTCGTTGCGCAACGAAGCATAGCAGGCGCTGTTCTTGTCGACTGAGCGCGCCATCATGTCGATGTCACTGGCGAGCCGGTCTGTGGTGTCGACGAGCGTCTGCAGGATGGCGCCGGTCTCGCGGGCCTTGCGCGATTCGGCGATTGCGGCCTGCGCCGTTTCGGCGTTCGCATCGGCGTCGTGGAGAACGCCTGTGAGCGTTTGCATCAGATCCTTGAGATTGCGCTGATTGTCGATCGATAGCGGCCGGATCTGATCGGCGAGCCGCTTAACGGTATCGGCGATGATGGCAAAACCGCGCCCCGCAGCGCCGGCGCGGGCGGCCTCGACGCTCGCATTCAGCGCCAGCAGCTGGGTTTCCTGGGCGATCGACTGGATTGCGGCGCTCGCCTGCTCGACCCGCTTGATCGTTTCTACGACCGACTGGATCGAGTCCTTGAGCGAGATGGCGCCCGATCCGAGCACCTCGATCTACTCGATCGTGCCTGCGATGGTTGCGGAGACGCTTCCGGCACTTTCGCTCAAT
>JBKBJT010000165.1:0-571 GCA_046294345.1 Ferrovibrio sp.
CTGGGGAGTGTGGCTGGCGTCGCCCACCTACCGCCGCCGCTGGCGGGAGCACACGCGCCAGGCCGACTTGCGCGGGTGCCCACGCTGGGCGTCGATTGGGGCGGCGGGGCAGCAGGTGGCGGAGTTGCCGCGCCTGTGGTTTGGGCCGCCCGTGCCGGTCGGTTGGGAAGGGGCGGCGCACATCGAGGCGGCGCTGGCCCAGCGGCGCGGCGTGCTGTTTTTGACGCCGCATTTGGGCTGCTTCGAGGTGACACCGCGCGCCTATGCCGAGCGGTTTGGCGTACCGCACGCCGCGCCGATTACGGTGCTGTACCGGCCGTCGCGCCATGCGGCGCTGGAGGCGCTGCTGCGCCAAGCGCGGCGGCGCCCAGGCATGGTGGCGGCACCGACGACACTGGCTGGGGTGCGGCAACTGATGCAGGCCCTGCGCCGCGGCGAGGCAGTGGGCCTGCTGCCCGATCAGGTGCCGCCGCAGGGGCAGGGTGTGTGGGTGCCGTTTTTTGGCCGTCCGGCGTACACCATGACGCTGGCGGCGCGGCTGGCGCAGCAACCTGGGGTGCAGGTGCTGCTG
>JBKBJT010000166.1:0-570 GCA_046294345.1 Ferrovibrio sp.
GGCGGCCGCAGGTCTCGCGGGTCTCGCCCTGATCCTGATGACCGGTCAGGGCGCCGCCCAGGAGATGACCGCCAAGGCCCTCGCCGACCGGGTCGCCGAGGCGCCCCTGGACTGGCGGGCCCGGCACAATCTGGCCGTGGCCCTGGCCGCCCAGGACCGCTGGGAGGAGGCTGCGGGTCATGCGGCGGCGGCCTTTGTGCAGAACCCGTCCCATCCCCAACTGCGCCAGGTCTGGCTGACCACCGGCGCCAAGGCTGGCTACAGCCTGGAGCCAGGCGCCAGCGTGCCTCGGCCCCGGGACTGGCGCAGCCGGGCGATCGCCACCGCCTCGCCGGCGGTCTGGCGCTGGCTGTCTCTGGGGTTTGGGGCGCTGGCGACCTTCGGCCTCGGCGTGGCGCTCTACGCCCGCTACCGACCGCGCCGTCACCTGGCCAAGGCGGGCCTGAGCCTGGCGGCCGTGGCCCTGGTCGGTGGTCTGATCAGCGCCACGGCCCTGGCGCACTATGGAGCCCTGGGCAGCTCGCGGGCGGTGCTAGTCTGGGGCGCCGGACCCTTGCGCGCCTTGCCGGT
>JBKBJT010000167.1:0-568 GCA_046294345.1 Ferrovibrio sp.
ATCTTGCCATCCTTCGAGGCATACACTGCCGCGACGCTGATGGCCTCATTGTCGGTGATGTAGCTGTAGCAGGTGTTGAAGCCGGACAGCGGCGTGACCGGGCGGCCGTTCATCAGGTTGACGATGTTGGTCGCGCAGACTTTCGCTTCGGAGTTCGCTGCGTAGCCGGATTTCGGCATCGCGCCGGCGATCGAGGCATCGCCGATGACGTGGATCCCCTTGTGCTTGGTCGATTCGAAGGTGTCGGCATTGACCGGGCACCACTTCTTGTCGTCACCGACCAGGCCGGCCTGTACCGCGATGTTCGCGGCGCGTTGCGGCGGGATCAAATTGACGACGTCGCCCTTGACTTCGTCGAGGCCTTCGATCAACACCGACTTGTTGGCCGCATTGATCGCGGTGACCTTCGAAGCCTTGCGATAGTCGATGATGCCCTTGTAGTGCATGTCCCAGCCCTTCTTGAACAGCGGCCCCTTGGAGGCGATGTCTGGGTTCGCATCGACGACGATGATCTTCGACTTCGGTTTGTGCATCTTCAGATAGCGCGCGATCATGCTGGTGCGCTCGT
>JBKBJT010000168.1:0-566 GCA_046294345.1 Ferrovibrio sp.
CAGCCGGTCCGCCAGGGTGCGCAGCCGGCCGGCCTGTGCCGGGTCCAGGGGATCGACGGACTCCAGCTCCGCCTGCAAACCCAGCAGCGCGAGCACGGGTTCGCTCGACGGTGCGCCGGCCGCCTCGGGGTGTGCCGCCCAGGCCCGCCACGCATCGGCCAGGGCCGGCCAGGGCGCGGGACCGTCGGCCAAGGCATCGGCCAGGGCCGCCACGGCGGCGGCCGGCGGCGCGGTGCCCCCCTGGGCATCGGCGGCCTCCCAGCGGCGTTGCACATCGGCCACGGCGGCCTGAACGCGGGCGACGGTGTGCGGGTCCACGGCGCCGAGCACCCGCTGCTCGGGATCCCAGCGCAACGGGGCCTGCCAGCCCATCGCGCGCCACAGCACAGCGGCGTGCGGCAGCGCGTCGTCCGGCGCCGGGTCGATGCGGGCGGCCAGGTACAGCCACTCGCGCGCGGCGGCGTCCCAGCGGGCCGATGCGGCCCCGTCGGCGCTCGTTGACCCGTCGGCCCCCTCGGCCGCCAGCTGGCGCAGCAGCGCCGCCAGCGCCCGCTTGGCTCACACGT
>JBKBJT010000169.1:0-565 GCA_046294345.1 Ferrovibrio sp.
CGCATGCCCGATCGACGGCCTGAGGATCACCCATGGACGCGCTCGGTGAATTCCTGCTGACCTCCTGGCCGACCGCGCTGGTCATCGGCATCGTCGGCTACATCGCCTACCTGCTCTACAAGGTGATCGGCTCCACGGCGCTCGACCGCACCAAGCTGTCTCTGCAGCTTGCCCCGCTGGTCTGCACGATCGGCACGTTCCTGTTGTGGGAACTGTTCTGCAAGGCCTTCGCCGTCTCCACCTTCGTCCTGCCCGCGCCGAGCGACATCGCCATCGCTCTCTGGCAGTTCCGCCGGCAGATCGGCTTCCACTCGTTCCATACCGCCTGGATGACGCTGGCCGGCTTCGGGCTCGCTGTCGCCTTCGGCATCGCGCTCGGTCTCGTGCTCGGCGCCAGCCGCTTCTTCTATGCCGGCTTCTATCCCCTGCTGGTCGGCTTCAACTCGATCCCGAAGGTCGCCGTCGTGCCGATCCTCGTCATCTGGTTCGGCGTCGGCTGGCTGCCGGCGGTGCTGACCGCCTTCATGATCTCCTTCTTTCCCATCGTCGTGAACGTCGCCACGGG
>JBKBJT010000170.1:0-560 GCA_046294345.1 Ferrovibrio sp.
GCGAGCAAAGCCTGCAGGCCTTCCACCACAAGGCCGATGCGACCTTGGCCGAGGCCCCGCGCGCGGCCGCCGAGCGCATTGGCCAGGGGCTGCTGGCGCGCGGCTGGAAGGTGCGCCTGCAGTCGCGCGAAACCCCCAGCGGCACCGGCTGGATGGTGGCCGCCAAGACGGGGGCGGCCAACAAGATCGGTTACCTGGCGGCGCACGCGGCCATCGTCATCATTTGCATCGGCGGCCTGTTCGACGGGGATTTGATGGTGCGGGCGCAGCTCTGGTTTGGCGGCAAGGAGGCGTTCCAGGGCGGCGGGCTGATCGCCGACGTGCCGGAGAAGCACCGCCTGAGCGACACCAACCCAACCTTTCGCGGCAACCTGCTGGTCACCGAGGGCACGCGCGCCGGTGTAGCCGTGCTGCCCCAGCCCGAGGGCGTGATCTTGCAGGAGCTGCCGTTCGACGTGGAGCTGAAAAAGTTCATCGTCGAGTACTACGACACCGGCATGCCCCGGCTGTTTGCCAGCGAGATCGTCATTCACGACCACTACACGGGCGAGTCGCGTCCG
>JBKBJT010000171.1:0-560 GCA_046294345.1 Ferrovibrio sp.
TGTCCAGCAGCTGGTCGGCCAACTCGCGCAGCTGCGTGACCGTGGCAGCGCCGCCGTTGATCCAGGCGCGGCTCTTGCCCGCGGCATCGATGACCCGGCGCAGCAGCAGCGATTCGTCAGCCTCGAAGCCGGCCTCGTCCAGCCAGGCGCGCAGATGCGGGGGCGTGTCGAACTCTGCGCAGATCTCGGCCTTGGCCGCGCCCTCGCGCACCACGCCCGCGTCGCCCCGGCCGCCCAGCGCCAGCTGCAGCGCGTCGATGAGGATGGACTTGCCGGCGCCGGTCTCGCCGGTCAGCACGGCAAAGCCGGGCTCGAAGTCGAGCTCCAGCGCGGGAACAATGACGAAGTCCTTCAACGAGAGGTGACGGAGCATTTCAGTCGGCTACAGCGCAGGGTGAGATGACGCGAAAGCGGCTGCGGGTCGAGCGCCGGGCCGCTCGCTAGCCGGTCCGTCAGGGCGATGTGCTTGCCAGTGAATCCGGCAAGCATCGCGACACCCTCGGGGAACCGGCCAACGTACTCGCTGGACGAGGGGCTTCATAGATACCAACGGAGTTTGC
>JBKBJT010000172.1:0-559 GCA_046294345.1 Ferrovibrio sp.
GCTGACAATTGCGGGTGGGAAAGCTCGGTCCGCGACATCCTGCCCGACCTGTTCGAGGACTGGTCGAAGCGCTTCGAATCCACGCCCGAAGATCCCTGCGCGGCGGCTGATGCCTATCTGCGCGGCGCGCGCGGCCTCGATATCACCGGGCTGCGCGGCCATTTCTCGCAGGAATGGTTTCACGACCGGCACCGCAACATCGGCTCCGCCACGGTCCGCTTCCCTCTGCCGAACAATTCTTACTGGGAACGGATCATCGATCGGCCCGGCCGGTTTGACAAGAAGGCCAACTTCAAGTTCGGCGCCAGCTATGCCGGCCACTGGTGGATGCACCCGCAGGACAGCTTTGCCGACCTGGCCACCATGGACGAGATCTGGATTGCCGAAGGCATCTTCGACGCGGTCGCGCTGCACCAGGGCGCCGGCCTGGCCGCTGTTTCGAACATGTCGGTCAATCCCTATCCCGAACACTTCCTGAAGGCGCTGACCGACTATCTGCAGGCCGAAGGCATCGCCACCAGGCCGAAGCTGGTCTTCGCCTTCGATGTCGGCGCCGCCG
>JBKBJT010000173.1:0-559 GCA_046294345.1 Ferrovibrio sp.
GAAGACGAGTTCCACCCCCTTCTCGCTAGCCAGGGGTTGCAGCGCATCGACCGAATTCATGACGATATCGGTGAAATGCTCGCGGGCCGTCGGCTGCACATGTTCGGCGCTCTCGATCCGCGACAAAGACAGAAGATCCGCGATCAGACGGCTCATCCGTTCGCTTTCGCCCGCCATGATGCCCAGGAAGCGGTCCCAGGAGTCTTTGTCTTCCCGCGCCGGCCCCCGCATTGTCTCGATAAAGCCCGAAATGGCCGTCAGCGGCGTGCGCAGCTCATGGCTGGCATTGGCCAGGAAGTCTGCGCGGGCGCGCGCCGCACGCTTAACCGGCGTCAGATCTTCCAGCAGAACAAGCAGATTGCCGCTGCCCGGTATGGGCCGGATATGGGCGCGCCACTGCTCTTCCGGCCCGATTTCCATCTCGATCTCGGCCGAGCCAACGCTCCCGGTGTTGAAACAGGTCTCGATCGCCTTGAGCAGAGCCGGCGCACGGATGATGACGCTGGCACGGGGCGGGGCCGAACGGCGCTGACCAAGCCTCAGGAAGGCAGCCGCCGGT
>JBKBJT010000174.1:0-559 GCA_046294345.1 Ferrovibrio sp.
TTCATGCCGCTGACCGATTTCTGGCGGTTCTTCCTCGGCGCCTCGATCATCGCCATCGTGCTGATCTTCCCGCGCGGCGTGGTGGGGGCCATCGACACGCTGCGCGAGAAGATTGCCCGCCGCCCGGCCGGCAACGCCACGACGGCAGCCGCCGTGGCGAAGGAGGCGGCATGACCACGCCCCTCCTCGCCGTCACCGGCCTCGAGAAGCGCTTCGGCGGCGTCACGGCCGGCAAGGACGTCACCTTCACGCTGGAGGCCGGCGAGATGCTGGCCATCATAGGCCCGAACGGCGCCGGCAAGTCGACGACCTTCAACATGGTCGGTGGCCAGCTCGTTCCCGATGCCGGCACGGTGCGGCTGGCCGGCGAGGACATCACCGGCAAGCCGCCGCGCGAGATCTGGCGCAAGGGCGTCGGCCGCACCTTCCAGATCGCCCAGACCTTCGTCTCGATGAGCGTCGCGGAGAATGTCCAGATGGCGCTCATCTCCCACCCCGGCCAGACACGCGCGGTGGTGCCGGTGGCCCGCACCCTCCACCGCGAGGCGGCACTCGCCAT
>JBKBJT010000175.1:0-558 GCA_046294345.1 Ferrovibrio sp.
ATCACCAGCAGCCGGCAGGGGCCGGTCGCCCCGGTGATCCGCGCCGGGCCGACCTGCGACAGCATGGACGTGCTCTACGAGAAGGCCGATTACCGGCTGCCGATCGACCTGCAGATCGGCGACCACCTGCTGATCGGGGCGACGGGGGCATACACCACCACCTATGCATCGGTCGGCTTCAACGGCTTTCCGCCGCTGAAGAGCTACTACATCTGAACCGGCGCGCCGCTGGCCCCAGCGGCGCTACGGTCCAGGCGCTTTGGTCGCGGATGCGTCAGGGAACGGCGAGGTAGCCGGCGGCGGCGCCGGCGATCGCCCCGGTGATGGCGGGATAGGTCACGGCGATCTGGGCCGCCATGCTGGCAACCCCGCTGGCAAGGATGGTGGCGGCTGGCGCAAGCGCGGTTGCCGCCGGCAGCAGCACGGCCGGGAACAGCACCGCGCCCACGGCCCCGCCGGCAATGATCGCCGCCGTCGTCATGGCCGTGTCGGCCGCCGCCACCCCGGGCAGCAGCGCCACGGCAAGACCCGTCAGGAGTGCGAGCGCGCGCATCGCCG
>JBKBJT010000176.1:0-557 GCA_046294345.1 Ferrovibrio sp.
GCCCTGCTCTCACCGGCATGGTTGCGGCGACGGGCTTCAGCGAGGGCGAAATACTGCGTCTCGCGGCAAGCGTCGAAGCCGCGAGCGAACATCCGCTGGCGCTCGCCATCGTGTCGGCAGCGAAGGAGCGCAAAATCGAACTGGCTCCGGTGCAGGACTTCGACTCGCCCACCGGAAAGGGCGCGGTTGGCACCGTCGACGGTAAACGTGTCGCGATCGGCCAGGCGACGTTTCTTGCCGAATTGTCAGTCGCCACAGAGAGCCTGCAACCGGACGCAGACCGGCTGCGGGGCGACGGCGCGACTGTCGTGTTCGTCGCCGTGGGCGGCAGGCTCGCCGGATTGCTCGCGATCGCCGACCCGATCAAGACGGAAACCCGTGCAGCTCTGGAAGCGCTCCGCGCCGAGAATATCCGCGTGGTGATGCTGACCGGCGACAACCGCACCACCGCCCTCGCGGTCGCGAAAAGGCTGGGCATCGCCGATGTCGAAGCCGAAGTGCTCCCGGACGGCAAGGCCGCTGTGGTGGAGAAACTGCGCGCCGAAGGCCGCGTGGTC
>JBKBJT010000177.1:0-298 GCA_046294345.1 Ferrovibrio sp.
GGTCCAGCCGCGGATTTCCCGAACCAGCTGGATGTCGATGGCGAACCGCTGCTCGCCGATGACGACGGTGATCAGTTCGCCGCTGGTGGCGAGGGGCTGTCCGGTCATGCTCAGAACGCCTCCCAGCGTTCGGCTGTGGCCCAAGGGGCCGGCTGGGATGGGCCATCCCGAATCCAACGCCCGTGATCGCACTTTGGCCGAGGATCAATGAGGCCAGGTTAACGAGACCTCTCCGGCCAAGCTTTTTGCTGCGACCTTTTGTCGGGGTTGGGTTGCGTCCTTCGAGGCTCGCTGGCGC
>JBKBJT010000177.1:308-556 GCA_046294345.1 Ferrovibrio sp.
GCGTGGGTTGGGGCTGGGGCGTCTCAGTCCGTCCTCATCCTCTACCCCTCACCCCCTCACGCCGTCATGGTCGGACTTGATCCGACCATCCATGAACACTGGAGAAGCCGCTGTGTGCATGGACCCCCGGGTCAAGCCCGGGGGTGACGGGGGTGGGAGGTGAGCGTTCCCCTACGCCGCCTGGCGGGCTTCGACGGGGGCGAGGCGGATCAGGTAGTCGAAGGCTGAGAGGGCGGCCTTGGAGCCTT
>JBKBJT010000178.1:0-553 GCA_046294345.1 Ferrovibrio sp.
AGCCAGAAAACCCGCTCAGACATGCCCGCGCTCCCGGGCAAGGACAGCCTCGTAGAGATCGAGATACTGCTTGGCCACACGCTCCGCGGAAAATCGTTCCACTGCCCGGGCCCGCGCCTGTTCGCGCAGCCCCCGCGCCTGTGCATGGGCCAGCACCCAGTGGATCCCCCGCGCCAGGTCCTCGCTGTCGAACGGCCGCGCCAGATAGCCGGTCTGGCCATGCACCACGATGTCAGGTAGTCCGCACACATCAAAAGCCACCACCGGCGTGCCGCAGGCCATCGCCTCCAATGCCGTTTGGCCGAATGCCTCCTGACGTGACGGTACAGCCATAACATCCGCCGCGCTGTAGAGCACCCGCAGGCTCAGATCGTCGTGCAAATGCCCCGTGTAATGCACGGGAAACCCCAGATCCGGCGCCTCCTTGGGGCGCAACTGACCAAACACCACAAGCTCCAGGCCCTGCATCTGGCCGCGCAGGTGCTGCAAGGCAGACTGCAGCAGGTCGAAACCCTTGCGAGGATCGCGCCCGCCGCCCATGGCCCCAAAGAGC
>JBKBJT010000179.1:0-549 GCA_046294345.1 Ferrovibrio sp.
TGTCTTCCACGTCGGCCGCACCTCGATGAAAATCCTCGTCGAGGCCTGGGCGCAGCGCTTCCGGACCACCGAGCGGGAAAAAGTCACCGAGGCGACCTTCGCCTTCGTCGCCATCGACGAGGACGGCCGGCCGCGCCCGGTGCCGCCGGCTCTAGCCTGAACGGCCGGCGCTCAGCCCCAGCGATAATTGAAGCTGACCGAGATGCGCTCCTCGGCGCTGCGGTTCACGGGCACCTCGTGGCGCACGAAGCTCTCCCAAAGCAGCAGTTCGCCGGGCGAGGTCGCCACGGACACGAAGGGCTGCAGTTCGCGCGGCGCCGAGATCTTGCGCGGCGGATGGGCCATCATCGACGCATGGCGCGGATCCTCGAGCTTCAGCGCCGCGGCGCCCTTGGGCATGGCCACGTAAAGCGTGCCGGACACGACGCTGTGCGGATGAATGTGCGAGGCGTGCGCGCCGCCCTGCGGGAGGACGTTCACCCACAGCGAATCGAGCACCAGCTTGCGGCCGCCGAGGTCGAGGGCGAGGTCCTTCGCGAAGGCTGCCAC
>JBKBJT010000180.1:0-548 GCA_046294345.1 Ferrovibrio sp.
GGTCATCATCACGCTCATCAAGAACGTGGTGTCGACCTATGTCGAGCGCTGGAACACGCTGCTCGGCGCGATCTTCATCGCGGTCATCATCTTCATGCCGCTCGGGCTTGTGCCTGGCTTCCGCGCGCTGTGGCTGCGCTATGCCAATCGCAACAAGCCGAAGCCGCCGGCAGCGGCCGCGGAGCCCGCCGAATGACGCCCGCGCTCGAAATCGACGGTTTGAGCAAACGCTTTGGCGGCTTGCCCGCGACCCGCAACGTATCGCTGAAGGTCATGCCGGGTGAACGCCGGCTTATCATCGGGCCGAACGGCGCCGGCAAGACCACGTTATTCAATCTCATCACCGGCGACCTCACCGCGGACGTCGGCTCCGTGAAGCTGTTCGGGCACGAACTGATCGGGATGCCGACCGAGCGGCGCGTGCATCTCGGGCTGGCGCGCACCTACCAAATACTGACGCTGTTTCCGAAGGAAACACTGCTGCACAATGTCAAGCTGGCGCTGCTCGGGCTCGATCCGGTGCGATGGAATCCCTGGACCGTCCTGTC
>JBKBJT010000181.1:0-548 GCA_046294345.1 Ferrovibrio sp.
TGGCGCTTTCCGATCCGGTAACACCGACGGGCCCAAGGTTGAGCGGATGATCCCACGGCAAGGCCGACTTGCCCGCCTGGCTTTCCACCACCGGAATCTGATGCGCCTCGGCAAAGGCCTTCAGCGCTTCCGTGGCGCCGGAATAATGCACGCCGCCGCCTGCGATCAGCACTGGCTTCTTCGCGGCGCGGATCAGGGCCGCCACTTCGGCCAGTTCCGCCTCGTCCGGGCGCTGGCGGCGCTGGCGCCGGGGCTGCTGCCGGAGATGGCGGCGGCGGTCTCCAAGCTCTGCCGCAACCAGGACCTGATCGCGATCGCCCGCAAGATCCGCGTGGTCACCGCCTTCCGCAACACCATCGGGCTTGCCGGCCGGCTGTCGGTGCGCCTGCAGCCCAACCACCCGACGGATGATCCGGCCGGGATCGCGGCGGCGGTGCTGGATGGGCTGATGTATGGCTGCGGGGATGCGGTGATCGGCATCAACCCCGCGACCGACAGCCCGGCCAGCATGGTGGCGCTGCTGGAACTGCTGGACGAGGCGATCCAGC
>JBKBJT010000182.1:0-539 GCA_046294345.1 Ferrovibrio sp.
TCCGTCATGGTCTGTCCGCTGCGCTCGACATCCGTATGGGCGGAATCGACCGCCTGTTTGATCCTTCCCGCGCCGGCGGACGTCGCGCGGACCGTGACCGTAATCTCGTTCAAGGCTGCGGCGGTCTCTTCCAGACTGGCGGCCTGCTGTTCAGTGCGCTGGGCCATCTGGTCGGCGGCGGCGCTGACGTCGTGCGCGCCTTCGCCCAGGCTGTTCACGCCGCTGGAGATGTCGGCGATCAGATCCTTCAGGCTCTTGAGCGCCGTGTTGTAATCGCTGCGAAGCTTCTCATAGTCCGCCGGGAAGCGCTTCTGGATCGGCGACGTCAGATCGCCCTGCGCCAGCTGTTCCAGGGCGGTCGAAAGATTCTGCACGACTTCTCGCGCCGCCGCGTCGGCGCCGGCGCGGGCCTCGTCGGCTTCCGCCTTGGCGCGGTCGGCCACGGCCTTCGCCTGGTCCGCCTCAGCCTTGGCCAGGGCCGTGTCGCGAAACACCAGAACGGCGCGCGCCATATCGCCTACTTCGTCGGCGCGATCCGC
>JBKBJT010000183.1:0-538 GCA_046294345.1 Ferrovibrio sp.
GAACGCCTCGCTCGTGGTGCTTTATCCGGTCATGGCGCTCGGCATGCTGACGGTGCTGATGATCCAGCTTCAGTCGTTCTCGCGGCTTCTGCTGGTCTTTTCCACGGCACCCCTGGGCGTTGTCGGCGCGTCGCTCGCCCTCAACCTGCTCAATGCGCCATTCGGCTTCGTGGCGCTACTCGGCCTCATCGCGCTGGCCGGCATGATCATGCGCAACACGGTGATCCTCGTGCAGCAGATCGATGAGAACGAGGCGGCCGGCCTGTCGCTCTACGATGCCATCATCGAGGCGACGGTGCATCGCTCGCGGCCGGTGGTGCTGACCGCCATGGCGGCGATCCTCGCGATGCTGCCGCTGGCGCGCTCGCTGTTCTGGGGGCCGATGGCGATCACCATCGCCGGCGGACTTTTCGCCGCGACGCTGCTCACCATCCTGTTCCTGCCGGCGCTCTATGCGCTCTGGTTCAAGGTGCGCCGGCCGCAGCCGGCGGCCGAGGAAACGTCCGTGGAAGGCGCCATGCCCGCGTCCCCGCTGCCG
>JBKBJT010000184.1:0-534 GCA_046294345.1 Ferrovibrio sp.
TGCTGCAATAAGCGGTCTGGCGCCCGACGGTGCCGCCGCGGGCGAGGTCGCGTGCTGCGCCGATCGGCCTTTCGGCAGCGGGTCAGGCCGCATCGGCGACTCGGATATGAAGGTCCTACACGAGGGCTCACCATGGCGGCCACGAACGACGCGCTGATCAAAAGCTTGCCGAAATGCGAGTTGCACATTCACATCGAGGGCAGTCTGGAACCCGAGATGATGCTTGCACTCGCGCGACGGAACGGCGTCGCCCTGCCCTATGCCTCGCTCGACGAGATCCACCAGGCCTACCGGTTCGGCAACCTGCAGGATTTTCTGAACGTTTATTATCTCGGCATGTCGGTGCTGATCACCGAACAGGACTTCTACGATCTGGCCTTCGCCTATCTGCAGCGCGCTCACGCCGACAACGTGCGACACGTTGAGATGTTCTTCGATCCGCAAGGGCACACCGGCCGCGGGATCGCTTTCGAAACCGTGATCGACGGCCTGTCCCGTGCGATCGCCGATGCGAAGCGCACACTCGGCATCTCG
>JBKBJT010000185.1:0-534 GCA_046294345.1 Ferrovibrio sp.
CGTCAGGCGTCCGCGTCGGGTGATGGCCGCAAACCGGTCGGCGTCCAGCGTGTCGAGCGAGACGTTGATGCGCCGCACGCCGGCGCGGGCGAGCGCCGCCGCATGGTGGACGAGCTGGCTGCCATTGGTGGTGAGCGTCAGTTCGTCGAGCGCGCCCGTGGCAAGGTGCCTCCCGAGTTCGTGCATCAGGTCGACCACGCCGCGCCGGACAAGGGGCTCGCCGCCGGTGATCCTGAGCTTGCGGACGCCGCGCGCGATGAAGGCGGAGGCGAGGCGGTCGAGTTCTTCCAGGGTCAGAAGGTCGCGCTTGGGCAGGAACTCCGGCCGCTCCGACATGCAGTAGAAGCAGCGGAGGTCGCAGCGGTCGGTCGCCGACAGCCTGAGATAGGTGATCGCCCGACCGAAGGAGTCCACCAGCGGCGGGTGCGCCGTCGATACCGCCCGGCGGGACAAGGCCGCGCCGGGTCCGGTGTCGCGTGGCGGGGCAAGGGCGTTCATGCGTGGGTCCCCCCGCAGCCGCAGGTGCCACCGCCG
>JBKBJT010000186.1:0-533 GCA_046294345.1 Ferrovibrio sp.
TGCAGGCCAGCCACGCCGCGCTGCGCCAGGCGCAGCAGCAGCTCATCCGCAGCGAGCGGCTGGCCACCATCGGCCAGCTCAGCGCCGGCCTGGCGCACGAGATCAACAACCCGATCGCCGTCATCCAGGGCAACCTGGACCTGGTGCGCGAGACGCTGGGGCCGGCGGCCACACCGGTGCAGGCCGAGCTGGCGCTGATCGACGCGCAAGTCGAGCGCATCCGCCTGATCGTCACGCGGCTGCTGCAGCACGCACGCCCGACCGAGTTCGCCGGCTACGTGGAGCCGCTGGCGCTGCCGGCGGTGCTGGATGATTGCGTCGTGCTGGTGGAGCGGCTGCTGCAGCAGCGCGGCATCCGGCTGCGGCGCGACGACCGCGCCACCACCGCGGCCTATATCGCCTATAGCCGCGCCGGCGAGCGCGCGCTCGAAGCGGAAAGCCTGGGCGTGCTCGGCAATGCCTTCGCTGCCCGCAAGCAATGGCGTAACGCGCTCGACACGCTGCGGCTTTCGCTCGATCTGCGCGAGACCGCC
>JBKBJT010000187.1:0-528 GCA_046294345.1 Ferrovibrio sp.
CACGCCGTCCCCGGGGATTTTCTGGTCTTCCATGCCGAAATCCGAGCAGCGATGCTCGACGAACATGTCGTATTCTTCAAAGCTGCCCTCATCCAGAAGCACCTGGATACGCTCGCGCGCGGTCAGCTTGCCCTTGGCATGCTGGCTGTCGATGCGGGTCTGGCCGCCGCCGATGCGGGCATCGGCCCGTTTCTGCTCGAGAGCCTCGATGAGATCGTGCATGCCGCGCTGCTCCTTCAATCCGTCAGATTTTGCTGTTTCCGCGTGACTGAATAGCCACTCCGCGAGCCTTGGCAAGCTCGCGCAGGGTCAACAAAGCCATGCGCCCCGGGGGTCCAGGCCCGGGGCGCTCAACTGAGAGGGAGGGTTACGCTAGGTTACCAGCGCCGCCCCGGAGGTGGGCCTTTGCCCTGGCCGCGGGTCTGCGGGATGCCGGAAACCGACGAAACGCGGCCCTGGCGCACATCACAGCTGACGCGGGTTTCGATGTCCCGCCGGCCGGTTTCAAACTCCACCTCGTTAAAGGTG
>JBKBJT010000188.1:0-526 GCA_046294345.1 Ferrovibrio sp.
TGAAAAGCGCTGCCGGAATGGCGCCCTTCGCCGCCCGCATGAAGGAGGCCGAACGGGTAGCGCGTCACCCGCGTATTCGCGTAACCGATTTCGAGTTCAAGGCCGGGACACGCTACACGGCGGATACGTTGAAGCGCCTCAAGCACCAGTATCGGGCCTATCGCTTCGTCTGGCTGATGGGCGCCGACAATCTGGCCGGCATGGCGGCCTGGAAGGACTGGCAACAGATCTTTCATCTCGTGCCAATTGCGGTTTTTGACCGTCCGACTTATACTTACCAGGCATTGGCCGCGTTGGCGGCACGGCGATTCGCCTGTTTTCGGGCGCGGGAGCAAGCTGCCCGGACGCTGGTGATGTCGTCACCGCCGGCATGGACCTTCGTGCATCATCGGTTGAACCCGATCTCCGCGACCGAGATCCGCCGCAAGCGGAAATGGGGCGGGACCGGAACAACGGGCGGCAGAGCCGGCGACGCCCTGATGAGCACGCGTTGAAGCGCCGGATGGAGGATCGCAGCCATTCCCGA
>JBKBJT010000189.1:0-525 GCA_046294345.1 Ferrovibrio sp.
GAAATAGCCGAAGAGCGCGGCGGCGAGGCCGCCCGCGAACGGGGCTGCGACCAGTGCCAGTTCCATCGGAGCCTTCAGGGGGCCGGTGACGAGCAGGCCTGCCGCATAGGCGCCGACGCCGAAATAGGCGGCATGGCCGAAGGAGACGATGCCGCCATTGCCGATCAGGAGGTTGAGCGAGAAGGCGGCGAGCGCAAAGACCATGATCTCGATGCCGACCTTCACCTTGTAAGTGTCGCCGAGGATCGGGATCAGAAGCAGCGCCAGGGTCAGCACGATCCAGACGACCGTCTCGGTACGGCCGAAGGCCTTGAGGTTCAGGATGCCCTCGGGCAGCACGGCGCGGCCCGCGGCGACGTCCGGCTTGCCCATCAGGCCCCAAGGCTTGATCACCAGCACCACCGCCATGAGCAGGAAGACGAGGACCAGCGTGATCTTCGGGAAGATGAGGATGCCGAAGGCCTCCAGCATCTTGATGATCAGCGCGGCGATGAAGGCGCCCGGCACCGAGCCCATGCCGCCGAT
>JBKBJT010000190.1:0-524 GCA_046294345.1 Ferrovibrio sp.
GGCCGATCTGCCGTCCCGCGAGATCGGCGAGGCCGACGCGGTCGAGAAGGGCGAGCGCCCGGTCGCGGCGGGCGCGGCCGTAGCCACGGAACCAGCCGGGCTCGCGCACCATGCCCTGCAGCACGACGTCGAGCGCGCTGGCTGGGAAGTCCCAGTCGACGGAGGCGCGCTGCGGCACATAGGCCGTGGCGTCGCGCGCCTCGTCGAACGGCCGGCCGCCGATTGTGATGCGGCCGGTGGAGGGTACGAGGCCGAGAATGGCCTTGATCAGCGTCGACTTGCCGGCGCCGTTCGGGCCGACGATGGCCGTGAGGCCGGTGGCCGGCGCCGTCCAGGTCACGTCGACGAGCGCGGGAACGCCGCGATAGCTGACGGAGAGATTCTCGACAGCCAGCAGGCCGGTGGTGCCGGCAAGCGTTTCGGGGGGCGTGCGCGCGAGCATGTCCACGCCTCAGCCCGTCAGGCCGAGACGGCCCGTCATGCCCTTTTCGGGCGCCGTGCCGCCGAGAGCCCGGGCGATGGCC
>JBKBJT010000191.1:0-523 GCA_046294345.1 Ferrovibrio sp.
GTTGGCGACTATCTTGCCGAGAGCGACGCGGACGCGCTGCGGCAGGCGCGTGAGGTCGTGGGGAAACTGCGCTGGGATCGCGCGGCGCAGGCAGCCACAAAGCGCCGCCCACGCTACGATGCCGAGGATTTGCTCGGCATCGTGTCCACCGATTACCGCAAGCCCTATGATGTCCGGGAAGTGATCGCCCGGATCGTCGATGATAGCGACTTCACCGAGTTCAAGGTCGGCTATGGCCTGCATACCGTTTGCGGCCATGCCGAGATCGAAGGACGTGAGGTCGGCATCATCGGCAATAACGGCCCGATCGATGCGCAGGGCGCGACCAAGGCCGCCCAGTTCATCCAGCTGTGCTGCCAGTCGCAAACGCCGCTGTTGTTTCTGCAGAACACCACCGGCTTCATGGTCGGCGTCGATGCTGAATCCTCGGGCATCGTCAAGCACGGGTCAAAGCTGATCCAGGCGGTGACGAATGCTTCGGTGCCAAAGATCACTATTCAGATTGGCGCCAGTTTCGGGGCAG
>JBKBJT010000192.1:0-520 GCA_046294345.1 Ferrovibrio sp.
TCATACCCCGTTGTGCCGTTGATCTGACCTGCCAGGAACAAACCAGTAACACCCTTGACGGCCAAAGACAGATCCAGTTGCTGCGGATCAACGAAATCATATTCAATCGCATAGCCAGGCTGAAGGATTCGAACCTTCTCCAATCCAGGGATTGACCGAATGAACTGCTCCTGAACCTCTTCTGGCAGGGAGGTCGAAATACCGTTCGGATAAACTGTGTCGTCGTCCAACCCTTCCGGCTCCAGGAAGATCTGGTGCCCATCGCGATCACCGAACCGACTGATCTTGTCCTCGATCGAGGGACAATAACGAGGCCCGACTCCTTCAATCTGCCCGGAATACATCGCGGAGCGATGGATATTGTCCCTGATGATCCTGTGGGTTTCCGAGGTGGTTCGGGTTATCCCACATGCAATCTGGGGCGTAACGATCGCATCCGTCATGAACGAGAACGGAATGGGGTCAGCGTCGGCTTCTTGAACTTCGAGAGCAGTCCAGTCGATCGTCTTTCGGTCTAGAC
>JBKBJT010000193.1:0-520 GCA_046294345.1 Ferrovibrio sp.
GCCGTTATGCCGCCGGGCTGAATTTCGGTGACCTTTTCGCCTATGCTTTGGCGAAGGCAACAGGAGAGAAGCTGCTCTTCAAAGGGCGGGACTTCGATCAGACGGATATCACGCCAGCTGTCTGATCAATCCTCCGGCGCATCCTCCACCGCCTCGTCCTCAGCCGCCGGTGCGCGCTCCAGAACGGCAGCCACGAAGCCGTCCGTGCCATGGCGTGCCGGGGTCAGCCGCAGGGTGGAACCAGTAACCGCACCTTCCGGTGGCGCCTCCGTGCCGACCGTTTCCTGCCATATGTCAAAAATTGACAATTGCTTGAAATCAGGATGGCCGGCCAGGAAGGCGACGATGCGCTCCTCATTCTCCGCGGCCAGCAGGGAGCAGGTGGCATAGACCAGCCGGCCGCCCGGCTTCACTAGTCGCGCAGCACTTTCGAGGATGGAGGATTGCAGGGCGGTCATCTCGGCCAGGTCGAGTCCGCCCCGGCCCCATTTGGCATCCGGGTTGCGCCGCCAGGTGCCGG
>JBKBJT010000194.1:0-520 GCA_046294345.1 Ferrovibrio sp.
GCGGCCGAGCCGTCGCTGACCGCCCAGCAGCGCGCCGGCACCTTCATCGCCACCGCCCTTGCCAGCCGCAATGCCGAGGTGATCGCCAAGGTCACCGCCGCCTTCGCCCCCGCGCTCTCGGCCGAGGCCTTGCAGGCCGCCAAGACGGCGGCGGCGCTGATGGGCATGAACAACATCTACTACCGCTTCGTCCACCTTGCCTCGGCGCCCGACTACAAGACCCTGCCGGCCAAGCTGCGCATGCAGGCGCTCGCCAAGCCGGGCGTGGACAAGGCCGATTTCGAGCTGTGGTCGCTCGCGGTCTCGGCGGTGAACGGCTGCGGCATGTGCATCGACAGCCACGAGCAGGTGCTGCGCCAGCATGGCATCCTGCCCGAGCAGATCCAGGCCGCCGTCCGCATCGCCGCGGTGGTGCACGCGATTGCCGCCGTGCTCGACGGCGAGGATGCGCTGCCGGCCTGACGCCCGGCCGCCGGCCCCGTCGCTCCCGGATATGGGGGGCGGGGCCGGCCGCGGCGCT
>JBKBJT010000195.1:0-517 GCA_046294345.1 Ferrovibrio sp.
CCTGTCGCTGTCCGACTATCGCCGGCAGGTGCAGACGGTCTTCCAGGACAGCTACGCCTCGCTCAATCCGCGCCTGACGATCGAGAGTTCCATCGCCTTCGGCCCGCAGGTTCATGGCGTGCCCCAGGCCGAGGCCATCGGCCGCGCGCGCGACCTGCTCGCCAAGGTCGGGCTGGAGCCCTCGCGCTTTGCCGGTCGCTATCCGCATGAGCTCTCGGGTGGCATGCGACAGCGCGTGATGATCGCCTTGGCCATCGCCAACCGCCCGCGCCTGCTGATCGCCGATGAGCCGACCACGGCGCTGGATGTGACGGTGCAGGCCGCCATCCTGGAATTGCTGGCGGAGCTGCGGCGGGCGGAGGGGATGGGCGTCGTGCTCATCACCCATTCGCTCGGCGTGGTGGCGGAAGTGGCCGAGGACGTGGTGGTGATGTACGCCGCGCAGGTGGTGGAGCGCGGCCCCGTCGCCCAGGTCTTCGCCCGGCCGCTGCACCCCTATACCCGTGCGCTGCTGGCC
>JBKBJT010000196.1:0-517 GCA_046294345.1 Ferrovibrio sp.
AGCGGTACCAGCGGCAGGCTGCGCTGCAGCCGCGCGAACAGGTTCAGGAAGCGGTCCTCGGCGCCAAAGATGACACTGGGCCGCAGTACGGTCAAGGCCAAGCCGGCCGTGGCAATCTGCTGCAGCACGGCTTCGCCCTCGCCCTTGGTTTGCTGGTAGAGGGATGGCCCGGCGGGATCGGCGCCCAGCGCACTGACATGCACCAGCCGGCGCACATGGGCCGCCAGCATCGCCTCGCCCAGCCGCTGCGGAAAGGTCACATGCACCTGCTCGAAGCGGCGCCGGTTGCCCTGCAGCACCGCGATCAGGTTGACGACCGCGTCGTGGCCGGGCAGCAGGCGGGCCAGCTCGGCCGGGTGGTGCACGTCGGCGGGCAGCACGTCGAGCCCGGGCAGGTGTTGCACACTGCGCGCATTCACCGCGCGGCGCGTCGGCACGGTCACGCGCCAGCCGGCACGCACCAGCTGTTCGCACACCGAGCGCCCCACAAACCCGGTGCCGCCCAGCACCAGCACAC
>JBKBJT010000197.1:0-514 GCA_046294345.1 Ferrovibrio sp.
CGTCCTTGTGGGTCAGCGGCACGTCGAGCCGGGCGCCGAGCCCGCCCAGCTTGTGCGCCGAGGGCACGATCGCCCGGGCGCCGCCGAGGACGGCGCGCATCGCATAGCCGCCGGGCACATGCCACAGCGCGCCATGCTCGCTCTCCCCGGCACTGCCGACGATCACGCCCTTGCCGTAGCTTTCGATGGCGCCAACCCCGCCCAGCGCCGCCACCAGCCGGTTCGACAGCTCAAGCCCCAGGGGCTTCAGCGCCTCCATCATCGGCTGCACCTCGGGCTCGTAGCGCCCGGCATAGGGGTTGCGGACCACCGCCAGCGCCGCCCCCTTCAGTACCGGCACCGCCAGGGGCGGACCGCCATCGTGGCGCAGCTCCTCCACCACCAGCACGATCTTGCGCACCTGTACCAGATCGCTCACGCCCGCCTCCCGAGCACCCCCGCCGGCGACCCCACCAGCCTGACCGCGCCGCACAATGACAGCATCGCCGCCGCCAGGTGTCCAGCACCGCGCAGC
>JBKBJT010000198.1:0-513 GCA_046294345.1 Ferrovibrio sp.
AGCCCCTCCCGCCTCCCGCCCCCCGCCCCTCCCGCCCCCGCGGAGTATGCTCGATGATGCCCCGTGATCTCACAGGCCTCCCCATCGCCATCACCGGCGCCTCCAGCGGCATCGGCGCCGCCACAGCCCTCGCCTGCGCGCGCGCCGGCATGCCCGTGGCCCTCGCCGCCCGCCGCATCGACCGTTGCGAGGAACTCGCCGAGCAGATCCGTCGCCAGGGCGGCCGTGCCATCGCCGTCGAGGCCGACGTCGTCGATTCCGCCGCCTGCCAACGCCTCGTCGATCGCACCATCGAGGCCTTCGGCTCCATCTACTCCCTGTACGCCAACGCCGGCTACGGCATCGAGTCCGCCGTCGACGCCACCTCCGACGCCGAACTCCGCCGAATCTTCGAAGTCAACTTCTTCGGCACCATGAACGCCATCCGCCCCGCCCTCCCCCACATGAAGGCCGCGCGGCGCGGTCACATCCTCATCTGCTCATCCTGCCTCGCCAAGATCGCCGTGCCCTACT
>JBKBJT010000199.1:0-510 GCA_046294345.1 Ferrovibrio sp.
CTTCGCAGCCGCCCCGGCGGCGTTTGTCGCCCTCTACCCCGCGCAACAGCAGGCGCTGCGGCAGCGCTTGCAGCGCGCGCGGCAAGCGCTGGGGGCGCTCACATGGTCGGACGACCTCATCGCGCAAGCCTGCGCGCTGGCGCTGCAAAGCGGCGCCGACGGCCTGCGCGGCGACTTGACGCTGCTGAAAGCGGCGCGCGCGCATGCGGCCTGGCACGGTAAGACTGCCATAGACGGGGCCGATTTGCAGGCGGCGGCCCCGTGGGCACTGGCGCACCGGCGCGGCGGCCTGGCAGCGGCCAGCGCTCAGGATACAGGCAGCGCGATCACGCCCCCGTGGCCGTCGGCGCCGCCGCAAGGCACGCCCAGCGCGCCAACCGATCGGTCGGCGCCGCAAGCCGGCCACCCGCAAGGCCAGAGCCCCCAACGCCATGCCGCCGCGGGTGACGCTGACTGGGGCGTCTTGCCACCGCAGCCGGTCGGCATCGCGCCGCCGCTGGGTCAGGCGCC
>JBKBJT010000200.1:0-510 GCA_046294345.1 Ferrovibrio sp.
GATGCTGACGCTGGGGGCAACTTTCGGCGGCAGCATGCCGCTCCAATAGTCCCACGGGCAGGCCCGGAGGGATTCGGCAAAGAGGCGCGCGGCCTGGATCTCATGGCCTGGCAGCAGCACGGCAAACTCTTCCCCGCCGATCCGCCCGGCAATCATATCGTCGCTGCACATGGCGGCGACATGGCGCCCGAAGAGGCCAATTACCGCATCACCCACCGAATGGCCGAACGTGTCGTTGATCTGCTTGAAATGGTCGAGATCGGCGATGATGAGACAGGCGGGCAGGCCCTTGCCGGCCTGGCTGCGCCTCAGTGCAGCGCTGGCGGCGGCCTCGAAGCCGCCCCGGTTGAGCAGGCCGGAGAGCTTGTCGGTGCGTGCCTCGCGCCGCAACTGGCTGATCAGGTCCATCGCGATGGCGACCATCAGGGAGAGGGCAAAGGCAACCGAGATCAGCGGCTGGGTGAACTGAACGGTGGTCCAGTAGAGGGAATGCTGGAAGTCGTTGCTGCT
>JBKBJT010000201.1:0-510 GCA_046294345.1 Ferrovibrio sp.
CGCGATGCTCTACCTCATCATCATCGGCGCCAGCGTGCTCAACCCGTTCCTCGCACTGACCCGCGTTCCCACCACACTCGGAGAGTCCCTGACGTCGCTTGGTTTGGGCGCCTACGGCGTCCTGTTCATGATCGTCGTCATCTATCTGGTGCTGGGCATGTTCATGGACGGCCTCGCCATGCTCGTGGTCACGATCCCCATCTTCTTCCCGATCATGATGGACTTAGGCTTCGATCCGATCTGGTTCGGCGTCATCGCGGTCATCCTCATCGATATGGGCATGATCACACCCCCGGTCGGGCTGAATGTCTTCGTCGTGAAGAGCGTCGCGCACGATGTGCCGATGATGACCATCTTTCGCGGCGTGCTGCCGTTCTGGTTCGCGATGGCCGGGTGTCTCCTCGTGATCATCGTCTTCCCGCAGATCGCCCTGGCGATCCCTGAGGCCATGTTCCGGTGAGGGATCGCGGGCCGACGGGGCCGATGCGGCTCAATCCAGGGTCACGGCTA
>JBKBJT010000202.1:0-510 GCA_046294345.1 Ferrovibrio sp.
TCTGCCCGGCATTCACGCCCTGAACTTCGTGCTGCACGACTGCCTCGGTGGCGGCGGTGTGGGTTCGCTGCGCATCGATCCGCAGGGCAAGGCCTTCGCCCAGATGCTGATGGATTTCCCCGTTCCCGTGCCCGCCGGCTTCACGCCGGCCCGCCGAGGAGGATGAAGCTTGCCCACGACCCGGCCGCCGGCCCGCGATCCCCTGACCTCGCCCCTGACCTTCCGCGACGACCTTCTGAAGGACCAGGTCGTGCTGGTGTCGGGAGCCGGCAGCGGTATCGGCAAGGCCATTGCCATCCAGTGCGCGCGTCTCGGCGCGAAACTCGCCATCTGCGGCCGCAAGGTGGAGAAGCTGGAAGAGACCGCCGCCATCCTGCGCGACATCGGCGCGGAGGTATTCGTCAGGCCAGCCACCATCCGCGACGCGGAGGATGTCGACAGGCTGCACGCCGAGGTCTGGGAGCGCTTCGGCCGGCTCGACCATCTGGTCAACAATGCCGGCGGCCAGTT
>JBKBJT010000203.1:0-509 GCA_046294345.1 Ferrovibrio sp.
CGCCCTCGACCCGCAACCCGGCACCGCCGCCCACTCCCCGCAGCCGCGCACGCCGGCCGAGCTGTGGCAGTTGCTGCGCCGGCCGGAGGGGCGCGCGCTGACCGCCCGGCACGTGGGGGAGGCGCTTGTGCAGGCCGGCCTGATCGACGAGCGGCAGTTGCGCGAGGCGTTGCGGGCGCAGGTGGACGAGCGGCGCTTGGGCCTGAACCGCCAGCTGGGTGAGCAGTTGGTGGATTCCGGCGTCATCACCGAGAGCCAGTTGCGCCAGACGATCGCAGCCTGGCTGGGCAACCGGGTGGTGGACCCCACGCACTACCGCTTCGACCCCGAGGCAGTGGCGCTGGTGCCGCAGACCGTGGCCCAGCGCGAGGCGGTGGTGCGGCAGATCGAGGTGGATCTGGCCAATACCGAGATCCGCTCGCCGGTGAAGGGCACCGTGGTGCAGCGCTCGGTGGAGCTCGGCCAGACGGTGGCCGCCTCGCTGCAGGCGCCGACGCTGTTCCTCGTGG
>JBKBJT010000204.1:0-506 GCA_046294345.1 Ferrovibrio sp.
GCGGGTCAAGGCGTGAGCCCCAGCACCGGCAAGGCCCAATGCAGCCCCCAGACGCTGCCCACCCCGGAAAGGATGGCGATGCCGAGGTTCCGGGTGCCGATCTGCACCGTCACCACCACCAGAGCGCCGATCCAGGCAGGCCAGCCCCCGGCCAGCAGCGGCGGCGCGACATAGGCCACGAACAGGCAGCCCGGCAGGTGGCGCAGCAGCACCTGCACGAAGTCCGGCGGCCGCACCGCCCGCAGCACGGCATAGCCCCCGGCCCGGCTGGCATAGGTGACCAGCGCCATGCCGATGATGGCCAGCAGCACATCCAGCCTTACTTCCATCGGACACCTCGGCCGCGGATTTCCAGCCAGGCGCCCAGCGTGGCGCCAGCAAAAGTGCCGGCCAACAGCGGCACCGGCACCGGCAGCGCGGCCCGATGCGCCGCGATGGCCACCAGCCCCGCCACCAGCCAGGGCAGCAGGTCCAGCCGCGCGCCGCGCCACAGCGGCACCAGGATC
>JBKBJT010000205.1:0-506 GCA_046294345.1 Ferrovibrio sp.
CCTCTTCACGCCGCCACCGCCCCCACCGCTGTCTCTCTGGGCCTGCTGGCCCAGCCCACGCGATTTTTGTTCTTTACCGGCAAGGGCGGCGTGGGCAAAACCTCGCTGTCTACGGCCGCGGCCATCGCGCTGGCCGATGGCGGGCTGAAGGTGCTGCTGGTCAGCACCGATGCAGCCTCCAACCTGGATGAAATGCTGGGCGTGCCGCTGTCCAACCAGCCGGTGGCCGTGCCCGGTGTGCCGGGGCTGCACATGCTCAACATCGACCCCGACACCGCCGCCGAGGCCTACCGCCAGCGTGTGCTGGCGCAGCTCGAAGCCACGGCCACCAGCGACGAGCGCGCCACTGTGCGCGAGCAGCTCTCGGGCGCCTGCACCACCGAGATCGCTGCGTTCGACGAGTTTGCAGCGTTGCTGGCCAGCGAGGGCAGTGCCACCGGCCATGTGTTCGACCACGTGGTGTTCGACACGGCCCCCACCGGCCACACGCTGCGCCTGCTGAGCCT
>JBKBJT010000206.1:0-505 GCA_046294345.1 Ferrovibrio sp.
GGGGATCGATGCTCAACGTCGCCCAGCGCTTCCTGTCGAACGCGCCGTGGATGGCGATCTTCCCGGGCCTCGCCATCTTCATCACCGTGCTGAGCTTCAACCTGCTCGGCGACGGCCTGCGCGACGCGCTGGACCCGAAGGCGAAATAGCTTCCGACTGGTGTTGCGGTGCAGGCGCTGGCACAACAGCCACCGCACCACAGCAGGCAGGCCATGACCGAACTCAATCTCGACGGCTATACCGACATTCCCGACGGCAAGATCGCCGCAGTCGTGACCTATCTTGAGATGCGCGACCGGCCGGTATCGGCCATCGCCGAACCGCTGGCGTTGCGGCACGTCCCGGCGCCCGACCTTGCCTGGTACCGCGCCTTCTACGCCGCCATCGGCCTCGACTGGCTGTGGACCTCGCGCCTGCTGATGCGCGACGACGCTTTGGCTGCGATCCTTCACCGGCCCGGCAACGAACTCTTCGTCGCCGACGGCGCGGATGGCGAGACCGGGAT
>JBKBJT010000207.1:0-505 GCA_046294345.1 Ferrovibrio sp.
CGGGGACATGGATGATCAGCGTCGCCACCTCGGCCCCTGCCGCGACGGGGGCGTTCAGCGGGCCGGTATAGGTGACGTCGGCCGTCACGGTTTCCTGCACCAGCGCGGGCACGAGAAGCCGCACATCGGCCGCGGGCACCAGGCCCACGGCGCGGGCATCGCCCATGAAGACCTCGGCCTCGGCCACACGGGTGCCGGCCTTGACGATGGTCTTCTCGGTGAACTGGCGGAAGGCCCAGGACACGATGCGCTCGGCCTCCTCGGCGCGTTCCTTTTCGGAGGTCAGGCCGTTCATGGCAAAGACGATGCGCCGGTTGCCCTGCTTGGCCGAGCCGACAAGGCCATAACCGCTTTCGCTGGTATGGCCGGTCTTCAGGCCGTCGGCGCCGATGTCCAGCTTCAGAAGCGGATTGCGGTTGAAGCGGTTGGCGGGCGAGCGGTTCTTGTAGTCGAATTCGGTCTGCGCGAAGATCGGGTAGTATTCCGGGAATTCCTCGATCAGCCG
>JBKBJT010000208.1:0-504 GCA_046294345.1 Ferrovibrio sp.
GTCGGGCAACGGCCAGCGCGAGTTGCTCCATGCGCTGTCGGGCGAAACGACGTCGGCCCCCGCGGGCTCGGTCCGGCTGGCGGGGCGCGACATCGCCCGCGCCGGTCCGGGGCGGCGGCGCCGGCAGGGCCTGCACTTCGTTCCCGAGGAGCGTCTGGGTCGCGGGGCCGTCCCCACGCTGGGGCTGGCGCACAACCTGCTGCTGACGCGCCGCGATGCCGTGGGACGCGGCGGCTGGTTGCGGCTTGGAGCGCTGCGGGCCCAGGCCAACGACATCATTGCGCGTTACGGGGTCAAAGCGGCGGGGCCGGATGCCGTCGCCAAGTCGTTGTCCGGGGGCAATCTGCAAAAGTTCATCGTCGGGCGTGAGATCGAGGCCCGCCCGACGGTGCTCATCGTGTCGCAGCCCACCTGGGGGGTGGACGTGGGCGCGGCCGCGCAGATTCGCGGCGAGATCGTCGCCCTGCGCGAGGCGGGCTGTGCGGTGCTGGTCGTCAGCGAGGA
>JBKBJT010000209.1:0-504 GCA_046294345.1 Ferrovibrio sp.
GGCGCTCCCCATCACCTTCGGCCTGAAGATGGCGGGAACGCTGGACGCACTGATGCGTCACGCCGAGCGGCTCGATCAGGCGCGCCCGCGCATCCTCGCCCTTCAGTTCGGCGGCGCCGCCGGCACGCTCGCCTCGCTCGGCGACAAGGGGCCGGAGGTGGCCCGCCTGCTGGCAGCGGGCCTTGGCCTGTCCCTGCCGGACACGCCCTGGCACAGCCAGCGCGACCGCATCCTCGAGGCAGCCGGCCTCATGGCCGGCCTCGTCGCCACCGCGGCCAAGGTCGCCCGCGACGTCGCCCTGATGATGCAGACCGAGGTCGGCGAGGTGCTGGAGCCGGCGGCGCCCGGCCGCGGTGGTTCCTCCACCATGCCGCACAAGCGCAATCCGGCGCTTTCCGCGACCATCCTCGGGGCGGCCGGGCTCGCCCCGCAGTTCCTTGCGACCATCGCCGCCGGCGGAGCGGGGGAGCACGAGCGTTTCGCCGGCGGCTGGCAGTCGGAATG
>JBKBJT010000210.1:0-503 GCA_046294345.1 Ferrovibrio sp.
AGTGCGATCTGACCCACGGCGGCGGCGGCCTGGGAATCTTCCAGTGCCAGCGCGCCGCGCGGCAGCTTCAACACCGAGCGGCCGAGTGCAATCGCGCCCGACGAGACGACCAGCAGGTCGCGGTTGCCGCCATGCAGCCAGGCGATGTCCTCGCACAGCGCGCGCAGCCACTCCTCGCGCAGCCGGCCGGCAGCGGAATCGACGAGGAGCGACGAGCCGACCTTGACGACAATGCGGCGGAAATCGGTGAGGGCGGGGAGGCGGGGCATGGCTTTCGGATGATGCAGGAGTCTGCGGGGTCTAGCACGGGTGTTTGAATTTCGTCATGCCCGGCCTTGTGCCGGGCATCCATGTCTTGCTGCTGAACGTGAAAACGTGGATGGCCGGGCCATAGGCGTTTGAAAACGCCGTTCTTCGAACGGCTACGCCCGGCCATGAAGGTTGCGCTACGGCTGCCAGGCTTCGACCTTTTCCGGCTTCGGCTCCACGTCCGCCCGCGCCTC
>JBKBJT010000211.1:0-503 GCA_046294345.1 Ferrovibrio sp.
GCACATTCCCGTCACGCCCATCGGCGTCGGATCGAACCTCATCGTGCGCGACGGCGGCGTGCGCGGCGTTTGCGTGCGCCTGGGGCCCGGTTTTGCGAAGATCGAGACGCGCGACGGGGCCACGATCTATGCCGGCGCCGCGGCGCTGGATGCGGTGGTGGCGGAACATGCAGCCTCGGCGGGCCTCGCCGGCCTCGAATTCCTCTGCGGCATTCCGGGCGGCCTGGGTGGCGCCGTGGCGATGAATGCCGGCGCCTATGGGCGGGAGATCGTCGATGTCCTGGACTGGGCGGAGGTCGCGACGCCCGCGGGCCTGCTGCGCCTGACGGCCGAGCGCCTGGCCCGGCTCGCCCCCTTCCCGCTGCGCGAGGCCCAGCTGTTTTATTGCGGGCCGGCCGGCCTGCGCGACGCCCTCGTGGCCGACCTGCGCGCGTCCGGCCAATGCCCGCGGCGCATCCACCACGAGGCCTTCGCGCTGCGCTGACCTCGCCCCCCCCTCCTCC
>JBKBJT010000212.1:0-501 GCA_046294345.1 Ferrovibrio sp.
GGCCTCTAGCCGCATGCCCTCGGGCGGCACCAACCCCGCCAACAGGTCGGCCACCGGCACGACCCCGGCCTGATACCCGACCACATCCTGCGCGTTGGCGGCGCGGCCCGCGATCGTTCCGCCCATGCCCAACACCACCAGCACGCGCGGCGGCTGCGCCGCACGGCCCTCCGTCATCGCGACCATCGTCATGATTCGGCCCGTGAAATGACAAACCTTTGAATGTTCCGCACTATGCTAACGTAGCGCCGGCTGGCGACGGCAGGGCGGCTGCCGCACGCCGCGAACGCCAAACAGGGAGATCCCGATGACCCCCGACACCCTCATGCTCGCCGGGCTGGGCCTGATCAACGCCGTGCTGCTGCTGGTGCTGTTGCTGCGCCGGCCCCGCTTCGACACCCCGGCCGACCTTGCGGCGCGCATCGGTGTCATGGAGCAGGCCCTGCAGGGGCTGGCGCAGGCGGGGGCCCGCGCCGATGCCGGCCTGACACGGCTCGATGC